>CAZDFJ010000085.1:0-1502 GCA_964504875.1 uncultured Burkholderiales bacterium | reverse complement strand
ATTGGATTAGTGATCGTATGCCTAGTATTCGTGTAAAAGAAAATGAACCGTTTGACGTTGCATTACGTCGGTTCAAGCGTGCTGTTGAAAAAACAGGTTTATTAACAGAATTGCGTGCCCGTGAATTCTATGAAAAACCCACAGCGGAACGTAAACGTAAATTGGCAGCAGCAGTTAAACGTCATTACAAACGTTTACGTAGTCAAACATTACCTCCCCGTTTATACTAAGATTCCGTCGGTTGGCCGGTTCTTACTATTGAACTAAAAGGCAACTCAATTGAGTTGCCTTTATTTTTTTGTACAGGACAATGACAATGTCTGCTTTTTTTTCCATCAGTCGCCACCTACTTGTTTTCTTCTCGGTCTTATTGTTTTCCATACAAATTTATGCCGCCGCGCCTCCAAAATTAGAGGGCCCTTCTCCCGCAAAATTTCAGTTTGCCTTGATGGGAGATTATCCATATCTTTCTTCTGAAGAAACGGCTTTTCCTCATTTTATTCAAGAAGTGAATCAAACCCGTCCTGCATTTATTGTGCATGATGGGGATATTAAAAACGGCATTTCTTTTTGTTCAGATGATATTTTTAAATTACGCCTTCAACAATTTCAAAAATCACAAGCGCCCTTTATTTTTGTTTTTGGCGATAATGAATGGACAGATTGTCACCGATTTTTAAGTGGTAATTATGATCCTGTTGAGCGGCTCAATTTTTTGCGGCAATTATTTACCGCAACAAATGAAAGTCTAGGAATAAATAAAATCAAATTGACTCGCCAAGGCGTCATCGATTCCAAATATGCCGCCTATCGTGAAAATGTTTATTGGATTTACGGGGGCGTGCTTTTTGCGGGTTTGAATGTACCAGGCAGCAATAATAATTATGGCCGTTCTGATGAGGCGAATCAGGAATATTTTGCCCGAAATCAGGCCAATTTAGCATGGCTCGAGCAAATATTTCAACTCGCTAAACAAGAGCAGATCAAAGCCATCATGATTATTATTCAAGCGAATTTAGGCTTTCAATTGCCTCGGGATCATAAATATCGGACAGGCTTTAATGATTTTGTCGATCATTTAACACAACATGTTTTAAATACTTCCAAAAATGTTGTGTTAGTGCATGGTGATACCCATCATTATCGGGTGGATCAACCGCTTAAACATCCCAAAACAAAAATGCCTATTAAGAATTTTACTCGTGTTGAAACATTTGGCTCGCCTGCTGAAATGAATTGGGTCAATGTCACCGTTGATGTTACTCGTCCTGAAATTTTCACGTTTAAACCAGGACGCCCCCTTCCTCATTGATCGTTACAATCAGACCATGTGCGTTCTCGTTTGGCCTCTTTCGTGAACTCCGCGGCATGGTCTTGATTACGCTATAAAGCGGACTAGATATCACAACACCGCTCCCTGCTGACAAACCTATTCTTTATCCACATGGAAATATTTTTTAGCCAGTGCAAGCGGTGTTTCTACTGCTGGAAATTATCATTTT
>CAZDFJ010000084.1:0-1524 GCA_964504875.1 uncultured Burkholderiales bacterium | reverse complement strand
CTTGAAAGCGAATAAAAAACAACGCTATTATCGATTTTTATCATTTTCGATAATAACTAATATTTAATAGTGTCTAAAGATTAGACAACTTTTTTTAAATAAGCATTTTTTAACGCAGTAGAAAAATCAAAAATGTTCATTCGGGTTTTAAGTTGTAATTTGTAATCAGGGAATTGTTCATCGAATATCGCTTCAGCCTTGGCGGCATCACATTGATTTAGTTTAAATATTTTCTCCATTTCAAACTTGTAACTTTCATAATTAACCTGGCTATTGGATAAATGAACAATTGTGATTCCAGAACCTGGAATATAAATCAACTTTGACTGATAACCTGGACTTCCGCCTTTGTGGCTATAACAAACTTTATTGCCATGCGAATAAATATAAATTCCATAACCGTACCATCGCCCGTCGTCATCGCCTGGAACTGAAACATATTGACTGGTCATGAGCTCTACAAGCTCTTTTGGGATGATTTTGCCACCATATAAAGCATTATTCCACTTTATCAAATCCCGCGCCGTCGAAACTATGCCGCCAGCAACATCGAGTTCCTCGAAAGCCACCTTCTCATCGGCTAAATCAAAGGTCACTTGTGGACTGATAAGGTTGTAATTAAAACCCAAAGCCAATTTTTTGAAATTATCCTGTGTTTTTAAGCTCTTTGGTGTTCCACTCAAAGGAAGAAAAGATTCTTTCATGTCAGCCAAATCAAACAAAACACGCTTAAAGTAAGTATCCAAAGACTCTTTAGAAAGTTCCGAGATAATTTTACCGATCAAAACATAGCCGGCATTTGAGTATGAAAACTTTTTTCCGGGCATATCATCACAAGTTTCCGCAAATTCAAGGTGGTTTTTGAAGCTGATTCCCGATGTGTGCGTCAACAAATTATGAACTGTTACAGTATTTGCCCACGCTGGCATACTATTTTTCCAAATCAGATTATTTGATGGTAGAAAAAATGAAATTGGCTTATGTAAATCAGTCTCAATAAGCTTTTTTAGGGGCTTAGGATCGATTTCCCCTCCACGCGCTATTTCTCTATCATAAAGACCACGTAAAAGCGCCGACGCTGTAAACTGTTTTGTAATGGATGCGATCAAATATTGTGAATTTTTATCAACAATGTAAGGCGCGTCAGAATAAGAGAAGTTCTTCTGATATACAATTTCGCCACCAACCGAAACCGCAAACTCGCCGTGCATGTTGGCAAAAAATGGCAATAATGAAATAACTTCAGCCAACATCTGTCTACCCCATTATATTAATCACCATTAGATGGTGGAGAGGGAGGGATTCGAACCCTCGTCACAAATTTCTTCGTGAACTCACTTAGCAGGCGAGCGCTTTAGACCACTCAGCCACCTCTCCACTTAATTTACATTTCAAAGTCGAAGATACTTTAAAAAAAGCAATTTTTTAATTAAAACATTTCAAAATTGGTGCGCCCAAGGGGAGTCGAACCTCTAACCGCCAGATTCGTAGTCTGGTGCTCTATCCAATTAAGCTATGGGCGCA
>CAZDFJ010000083.1:0-1694 GCA_964504875.1 uncultured Burkholderiales bacterium | reverse complement strand
TTTTCATGAAAACACTTTTTGATTTTTTTCCTTTTGATGTTTTTCCGAGCATTCGGCCCGCGCAACATGATTTACTCACACAATTTGAAAAAACAACGAAAAAATATGTTGTGATTCAAGCGCCTGTGGCCACAGGGAAAAGTGCGATTGCAGTGACATTGTTACAAAGTTATGCGTCTGGCTATATCATTACTCCGCGGAAATTTCTGCAAGATCAATATGCAGAAGATTTTCCAATGTTTCCAGTTTTAAAAGGCAAAAAAAATTCGCCTTGTGTGACACATAATCAAAAAGAATCAACATATCGCTCAGTACAAGAATGCCCGTATTTGACGAAAGAACAAAAGTTTTTAGCGGAATATATTACCGTGACTTTGTATGATTCAGATAAAGTTTCTGTCTTGCCAAAAACATGTTGTCCCTATTATGTCAAGTTGCGTGAGGTGATGGATGCGCCCCGGGCGATTTGTAATTTTCATTCATTTTGGTTTAATGGGCCTGGCCGCTGGAATGAAGAAGGAAATATCAAAGCGCGTTTGGCGCCTCGTAAGATTTTAATCATTGATGAAGCGCATGAATTAGAGCATGTTCTGCGCAATATCGCTGCTTTTCATGTCAAATCGTATCATATTCCTTCAGAAATGGCGCACTTGACTGCGACGGAATGGATTGATTTTCTCAGGCCAGAAGTAGAAAAAATTGCCCAGGAAGAATTTGATCAAATGATGGCGGGGCAACTCCAAATTGATGAAAATGATTTGTTTTATGCCCTGAGTGATGATTCAGAATTGCCTGATTTAAAAAAATATGTTCATTTTAAAGTGGCGCAATTAGAAGCTTTATTACAAATGGAGCAAGAAGGCGGTTTTGTCGTCAGGCATGAATTATTCAAGTCAAAACAAGAAGAAAAACCGAAATCAGAACCCCTTCATTTATTAACATGGGTGCCGCTTCAAATAGAACGTCATGCTGCCCGCTTGTTTGCGGAATATGAACGCGTTGTATTCATGAGCGGCACGATTTATGATGTGGCGCATTTTTGCGCGCCCTTTGGTTTAAAAACAGATCATGTAGAAACAATTGGTGTAACAAGTCCTATTCCTGCGAAAATACGTCCTATTTACTGTCATAAAGAGCTTATGATTAATACAGGTTATGCGCACTGGGAGGAAAATATTCATCAATTAGCGCATATTCTTCTAAGAATTTTGACACTTCCAAAATTACAAAATGTGAAAGGCTTGATTCATACAACTTCTTATAAAATGTCACGAGACATTATGCAGGTTTTAGAAAATACGCCTGTCGGCCGGCGTTTACTCGTTCACCATGAATACAATTTTATGCCGAAACTAAAAGCTTTTTTTCATTCGCAAGACCAGGATGATGTTTTTATGAGCCCAAGCTGTCATCAAGGCGTTGATTTTAAAGATGATCGCGCCCGTTTTCAAATTATTATTCGGGTGCCTTATCCCAATCGCGCTGATACTTTTTGTGCTTATCAATATGATCATCATTTGGATTGGATTCATTATCAAACTCTTGTGACGCTTGGGCAACAACTGGGGCGTATTAATCGCCATGAAACCGATGCGGGTATTACGTTCTTATTAGATAGTCGTTTTTATTATTTTCTTAAGCAAAATAAACAGTTTCTCCCTGAATATGTCAATGAGACAATCTTGTGGAAATAA
>CAZDFJ010000082.1:0-1823 GCA_964504875.1 uncultured Burkholderiales bacterium | reverse complement strand
TACGGATTTACCGCTCAATGGCGTTATTGTAATAGTTGCTGTGAGACCACTTCCAATATAAATATTGCCATTTTTACCCGTTGGCGTAATATATCCACCTATTGCTTGTAATATTGTTATTGTATAATATGTTCCCGTTCCACCCCATGATGTAGGAATATAGTCAACGTTTGAAAGTGTGCTATTTCCGTCTCCTAAGAAACAATCTGTTCCAGTATGAGTTCCACTATAATCCCATAGTTGTGGTGCTGTTCCCGCAGTTGTTCCTAAAAATGATGAACGTGTAAAACATTCTGTAAAATCTATCGCCCTGCCTGCCAATATTGTATATCTTTCATTTTATATTTAAAAAATGTTCAAAATACTTAATGCTGCGTTAGCCGCGAAGGCCAATTTGTCACCTGCCCCAAATTTAGCAATATTATAAGTATAATTACCTTGTGCAAAACTAAATGTCGCATCTAGTGTGGAGGCATCAACAGGTGTGGTATTACCTGCTGTCACACTAACGCTACTTGATGTTAATGGAGTCGTTGTTGTCGTACCCGTTCCTGTCCCTGCTCCTGTATTAGTAACAGTTGACTTATCTGTTGTATCAAAAGAACCAATTGTATTGGAATCAGTTGTTAAAGGATTCGTATTTGTAAAATCAATATTTCCTAAAATCCCTTGATTTAATCCTTTAATTTTTAAGTGCGTTGAGCCATCTTTAAACGCAAGAATGGTACCATCACTATCCCCTTGAACAGCAATCAATGCAATAATAATCGTTGGTTGCGCTTTTGAATAAATCGAAACCGTATTTCCTGTGATTTTGAAACCACAGTCAGACAATTGATTACTTAATTCAACACGTTCAATATTTTGATCGGTTGTGATTTCCGCGTTCCCACCAATTTTAAGAATTTCCGTTCCTGTTCCACCATAGACTTTTGCTTTATCGATCAAAGTCATGGAACGTCCTGCATCTAAAAATGCCAAATTTGTATCTGTACTTGTGGTATTAACTGGCGTACCAACAGTTGCTTTATCTGTTGTAGAAAAATTATTCCCTAACGCCGTTGGATTGACAGAGGTTGAAGTTGTATTTGTGATCGCTTGACCACCAACAGTCCCCTTATTTAAGCCAGTAATTTTTAATTGAGTTGTCCCATCTGCAAAGGCAACACCTGTCCCGTTTGCCCCACCATTAATCCCAATGAGCGCAATTTGTATTCCCCCTTTATAAACATGGGCTTGATTGCCGTCCATTTGAAACGAATAATCTGCCATATTTCCGGCAAATTCAACACGACCAATATTTTGATCAATGGTTGCATTTGCACTATCTTGCAATTTCGCTGTTTCGGTTCCTGATTTACCATAAATATTTGCTGTATCATAAACATTAATTCCGTTGCCTCTGCCAACAAATGTTTTTGGTGCATTTTGGGCCGCTTCTTGTGCAATCAAAACTGTTGTATCGCTCATCTTCTCATTTCTCCATAAATTATTATTGATGTTTCATTTTATTCATGAATCACCTAAAAATCAGGCCAAACAACACCTAATTTGTTTTTAAATATTGCTAATAAATAACAATAAAATACTATTTATAATATTATTTAATATAAATAGAAAAAATAATACTGTTACAATCACTAACAAGAATACATAAAATTCTTTTCTGACTGCCAATGAATTTAATTTCTTAATCTGTTGTTTTGTTAACGGCAGCCGATAAAATATATTTATAGCATAAAACTAAGTTTTTTTAATTTTTTTCTAAAAAATTAAAAAAAAAGCACTCCACATAATGGAATGCTTTTTTAGCGAACGGCTTA
>CAZDFJ010000081.1:0-1926 GCA_964504875.1 uncultured Burkholderiales bacterium | reverse complement strand
ATTTATTTTCAAAAATAATACGAAAAAAAGCTTTTTTATTTCTAGACTCGTGTATAATAGATTTCAAGTGCAAAACGCACTCTTTGTAACGTTTGTATGAAAAGTAGTTGTAGCGTCCCTTTCCATCTCAATGGTCTGGAAACCAATTGGATCTGCTTTTGTATCAAACGCTGTATGATTTCTTGAAGTTTATCGATTCATAGTGTACTGCATGCACAGAATCGTTGTTTTGTAATTGGAGTTCTAAATATGCAAACTGGTGTTGTAAAATGGTTTAATGATGCGAAAGGTTATGGATTCATCACTCCAGACGATGGCAGCGAAGATCTCTTTGCTCACTTTTCAGCAATCCAAATGCAAGGTTTCAAAACTTTAAAAGAAGGCCAACGTGTCTCTTTCGAAGTAACACAAGGCCCTAAAGGCAAACAAGCTGCGAACATCCAAGCTGTTTAATCTGGCCTCAGGATCCCTTTTCATTCATTGAAGCATTTTCAGCGTTCGTGAGTGAGAAAGTAAAAAAGCGTACAATTTGTACGCTTTTTTTTTTATTCTTTCCTTTCCTTCTTCTCTCCTTCATTCTCTTTTCAAAACAAACAAGCTTGTCATTTAGATGCACTAAAAAAAATGGAATTAAAATCATCTTTTTCTGTCTTTTATTCGATCCTAATAGATTTTTTTATTTCAAAAATAGTGTGTGTTTTGTCTTTGCCTTTTTGAATAAAATCACTTACACTACTAAAACATCGTGTTTTATTCATAAAAAAATCACCTATTATTATTCATTTATGGAGTGTTTGACATATGGCAATTACTTTACAAAAAGGTGGTAACCTTTCTCTTTCTAAAGAAGCTCCTGGATTAAAACGCGTCCTTATCGGCCTAGGTTGGGATGCCCGCGCCACGGATGGACAAGACTTTGACCTCGATGCGTCTGCATTTTTATTAAGTAGTAACGAACGTGTTCGCTCTGATGCCGATTTTATTTTTTATAACCAATTGACTTCTCAATGTGGTTCTGTAAAACATTTAGGCGATAATCGCACAGGTTCTGGCGACGGCGATGATGAAGCCATTGAAATTACCTTGGACACTGTTCCAAGTGATATTCAAAAAGTTTCTTTTACTGTTACAATTTATGATGCGCCAGAACGCCGTCAAAATTTCGGAATGGTGAAAAACGCTTATATTCGTGTGGTCAATGCTGAAACCAATCAAGAAATTGGACGTTATGATCTTTCCGAAGATGCGAGCATTGAAACTGCTATGATTTTTGGTGAAATTTATCGTCATAATAATGAATGGAAATTCCGCGCGGTAGGCCAAGGCTATCAAGGTGGATTACGGGCGCTCGCTTTAAATTATGGCGTGAATATCTAATTCTCACCAAAAAATCTATCTATCGCCCTTACATTTATTCTAAAATGTGAGGGCTTTTTGTTTTTATCCTTTCTAAAAACTCACTTACACACCCCTTCTTTAAAAATTTCACAAAAATTTTATATTTCAATAATTCTATGATTTTTAAAAGATTTTCTGACAAATTACCTAATTTTCTCTTGATTTTTGTTGCAACGCAAATTGCATTTTTATTGCAAATCAATCCATAATATGAGCAATTAAAAAATATATTCTTCTCATTAGTGTATTCCACAACAAAAAATACACTTCTGAATATACGACTCCCTTCAATCAAGGGGTCTGCATGATATCAAAAAGATCATTGCTAAATAGTCTTTTTTGAGGTGAGTATGCGTATTCACTTCATGATTTTGTTTTTTTTAAGAAAGATCATTCATTCATAAGATGAATTGATCGGCTTTACAGATTAACCTCAACTGTATTTTGAATTAGGAGACGCAACATGGCATACGAAGATATGTCCAATATGCCTGATCTTGATCCTGAAGAAACGCAAGAATGGCTTGA
>CAZDFJ010000080.1:0-2031 GCA_964504875.1 uncultured Burkholderiales bacterium | reverse complement strand
ATTGGTATCAACCCGTGCCAAGAGGGTTGGAAATTAAAATTGGGGAGAAGTTGGAACAGTTGAAAAAATGGGATGAATAAACTAAGAAGGAATGATCAATTATGTCAATATTAACTTGTGTATCACCTAATATCATCCTGGAAGAGTATCCTAATGATATGTCTTTAACAGAGGATTATCCTCCTTTTATGTGGGGTACTGGATTTATAGTAAAAGATAATGCCAATCAACTTTATTACATTACAGCAGCTCACTGTTTGGAGAAAAATAAAGACCCCTCAAAACTATATATCCCAGTCAAAGCTGAATCATACACCCTCGAAAAAATGAATGATTGTTTCTTATTTGAATATGAGTTTAAAGCTTCTTTTAATAAAGATCAATCTCCTATTGATTTGTTAATTCTTAAAGTTAAAGAAGATGAATTAAACGATAAAGAAAAAGAACACGTATTATCTAGAGCTATTCAACTTCAAACTATTTGTACTCTTTCTGAAAAATGGAAGAAGATCCTAAGTAATACAGAAAAAAAATTTGTTGTTATTGGATATCCACATTGTTCTGATAAAAACTCATGTACTGATAATAAAATTAATGCAAGTCCAGAAAAATTTTATGGATATTATGCTGGTGAAAATACAAAATCAAATATGTTAAAACTTGACAATATTACATGGGAACATAACTTGGATGGATTTAGTGGTTCCCCCGTTTTTTTTGTTGAAAATGAAGAAAAAAACAGTGATGGTCAATATACACTTGTTGGCGTATCATTAACTGGTAGCAATAAAATAGTACAATTTATTGACATAAGATATGTTATATCATCGATCGATCGATACAAAAAAAATCTGCATGATTTTAAAACAAAAATCATGGCTTATTCGCCATTAAGCGCACAGACCTGGTCTGTTTTTTCTTCATTTTTGGTTTTTAAAACATTACAAAAAAATGAGGTCTTAGTCAGAAATGGCGAGATTTCGACGCATCTCTATTTTGTTTGTCAGGGGGCTTTACGGGCGTACTTTACTGATCAAAATGGCGAGATTTATACAAAAAATTTGTTTCTTGAACAGCATTTTGCGGGTTCAATTGTGTCCTCTCTACTTGAAAAACCGTCTGAATTTACGATTGATGCCCTCGAAGCGACAACATTGCTTGCTATTCCCTATCCAAAATTAAAACAATTAATGAATCAATATGCGGACCTGAAAGATTTTTATATTGCCTATTTAGAAAAAAATTGGGTCATTGATAAAGAGCCGCGAGAAATTGCGCTCGTCTTAGAAAGTGCCACCACACGTTATTTAAAATTGCAGGCCACTTATCCCCATCTTGATCAACGCATTGCACAACAACATATTGCTTCTCATTTGGGTATTACCCCGACTCAACTCAGTCGCATCCGAAAAAATCTGAAAAAAAAGACTTAAATCAACCTATGTTGATGCAAATCAACTTCATTGCCCTTACTATTGGGGCATGAACCATTTCTTTCTTTTACTTTTATCTTTTGTTGGCGGCATTGCCCTTGCGATGCAAGGGAGCGTGAATGCGCAATTAGGCGCCGCCCTTAAAAGCCCCCTTTTAGCAACGGTGGTGGCTTTTTTTATGAGCACGCTCTATGCGTTAGCTGTAGTGTCTTTAACAGCTGAATCGTTGCCTTCTTCCCCCCAAATTAAAAATATTCCCCTTTATTTTTGGTTTACAGGGGGACTACTTAGCTTAATTGGTTTGGGACTGTATTATTACACGATTCCAAAATTGGGCATAGCCAGCGTGATCTCTATTGGCTTATGTGGACAACTTATTTTTGCGGTTATAGCAGGTCATTACGGCTGGTTAAATTTACCTGTGGAACCGATTACACTCCGGAAAATGACAGGCATGGGCTCATTGATGCTTGGCATTATTTTAATTAATTTTAAATAATCAATGCTTCAATTTTACTGTTATGCACACTGCTATTCTGAATAATCTGTATGCCTTTTTGACTCATGTTGGCACAATGACTAATACACTGATAGAAAA
>CAZDFJ010000079.1:0-2102 GCA_964504875.1 uncultured Burkholderiales bacterium | reverse complement strand
ATTAGATTAAAACAAAAATAATCATATGAAATATACACAAATAAAACCAGTGATTGTTTTAAAAATAGATGTAGATACATTACGGGGAACAATAGAGGGCGTACCTAGACTGATGGCATTACTTGAGAAGTTTCAAGCAAATGCAACATTTTTATTTAGTTTAGGGCCAGATAATACTGGTAAAGCAATCAAACGTGTATTTCGTCCAGGGTTCTTAAACAAAGTATCAAGAACATCTGTTGTAGAACATTATGGTTTTAAAACATTAATGTATGGAACCTTGTTACCTGCCCCTGACATTGGTAAAAAAACAAAACATTTAATGCGAACAGTCAAAGAACAGGGCTTTGATGTAGGGGTGCATTGTTGGGATCATGTCTTATGGCAAGATTATGTAGCGCGCAAAAGTGAAGAATGGACATTAGAACAATTTCATTTAGCAAGACATCGTTTTGAAGAGATTTTTAAAATTCCACCAAAAACCCATGGTGCTGCTGGTTGGCAAATGAATCTCCATGCATTACGTTATTTAGAGCGTTTTGGTTTTCAAGTATGTAGTGATTCTCGCGGAACAACGCCATTTATTCCTGTTCACAAAGGGGAAATTTTCTCCTGCCCCCAAATTCCGACGACCTTACCAACATTAGATGAATTAATTGGACTGAATAATATAACAGTACATAATGTATCAGAGCATTTACTCAATTTGACACATATGATTCCGCCACTTGGACACGTATTTACATTACATGCTGAGTTGGAGGGCATGAAGCTTCTCCCCGTTTTTGAAAAATTATTAGCAGGTTGGAAAAATCAAGGTTATGAGTTGGTATCTCTTAAAGAATATGTGCGTTTAATTAAAGATGTTAAATTATCGTATTGTGAGATTAATTTACATGGGAAAATTATAGGCCGTTCTGGGACATTAGTCACACAGGGAGAACCGATTTTAGTCATGGATAGGCACTCAGAACATTAATCAGCGTATTCTTTGGAGAAAGTTTGAACATGACGATTAAGCAAAAAATTATTGCAATTATTACATTATTAACAACATTGGCACTGGGTGTCAGTCTTTTTGAATTAAGTGAAATTAAACAACTTAACAGTAACATTAATAAATTTCATCATCAACGGTTGTCTATATCTAATGAACTTAATTCAATTTTATTATTGATGAATGATAATCGTGCGCAAATCATGTTGTCATTACAACATCGGAAAGAAAGCATTTTTTTCCATTTGCACGATCATCCATTATCGATGCATTTAAATGAACTTATAGAAAGTTCAAAAAAAATTAAAGAAATTCATGACCAATTGGATCAACTTAATGGTCAATCTGATAGTTATAAAACCCAGTATCAAGCTTTTTGGCAGGCATATAATATATTTCAAAATGATATTAATCAGGCCAGAGAGTTTTTAATGGCTGAAAATTTCCTAGAAGCAAATAAATTACTCTTGTTAAAAATTAATCCAAATTATAAAGATCTAAAAAAACAAGGAGATTTGTTGTTAGAAGAAATCAAAAAAACAACACAACAAGAATATTTAGAAGGGGAAGCGCATTATATTGAAATTAGAAACATTATTTTTATCAGTATTATAATTTTGCTTTTGGCGAGTTTGTCAGTAGGATATTCATTAGTGAGGGCGTTAGTTGAGCCGATTTCTCAACTTAAAACAATTTTTCACCATATTGGAAAAGGACGTTATCAAACTGAAATTCATGTCAGACGACAAGATGAGTTTGCAAGCATTTTTGCAGCGCTAAGTGAGATGCAGTCTATGCTGGCACAACATATCACAGAAATGCAAAATTTGGTTGAAGAATCAACCATTATGCGTATGTCTTTAGATAATGCCTCTACAAATTTTATGGTGGCAGATGTAAACGGTAAAATTATCTACATGAATCATAGTACGCGTCAGTTTTTTGACCAATATGAACGAGAATTGCAAAAAATTCTTCCGAGCTTTAAGGCTAGTCAGGTTTTGGGTTCAAATATAGATACCTATCATCAAACACCTACAAGTATTCGCACAAAATTATCAACGTTAAATCAACCTTATAAACGTACGATTCAAGTTTCACGTTT
>CAZDFJ010000078.1:0-2106 GCA_964504875.1 uncultured Burkholderiales bacterium | reverse complement strand
TTTCTGGCTGATCACAAAACCCCCCGCACTTTTTTGATAAAGTCGTGGGGGTTTTTATTAAAATAGAATTAATTTAAATCTTCAGGATCCGCACGGAACCAGACTTTTACCGCTTGCTCTGCTAAAAGTTGAGCACGTTGATTAATTTCTTTTTCAGTCCATTGTTCACATTTGGCAAATGGGGCATTGATCCAAAAACTATTAGCATGATTTTTACTTAAATAATCTTGCTTAGCTTTATAATCGCTTTTATCATCAATATCTTGATCATCATAGCAAAGCATCATATTGCCAATACAATGTTGTTTTGTTTCTTGAATTTCTCCCCAATTTTCTCCAAGCATTTTTTGCCAGCTTGATGGTAACAATTCAATTTGCTGTTTACGTTTATAAGGTACAACAGGCATCACATGCAACAATTTCCATGAATCTTGTTGATAATCTACTGGAATAATATAGCTTTCTAATAAATATTTAGCGTGATCATGCACCACTTTTTGATGATAATTTTCCAATTTCATCAACATATAAATGCCTTTTTTATCTGCTTGTGTAAATGTGTTGTTACGTTCTGCAAAGGCTTTTTGAAACTCACTGTCTAATGGAAACAACGCATCCCGCCGACTGATATTGAGAACATATTCACGAATATGTTGATAGTCACAGCGTTGTAGGCGCATTAAACCCACCACTAAATCATCTAAGCTATAACTTGGCAAACCGCAAATATCCCGTCTAAATAAATAATTTTCAATAAAAATCAAAGTCTTGAGTAATTCATTCCGTTCTAATTCACCTTGATGATGTAAATTAAAAAGCTTCAAAAGGAAAGGATAAAAAATCGGTTTATTTTGCAAGTTAAATTGCATCACAACTGTTTTTAATAAAACATCTATATTTAAATTTGTGTGGAAATTTGTTGCTAATTTAATAAAAATATCTGAATAATCAAATAGTTTTTTTGCTAAGTCTTCACAAATTGTATAGCGATCTTGATGTCTGAATTCGGCGCTTTTTTCTTTTTCGACAAAATAATGTTTAAAATCATTATAGACATTACCCACTTTGATCAATTTTTCAGTGGAGACAATTAAAAAATCACGAATAAATTTATCAAAATGTCCTTCTTGTTTCACTGTAAATTGCCAATGATCTTTATTAGAAGGACGATTAAAATCTTCTTCGATAGGATTCCATAAACGATCAAACAGATCCTTTTGTTTGTCAGGCGTTAATCCCATTAAAATAAAATTGCGAATTAAATCCGCTTGGGTCAGCGGCACGCGTACAGAATTCCAACTTTCAAAAATACGTTGAGGATCGTCTCTTTCTTCTAAAACAACATCAATAATGACAAAACGGTTTAAACCAGACCAAATAAAACCAATTTCTTGTTTGTCACACTTTTCAAGCTTTTTATAGAAAAATTCATAATTAGCACGAATTTGTTCTGACCAAATTGTGGGTTCTTTATTTGCAACAGAATCAAAATAATGTTCAAACGTTTTGCGATCATATTTGCCATTATCTGTCAGTTTTAAACGCACTGCATTTTCAAGTTCATAACATTCGCCATTTTTTAATTTACGTTGAATGCGTTTGGTAATATCCCGGGCGCTGTCCCAAAACTCATTTTCTGCCTCAGAATTAATAATCGGATTATGCATATTTTTTTGCAAATAATCACGAATCGTCATCATGAGTAAAAAAATTGTCACCAACCGTTGTTGGCCATCAATGACATCGCTGTATTTAATACCATCTTTTCCTTGTGGCTTGGTGAATTCAGTATGAATAATCGCCCCAAAAAAATGCTCTGGATAATCTTCATCTTGACCCGTCATGAGTGCATCGTCCCACAACCGTTCGCACAAATCTTTTTCCCAACTGTAAGGCCGTTGATAAATAGGGATGGCTAACTGAATTTCATCTTGACTTAATAAACCATGAATTAATGACTTTTGTTCTGTACGCATGATGAGTCCTTGAATAGGTTAGAAATTATTTTTCTGAATCAATCTATACAGCATGCCACAAAAATGATTATTTCTTTATTTCCACAAGATTGTCTCATTGACATATTCAGGGAGAAACTGTTTATTTTGC
>CAZDFJ010000077.1:0-2151 GCA_964504875.1 uncultured Burkholderiales bacterium | reverse complement strand
ATTTGGTTCATTCTGTCTTTGCTATTTTTATTTAATCAATTTCAAGTCCTTTCAAAACGATAAGTTGCCTTAGTGCATCTTCGTAACTTGTAAAATTGGGCCCAATATTTTTAAAAGATAACAATGAAACTTTTTTTTGCACCTGGTATTTTTTTGAGCCGTCTTTGTAAGTGATCTCAACTATTCTGTATTTTTTCATGCGCTTAAATAATATCGGTTTGTACATTAATGGTTACTGCTATAACTTTTTTTTCTGTAGTTTCAGTAGGCAAATATGGCCAGAATATGCCTATTTTGATTATAGAAATGCCTGTTTTCTGCAAATACGCTTCTGCTAATTCAGCTATTTGTTTTTCTATTGATTCCGTTTCTTCATTCATTTTTTTATAATCTCCGCTAAAAAATTTAGCTGCATAATCTAAACTCTTATTAATTTCTTCTATCGATGCGGTCATGTTAATTAGCATTTTTTATTCATATAAAGCAAATTTAAATTATTAAGCCTTTGGCGATACGCTTCTAGTTCGTGCTTCTCGGCGTTTTTTAAATCCATGAAAAACCAGGGGATCAGCAAAAACCAGCCAGCAATGCCTAATCCTACGTTGTAAGCTGTTTTATCTGCTTCTGGCGTGAGTCGTGTTATTTCATTGTTAGCCATTACGATTTCATTGTGCAACACTTCGCACGATTTTTCTTTATCGTCAACGTTCATTGCGTTGACTGGCCTTGGTGTTCTGCCTGCGCAACCTGCAATTAAACAAATAATAAGTATTGTTGCAATTGTTCGTTTCATGCGCCCTCCTTGGCTGATGTTTAAAATGGAATATCATCATCGATATCGGCATCGGGTTGGGTTGAGTTGCTTGTTTTTGCTTCAGCTTTATCACGCTTGCCTAACATTTTCATGGTGTCAGCGATGATCTCTGTGGTATAGCGTTTGATGTTTTCTTTGTCGGTCCATTCCTGCGTACGCAGGCGGCCTTCAATATAAACAGCGGCTCCCTTTTTTAAGTATTCACAGGCAATTTCTGCAATTTTCCCGAACATAACAATGCGATGCCATTCGGTGTGTTCTTGTTTCTCTCCGTTTTTATCTTTCCAGGTTTCGCTTGTAGCGATGCTGTATCGGCAAGTTGCGTTGCCGTTTGGCATAAAGCGTTTTTCTGGATCACTGCCAAGGTGGCCTATTAAAATAACTTTATTGATAGATGGCATTAAGCAGCCCCAAAATAAAATGGGACATTGATAGAGTTTTTCAGTTTATTAATTAAGTTATTTGTAGCATCTTCAAATACTTTGTCTTTTCGAATAAGTTCGTACCAGAATGTTAATTTGCCATCTTTTACCCGGTATCTTAGTCTCGCGGTGATTTGGTAGGCATCGCCATTCCAAAAAACTGGAATTCCAATTGCTATTTTTTCAAATAGCTTCATCTGAGTAATCGTTTGTTGATCGTCGTCTTGAATGAAATTCATATTTACGCCACCATTTTGGAGCCGAATAGCTGATTTAAATCGTAAATCTTGGCTGGCCTGGAATGATGTCGCCATTTCAAGCAATTGTTGTCCGGTTGGATATCCTTCTACGGCTGGAATGTCTTGTAGGTTTTCTTCTAAAAACAGTGCGAGATCAAGTTGGCTTTGATGCTGTCTGTCTTTCTCCGACCATCTTCGCCATTCTTCAGAAATCTTTGGCTTATAAACAACTAAGTGATCTCTCCATTGCTGACCATCGTGCATACCGCCGTGGTCATTAATGATGGATTTGATAATAAGATTTGATTGTGAATAATTGGAGTCGCAATAAATAGATGTAAAATTTTGGTCTCTGTGTGCGTTTACATAAGATGTAAAGCTATCAATATCCTGCATTGTTACTTGCCCTGTTTTACGCAAAGGTTTGTCAAGTAATGTTTGAGGATTATTTTCATGATAAGACCAGCCTGGAGGAAGTGCTATCCCTCTGATGCTTTTATCTAGTTTGATTTCTACCGGCTTATTTAAAAAAGAATCTTTGTCATCTTCTGAACTTAATATTGTTTTTATTTCTGCCATTATTAATTTACTCCATCGATAGTTTTTAGGGGCTTGTCATGCTCTTCTTTTATAACGGTTAAGTTTAGTTTTTGTTGGTGAGGGTTGTCTGGTGTCA
>CAZDFJ010000076.1:0-2266 GCA_964504875.1 uncultured Burkholderiales bacterium | reverse complement strand
CGATAAAAACCATTTGGGCTGATGTGATGACGTAAATGCACTTCACCAGTTGTTGGTTCAATTGCTAAAGGTTTAGTTTTTAAAGCATCGTGAGAACGATGCATCCCACGTTTGGATGGGGATTTTTTGTTTTGTTGCACGGCCATGGTGAGTTGAACTCCTAAAAAACAAGTGCTTTATAAAAAAGCATACAAAAATGTGCTTTAATTTTTTTTCAAGTGTGCGAGTGCCGCAAATGGATTCGGTTTCTCAGGAGAAACAACAGGTTCTTCTGCTTCCGTTTCAGGATCCACTTGAATGAAGTGCGTTGCGTCAAAACCCTGTTTTTCGCATTCAGTGAGCGCGTCATGCTTGGGCGCGTAGGGTAAACTCAATAATAATTCATCTTCAATGAGTTCTAAAACGAGCAAGGTTTTATTTGCAAGCAGGCATTCCAATTCTTCTTCTTCGTCAAGGTATTCTAATGCTTTTTCATTAGGCGCAATGAGAATTTGCTGTGATATTTCTATCAAAAAAGGCAATTCCCCTAAACAACGCTGGCAAACAAGCTTTATTTCCCCTGATAACACTAATTTGAGATAAGCATGTCCTTTTTTATCAACACCTCCAGAAAGTGTAAATTCCAATATTTCTTTTGTACTTGAAAGTTCTGGAATCAAACGAGGAAGCATTGTCACCGCAATTTGTCCAGAGAGCTGATTCTGCTCTCGAGCAAATTTGAGGCTATCAATATGAGTATGCATTGTCAAACTTTGTGACATTATGATGCCCCGCAGTATCAAGGATAAAAAATCAAACTCGAAATTATATCATATCTATTTTTTTTAAGTCGAGAAAAAAGCTTTTTTTTTGAGTCAGTTAAAAAGCCCTGACAAGGCAGGGCTTACAAAAAAAGCTGAATTCTAGAGAAATTATTTATTTAAAACAATCACACCCGGAAGCGGGAAGCCGTTAAATTCGCTTGCATATGCAGTTGTATAGGCGCCTGCATTGGAAATATAAATAAAATCCCCTTCTTTGAGATCACAAGGGAATTGAACATCCCGCATGACGATATCCACGGAGTCACAAGTAGGGCCGGCGACAGTCCAACTAATAGACTCACCGCTTTTATCTGTTTGAATGCGATAATGTAACCCACCATGATTTAAGTCGTCATTGGGTTCGATCACACCACCAAAAACGCCCGCATCCCAGTACATCCAACGTTTGCCCGCACGGCTTGCGGTTCCTACAACGCGACATACAAAATAACCTGCATCGCTGACTAAATAACGACCTGGTTCTGCCATAATGCGGATTTCTTCTGGCAGATCTGCAATGGCATCGTTAATTACTTGGCCAATCACTTCAATCGCTGGAATAGGCTTCACATGACGAACAGGATACCCCCCGCCTAAATTTAACAAGCGAGGTGTTAAGCCAACTTGACGCATTTGTGCAAAAACCCGTTTTGCGCGCTCAATGCCAAGACGCCAGTTTTCTGGGTTACGACATTGTGATCCAACGTGGAAAGTCACCCCTGCTAAATCTGCTTTTAATTTGACGGCTTCATCAATGATGTCACGGACTTCTTCTGGGAAGGCCCCAAATTTACCAGAAAGTGGCCAGTCGCTCCCTACATTTGGGGCGTCAATGCGGACGTAAAGTTTTGCATCTGCTTTGATACTGACAACTTTTTGTAATTCTTCAACGCTATCAACAACATACCATTCTACGCCTTTTTCTGCAGCATATTCGACAAAACGACGAGATTTCATAGGATTACTATAATAAATGTCTTTTGCTTCAACGCCTAAGCTCAATAACAAATCTAATTCAGCAATTGATGCGATTTCAAATCCCACGCCTTCCTCTTTGAGGGTACGTAATACGTCTGGTGTTGGATTGGATTTTACTGCAAAATGTTGATTGACACGAGGCATAGTTGCTTTAAAGCGGCGGGCTTTTTGGCGGACAATATCTAAATCAATAATAAGGAATGGTTTATCATAGCCTTGTTCTAAGCTACGTCGAACATGTGCAAAATCGAGGCTAACTTCAGGATGGGAATCTAACTCGTAGGCTTGTTCGATAGAAGGATATTGAGGGTTGCGCATTTGCATGGTATGGGTCTCCTAAAGCACAGCGACGCTAGGTGATTGGAATAGCGACGTGAATCAGTGAATATGCAAAAATTCTATTTATTTGTTTAAGGTGATTTTTTGTTAACATAGTAACCTCGCACTTCAGATAATCTTCTGATTCCTGCTTCCACCTAGAACTC
>CAZDFJ010000075.1:0-2653 GCA_964504875.1 uncultured Burkholderiales bacterium | reverse complement strand
TTTGCTTCTGTTTGACACGCGCTTCATGGCGTTTTTTGCTCTGTTGGTATTTAAACTTACCATAATCCATTAAGCGACAAACAGGTGGTTTCGCAGTTGGTGCGATCTCTACCAAGTCAATTTCTTTTTCTTCGGCAATGCGCAAGGCTTCTTGAATCGAAACCACACCCAATTGCTCGTTATCGACCCCAATTAAGCGAACTTCAGGAACGGCGATTTCACCATTAATTCGCTGCTCTTTTTCGTGAGCGATAGCTTTAACCTCCAAATCAATTAATCACACATCGGGGTATCTCTGCTTTTTATTAAAAAAGCGTCCCCCTACGACTTCGCGTTTTTTTTACTTTGCGCTGATTAATTTACATATTCTGTATTCGTATTATAAAGCGCAGCATGACGCAGATGCACTGCGCCATGTCTCGGATTATTATACTACAATTTATTTATTTTTTATCACGGACTGTTTGATTAAATAAATCAATTAACTGATCTAATTCAAACTGGCCCAAATCTTTCCCTTGACGGGTACGAACAGTCACTTTCCCTTCAGCTTTTTCTTTCTCACCAACAATAATCAAGAAAGGCATTTTTCCTAAGGTATGCTCACGAATTTTATAGCTAATTTTCTCGTTTCTCAAGTCTAATTCAACACGGAAGCCTGCTTTTTGCAAAGCGTTCTGTACTTGTGTTGCATAATCTGCCTGATGTTCAGAAATATTTAAGACCGTGGCTTGGACTGGTGCGAGCCATAACGGGAATAACCCAGCATGATGCTCAATCAAAATCCCAATAAAACGTTCGAGTGAACCAAAAATAGCACGATGAATCATCACTGGCGTTTGGCGACTATTGTCTTCAGCGACATAGCTGGCTCCTAAGCGCCCGGGCATAGAAAAATCAACTTGCACGGTGCCACATTGCCACACACGCCCAATACTATCTTTTAATTGAAACTCAATTTTAGGACCATAAAATGCCCCTTCCCCTGGTTGCAGCTCCCACTTTAAGCCTTTGTTATCTAAAGCTTTTGCTAAAGCTGTCTCAGCTTTATCCCACACTTCATCTGCGCCAATACGCTGTTCTGGCCGCGTGGAAAGTTTTACCCCAATTTCGGTAAATCCAAAATCAGCATAAATCCGATAAAGCAAGTCAATCAGGGTAATCACTTCTTCTTCTAATTGATCTTCTGTACAAAAAACATGCGCATCATCTTGTGTAAATGCACGAAGACGCATTAAACCTTGTAACGATCCAGAATGCTCATTCCGATGGACTGTGCCAAATTCTGCCAAACGAATCGGTAAATCGCGATAGCTCTTTAAACCTTGATTAAAAACCTGAATGTGCCCCGGGCAATTCATCGGTTTAATCGCATAATCGCGTTCGTCTAAATGTGTGGTAAAAATACCATAGGCAAATTTTTCCCAGTGCCCTGATTTTTCCCACAAGGTCCGATCTAAGACTTGCGGCGTTCTAATTTCTTGATAACCATTCTGACGAATGGTTTCACGCATATAATTTTCGACCAATTGGTAAAGCGTCCAGCCTTTTGGATGCCAGAAGACCATTCCCGGCCCTTCTTCTTGGAAATGGAATAAATCTAATGCTTTCCCTAATTTACGATGATCACGTTTTTCTGCTTCTTCTAATTGGGTCAAATAGGTTTCTTGATCCGCTTTTGTTAACCAAGCCGTCCCATAAATCCGTTGCAACATTTCGTTTTTAGAATTGCCGCGCCAGTAAGCCCCTGCTACTTTCATTAATTTGAAAACTTTCAGTTTACCTGTACTGGGCACATGTGGGCCACGACATAAATCAGTAAAATCACCTTGCGTATATAAAGAAATGGGTTCATCACCTGGGATGTCACGAATCAATTCCGCTTTATATTTTTCACCCATGCCTTCAAAATAGGCAATCGCCTCCGCGCGTTCTTTG
Organism: uncultured Burkholderiales bacterium; assembly: GCA_964504875.1. GTDB lineage: Bacteria > Pseudomonadota > Gammaproteobacteria > Burkholderiales > CAZDFJ01 > CAZDFJ01. The sequence goes on along the minus strand of CAZDFJ010000075.1, from coordinate 715 downwards.
ACCGTTCGCGTCACTGTAAAATCTTTTTTGGCCAACTCTTGCATGGTTTTTTCAAGCAATTTAAGATCTTCTGGAGTGAATGCGCGCGTATAAGCAAAGTCATAGTAAAACCCGTTCTCAATAACAGGTCCAATTGTGACTTGCGCCTCTGGGAAACACTGTTTTACAGCTTGCGCTAATAAGTGTGCCATCGAATGACGAATGACTTCTAATGCAGCTGGATCTTTTTCAGTGATGAGAGACAGATCAACATCTTCTGTAATGAGCGTGGAAAGATCAACAAGTTTTCCATTGATTTGTGCCGCAATCGCAGCGCGAGCTAAACCCGCTCCAATGGATTGCGCCACTTCTTTGGCGGTCACAGCTTGAGGGAATTCACGTGATGAACCGTCAGGTAAGCGAACGACAGGCATGATTTTATCTCGAGATTTGACTGAATTTCTGACGAAAAATGAACGTATAAACAAAAATAGCACTTTGAGTTTTTTAGGTTCAAAGTGCTTTCATGTTTGGTAGGCACGAGTGGACTCGAACCACCGACCCCCACCATGTCAAGGTGGTGCTCTAACCAACTGAGCTACGCGCCTAACGTAGAAGTCAGAATCATACTCTAAAAAATTTAGCTTGGCAAGTTTTTTTTATCCTTTTGGATAAAAATCAATTTTCTTACAGAAATCGTTTACTTCAATTTCTACGCCTTATCGGCCACTGAAAC
>CAZDFJ010000074.1:0-2823 GCA_964504875.1 uncultured Burkholderiales bacterium | reverse complement strand
AAATCATATTGAAAAAGTTTTATTTATTGCATAGAATATGATTAGTTCACTGTATAATTATAGTTGGACGTTGCTAAAAAAATTTTTATTTAAGAGGCGGTAGGTGTTTGAGAATTGGGCGTTTTCTGGTTTGTCTGGAAAGCATATTAGTATTTTGCTTAACCTGTCTTTTAAGTGGATGATTGATGGTACGGATTGAGTTAAATAAAGAGAATTTATGCGTTACGAAGACTTCAAATTAAAAACAAAAAAATGGAATCTATTTTCTCCAGTAGATATACTTGGTGCTTTTGATTTTTATACATCAATTATTTCATTGGATTCTGTATCTGAAAATGATATATTGGCTTTATTATCATCGTTTGATATTGCCAATAAAAGCACAATCGAATTAATGAAAAATATTAATTTATCTCAATATGAAAAGCTCTCAAAAATATTACCTTTAGCAATTCATGAATATACGCATTTTATTGATGCAACCTCAACACTTTGGGGGCTGAATCACTTAAATTTAATGAATGAAGCATATTTGTCTCATCATGAGGTATATTCCAAAAAGGAATCAGAATTTTTCAAAGCTAAAAAATTTTATGACCATTTAAAAGAAATTCGACTTCCAGAATATTATACATTAATAAATTCTGATGAAGAAAATACCCGTCCTTGGAAATCAGATTTATCAATTGGTAGATTATTTACTAATGAAGGAAAAATATCAGAAAAACCTATATTTTTTTCCAGATTTTCAAATGCAAACGGAAATCTTTTAGTTCGATCACCTATATCAACAATATCTATACTTGAAGCCTCTGCAATGGCACAAGAAATAATTGTATATGCTGGGCTTATTCAAAAAATTCAAGATGATTCGCAATTTGTAGAACGATCTAACTTTAAACAAAAAATACTAGATAATTATATTTATAATCCTAAAGTTACTGAATACTCTGTATGTGCTCATATTCTTGCAAACTATCAAAATTGCAATGATATTTTGATAGTATTTAATTTATGTGCTGTATTAACAAGAATTGTTCTAAACTTTCCTATATCAGCTTTTGAGACGATACAAAAAAATTGTTCATTTAGCGAAATCTTAGGAATTCCAAAAGGGCATGATTTTGAATTAGTAATAATTGATGGCATTGAAAATAGAAATTTAGGAGTTCTCTATTTTTTATTATGCGCTGCACTTCCAAGAAAAAAATACGAAACTAAAGAAACAATAAAAGAAGGTGTATCCATAGCAATTAGTAAACTAGGCATTAATTTTGAGAAAATAAAAAAAGAAGCAACATATCAATTGAAAAATATTATTTTATCAATAGAAAATAGCGAAATAGAATCGATAGCAATTCTTTCCAAAGCAGGATACGAAAATTTTAACTGTATAGATATAGATCAAAATGTTTTACAATTTGATAAATTAAATCTTCCGCCTGTTTTTCTTCAAGACTCAACACAGCAAAATATTTTTACCAAAAAGACTAATAGCTTGCTAAATTTTGATTTAGAAAAATGTTTTAATGAGTTATATCTGGGGCAACAATGGGTGGAACGTTTTTCTGAAGCGTGTATTTAATGCATAACAGTACATTGTAGAGTAACTTGCTTTATATACTCCTGAACTTATGTCGGGAGCTACTTAAAAGTCTTTGGTAGCCGTTTGAGAAATGGGTGTTTTAGGTTTTTCTTGAGCGTGAATTGAAATTAAATAAGTAGCACTTTCTGGTTTTTCTGGAAAGCACATTAGTTTTGTGTCCGAACCCGTCTTTTAAGCGGACGCCTAACGGTACCGCTTAAATTAAACGTTAGGGTCACTTTTACATTTTTAGGTATCAACGATGAAAACACTTATTATCAATGCGCACCAAAAACATCCATTTTCAGAAGGCAAACTGAATGCACTAATGGTTGATACCATTGCGGAAGAAATGGAAAAAAATGGGCATGAAACTAAGCTCACATACATTGAGCAAGGGTTTGATATAGATGAGGAAGTTCAAAAGCATCTTTGGGCTGATTTGATCATCACTCAATCGCCAGTTTATTGGTTCGGGACACCTTGGATTTATAAAAAATATGTAGACGAAGTTTTTACCGCAGGCCTAATTCAACAAACGATGTTGGTTGATGATGGAAGAACTAGAGACAACCCCAAAAAACAATATGGGACGGGAGGAAAAATGCAAGGAAAAAGATACATGCTCTCCTTGACTTGGAATGCCCCACAAGAAGCATTTGGTGACTTATCGCAAAGTTTATTTCAGGGGAAAACTGTTGACGACATATTCGTGTCAAATACCGCAAATTACAAGTTCTGTGGCGCTGAAGTTTTACCTTCTTTCTCATGCTATAATGTAGTGAAGGCTGCGTCGGTAAAGAACGACATTGAGAGATTGAAAAAACATCTTGCAAATGTACTTTGAACTATACCCTAACATTGCAGTCCACGGGACTGCCTTCGGCAGCCCGTGACTTTTACGTTAGGATTACGAAAATTCGAGGCGTATTTCAATGCATAACATGATCCAGCAAGAATTAAATTTAATTAATCAACAAATTGGTCTTATGGTTATCGGTGAGCAGGCTGGCCTAGTTTCAATATTTGGCAATCATTGGCAGCAGCTCATTAAGCGTCATGATCCTCGTAGTTTTGGCAAAGCGTTTAAGGCGGCTGTTAAAGCCAACCATATAGCGGGCGTTAAATGGGTACGCATCGAAAACAGTGGAAGATTCGATGTCTATGAAAAAATCTAGCCCTAACAAGGCATTCAAGCGGACGAGCTATGCCCGCCGCTTAACTTGAGCGTTGGGCGC
>CAZDFJ010000073.1:0-2839 GCA_964504875.1 uncultured Burkholderiales bacterium | reverse complement strand
ACACAGCCCAAAAGTCCATATGCTACATTGCATTGATATCCGCATCATATTCATTCTGTTTTTTTCAAAAAACATTTTTTCTTAATCTACGCATATTAATTTTTTAATGCGATTTATTTTTGCATAGATTAGACTTTATTAAATGTCATAATGTATGTTATATTAATTGCTATTTTTTATTGATTAATTTATTTTTTCTTTTTGAAAAACAAGAATAAATTCATATTCTTATTTTTATTAACAAAAAGAAATAATCTTGCAATAGATATCTCTTTTTTTAAATTTTATTTCTCTTTTTTAAAGAGATAATAATATTTTTTATTATTCAAATCGATCTGAAACTTATTCATTTAACCCGTTTTTTCAAAACGGCATTTTGGAGCCATCATGATGCCATTCATTCGCAAAAGGACGTTGCAGATTTTTCTATGTTTTCTTTGTATTAGTCTTATTCCAACACAAGAAGCATATGGGTTTTGGTGGCTACTTGGCCGCGCGGCGCTCAGTGCTGGCCGTATGTTGTTAGGCCGACCCGCAGTGGGGCGCGCCGTGGTCGGGCGGTCAACAACCTCAATCACGCCACGACTCATCACACAACCTAAACGCCTTCAAAAAATAAACAATGTAATGGGTATTGGTGCATCCGTAAATGATTTAGCACAAGCACATTCATTACCCCCTGCCCCCATTCAAAAAGAAAAAAAGGACACTTTTGAATTAGGAACCCTTATACAAAAAGAGACACCAAAACAAGCAGAAGAAGCTTTTCTTTTAGGATACCGTACCTTCAAAAAAGCAGACTATCCACAAGCGCTCTTACAATTAACTTCTTTTATTCATGCTCATCCTGAACATAAAGCACGTGTTTTTGATGCACTCCATTGGATTATGGAAAGTTTTCGAATCATGAAAGACGAAACATCCGCGAATCAAATTCAACGACAAATGACCTTACTCAGACAAAATATGCCTCACAACAAAAGTGGGCAACTAGACACAAATCAACACCCCATCCCTATACTCACCACATTGATTGCCGAGCCCCTGCCAGATACGCTCAATGACACAGAAATAATTCCCCCCACAGATACACAAACACTGTCTTATTATGCATTAACAGAAGCAGACATCGCTACTGAGGCGGGAGACAATCTGCGTCTATCTGCTTCTCTTCTGTCTTCTGAACTAACAACTAATTGGATACCACTTGCTGATCCTGTATCTGATCTAGATAGCGTTGTGCATTAAGCTCTCCTAATGCGGCAGCTTTTTTTAACCATTCAAGAGCTTTTGTTCGGTTTTGAGGGACACCCCGTCCCTTATCGTACAAAAAACCGACATTATACATCGCAACGGGTTCGCCCAAATGCGCAGCCTTATAGTTCCAAGCAAAAGCTTCAGCATAATTTTTTGGAACACCAAGACCTTTTGCATGCAAAAAACCAAGTGTTACCATCGCAGCACGAACTTCTTTTTGTTTATATAACGTTTCTGGCTGCAACGCGTTACGTTTTATTTTTAATTCTTGATTAACAGGGGAAGAAGATGGTTGTGGTTTTTCTGGCGTACTCTGACATCCTGATAACACACTCATTGCAATCAGACAACCCACAAGACTTTTTTTCATTATTATTTCTCTTTAATAAAAAATTAATTTAAATTATATTCTTTATTTTTTCTCTTTCAAAATATTATAAACGCTGAATTTATTTTAATTTAGGTAATATTTAAATTAAATTTGATTTAAAAATTATTTCATGCATTGTGGATAATAAAAACACAATTTGTTTTTCTATTATTTAAAAAAACGCTGTTTTAACCAGATGAGAATCAATCGCAAACGCTGGTTTTTTGGGGAAGGGGGCACAAGTCGCGATTTGTGCGCATAGATTTTTTTTCGGGGAGGACGCACAGCACGCCAGAACGTATACCCTTTTGATAATAAATACAGTCCTCCTAGCATTGCGATCAGCCAATGTTTTTGACTCCATGCCCACGCTTGACGGAGTGTCCCTTCTATATTTTTCTCAAAAGGAATGATATAAAAATCATGTTCCAGTTTGCCATACATTGACGGAATTTGTGTTTGTGCTGATTGTTTTTTCACAGCATTTTTTGTGGCTTTCAGTAAGTCTTGAATTTCTGTATACGGCTGTTGCTGACAGATTGTAATAAAATTTTTCGTATATAAGCTATAGACTTGACCTGCATTCGTAGCAATGTCTATATCTTGCTGTGTCGGATAAACAATCAGTGTATTTGGCAAATAATTTGGGACAAATAAATCGGTTCTAAATGCTTTAAAGGCGGGAATATTCGCATAGGGTTCAAAAGGAATTAAAAATAAAATATTGGCTTTCGTCTCAAGAGCGGCAAATAATTCCACTAGTTTTGTTAATTTTATACTGCGTTTTTTGAGGGTATTTTGATTAGAAAAATCCGTATCTGTAAAAGGAATATACGTTTCATGATCGACACTCACCGTATGGCCAATATAAAATAAAACGAGTTCATCTCCCTCTTTAATTTTCTTTTTCAACTCAGTGAGCGTTTTTTGCCCCTGTTTGAAAGTGATATCTTGCTGTGCAATCACGTCAAAACCAAATTGACGAAATTGGGTCGCAATCAAATCTGTGTCATTCATGGGAATCACCGATTGCCCCCCTTGTGCCAAATGCTGATAGTGTCCATTTCCTATAATCAAAGCAATGCGTTTTTCTGCAAAACTCGGAAAAGCAATCAGCATCAAACTGATTGACCATAAAAAATAGCGGACAGACTTTTTCATGATTTTACACTATGATTGAAAAAATAAGATGGACTGATTATAATCCGCCCA
>CAZDFJ010000072.1:0-2978 GCA_964504875.1 uncultured Burkholderiales bacterium | reverse complement strand
TCAACCTCTTTTTTGTCAGTTATTATTTTATCTCATATGAAGACGACTTTTCTTGATTTTGAACAGCCCATTGCAGAGTTAGAGTCAAAAATTGAAGAATTGCGTTATGTGCAAGAAGATTCTGCCCTTGATATTTCTGAAGAGATTGCTCGGCTTCAGAAAAAGAGCCAATCTTTAACGAAAGACATTTACGCAAAACTCAATGCTTGGCAAATTTCTCAAGTAGCCCGTCATCCTTCTCGGCCCTATACGCTTGATTATATTCAACATATTTTTACGGATTTTGTTGAATTACACGGAGATCGTGCTTTTGCGGATGATAGTTCTGTTGTAGGAGGTTTGGCACGCTTTCAAGGGCAATCCGTGATGGTTATTGGACATCAAAAAGGACGGGATACCAAGGAAAAAATCAAACGCAATTTCGGTATGCCCCGTCCAGAAGGTTATCGTAAAGCCTTACGCCTCATGAAAACCGCAGAAAAATTTGGCATTCCTATTTTAACATTTATCGATACACCCGGTGCTTATCCCGGCATTGGCGCGGAAGAGCGGGGCCAATCAGAAGCGATTGGGCGAAACTTGTATGATATGGCTCAAATCCGTGTTCCTATTATTTGTACAGTCATCGGTGAAGGCGGATCAGGGGGTGCGCTGGCGATCAGTGTCGGGGATGTCTTACAAATGTTACAATATTCAATTTATTCTGTGATTTCTCCCGAAGGCTGTGCTTCTATTTTATGGAAGAGCGCAGAAAAGGCCTCCGATGCCGCTGAGATTTTGGGTATTACTTCAACGCGTTTAAAAGCATTGAATCTGATTGATAAAATTATTCCTGAACCATTAGGCGGTGCGCATCGAGATTATGATTTTATGATGCAATCTATGCGAAAATATTTGCAAGAAGGATTACGTCAATTACAAGATCAGCCGCTTGATAAATTAATGGATCAACGTTTTGATCGTATTATGAGTTACGGCAAATTTAAAGAACGTTAATTTCTATTTGTTTTCCCACGCCATCTGGCGCGGGAAAATGCTGAAAAAATTATTTCTTTTCTAAAATGGTTTGAATCAAATAGTGCGGGCGTTGCCGGACTTGATGATAAACCCGTCCTAAATATTCTCCTACCAAACCAATTCCAAATAGAATCATTCCCATCAAAAAAAACGCAAGCGCGAAAAGCGTAAAGACCCCTTCTGCTTCAGGTCCAATTACAAGACGACGCACGACTAAAAATACAAAAAAGATCGCTGAAAAAAATGCGACTAGCATGCCTGCTAACGAAAAAAATTGTAAGGGAATTAATGAAAAGCCGGTCATTAAGTCAAAATTTAAACGAATTAAACTATACAAAGAATATTTTGATTCGCCTGTAAAACGTTCTTCATGTTCGACTTCAATCTCTGTCGGATGTGAAGCAAAAGTGTACGCGAGGGCGGGAATAAAAGTATTCGCTTCTTGACATTGATTAATGGTATCAATAATACGTCGACTATAAGCACGTAACATACAGCCTTGATCCGTCATCTTAATGTGTGTAATTTTTTCACGTAAACGATTCATCCAACGTGAGGCTGTTTTACGCCACCAACTATCTTGACGTTGTTTTCGAATACTGCCCACATAATCAAAGCCTTCATCCATTTTGGCAAGAAGGCGGCCAATCTCTTCAGGGGGATTTTGTAAATCCGCATCAAGGGTGATAATGCGTTCCCCGCGTGTTTGAGCAAAACCAGCCATAATCGCCATATGTTGTCCAAAATTACCATTGAGTAAGACAACCCGCGTACAATCTGGACGCTTATGATATTGGTCTGTCAGAAGAGCGGCCGAACGATCGCGACTTCCATCGTTCACAAAAATAATCTCATATGAGATGCGTAAGGCATCAAGTGCAGGGTAAAGCCGAGAGAAAAGCTGTGCAAGGCCTGCTTCTTCATTATAAACAGGAATCACAACAGACACGAAAGGACGCGCAGAAGTCATGGTCAATCAATCTTAAATTCAAAAATTAGTCACGTTGTTATTTTAACAAAGATCAATAAATTAATTAATGAATGAATAATAATTTTGTCAAATTAAACTTTCTAAATCATCTTCTTCTAATGCAGCAGAAGGTATTTTTTTGCGTGTGCGCTTGACTGGAGTCGTGGGCGTTTTTTTGTCAATGAGTTCCGGTTGTTTTAATGCAAAAATATGACAAAGCGCACAAGCAAGGGCATCGGCTGCATCAGGCAGTAATTTTCTTTCGGAAGAAAGGGTCAGATGTTGCCTGACATAATCTTGAATTTGTTTTTTGTCAGCATGCCCATAACCCGTTACAATTTTTTTAACTTGTAAAGCAGTATATTCTGTAATGGGATAATTTTGTGCAACGACCGCTGTAATAGCCGCCCCGCGCGCTTGTCCTAATTGCATGGTTGTTTTTCCATTGACATTCATAAAAACACGTTCAATGGCAATATGATCAGGACGATATTGAGACATAATGGCGCAAAGTTCATGGTAAATAATTTTCAGACGCGCTGGCAAATCATCTTGATCCACTTGCGCGGTTGAAATTCGGCCACTATGAATATGACGGAGTGTATTCAATGCAGAATCGAAATCAACTAGACCGTATCCTGTAAAACGTAATCCAGGATCAATTCCAAGGATAAGAGGCATTTCTTAGTCCCAAAAAAAAACCCGTTTTTTTATAATAAAAACGGGCCTTGACATTCGAACCACAACGAAAATCATGTGATTATTTCAATTTTGTTTCTTTGTAGATCACATGTTTACGCGCAACTGGATCATACTTTTTGATTTCCATTTTTTCAGGAGTTGTGCGTTTGTTTTTGGTGGTGGTGTAAAAGTGACCTGTGCCAGCAGTAGATTCAAGTTTGATTTTTTCGCGCATGCTTTTTTGTCCTAACTAATTGACTATTGATAAAATTAGATTTTTTCCCCGCGTGCGCGCAGTTCTGCTAAAACA
>CAZDFJ010000071.1:0-3393 GCA_964504875.1 uncultured Burkholderiales bacterium | reverse complement strand
CACTTCAAAGGACATGATTACTCCTTAACCATTCAAAAATACGCTCTTTTTTCTTTTTGTTTGTACTCGTTGAAATCGCATCTCACGCAATGCTCATTATTCGCTGTCTTATTTTAACATGACTACAAATTTAACAATCTCTATTTTCTTGAAAAAATTATTTTTCAGCTTATGATCGAATTTGTAATATTTAAAATAAACGAAACATGCTTTATTCCATACATTCTTTCGCTAAGCAACAACAATATTAATGAGTTTTCCTCGTACAAAAATTATTTTCTTAATGGTCTTTTCTGCAATAAAACGTTGTACAGGTAAAAGAGCCAGCGCTTGTTCTTGTAAGACGGCTTCACTTAAATCTTTTGCAGTCGTCATACTCCCCCGCACTTTACCATTCACTTGAATGACCCATTCTGTTTGATCTTGTACAAGTGCTGTTTCATCTACATTAAACCATGGTGTTTCTGCTAATGGTTTTGTCATTGGACACAATGACTCCCATAATACATGAGTCATATGGGGCACCACTGGCGACAATGCCATCACTAAAATTTCAAGACTTTCTTGCCGGACTGCTCGAACAAGTTGTGAATCTAAGCCTTCAGGAAAAACAGTTCGACTTAAGGTATTCAAAAATTCCATACATGCCGCAACGGCTGTATTAAAACTTTTCCGGCGGCCATAATCATCTGTTACCTTTTGCAATAACGTATGTGCGGCAAAACGCAACTCTTTTAAAGACTGTGGTAAAACAATTTCTGTATGATCTGAAGAAAAAGCAGGCGTGATGCCTTCTTCAACATGTTCAGCCACTTGTTTCCAAACACGACGTAAGAATCGATAAGCGCCTTCTACACCCGCATCTGACCATTCCAAAGATTGCTCAGGCGGCGCCGCAAACATCATAAAAAGACGGGCTGTATCTGCACCATAGGTATCAATTAAGGCTTGCGGATCAACCGTATTTCCTTTTGATTTTGACATTTTTGCCCCATCTTTTAAAACCATTCCCTGTGTTAAAAGATTAGCAAAAGGTTCATCATTGGTTAACAAGCCCACATCGCGCATTAATTTATTAAAGAAACGGGCATATAACAAATGCAAGATAGCATGTTCAATCCCACCAATATACTGATCAACAGGTAACCAATATTGTGCCCGTTCATCCACCATACTATTTTGGCTATCTACACTCGCATAACGAGCGAAATACCAAGAAGACTCTACAAAGGTGTCCATTGTATCTGTTTCACGAACCGCAGGACGACCACAGCTTGGGCAAGTTGTGTGATAAAACTCCGGCATTTTTTTGATAGGTGATCCGACCCCATCAAAAATAACCTCTTCCGGTAATGTGACAGGTAAATCCTCAAGGGGCGCAGGGACATCACCACAATGATCACAATGAATAATCGGAATAGGACATCCCCAATAACGTTGACGAGAAATTCCCCAATCACGCAAACGGAAATGTACTTTCTTCGTTCCTAAGGCTTTTTCTTCTAATAAATCAATAATTTTTTCTGAAGCAAGTTCTGAAGTTAATCCGGTACATTCACCTGAATGAACCAGTCTACCTTTAGATGTATAGGCTGTTTCTAGTGGTAAAACAAACGGTGTTTCTTCTCCCACGACATCGGCTGGATGAATGACCACACGAATAGGTAATTCATATTTAGAAGCAAACTCAAAATCGCGTTCATCATGAGCAGGGACAGCCATCACAGCCCCTTCGCCATAATTCATCAAAACATAATTCGCGACCCAGACCTCAATTTTTTCGCCTGTTAAAGGATGCAAAACAAATAATCCTGTTGGCATACCTTTCTTTTCTTGAGTGGCTAATTCCGCTTCAGCAACACCACCTTGTAAGCATTCGTTTAAAAACGCTTGGAGTTCAGGTTGGTTTACAGCCGCTTGCTGGGCTAAAGGATGTTCGGCTGCAACTGCAACATAAGTCACGCCGTATAGCGTATCAGGACGGGTCGTGAATACAACTAATTTTTGACTCGGGTCATGTGCATATGGAAATTGTACTTCTGCACCAACACTTTTCCCAATCCAATTCCGTTGCATTGTTTTAACTTGCTCAGGCCATCCATCTAACTTATCTAAGTCAGCTAATAATTCTTCAGCATAAGCCGTAATTTTCATGAAATACATAGGAATTTCACGTTTTTCGACAACCGCCCCAGAACGCCAGCCGCGCCCATCAATGACTTGCTCATTAGCTAAAACAGTTTGATCGACAGGATCCCAATTGACAATCCCTGTTTTTTTATAAATCAATCCTTTTTTGAACAATTCTGTGAAGAGCCATTGTTCCCATTTGTAATATTCAGGACGACATGTCGCAAGTTCGCGTGTCCAATCAATTCCAAGCCCTAACGCTTTTAATTGTTTTCGCATTGCATCGATATTGCTATACGTCCAAGGCGCGGGCGCAGTTTTATTTTGAATTGCGGCATTTTCTGCGGGTAATCCAAATGCATCCCACCCCATTGGCTGTAATACATTAAAACCTTTCATCTTATGAAAACGCGCTAACACATCCCCAATGGTATAATTGCGAACATGCCCCATGTGCAATTTTCCGGATGGATAAGGAAACATTGAAAGACAATAATACTTTGGCTTTGTTTGATCTTCAGTCACTTCAAAGGAATGATTCACTTCCCAATATTCTTGTGCTCTTTTTTCTACTTCGTTTGCGTTATATTGTGCTTCCATTTTTTCTCTTCACAAAATACAATAAAATTTTTTATTTAGTACAATTTGATACAATTCATTACATCATATGTACTTTAATATAACAATATTAATTTATTAAAAAAAACGATTATAAATTATAAAATAATTTTTTATAATCATTTCGTCAAATAATTAACAATAATTTACCTTAATACAATATATTTTATTTTTATTAATATAAAATATTGCTCGATTATTTTTTTAGACTGCGGATATCGCTTTATATCCTACAATATAAAAAGAAAACAGATTGATATATGATTTTACTATGGGTGCTCTATCGCGTATTGGCGCGTCAAAGATCATAAAAAATATTGTAATTTTATGTCTCAAATAAAATTATATTATTCTTTACTCAAATTATTCTGTTTTCAAATCTAATAATAGTAATAATTTTTAATGAAAAATTATATATAAAAAATTGTACTGAGACAATGCATTCAACCTATTATTGAGGTTTCTTACAGAAATGACAATCCATAAACACAAAAAAACCGACCCCTACAAGGAAGTCGGCTTTTTTTCAATAAAGCTAAGTTTTAATTAAAACTTAGATTATTTTTTCTCTTCAGCTGGTTTAGCAGCGTCAGCAGCTGGAGCAGCGCCTTCGGCTGGTTTAGCAGCGTCAGCAGCTGGAGCAGC
>CAZDFJ010000070.1:3344-4478 GCA_964504875.1 uncultured Burkholderiales bacterium | reverse complement strand
CATATACACCAAATCCAATTCGGGACAAGGATAGCCCATCGCAGTGAGGGCGGCTGTGACTTGTCCCCGATGATGCGTGCCATGATTAAAAACATGCAAAAGCGTTGCGCCATACGGGGCACAAATCGGTTTGCCTGTTGAAGTCTGATAATGAAAATCACCAGCCAGAATGGCAGGATCTAACGTGTCCAGAAAAGGCAACCAAAGGTGTGCTTTTTCTTCCAGCGTACGAATTAAAGTCATTTGATCTGTTTCTAAAATGGTATTTAATGCCATTTGTGGAGAGCCTTGATCATGAAAACGCGGGTACCACAAACCATGTTCCCCGACTAAAAGATGATTGAGTGTGCCCGCAATACTCTGGAAAAATAAACCACATTTTTTGTTAAAATCTTCGATTGTAACAGCGCGCAAAACTGAGCCGAGACGTTGCGTCGCCCAGACGTTATAACGTGCCATCAATTGGAGTGTTTGAATATCCATGTGTGTCTCATCTGATCTGAATAAAATATTAAAATATCGCAGTATGTAATGTATCCTGTTGCCAACGCATAGGGTTGTTCTGGATATATTGTTGAATTCGTTCTAAATCCGCGTCATGACGAATAATATGTTCATAATAATTACGTTGCCATAATCGTTTATAAAATGGCGTCCAATTCTCATTTTTAACACCATGAATATAACTATTTGTTGTCATAGTTTTAAACCATTGGACAACTTTTGAGAGGGCATTTCCCTTGAATGTTTGGTGATCTTCAGTGCACACACATCTTGGATCTATCCCTACATTGACAATAATAAAATGCACATGATTTGGCATGCAAATAAAATCCCCGCATTTGATATCTTGGAATTTATTTTCTAATTCTATATACCATTGTTCAATCATTTGACCCGCTTTATTTAAATTCATTTTTCCATTACAAATGTGTCCAAATAAACAGGCTCTATTTTGAGTACAAATAGTTACAAAATAGGCGCCATGCTGGGAATAATCATAATTCTGCAATCGAATGGAGCGACGATGATAAATGTTTTGATTAAATGTCATGTGAGCCCTTCAATATAAATATATGCGGATGAACGTAGGGGCGAACCTATGTGTTCGCCCTAAATAATTTCCCGAAAATT
>CAZDFJ010000070.1:0-3244 GCA_964504875.1 uncultured Burkholderiales bacterium | reverse complement strand
CGGATGAACGTAGGGGCGAACCTATGTGTTCGCCCTAAATAATTTCCCGAAAATTCCCCGATATTTCCCCGAAAATTCCTCGATGTTCATTAATCATTAATATTGGGGTAATGGTAGGGCAGTAGGGCAGACACGTCGGTCTGCCCCTACGAATTTTTATTTATAATGTGCCACCGACGCCTTTAAATTTTTCGACAAACGCCCTAATTTTTTGAAAGACATGTTTCTTTTTGGTTAAATATTTTGGATTCAAGGGACTCATCTTGGGCAAAATAGCGTTGAGTTCATTACCATTTTCACTAGCCCATTCACGTTTGAGGGAATAGGCGATATATCGCTTGGCAGCGTCACTGTTCAAACCTTCCTCATCAATCAACGCATTGGCCTCCCGCTGTTGCTCCTTTTGTGCAAAGCTAAAAAATGCATCAATCACATCAGCTTTGTTCTGTATTTGGTCTAAATCAGTGTGATTAATAAAGTCAACTAATAGTGCTTCTTTAGCACGGTTGCCAAGGCTGGAGCGAATTAAACGGCGGACCTCTTCCACTAATGTTGCTTTGTCTTTGCTGGTTTGATTGTGCTCAAAAATCAATTCTAAAATATAATCTAAATCAATTTCTTGAGATTTTAACAACTCGATTTCAAAAACAACATCTGTCCAATCCAGTGCAAATTGATCTTTTTCTCGATTTTTTTGTTGGAGCCAGTCACGAATATTATTGTAAGTGGAGCGGTAATCTTGAACAAGACGCTCAGATAGCACTGGGATTTTTTGCATCTTAGCAAAAGCTTCGTCGCTTAAATGATGTTCAGCTTGGAATGCTTTAATGGCCGCTGCATCGTTTTGATCCACCGCTTGCAGCGCTTTTAAGCTTGTAAATTCGTCGTAATTTTGCAGCACGTTTTCAATGCGCAAATATTCCCCAAATAATTGAACAAAGGCTTTTTTGGCTTCTTCAGTAAGAATTTCGTTAGGATTAGAAAATTGTGTTTGCAACGTCGTCACCACGTGCACATAACCCTGCACATCCGCAAAGCCTTCCATGTATTCTTGGTAACTTTTTTCTAAGACAATATTGTCAGCATTTTTTGTTTTGCTGTTGCCAAACAGCGTAATAGCATCGATGGTTGCTTGTTCCAAATCGCGGAAAGTGACGATATTGCCAAAGTTTTTTGTTGCGTCATAAATTCGATTGGTGCGCGAGTATGCCTGCAATAAACCGTGATAACGCAGATTTTTATCAACAAATAAAGTGTTCAAAGTTGGCGCATCAAAACCAGTTAAGAACATGCCCACGACGATTAATAAATCAATTTCACGTTTTTTAACACGCATTGCCAAATCGCGGTAGTAGTTTTGAAAGCCAGTGCTGTCTATACTGAAATTGGTTTTAAACAGTGCGTTATAATCGGCAATGGCTGTCCGCAAAGATTCTTTGGCGCAAATATTCATCTTAGAGAGATCAAAACTTTCATCCTGAATAGTGCCGATTGCATTTTGTTCCTCATTCGCCAAAAATGAGAAAATAGTCGCCACTTTCAACGGATTATGGCTATCCTTTTGTAACTCCTTAAATGTCTCATAGTACAACTTCGCCGCCTCGACACTGCTCACGGCAAACATCGCATTGAAACCTTTTGCCCCCGCTTGCAAACGATGTGTTTTTTGTCGGAAATTTTGCAAAATATATTGCGAAATTTTAAAAATGCGCGCGGGATGTAATAAAAGTTGCTTGTTTTCGGCAGCACTCAGTTTTTCCTCATCTTGTTCTTGTTCAATCGCTTTGAATTCTGGACGAACGTCGTTGTAATCCACCTTGAATTTCAAAACTTTTTCGTCTCGAATCGCGTCAGTAATCACATAGGCATGTAATATCTCCCCAAACACGCTTTTCGTGTCCTCATCCCCTAATGCATTTTGTGGAAAAATCGGCGTCCCAGTGAAACCAAATTGAGTAAAATTTTTAAAGTTCTTTTTTAAATTCTTTTGGGCTTCCCCAAATTGGCTGCGGTGACATTCGTCAAAAATAAATACCACTTGCTTTTTATAAATCGGCCGCTTTTTTTCGCTTTTCATCAGATTGTTGAGCTTCTGGATCGTGGTGACAATAATTTTGTTGTCATCTTTTTCTAGATTCTGCTCCAGAGCAGCAGTACTTTCTGAACCATTTACACTGTCTGGCGAAAAACGTTGGTATTCTTTCATTGTTTGATAGTCGAGATCTTTGCGATCGACCACAAAAAACACTTTGTCGATAAACTCCAGCTCGGTGGCCAAGCGTGCCGCCTTGAAGCTGGTCAGGGTCTTACCTGAGCCCGTAGTATGCCAAATATACCCCCCTCTTTCGGTTTTACTACAGTTTTTTGCATGATAGCGGCTCGTAATTTTCCACAAAATGCGTTCCACCGCCGCAATTTGGTAGGGACGCATCACCAATAATGTATCATTGCTATCTAAGATGGAATACTTTAATAACACCTCAAGCAGCGTATTTTTTTGAAAAAAAGTCGCAGTAAAATCTTTTAAATCGCGAATCAACGTGTTATCTGACTTTGCCCAATGCATAGTAAAATCAAAACTGTTTTTGTCGCGTTGCGTGGTATTGGCAAAATAACGGGTGTCTGTTCCATTAGAAATGACAAAAATCTGTAAATACTTAAACAAAGAATGTTCACTGTTAAAACTCTCTTTGCTGTATCGGTGAATTTGGTTAAACGCTTCTCGAATCGCCACGCCGCGTTTTTTCAGCTCGATCTGCACCAAAGGCAGGCCATTGACCAAAATAGTCACATCATAACGATTCGTAGATATCCCCGTTTGCTCAACCTGCCTGATGACTTGAACAATATTACGGGGAATATTTTTTTTATCGAGCAGATAAATATTCTGGATATGACCATCATCAAAGACAAAATCATAAATATAATTATTATGAATTTTTCTTGTTTTTTCGATTATCCCATCACTGGTTTTGTCCAGAAATTCTTCTAAAAAGCGTTGCCATTCGTTATCCGAAAACGTGACCTGATTGAGTCTTTGCAGTTGCTCGCGTACATTGTCGAGCAAGGCTTTAGGATTATTCAAGTTGGGCAAAAATGTATAACCTTGCTTTTCCAGATCTTGAATTAATTCATTTTCTAAGCTGCGTTCGCTTTGATAACTGGGATTGTTTTGTGCGCATTGGGTGTATTGATCCAACACAATAAAGTTGTTGGATTCGGCGATGGGTGTGCATTGGGTCAT
>CAZDFJ010000069.1:0-4565 GCA_964504875.1 uncultured Burkholderiales bacterium | reverse complement strand
ATGCCCATTTTTGAAAATAATGCCCAAACTATTGGAAAAACCCCGCTGGTTCGTTTGAATCAGATAACAAAAGATTTGCCCGTAACCATTCTTGCCAAAATTGAATCGCGTAATCCAGCACATTCTGTCAAATGTCGAGTGGGCGTTGCCATGATTGCTGACGCCGAAAAAAAAGGACAACTTGGCGCGGGAAAGGAAATTATTGAGCCAACCAGTGGTAATACAGGCATTGCCCTTGCTTTTGTCGCCGCTGCCAAAGGGATTCCTATTACATTAACGATGCCTGAAACCATGAGTTTAGAACGGCGTAAACTTTTGGCCGCATTTGGGGCAAAATTAGTCTTGACAGAAGGCGCGAAAGGCATGAGCGGGGCCGTGGCCAAAGCGCAAGAAATCGCGGATTCTGATCCCGATCGCTATGTCTTACTTCAACAGTTTAGTAATCCGGCCAATCCAGCTATTCATGAAACGACGACGGGCCCTGAAATTTGGAATGATACCGAAGGCAATATTGATATTTTCGTGGCGGGGGTGGGAACTGGGGGCACCATCACTGGCGTAACCCGCTATTTAAAACAACAAAAACCAATTTTATCTGTCGCAGTTGAACCGGCTTCGAGTCCGATTTTGACACAAGCACGGGCGGGCTTACCACTCCAACCGAGTCCGCATAAAATTCAGGGCATTGGCGCAGGCTTTGTACCAGAAGTACTGGATTTAAATATCATTGATGAAATTGCGACTATTTCTAATGAAGAAGCGATTTCTTATGCGCAACGCCTCACACGGGAAGAAGGGATTTTATCTGGTATTTCTTGTGGTGCGGCTGTAGCAGCGGCTGTCCGCTTAGGACAACAACCAGAACATGCTGGTAAAACCATTGTGGTTATTTTGCCTGATTCGGGAGAGCGTTATTTAAGTTCAGTGTTATTTGAAGGCCTATTTGACGAAACAGGAAAGACCTACTAGTTAATTAGACTGTCTATAAAAACTCCTCATATTTGATATAAGGAGTTTTTTAGCAAGTATTGAACAGAAAAAATTAGTGCCGGCCTGTGCTTCCGAACCCGCCTTCTCCTCGATCTGTTTCGATAAATTCACTCACAATCTGGAATGTCGCCTGTTTTACCGGCACAATAATTAATTGTGCAACCCGTTCAAAAGGCTCAATCTGTGCCGTTGTGGTCATTGAACGGTTCCACATTGAAATTTTCAGTTCCCCTTGATAATCCGAATCAATTAAGCCAACCAAATTACCCAAAACGAGATGGCGCTTGTGACCCATACTAGAACGGGGCAAAATCAAGCCCGCATAATCAGGATCTTGAATATAAATCGCCAAACCAGTAGATAACATGACTGTTTCCCCTGGTTGTAACGTTAAGGGGGCATCCAGGGCGGCCCGTAAATCTAAACCCGCTGATCCTTTTGTAGCATAATGGGGCAAATAAGCCGCAACTTTGGGATCAAGCACTTTGACTTCTATTGGAATCATAAGTTTTCTTATTAATTTTAATTATCAATATAGATTAATCATCGCCAGAGAATGCAGCCAGTTGATCTGCCTGATGCTCTGAAATTAAAGCTGTAATCAATTCGCTTAATTCACCATCCATAAGCTCGTGCATTTTATATAAAGTCAAATTGATACGATGATCCGTAATGCGTCCTTGTGGAAAATTATAAGTCCGGATGCGCTCAGAACGATCGCCACTCCCAATCAAAGAACGACGGGTATGTGCTTCCTTGGCCTGAATTTCACGAAGTTGCTTATCTTTAATACGCGCCGCTAATACAGAAAGCGCTTGGGCTTTATTTTTGTGTTGAGAACGATCATCCTGACATTCTACGACAATTCCAGTGGGCAAATGTGTAATCCGTACAGCAGAATCCGTTTTATTAATATGCTGTCCGCCCGCCCCAGAAGCGCGGTACGTGTCAATTCGCAAATCAGCTGGATTAATTTCCACATCAGAAACTTCGTCCGCCTCAGGCATCACCGCAACAGTACACGCAGACGTATGAATCCGACCTTGCGATTCTGTATCTGGCACCCGTTGGACACGATGCCCCCCTGATTCAAATTTCAAACGGGAATAAGCGCCTTGTCCAATTAATTTGACAATGACTTCTTTATATCCCCCAACTTCACCCGGGCTTTCAGAAATAATTTCGACTTGCCAACGATTGCGTTCAGCATAACGGGTATACATTCTCAATAAATCGCCTGCAAATAAAGCCGATTCGTTTCCTCCTGTTCCTGCCCGAATTTCGATAAAAATATTACGTTCATCGTTTGGATCTTTAGGCAATAAAGATTTTTGTAATTCTAGCTCCAAGTCTTCCAGACGATTTTTACCGCTTTTCATTTCCTCTTCTGCGAATTCTTTCATTTCTGGATCAGAAAGCATCGCAATGGCTTCGCGCACATCATCTTCTGTCTTCGCATAACTTTGATATAGGGCCACAATCGGTGAAATTTCGGCATGTTCACGTGTTAATTTACGGTATTGATCAATATCAGCAGTCACGTTATCGCTGCTTAATAATTGATTCAGTTCTTCAAGGCGATCCGCCAATGAAGCGAGTTTATTTCTTAAAGAGGCTTTCATTGAACACAACTATTAAAAATAAAAAATAATGAGGGTTAACAAAAAAGAAAAAGAGAAAGAAAATAAAAGCAGAGGATTATAATCTAATAACTGTGTTCGAGGGCAGGAAAAAGACCTTCTTTAACTTGTTTGACATACAAAGCCACTGCTTCTTGAATAGAATGTGCTTCTTGCATGAAGTTTTTGGAAAACCGGGGCGATTTTCCCGCGAAAATGCCTAGCATATCATGTAAAACAAGAACTTGCCCATCACAATGTACGCCCGCACCAATCCCAATAGTTGGAATTGTGAGCGCTTCGCTTATTTTTTTCGCAAGGGCGGCTGGAATCATTTCTAATACGACCATGCCCGCCCCCGCTTGTTCTAAAGCAATTGCCTCTTCAAGCAGCCGGTTCGCTTGATCGTCTGAACGACCTTGTACACGAAATCCCCCTAATTGGTGGACGGACTGAGGGGTTAATCCCAAATGCCCACACACTGGAATGCCGCGTTCAGTTAAAAATGTGATGGTTTCTAACATGGGCAGGCCCCCTTCCAGCTTGATCATATGGGCGCCCTTGCCCATCAAGCGCGCCGCATTCTTAAAGGCTTGTTCTTTTGAGGCTTGATAACTACCAAAAGGCATATCGGCTATAATCCATGTTTCCTGAGCCTGCCGTGCGACACAGGCCGTATGGTATAACATTTCTTCCATTGAGACATTGAGCGTGCTATTTTCGCCTTTTAATGTCATTCCCAATGAGTCACCTACCAACAAGATATCTACACCGACTCTTTCCATTAAGGCGGCAAAACTGGCATCATAACAAGTCAACATCGCAAGACGTTCATTATTTAAAACTTTTTTTTGTAATCCAAATAAAGAAATAGGTGCCATAATTGATTATTAAAATAATTATAAAATATCGTTCATGAGAAAAAACAAAATGCTTTTTCCGCCTGGTTCATTAAAAGATTATCATATCATGTAATTTCTTAATTCCTAAGCATTCTTGCTAAAGAATTCGCTTCTTTTGGTGCACCGCATTGTTCATCTTCACTTAGTTTGATTTTAATGAAAAATAAAGATTTTAGTTTTTTAAAAAGAATGTGCTATAATCCACAATCTAATTAAATGTTTCTGTCCCAATAATATTTGTATACTCAAATTACAAATGTTTACCTTACTTATTGTACGCTACAATAAGATTCTTTTAAATTGTCAACAGGTTGTTGGCAATATCTGTGTTGGGAATGCCCCAATCACATAGTGGTTATCCATAAAAAAAATTAAGCGCTGCATTTTAGGAAAAAAAACATTTTTTCGACTTGGTTGTACGCATAAAAACTAAGTTATTTTATTTTATTTTTTATTTATTTTCGCTAATACATTTGATGTAAAAAAAAGCCTATTCTTTTTTTGAGAATACTTTTAATGTATTGCCTTAGTAGCTCAGTGGAAAGAGCCACCCCCTCCTAAGGGGTAGGTCGCACGTTCGATTCGTGCCTAGGGCATTCCTCACTTCTATTTCTCTGATGCAAAAATGATAATTTGTCGTCATTTTTTGTATTTCTTCTTGATTTTCCGTGGTTTTAAAGCTAAAATACACTGCAATTTTCTCTTATTTTTGGGTTCTTTATCTACCTTTCGTGTTACACTGATAAAAAACACGCTCGCGCGAGAAAGTCAAACCAATTCCACCCTTCCTCACGTGTCAGAAATGAAAAGATGTGAAGGTAAGGGGTTTGTTTGTGTTTTAGTTCTGCTACATAAAACACTCTCATGAAAAAAAAGCGGTGTTTCTACTTTTCATACTTCTTGATGAATACTTGAATTTATTGACTGACAAGAAGTCCCGGCACATAAAGCGAGATCGAAAAGTAAAACATTCTCCATGTTATTTATTTTATTTAGTAAATTGGATTAGTGATCGTATGCCTAGTATTCGTGTAAAAGAAAATGAACCGTTTGA
>CAZDFJ010000068.1:0-4735 GCA_964504875.1 uncultured Burkholderiales bacterium | reverse complement strand
CGTTGTGCCTCCGGTAGAAGTGCCTGTATCCGTACTGACTGAAAGAGGACGTCCTTCAGCAGCCCCAAATAAAACATAGTGAACTAAACCGTTTACACCGGCTGCTTTGACATCCGGATTGGCATTTAAGTAATTAGTGAGATTAAATGTTGCGTTAGGCATCCGTCCTTCTTGATAACCATTCGTTAAAAAATGAACGAGGGGATTAATGCCGGCTGCTTTGACATCTGGATTTTGGGATAAATAATATTGTGCGTCAAAAGTTGAGCTTACTTGACGGCCTTCTTTATAACCACTTGTCATATAGTGGGTTAACGGATTGACCCCCGCTGCTTTGACATCTGGGTTTTGGGATAAGTAGTAATTATCGTCAAAGAAAGCATTTGGATTAGAGCCTTCTTTCCAACCATTAGAAAGAAAATGTTGGTAAGCATTTACACCTGCTGTTTTAACATCGGGCCGTTTTGCTAAATAATAAGCGGAATCAAAACCGTTTGCATCGATTGTCATGATAAAAACTCTTTACTGGAAAAATTGAAATAATTAGAAAATAAAAAGGTTCACGCAAAAAAGTATGAACAGTATACACCTTTTGTTTAATAGTAACAATGTCACAAAAATGATACTAAAAACAAAAGGAAATGTGGAGTTAGAGGCCTTTAATCCAGTATTGGTTCGGTATTAAACTTAAAAAAAAAGCGTAAAAAAACCGTCTTCTTTCATAAGAAAACGGTTTGAAAATTTGTACTAAAAGACGCCGTTTAGAATTAGTAAGTTAATGTACCAGCCGCCCCATCCCAAGTAGAATTTGTTAAATCCACAAGGCCTGCGATTTTCACTACAACATCAGTAGCTGCGAGTGTAGTACTCACATTTGTATCACGAAGAATATAAGTATTTTTATCAAATTGGAACCAATTGACTTGGCCTGCTGTGCCTGCCGCGGCTTGGTCTAAGGCTTCATATAAGTTAGCTGCATTATTAATAGAAATTTTACTGAAAGAAGTGCCGCCACCTAAATCTAATTGATCCCCTTTAGTAAGGCTATTTAACGTAGTGAAAACATCATATGTTGGGCTTGCAATAGCACTTCCAAAATGGAAAATATCAGCGAGTTTTGTGCCTGTGACAATATCGCCTCCTGCAGAAACAGTTAAGTTAAGTGCTGCGGTCAGCGCAGAAGCATCCACTTTATTTCCTGCAGAAGTACCATCTAAACCAAGTGTTAAGGCTTTATCACCTTTGAGGGTAATCGCGGTATTATCGCCATTATTAAAATTAGTAATTACGTTTGCGCTTCCTACTGCGCCAGTAGACGTCAGGGTAATATTATTAACTCCCCCTAATGTCAAACTGTCAATAGTGTGGCTTGCACCAGAATCATTATTCAAAACCACATTCGCTGTATATTCTCCAGTTCGGTTATTAATCGTTAAATGACCCGTATCTGTACTATTATCTACATTGAAAATAGTTTTGCTATTTCCCACAAATGTTCCTGATTTAACCGCAATATTTTTAACACTAGTATTGTTTAATAATGTTAAATTGGCTGTTGCGCCATCGGCAAAAGCAATGGTTTCGAAATTTTTAACGGCACTTAATTTTGCAATATCAGCTGGAGAATAACTACCCGTATTGCTTAAATATAATGTATCTGTGCCGGCGCCCCCATCTAAATTAGCACTAATAGAGCCTTTATCAATAACAAGAATATCATTTTTAGCTGAGCCGACATATTGGAATGTATTAGTACCCGCACTGGTATTGACAGTAGTATTTGCTGCTATTCTTGAAGCATCAATTTTCGTGATGCCTGTCATCGTTGCTACGGTATAGCTTAAATCTTTATCACCCGTTAAAACATGTGTGGTAATAGTTGAAGGGGCTGTAATTGTTCCTGCTTGATTGCTTGAACCATTAGGCCCTGTTGAATTGATATTCAATGTGGTTGCATTATGTGACCCGTCAGTAATCGTCAAATTTTTAGCAGTGGCTGTGTTCAAACCAGATTGGTAGCCATTCAAAACTAAATTGAGGGCTTTATCTGTGGCCGCAGTCGCCGCCCATGTCAAATTACCAGCGAGAGGAATACCTAATTTTGTATTAGGATTAATTGATGTCGCTAAATTAAGCGTGGAAGTGCCTAAGCCTGTGGTAAGTGTTTTTCCATTGAGTAATTCTGCTTGCTCAATTTGGAGTGTGGTCACCCCCTGAACTGCATAGGAAGAAATATCTATTGAAAGATTATTCGGGCTGACATAATCAATCACCTCGACATTTGTTAAATTAGCTGGTGTAGGAAGCGTCAGTGAAGAAATATCGCCATCAATGCGAAGGATGTCACCCGTTCCTGCCCCACCATTAATTGTATCATTGGCTTGAATTGTCGCACTTGTACCGTAAATAATATCATTTTCTGAGGTGGTATCACGCAAGCCATTATTCGATCCACTTGTTGATACATTATCAGCACCAAGTGTTAATGCAATTGGTTTCACCACGATTTCTTGAGCAAAACTTGAAATATTATTACCCGCATTATCTTGTAATGCAGCTGGATCTTTTCCAGCAGTATAACTGACCTTAAGATTGTCTAATCGGGCGAGATTAGAGCCAAGTGTGAGCACGACCGTGTCACCACTCGTTACCGCAACATTACTAACAGTATATTTAGCATTATTTTGCGTTACTGTAAATGCAGATGTCGCAGGTAAATGCCCTGAATCTAATTGATCTTCAAGTGCAGTGGCTGTGAGACCATTTTCCTTAAATTTGATTTCAATTTGTTTAGAATTAATAACAGAAGCTTCGGATGCAGAAGGCGCGACGGAGTTAGTTTGGATGATGCCTCCTGTTGCTGTCAATGTTGTTGTCGCAACGTCTACTCCCCCAGAAATCGCACTCAATGGCGATTGTAAGACGCCACTAGCATCATCTGCCGCTGTTTTATCTGTATATGTTAAATTGACTGTTTGGCCATTTAAAATTTGTGAATCTAATGAAACATTTAAATGTTGAGCATCAACAATCGATACCCCTGTTACTTTGGCGGTTTTACTGTTAATAGAAGCAGTAAATAAACTCGCTAAGCTTTTTTCAAGTGCAGCTTTTCCTGCTGCATCATTGGGTACATCAATCGGTTTATCTAATGAAACAACTAAATAAGGGGTTGTAGTTGCATCTGCAGTTGTTAAAACAGGGGCAATTAAATTCATACCAACTGGTGCGATGGTTGTCGTATAAGTCGCAACATCATTGCCATAAACATCTTGTAAGGCTTTCGCATCATCTTTTGTTGTAGGGTCTGTGTAAGTTAAATCAATACGTTTTGAATCTAACCCAAATGCAGTTTTTGGATCTAAATTGAGGAATAAGTCTGAGCCTTTAGAAAGGTCATTTATATCTGATACAGTGGTAGAAATGGATTTAACACTGCTTGTAGTACCATTAATAGTGAGTTTAAGTGTCGAAGTCGCAGGTAATGTGACTGGATCTAATACTTGATCAAAATGTAATTTCAAAACAGAGGTGCTGGTCGAAAAAGAGGCTTTATCTACGCCCCCTACTTGTAAGGCATTGGCATCATCGTTTTTGGTCGGATCCGTATATGTTAATTCAACAGGAAGGGTTGATAAATCAGGATATGCATTTGGATTCAGTGTGAGTGTTAAATCAGAGCCTTTTGTTGGATCCAATAGATCTGTCTGCGCTGTTGCAATATTCATAACATCTGTTGCCGCAACAGTCTTCCCGTTAACAGAAATTTTAAAAGCAGAACTTAAAGGAAGGGCGGCATCAAGTATGTCGTCAAAGTGTAAAACAATCGTATTCGCAACCGCCTTATTTGGAATAGTATAAGTAGCATAAGAAGGGGCCGTGACGTCAACTACTGCTTTGTTAAGGAGAGGTTGGGTATAAAAACTAGAAACATCTGCCCCGTCTGTTCCTTGAAGAACTGATTTTATATCATTTGCAGTGGTTGGATCTTTATAAGAAATGACAATGTTTTGACCATTTTGAACAGCATTAGGTAAGGCTAACTTAAGTGTATTATCAGCAGTACTGGATGATGCTGTGACTAGATCATTTGCTTGTGTGACAACAGGTGTTCCTGTTAATTTAACACTTGTACCATTGACTAAAAGTGTAAAAGCACTCGTTGAGGGTAAAATACTTTTGTCTAAATTGGAATCGAAAACTAAATAAGCATAGGTTCCTGTTCCATCCGCATTAACAGTCACGTAAGATTGAGCTGGAATAAGTTGTGGAGCTGCCATAATATTTTTTCCTCAAGAAAGAGTTGATTTTATTTTTCTATAATTTTTGTAATAAACTAGTGTTTTATTATTTTAATATTTTCAGCATACATGAAACCGTAGTCTGTGTGCTAATTTTTTTTTTGCTTTTGTCTAAATTTATATTAATGTTTTAATTTGTGTGTGGTTATTACAACAATAAAATTTTTTATTCAAGCATGGATGCACTGTCAATTAGTAACGGCAACTAGTCCTGTTTTCTTAAGTAAAAATTTAAAAAATTTTTTTTAAGACAAAAAATTTACTTAATTTATATAATAAATATTTGAAAAAAAGAGAAAAAAAACATAAAAAATCCTCCATTTTATGGGGATCTTTCAATGGAGGATAACAATAGTAGAGAATGAGACAGAATGGGAAATTATCCCTGTCCACTGGGTAAAAAACGTTCACTCATAATTTGTTTTTCTGGGATA
>CAZDFJ010000067.1:0-4790 GCA_964504875.1 uncultured Burkholderiales bacterium | reverse complement strand
GACATCTAATATTTAAGCAACGAATTATATTGTAAAAAAATAAAAAAGGCAAGGACTAAGTATGGTTTTTCTCTAAATTTCACCTTAATTTTTCCCTCAGGATAAAAAAGTAATTCTGAGGGAACGCGCTTTTAAAGTTTAGGCGAGTGATCCTGCCCCAAAGACTGTATTAAATGAAGTGACACCTAAAATGCTTGCATCTTGGCTAGGATAAATTCCTGTCAAATGGATATTAATCCATTGTCCAGTGGAAGTTGTGCCGTTTACATCAACGATGCCATCGCCTGCATTTTCATTGGAAATGCTTAAGGCGGTTCCTGCTGGAAAAGCCAATTTATCTCCTACATTAAAGTGATCAATATTATAAATATAGTTACCACTTGTGAAGTTAAACGTTGTATGACTCAAAGAAGCATTAAATGGTGTTGAATTTGCGCCTGTGATATTAACGGTTTGTGTACTATTTCCTACGGAAGAGGTCGTATTTGGATCAAAGTTACCGCCTAGCGTGCCACTATTTGTAACAATAAGTGGTGATGCATTTGTGAAGGCCGTTCCACCCAATGTTGCATGACTTAACCCTGTTAATTTAAGTGAAGTCGCGCCATCACTAAACACTAATAACGTCCCGTCTGCATCGTCTTGAACAGCTAATTTAACTACAATAGAAGCTAAATTTTGCGCTCCATCCAATTGATAAATAGATGCAATATTTCCTGAAATAGTAAACCCATAACTAGCTAATGGGCCATCGAACTCAAGGCGTTCCATATTTTGATCGCTCAATAAATTAGGTGCCCCAATAATTTTGAGGGTTTCTGAGCCAAGCGATCCAAAAATTTTGGCAGCATCAATCGCGGTCAACGTGCTTCCAGAAGTTAAAAAGCTTAAATTATTAGTAGAGGTCGTAGAAATTGCCCCAACTGAAGATTTTTCTGCAGTAGAAAAATTGGCTCCAAGCGCTGCCGTTGTCAATATAGTCGGTGTAACACTACTAATATTTTGCCCGCCTAACGTTGCCTGATTTAATCCTGTAATTAATAAAGAGGCTTTTCCATCTGCAAAGAGAAAGGTTGTTCCATCGGCATCTCCTTGAACAGAAACCGTTGCAATTTTCGCGCTATTACTGTTGTAAACATAGACCTGATTGCCTTGAACTTGAAATCCGTATTGAGACAAATTGCCATAAAGCTCAACGCGTTCAATATTTTGATCAATAATTGCATTTGCACTGTCGTAAATTTTGACACTTTCTGTTCCTCCAGAAGCCCCAAAAACTTTTGCATTATCTAAAATATTAATTGATTTATTATTATCTAAGAAAATCAAAGCATTATTTGTATTGCCATCATCATTTAAAATTGTCCCTGTAGCGGAAAGGGTTGTATTACTATTTGAAAAGTTGACATTTGTGCCAGTTAAATTAGATAAAATCACTTGAAAAGTTTCATCAGATTCAACTGTGGTGTCGCCAATAATGGGAACAGAAATAGTCTTAGAAGAATCACCTACCGCAAAAGAAAGCGAGCCTAATGTATTCGTATAATCATTGTTAGCAATCGTCGCAGTGCCATCTTGAGTGGCATAATTAAGACTAATAGGTGCTGTAGCCGCCGCGTTTAAGGAAACAGTAAAAGTCAGATTAGTGGTTCCACTGTTTCCTTCTGTAACTTGAGGATTGGTAATAGAGACAATTGTTCCTGTACTATCATCATTTTGGATAGTACCCGTTGCGGAGAGGGTTGTATTATTATTTGAAAAGTTGACATTTGTGCCAGTTAAATTAGATAAAATCACTTGAAAAGTTTCATCAGATTCAACTGTGGTGTCGCCAATAATGGGAACAGAAATAGTCTTAGAAGAATCACCTACCGCAAAAGAAAGCGAGCCTAATGTATTCGTATAATCATTGTTAGCAATCGTCGCAGTGCCATCTTGAGTGGCATAATTAAGACTAATAGGTGCTGTAGCCGCCGCGTTTAAGGAAACAGTAAAAGTCAGATTTTTTGTGCCACTATTTCCTTCAGTCGTTTGGACGTTTGCGATCGAGACCGTTGTTGTTGACGCAACATCATCATTTGTAATCGTCCCGGTACCTGCGAGTGTGTTTCCTCCACCGGAAAAAGCCGCGCTTCCTGTTAGACTTGAAAGCACCATATTAAATGTTTCGTTTGACTCGACTGTGGTGTCGCCAACAATAGGAACAGAGATTGTTTTGGATAAATCACCTACTGCAAAAGAAAGCGACCCCGTCGTACTGGTATAGTCATTATTAGCAAGTGTTGCGGTGCCGTCTTGAGTGGCATAATTAAGTGTGACTGGTGTTGTTGCAGCTGAACTGAGTGTGACAGTGAAATCTAAATTTTTTGTGCTACTATTCCCCTCTGTAATAGAAGGACTTGTAATACTTATTGTTGGAAGTGTAACGACGCCATCATCGTTTAGAATGGTTCCCGTGGCAGCAAGTGTTGGATTGCCTCCTGAAAAAGTAGCGGTTCCAGAAAGATTTGATAGGGTGAAAGAGAATGTTTCATCAGACTCAATATTTGTATCCCCAATAATAGGCACAGAGATTGTTTTAGACGTGTCATTTGTATTAAATGTAACTGTCCCATGTGTGGCGGTGTAATCTACGCCCGCGGTCGCATTTCCGCTTCCAGTGGCATAATCTAATGTAATTGTAGATAAAGCTGGGGATGTAAGGTTAATAGTAAAGTCCAGATTTTTGGTCCCGCTATCTCCCTCCGTAATTTGCGCATTATTTATAGTAATAACAGGTGTGCTATTAAAAAGTAAGTTTTGTGCCCGAAAAACGTCTACTTTACTATTGGTATCATTAGAAACTAAATTTGTCGCGGCACTTGAAAAAGCAATATATTCACCAGTTCCTGAAATAGCACTGATTAAACTTGCATTATTACTTTCTGTTCCTGTTGAACTAACGGAAACGCGTTGAATCGCATGTGTCCAGGTATCTTTTACAAAAATATCAGCTTGATTGTTATTATCGTTTGCAACAAGGTTAGAAGAAGTACTGGAAAAAGTGACATAATGTCCATCAGAAGAAACCGCAGCAGGGTAATCACTACTACCATTACCTTGAGCATTTGCACTATCAGTAGAGACGCGTTGAATGGCGCCAGTTTGGGTGTTTTTCAGAAAAATATCAGATTGATTATTTGTATCATTTGCGACAAGATTAGAGGCTGTACTGGAAAAGACGATATGTTGTCCATCTGCTGAGATCATACCACTTGTTGTATGATTATTACTTTGATTACCGCTACTGTCCGTAGAAACACGTTGAATAGCGCCAGTTTGGGTATCTTTGATAAATAAATCAACCATGCCGTTGGTATCATTTGCGACAAGATTAGAGGCCGCACTTAAAAAAGCGACATAACGTCCATCTGCTGAGACAGAAGGGCTGGAACTAATATTATTGCTTTCAACGCCGTTATTGTCAGTGGAAACGCGTTGAATGGCGCCAGTTTGGGTGTTTTTCAGGAAAATATCAATTTGATTATTAGTATCGCCAGAGACAAGATTGGTTGCGTTACTTGCAAAAGCAACATAATGTCCATCAGAAGAGATGGCAGGATTTGTACTATCCCCATTACTTTGTACAAGTGTTGTAGACGTGGAAATACGTTGTGTTGTACCAGAATTGATGCTTTTTAAAAAAATATCTGATAAGTTATTTGTATCATTCGAAACTAAATTGCCTGCCGCACTTTGAAACACAACAAATTGCCCATCACTTGAAATAGCGGCATTCGACGAAGCAGCAACGGCTTGAGATCCATCTGATGCGGTTGAAAGGCGTTGGGTAGTACTTGTTTGAGTATCGCGAAGAAAAATATCAATTTGACTATTTGTATCACCAGAAACAAGATTACTTGCGTTGCTTGAAAAAGCGATATAACGTCCATCTGCTGAAAGCGTTGCATAATTACTGTCATTTATTCCCTGCGTACTGTTACTATCTACAGAAATACGTGTTAAGCCATTATTAATTGCGGCATACAGTGGTTTAAGCGTATATGAGAAAGGGGTGTCATTATTAGATAAATTGTTCATAATGTATTATTCCAAATAGCGTATAAATTGAATGACAGTATAATATTTTATTTTTTTATTTATTATAAAAAGTGAAAAATTTCATCTGAGGTTTTTCAGAGGCATATTTATATGAAAAACAGTGTTATATAAAATATGCGCTTTCATTTATTAACGACATAAAAAATTAATTATTAAATAAATTTGATAATGTTTTTATTATTTACAATATGTTATACAAGATTCTTAAAAAATAGTTTTTAAAAATTGAATAAAAAAAATGAGAAAAATAAGGAATTTATCGGTGATGAGAGATTAGTAACAGTGTCTTATAAAAAAACAAAAATCGTTCTAGTCCAAAATAAATTTTGAAGGATGAATTAAGTCACTTATTAAATAATGCTTTTTTTTTAACTCAAAAAAATAATTTTTTTAAAAATTAAAAAAAAAAGAAGAAATTAAAATAAGACAACATCTCGAAAATATTCGTGAATCATATTTTATAAATCAAATTAAGTGGTATTAATTGAAAAAATTTTTTTGCAATAACTTAATAAAAATTAAAAAATAACTGACTAAAAAACGTATGAAAAAATATGAAAAATAACTGATTTTATGTAGATATCTTTTTTTTAGATGATAGAAAACAATTAAATTTTATTCTTGGTTTGATTTATTTTCATGAAAACACTTTTTGATTTTTTTCCTTTTGATGTTTTTCCGAGCATTCG
>CAZDFJ010000066.1:0-5129 GCA_964504875.1 uncultured Burkholderiales bacterium | reverse complement strand
CGAAAACTATACTTGCAGTTGATGATTCCGCCTCTATTCGTCAGATGGTTTCTTTTACCCTGAAAGGCGCAGGTTATAATGTTGTCGAAGCAGTAGATGGTCAAGATGGACTGGATAAAGCACGTTCAAAAACAATTAATCTTGTTTTGACAGACCAAAATATGCCTAAAATGGATGGGCTGACTTTGATCCGTAATTTACGTGGTTTACCACAATACAAAACAGTCCCTATTCTTATGCTCACAACAGAATCAAGTGATACAATGAAAGCACAAGGACGGGCTGCTGGGGCGACAGGTTGGCTTGTTAAACCATTTGACCCACAAAAACTTTTGGAAGTTGTCCGTAAAGTTATTGGGTAATGCTAAAAAAGCAATCAATTAAGATCCGTTACAATTTTGGGCTATATCAGAACGCCAACCTATTCAAAAGTTTCTGATCAAATATTTCATTTATGGAGGGCGCACTTTCTCCCAACAAGGATATTTCATCCTCAATTGGAGTGTTGCGTGCGCTGGATTTGATGACAATCGACATGAGTCAATTCCACCAAGTGTTTTTCGAGGAAGCGGCCGAACACTTGGAAAATATGGAAAGTATTTTGTTAGGCATTGATGTTGATTCGCCTGATCCAGAAGATTTGAATGCGATTTTTCGTTCAGCGCATTCGATCAAAGGGGGAAGTGCAACTTTTGGTTTTAGTGATGTGGCAGAAGTCACACATGTCCTTGAAACATTACTAGATCGCATCCGAAAAAACGAACTCGCGCTCCGCAGTGAGATGGTGGATGTCTTTTTAGAAGCAGGAGATGTGTTAAAAAATTTGCTCGCAGCACATAACCACGGGTCAGAAGCGGATTCTGTAGCAGCAGAAGTGGTTTGTGACAAACTCAACGAATTGACACGTAGTGAAGATGATGCGGCAGCTAGTAGCCCTACAACGCAAGGCGCCGTATCTGACTCTATCATTGTAGAACACGCAATTATTGAATCTGAAGTCCCTCATCCTTCTGAGGAAGACTCTGAACGGATAGAAAAATCATTTCTGCTTGAATTCGATCCGGCGAATTCTGTTTTAGGTAAAGCCCAAGATTTTTCATATTGGCGTGAAGAATTGGCCGTTTTAGGAAAGACAGATTCATACGAAATTATTCACGTTGCGCTTGAGAAAAGTAAAAATACTGAAGGAAAACGTTTACGATTACGTTTAGTTTCAAATGCAACAGAATCAGAAATTCGTGATACATTTGCGATGATTGCGCCGGCGGGAGAGTTAAAAATTGCCCAATGGGGTTCGCAATTTGACGAAGAGTCTGAAGAGGAAAATAGCGACATTGGTTATGGCTTTTTTGATCCACCTGAAACCAGTCTTCATTCCGTTGCAGATGATAGTTATGGTTTCTTTGTAGACCCGCTCACTGGTCAAGAATTAGACACCCAAAAAGATGATGACGATTTAGGTTATGGCTTTTTTGATGAGGCATTAATTCTACATCAAGCATTTACAGCAAATAAATCTAAGCCGCAAAATGCATTGGCACCTGTTGCACCTACGGCCGTAGCGACTACAGCCTCTGCCAATAATGCCGGAAAAGCAGAAAATACCCCAGCCGCTCATCCCACAACGACAGAAACCTCTTCCCCTGCTGCGCTCAAAACAGCCGGGACAAGTACGCCGCCTTCCACAAATACTAAATCAGCTGGCGGGAAACAAGCCGCAACCACGACAAAAGATAAAGCAGCGAGTAATCATAGCGCAAATTCTTCAGAAAGTTCTTCCATTCGTGTCAGTATTGAAAAAGTAGATCAGTTAATTAATCAAGTAGGTGAGTTGGTTATTACACAAGCCATGTTGGCCCAAGCCGCCTCACAAATTGATCCCGTGCTCCACGAAAATTTAATTAATGGTTTAACCCAATTAGAGCGCAACACTCGGGACCTTCAAGAATCTGTGATGTCGATTCGGATGTTGCCAATTAGTTTTGTATTTAGTCGCTTTCCGCGGATGGTGCGTGATTTAACAAATAAATTAAACAAAAAAGTTGAATTGCGGACGCAAGGGGAAGGCACAGAATTAGATAAAAGTTTGATTGAAAAAATTGCTGATCCATTAAATCACTTGGTTCGTAATAGTATTGATCATGGTATTGAGCCTCCAGATATCCGTGAAGCGCGCGGAAAAGATCCGAAAGGAACGATTACGCTTCGTGCATCACATCAAGGCGGCAATATTGTCATTGAAATTATTGATGATGGCGCAGGGCTCAGTCGAACAAAAATTATGAACAAAGCCCGTGAGCGGGGCATGGCTGTCTCCGATTCAATGACTGACCAAGAAGTCTTTATGTTGATTTTTATGCCCGGCTTTTCAACAGCAGAAGTGGTCACAGACGTATCTGGACGGGGTGTTGGAATGGACGTCGTTCGGCGTAACATTGAAGGCATGGGGGGTCGGGTTGAGATTGACTCCGCAGAAGGACAAGGCACCCGTGTCACCATTCGTCTCCCATTGACATTGGCAATTTTAGACGGGCTTTCTGTTTCAGTCGGCTCTGAAATGTTTATTATCCCGTTAACCTATATTATTGAATCACTCCAACCTGGCCCCGAAGATGTTAAAACAGTCGCAGGTCAAGGACGGGTTGTTCAAGTTCGGGGTGAATATTTACCATTGATTGCCTTGCACGAAGTCTTTAATATTGATCCAAAAGCGAAAACACCACAAGAAGGCATTCTCGTTTTACTTGATGCAGAAAATCGCAAGGCAGCCCTTTTTGTGGATGCCTTAAGAGGCCAACATCAAGTCGTGATTAAGAGTTTAGATACAAATTATCGCAAAGTAACAGGCGTTTCTGGTGCAACTATTATGGGTGATGGGCGCGTGGCCCTTATTTTAGATGTTGCAGCCTTGATTCAATTTGGTCAAAAACGTTAAGAGAAATATCTTGATTTAGCTTTGATTTCATCAATGAAATCATTCGAATAGTGGAAAGAATTATGAGTGAAGAAACAGCACTTGTTGCCCTCCCCCAAAACGAAGAACAATCTGAAGCCCGCGAATATTTAACATTCCGCTTGGGTAGCGAAGAATACGCATTAGATATTCTTAAAGTTCAAGAAATCCGTGGATATGAATCTGTCACAATGATTCCTAATGCCTCTGTTTTCATGAAGGGCGTTATCAATTTGCGGGGCGTGATTGTGCCGATTGTGGATATGCGAATTAAGTTCAATTTAGGTGAAGTCTGTTACGACCAATTTACTGTTGTAATTATTCTTAATATTTTAGGACGGGTTGTTGGAATCGTGGTAGACGCCGTTTCTGATGTAGTCATGTTTACAAAAGAACAGATTAAACCTGCTCCCGATTTTTCTTCAGCGCTTGAAGCACGTTATTTGCTCGGTTTAGGGACGATCGATGAACGCATGATTATTCTTGTGGATATTGAAACACTTATGACCAGCCCTGAACTTGAGTTAACTGATTAAATTTTAGATGCTTTTTTCTAGAAAACCATATTTTCCTTTGTGAAAGTATGGTTTTTTTTTCCCCTTTTATTTAATAACAAAAAAAATTTTTTTCTTTATTATTTACGACAACTATTTTCCATCTGATACGTTATAGTGTTGAGTAAGTATAATAATTATTATATTTATTGACCATACTATAATTGACTTGATTACTGTCATTTTCGAAATTAAAAAAGGGGAATAAGAAGGATGAATGAATTCGTTATTGAACGGGCAGACGGAAGCGTCCGCCGCATCTCAGGCTATAAGGCGTCTCAACCACGAGAAAACAGCAAAGTTTATAGTAGTGATCAATATGGTGCAGAAGACTTGCCTGCTAAAGTTGATTTGCGCAAACACATGACACCGATTGAAAATCAACAGGATACAAATAGTTGTGTTGCGAATGCAGTGGCAGGCGCATATGAATATTTAGCGAAAAGGTACACAGGGGAAACCTATGATGTTAGCCGCTTATTTATTTACTATAATGCCCGCTATCTGCAAAATCAATATCAAGAATATGACGGCGATGTGGAAGATGAAGGATGTCTCATTCAAGACGCGATTGAAAGTCTTAAAGAATATGGCGCCTGCTCTGAAGAAACTTATCCCTTTGATACTGAACTTGTCAACGAAGAACCTCCTCAAGAAGCCTATGATGAAGCGGCAGAGTTTATTGTTGAGGAAGCCGAAAATGTGCCTGTTAATCTGAATGCATGGAAACAATGTCTCGCACAAGGCTATCCTATCATTTTTGGGATTAATTTATATCAATCTTTTGATAGTCCTCCCCGCAAAGGTGGGAAAATCCCAACGCCTTCCAAAAATGAATCCTCACGGGCTTCTCATGGTGGCCATGCTATGTTGGCAGTCGGCTATTCTGATCCAGATAAAGTATTTATCGTCAGAAATTCATGGGGCACAAAATGGGGTGATCAAGGCTATTGTTATATTCCTTATGATTATTTAATTAATAAGAAATTTAACGATGGAGATTCATGGATTATTCGCCAGCTTGAAAATATCGATTTTAATAATGAAGAAAATTGGGATAATAACGAAGAATCTATCCTGCAAGATTACAATACTGAGTTAGAAGATTTCACAGATGAACAATATGATAATCTTCTGGACGCTCTGGGCGATTTTTCTTTTGAATTACGCATTGCGTTATTCTTCTTGCGGGCTGCAGATGCAGATGGCGAATTAAGTGACGAAGAATACGAAAAAATCGGGGAACATATGCAAGATGTTCTCGATAAATTAGGCGTGATTGATATTAGTGCCGCTAAAATACTTCGCCGCGCTGAACGTTATCTTAATGATGACGAACTTTATTATGAAACCCTCGAAATCTTTAATGAATATTTCTCTCATAGTTTCCTCGCACATCTTGTTCAAGATGTTCAGAAAGTCATCGGTGTAGACGGCCTTTCTGACGAAGAAGCAGGTTTTGTTCACGAATTAGTTGATACTTGGCAAGTCCAAGAATTTCTTGAGGAAAATAACGAAGAAGAGTCTGAAGAGGACGAAGAAGACGAGGCGGCTATTCGAGAACAACGTCGGCAACGTTACACTAAAATTGTGCCTAAAGCACACGAACCCGAAGAAGACGA
>CAZDFJ010000065.1:0-6260 GCA_964504875.1 uncultured Burkholderiales bacterium | reverse complement strand
GCACTGTTTTGTTGCATGTGTACAACAATTTTGCTGATTTTTGGTGCAAATAAGCATAAATCAAGTGCTTATGCTTGAATAGAATGCCATTGCAAACCATAATGAACTCGTATGTAAGAGACAAACGCAAATCGCGATGCAAACCAAATTGTTTTGAAACAAACTAGATTGTAAAACGAAAAATAAGCTGAATTCAATTCACAGGAGATTTTTTAATGAATCGTAAAATTATTGCTGCCGCTGTCGCAGGTGCATTACTTGCTCCTCTCGCAGCACAAGCTGAAGTCACTATCTATGGGTCTTTACGTGGGTCTTTTGAAGGTGTAAGCGCGAATGGTGCAGACACACCAGCTGGCGTGAACACAACAGCTCCAAACGTTGCGTCCCGCACACGTGTACAAGCTAACAACTCCCGCCTTGGTTTCAAAGGCAGTGAAGATTTAGGCAACGGCTTAAAAGCAATTTGGCAAGTTGAACAATACATTGATGTTGACAATTCAACTGGTGGTACATTACGTAACACATACGTTGGTTTAGCAAGTGACTCCATGGGTAAAGTGATTTTAGGTCGTCACGATACTCCAATGAAAATTTCTACATCCCGTTTAGATCCTTTCATTGACACAGCTGCTAACTACAACAGCATCATCGGTTCCGTTTCTGGTAACGTTGGTAGTGGTGTAAGCAATAACTCTATCTTCGATTTACGTGCTTCTAATGTATTAGCATACATTACACCAAACTTAAGTGGCTTCACAGGCGCGATTGCTTACGTTGCTAACGAAAGCAAATCTGCAGACGCAAGTGCAGCAGGTGTTGCAACTGCTTCTAAATTAAATCCAAACGCATGGTCTTTAGCGTTAATGTATGACAATGGCCCACTTTACGTTAGCTATGCATACGAAAAACATACAGACCTCCGTGGTAAACAAGCAGATGACAAATCTCACCGTTTAGGCTTAGGTTACAAAATTGCTGATACACAACTCGGTTTCATCTACGATCGTATTGAACTCGAAGACAAATTAGCAGCAGGCAATGCAAGCTACAAACGTAATGCATTCCAATTAAGCGCACAACACCAATTAGGCAACTTAAGCTTACGTGCTGCTTATACTAAAGCGCAAAAAGGTGAATACACAGGCGGCTTGAAAGATGCTGGTGCTAGCCAATGGACACTCGGTGCATACTACGATTTATCTAAACGTACCCAAGTTTATGGTCTTTACACACGTTTAGATAACAAAGGTGCAACAGGTACAGAACTCGGTACAAACTACAACTTTGGTAATAACACAGCTATTGCCCAAACAATCGGTTCTGGCGCAAACCCAACAGCATTAGCAGTTGGTATCAAACACGATTTCTAATCTTAATATGAATTAAGATTCAAAATTCGGGTTTCGAAAAGCACAGCACATTGCTGTGCTTTTTTTTATTGAAGAAACCATATCATGAAAGAAAAAAGCACAGTAGAAACTGTGCTTTTCTGTATAAAATCAATTAGTTATATTAGTGCTTAGGAAGTTCAAATTGATCCATAGCAATAATTAATTCATGTGATTGTTGATCAAGCATTTCAGAGGTCGCTGCAATTTCCTCTACAAGTGTGGCATTTTGTTGGGTGATTGCGTCTAATTGGCGAATAACAGTATGTACTTCTTCAATATGTTGGGTTTGTGATAAGGAAGATTCGCTCATTGTGTGCATAAGTGTTGTCATATTTTGGACTGATTTTACGACTTCATCAATTGTTTTACCTGCTTGACTCGCCATTTCGTTACCCATAGACATTTTGTCTATTGAAGTATGAATGAGTGAAGTAATATTTTTAGCAGCAGTTGCTGATCGTTGTGCCAAAATACGCACTTCACTTGCAACGACAGCAAAACCTCTTCCTTGCTCTCCTGCTCGGGCGGCCTCCACAGCGGCATTTAAAGCTAAGATATTTGTTTGAAAAGCGATATTGTCAATAATACTGATAATATCACTGATTTTCTTAGCGCTATGCACCATTTCGTCCATTGCATTAATCACATTTTGCATGACCTCACCCCCTCGAGAAGCAATATATTGTGAACTTTCAGCAACATGAGATGCTTCTTTGGCTGTATGTGAGTGGGCTCTAACTTGTTCTGCTAAATCTTGCATTCGTTTTGTTGTTGATTCCAAACTTGCCGCTTGTTCAGAAGTGCGAGAAGCGAGATCAGTGTTTCCCGCAGAAATGTGAGCAGTCGCATCTCCAATAGATTGGCTGGTCTGATGAATTTTTTTCAACAAGGCTTGTAATGAAATGGAGGCGTGATTTACATTTTGTGTGAGCAGCCCGAATTCACCTTGGTAATTGTGAGTAATACGCGCTGTTAAATCCCCTTGGGCAATTGCCCCCATAACTTGATTGACTTCTTTTAGTGTCATGGCAGTTTGTTGTAATATAATATTGACATGATCTTTGAGAATAATAAATTCCCCTTGGACAGGGATATTAAGATGGTAACTAAAATTTCCGCGGGATAATTCTGAAAAAACATTTTGTAATTCTCGAACAAATGTCCCGAGATGACGCATTGTTTGCATCACATTAGATTCGACATTTTTAAATTCACCTGCAAGTTGTTGTGAATGACTTGTGTCAGTGTTGAATTGTCCTTGCTGTAAGTTTTCCATCATATGGGAAACAGTTTGCATCATTGTTTTTAAGCATTGAATCGTTTTATTTGTATTATTTTTGAGTAAAGCAAGATCGCCTTCAGCTGTAATTTCAATTTTGCGATCAAAATTCCCTTGCCCGACTGCTTCCATTGTTAAGTTAATTTCATTCAGGTGTGTTTTTAATTGCTTGCTTAAAGAATTAATATTCTTGGTTAGCGCGCCAAATTCATCATCATAAATAATTGGCGCTTGTTCTCCAAATTTTGTTGTGTGAGTCAAGGTTTGAATAAATGAAGAAAGTTGCTCGAGTGGTCGGAAAATTAATTTCTTAAGCATTGCATGAATACTAAAGAGTAAGAGTAAAACAACAATTGCAGAAGAAAATAAAACAAGTTTTGTAATTACATAACTCGTTTGTAGAAATTCCTCTTGTTTTGCACTACTGATAATGTACCATTTCCATGATGGAGAATAGATACGATGCATAGATTTTTTTTCAATAACACCAGTTTGTGGATTAGTTAATTCGTAATGAATTGTTTCTTTGTCCGAACTCATGACTTCTTCGCCAATTTTGTGTCCATCTGGCAAAGTGGTATCTAAAATATTTTTACCTTGTAATAATGGATGAATAATAAAGCGACCATAGTCTTTTGCTTGTTTATTTGCTTCAACAATAAAAACATAGCCTGTTTCACCGACTTTCATTTGTGATAGCAGTTTTTGTAATGTTGTTAAAGATTCTGTAAAGTCAAAACCGATGAACAAAACACCAATAAGTTGACCTTTTGTATTAAGCAATGGTTTATAACCCGTAAAATAATCTTTTCCAAAGAGTTTTGCTTTTCCTAAATAAGATTTACCTTCTAGTAATAAAGCATAACCTGGGTGTTTATGATCCAGTTTTGTTCCTATCGCACGGGTGATTCCATCCTCTTTTTTTAATGACGAAGTAACCCGTATAAAATCTTCTCCACTTTTTACAAAAATCGTCGCAACGGCTCCTGTTATTTTTGTGAAATCATCTACGAGTTGGGTTGTATTACTAATTTCTTGTTGATTGTAAAGAAGATCAGGAACGGTAAATTTGCCAACCTCTTTTTGACGTGTAGGATCAAGTTCCCATGATCCATTTACAAATAAAGTAAAACGGTCTAATGTTTCTGAGGCCCGTTTTTTATATTCTTCATGGTTTGTTTCAAGAAGGCTTAGGATAAATTCGTTGTTATGTTTTAAAGTTTGCAATTGGTCAGAAACTAATAAATCCTCGGATGTGTAAGCGATATAGCCGCTCAAAATGCCCATCAATAAAATAATAATGAATGTTTGCCCAATATTTACTTTTAGTGCGGCTGAAATATTCCGAAATGACATATGAAGATAATTCCCCAAACAAAAATGATAAATATACTTATAAATAAAACTATAAGAAATAAAAAAAATAATTTTAAATCATTTTTATCAATAAAAGAACAAAAAAAAGGGAGAGAGTCTCCCTAAATTCAGAAAATGATAATTGATTTTAATGAAAAAATATAAAATATTATTAAAATTTAATAGGAATGCAAGCAGCAAGCGGAGATTGTTTGAGATCGATGTGAAAAACAGCAGGAATATTTTGAATCACTAATTTTTGGTTATGTCCATTGAGTTTATGAAAAAGAACAAGAAGAAAGCCAATGCCCGATTCATCTAATTTTGTGAGGTTTTTAAAATCAAATGTAATGATTAATGCTTGAGAAACTTCTTTCCTTAGTTCATCAAGACAATGTCTTAAAATATGGACGGCATGATAATCTAAATGCCCTTTCAAACAGATTAACAAAGTTTTATTTTGTTCTTCCCATTGATGAGAGACAAAAAGATATCTTTGTACAGGCATAATATGGTGCTCTTCTGGAAAATATGTTGAATTCATTTTTGTCCCCCTTACATTTATAATATAAGTTAATTTTTCTGTTTGTTTGATACATATACTAAAAAAAAGCATGGAATACTTTATTTTACTTTTTTAATTCTTAAATTGAATATCTTTTTAAATTTTTTATTATTAAGATTTTATTTTCAATTATGACACTGAAATATCAAAAAGTGTATATTTTTCATGTTAAATAGTAAGAATATTTCTAGACCAAAGTAATAACACAAGCTATATATTTTATAATGATTCAATTTGCTTGTTTACAAGCAGTGTATCATGAAAATTATTGTTTAATAATTTGGGCGATATGACGTAATTAGAAACAATTAAGTAGCATTTCTATGAATAGATAAAGAGAAAAGGGATAACATCATGGCATTATATATTAATACAAATATTTCTTCCCTAATGGGACAAAATCAAGTAGGTAAAACACAACAATCTCTTGCTGCAACACTACAAAAACTATCTTCTGGCGTACGGATTAACTCATCTAAAGATGATGCTTCTTCTTATTCTGTTTCTGAAACGCTTACAACGGCAATTCGAGGAAATGATATGGGGATGCGAAACGCAAATGATGCTATTTCTGTTGCGCAAACTGCTGAGGGCGCAATGGGTCAAGTCGTCGGGAACTTACAACGGATTCGTGAAATTGCAGTGCAATCAGGAAATAGTGGGATTACTGATGGGGATCGTTCGAAATTGCAGACAGAAGTCGATCAATTAACGCAAGAAATTTCTCGCATTGTAACAACAACAGAATTTAATAGCCAACCTCTATTATTAACTGCTTCCACAATCTTTACATTCCAAGTTGGGTATGATGCGAGTTTAGATAATCAAATTTCATTTAGTGGGGCAAATTTACAGGCCGCCCTCGCTCCAATTGGATTGAGTACAGGAACAATGAATTCTACAGGAAAAGTTAATATAGTATTTGGATCAGGTTCAACATTAGGTGTAAATGTAACTGCAACTTTATCTGCCTTAGATTTGGCAATTGGATCAGTCGTTTCTGAAAGAGCACGGTTTGGGGCCATTCAAAATCGTTTTGATGCGGCAATTAGTAATACAAAAGTCTATAATGAAAACCTGCAAGCGGCGCGGAGTCGGATTGTAGATACTGATTTTGCTGCAGAAACCGCGAATCTCACCCGTAATCAGATTTTACAACAAGCAAGTACCGCAATGTTAGCACAAGCAAATCAGTTAACACAGGGTGCTTTAAGTCTCCTGAAGTAAAGATGTTGTATAAAAAATATAAGTTATAAGTGATATAACGAATAATTTTATTATAAAAAACAGAATGTTATATTTTTTTATGATTTATTTTTATAGAAATGGTTGACAATTAGAAGTTTAATCCGTAGAATACGCATCTTTCTTCGGTAAATAAAAAACGAAATGTTCTTTTACTGAAGTAAAAGGTGCGAAGCAAGTTAACAAATTAGTAAAAAATAAGTTGACAAGCAAAAAGAAACAAAGTAGAATACGCACCTTAGCTCGAAATACTGCTGAAACAACTTACTGAAAAAGATTTTTAAAAAATAAGTTGACAAGCAAAAAATAAGCGAGTAGAATACAAAACTTCGCTGCTCACAAAATGAAATGATTGAGCAACGTAAAATGGTCAATCGCGGGGTGGAGCAGTCTGGTAGCTCGTCGGGCTCATAACCCGAAGGTC
>CAZDFJ010000064.1:3271-6335 GCA_964504875.1 uncultured Burkholderiales bacterium | reverse complement strand
AAGATATGTCCAATATGCCTGATCTTGATCCTGAAGAAACGCAAGAATGGCTTGACGCTTTAGAATCAGTTTTAGAAAATGAAGGCCCCGAACGTGCGCATTTCTTATTAGAAAAATTAGTCGACAAAGCACGTCGTTCTGGTTCCCACCTCCCTTACAGTGCTAACACTGCTTATATCAATACAATTCCTGTTCATCAACAAGCAAAATTTACTGGCGACGCGGCCATTGAAGAGCGTCTTCGCTGCTACATTCGTTGGAATGCGATGGCGATGGTTGTGCAAGCAAATCGCTTGAGTAGTGAACTTGGCGGACATATTGCAAGCTTTGCATCCTCCGCAACCTTGTATGACGTGGGTTTTAATCACTTTTGGCATGCGCCTACCGAACATCACGGGGGCGATTTAATTTATATTCAAGGGCATTCTGCCCCCGGAATTTACGCGCGAGCATTTCTTGAAGGTCGTCTGACAGAAGAACAACTCCATTTATTCCGCCAAGAAATTGACACAAACGGAAAGGGCTTGTCCTCTTATCCGCATCCGTGGTTGATGAAAGATTTCTGGCAATTTCCGACTGTCTCTATGGGACTCGGGCCATTGGCGGCGATTTATCAGGCACGCTTCATGAAATATTTGCAAAATCGCAATTTATCCAGCACAGAAGGCCGTAAAGTTTGGGCATTCATGGGTGATGGTGAAATGGATGAGCCAGAAGCATTAGGCGCGATTTCCCTCGCTTCTCGTGAAAAGCTCGATAATTTAGTTTTTGTTGTGAATTGCAACTTACAGCGCTTAGATGGCCCTGTTCGTGGGAATGGAAAAATCATTCAAGAATTAGAAGCAGATTTTCGCGGGGCAGGTTGGAACGTTGTTAAAGTAATTTGGGGTTCTTATTGGGATGCATTATTGGCCCAAGACAAAAACGGCTTATTACTAAAACGAATGCAAGAAGTGGTAGATGGCGAATATCAGGTCTACAAATCCAAAAACGGGGCTTTTGTTCGTAAAGAATTCTTTGGCAAATATCCTGAATTGCTCGAGATGGTTGCGAACATGTCAGACGATGATATTTGGCGTCTCAACCGTGGCGGACATGATCCTTATAAATTATTCGCTGCTTATAAAGAAGCAGTTGAACATAAAGGTCAGCCAACAGTTATTCTTGTTAAAACTGTTAAAGGCTATGGAATGGGTGAGGCAGGGGAAGGACAAAATGTTTCTCACCAACAGAAAAAATTGGGTGAAGCTGCATTAAAACAATTCCGTGATCGCTTCAATATTCCTATTTCCGATGATAAAATTTCTGAAGCACCTTTCTATCGTCCCGAACCTGATTCTCCAGAAATTCAATACTTGCAAGCCCGCCGGGCCTCATTAGGTGGATATTTGCCTGCACGTCGTAGAACAGCCAATAGTTTAAACACGCCAGAATTACATGTTTTTGAAAGCCAACTTCACGGGACAGGCGATCGTGATATCTCCACTACAATGGCATTTGTCCGTATTCTTTCTACATTAATGAAAGATAAACAAATCGGCAAATATGTTGTTCCAATCGTACCAGATGAAGCGCGGACTTTTGGAATGGAAGGAATGTTCAGACAATTTGGAATTTATTCTCCATTAGGACAGCTTTATCGTCCACAAGATGCTGATCAAATTACTTCCTATCGTGAAGATAAATCCGGCC
This sequence comes from uncultured Burkholderiales bacterium, assembly GCA_964504875.1. Classification (GTDB taxonomy): domain Bacteria; phylum Pseudomonadota; class Gammaproteobacteria; order Burkholderiales; family CAZDFJ01; genus CAZDFJ01. Next base: position 4,643 of record CAZDFJ010000064.1, on the reverse strand, counting down.
AAATCTTAGAAGAAGGGATCACTGAAGCAGGCGCATTCTCAAGCTGGTTAGCTGCTGCAACGGCATACAGCAATCATGGCGTTAGCATGATTCCGTTCTTTATTTTCTATTCCATGTTTGGTTTCCAACGGATTGGCGATTTAGCATGGGCGGCAGGCGATGCACAAGCACGTGGTTTCTTATTGGGTGGCACAGCAGGTCGCACCACACTGGCGGGCGAAGGCTTGCAACATCAAGATGGCCATAGTTTAATTTTAGCATCAACTGTTCCAAATTGTGTTTCCTATGATCCAGCTTTTGCGTACGAATTAGCTGTTGTCGTACAAGACGGACTGCGTCGGATGTATCATGATCAAGAAAATGTGTTTTATTACATCACGATCATGAATGAAAATTATACACATCCTGCTATGCCTTTAGGGGCAGAAAAAGGCATTATCAAAGGGATGTATTTGCTTCAACCTAGTCCTGTTCAACGCGAACTTAAAGTCACATTGTTAGGATCTGGGACGATTTTACGCGAAGTACTTGCTGCGGCTGAATTATTAGCAGCAGACTTTGAAGTGAGTGCAGACATCTGGAGCGTGACCAGCTACAACGAATTACGTCGTGAAGGCTTAGATACAGAACGCTGGAATATGCTTCATCCTGAAGAAAGCGCGCGCCAAAATTATGTCGCTGAATGTCTCGGACAAGTGACGGATCCAATTATTGCTGCAACAGATTATATTAAAGCATATGCTGATCAAATTCGTCCTTTCATGCCAAGCAACCAAAATTATCATGTTTTAGGAACGGATGGTTTTGGACGAAGCGATACTCGCAAGAAACTCAGAAGTTTCTTTGAAGTAGACCGCTATTATGTTGCGATTGCTGCGCTGAATGGTCTAGCTCGTCAAGGACGCATTCCTGCAAGTAAAGTCAGTGAAGCTATCAGCAAATACGGCATTGATCCTAATAAACCTAATCCAGTGACATTATAGGAGGACAGGATCATGGCACGTATTGAACAAGTCAATGTTCCTGATATTGGGAACTTTAAAGATGTCGATGTCATTGAAATTGCAGTCAAAGTGGGTGATATTGTCAAAGCAGAAGAATCACTCATTACGCTTGAATCTGACAAAGCCACAATGGATGTCCCTGCGCCCTTTGCAGGGGTCGTCAAAGAAATTTTGATCCAAGAAGGGCAAAAAGCCTCACAAGGCACCCCTATTTTATTATTAGAAATAATGGAAACAAGTACTGTCGGTACGCCATTAAATCAAGAGGCTTCTGCTGCCACCCCATCAAATCGTACTCAAACAGTTGAAGTGCCTGATATTGGGAACTTTAAAGATGTCGATGTGATCGAAATTGCAGTCAAAGTGGG
>CAZDFJ010000064.1:0-3171 GCA_964504875.1 uncultured Burkholderiales bacterium | reverse complement strand
TCGTCAAAGAAATTTTGATCCAAGAAGGGCAAAAAGCCTCCAAAGGGACGCCAATTTTAGTGCTTGAAACACAAGAAGCCAATGCAACTCCAGCCATTCCACAAAGTTTGCCACCATTAAGTGCCCAAACCGTGGTTGCGTCACTCATGAATCCTGTGCCTGCTTTTGATACAAAACCACCGATGGAATTAGTCGGAAGCATTCCAAGTGCAAATGTTGTCAAACAAGCAAAAGAAGAAGTGCGCGCGGCTTTAGGTAAAAAATCTCATGCTGGCCCTTCTGTTCGCCGTTTTGCACGTGAGTTAGGCGTTGATTTAAGTTTTGTCTCTGGAACAGGTCCAAAAGGACGGATTATCAAAACAGATGTCCAAACTTATGTCAAAGCAGAATTAGCCAAACCACGAGGAGAAGCTGCACAAACAGGGGGTCAAGGTGGTGGGCTTGGGTTTAATTTACCCGCTTGGCCTAATGTTGACTTTGCACAATTTGGCCCAATTGAAGCGAAACCACTCACTCGAATTCAGAAACTATCTGGACCAAACTTACATCGAAATTGGATTAGCATTCCTCATGTCACACAATTTGATCAAGCTGATATTACTGAACTCGAGCAATTCCGCAAGGATATGGGCGAGACAGCTAAAAAACGGGATGTGAAATTAACGATGCTGGCCTTCTTATTAAAAGCGAGCGCAGCCGCGTTAAAAGCTTATCCTAAATTTAATACATCACTTAGTACCGATGGAACAGAATTAATTTATAAAGGCTATTGCCATATTGGCGTGGCAGTAGATACACCAGATGGTTTGGTTGTGCCTGTCGTTCGTGATGTTGATCAAAAAGGCATTTTCGATTTAGCAAAAGATTTAGGTGAGCTAAGCCAAAAAGCACGAGATAAAAAACTTTCTGCAGCAGATATGCAAGGAGGATGTTTTACCATTTCTAGTTTAGGCGGTATTGGTGGGACAGCATTTACACCCATTATTAATGCTCCAGAAGTGGCTATTTTAGGCGTCTCTCGTTCTAGCATCCAACCTGTTTATAAAGATGGACAATTTGTTCCTCGCCTCATGTTGCCGCTTTCATTAAGTTATGATCATCGGGTTATTGATGGCGCAGCAGCCGCGCGGTTTACTAACTATTTGGCAGAAGTTTTGTCAGATATTCGTCGTTTAGTTCTTTAATGGGAGGCACGGAACATGAGTGAACAATTAACACTTGTTGCCGTGCCTGATATCGGCAACTTTAAAGATGTCGATGTCATCGAGATCGCGGTTCAAATCGGCGATACGGTCCAAGTTGAAGAAACATTAATTACACTTGAGTCTGATAAGGCAACAATGGATGTCCCATCGCCAGTGGCAGGGGTGGTCCGTGAGATTTTAATCAAAATAGGTGATAAAGCTTCTCAAGGAACCGCGATCTTGAAAGTAGAAGAAACCGCGCCTTCCCATGCACCAGCGCCATCCATTACAACCTCACCAAGTACGCCGGCCCCAACAGCCTCAACGAACCCAAATGTCAGCGATAATCTGATTGAAACAGAGACAATCGTATTAGGGGCGGGCCCTGGCGGGTATACTGCCGCTTTCCGGGCAGCTGATCTGGGCCAACAAGTTGTCCTGGTAGAACGTTATAGCACCTTAGGCGGTGTCTGCCTGAATGTAGGATGTATCCCTTCAAAAGCCCTCTTGCATGCGGCTAAAGTCATTAATGAAACCAAAGAAATGAAAGAATATGGTATTCATTTTGGCAAAGCCAAAGTCGATATTGATGAATTACGTACATGGAAAGAAAGCGTGATCTCACGTCTGACAGGCGGTTTAGCAGGATTAGCCTCTCAACGGAAAGTCACTGTTGTACAAGGAGTTGGAAAATTTACGTCAGCATATACACTAGACGTCACCAATTCTGAAGGGAAAACAACAACCATTCGTTTTAAAAATGCCATTATTGCAGCGGGCTCACAAGCTGTCAAATTACCATTTTTACCAGAAGATCCACGCATTATTGATTCAACTGGCGCACTCGCTTTAGAAAATGTTCCAAAACGTATGTTGATCATTGGTGGCGGGATTATTGGTTTAGAAATGGCGACGGTTTATCACGCATTGGGTAGTGACATTCATATTGTTGAATTTATGGACAGTCTGATTCCTAGTGCAGATAAAGATTTAGTGCGACCTCTTCATAAGCGGATTGAAAAGCAATACGAGAAAATTTATCTCAAAACAAAAGTAGTCAAAGTCGAAGCAAATAAAAAGGCATTAGTCGTCCACTTTGAAGGAACCAATGCGCCTGAGCCACAAGAATATGACAAAATTTTGGTAGCAGTTGGCCGACGTCCAAACGGTCCAAAAATCGATGCGGATAAAGCCGGCGTTTTTGTAAATGAGCGGGGTTTTATTCCTGTTGATGCGCAACAACGCACTAATGTGCCTCATATTTTTGCAATTGGAGACATTGTTGGCGATCCGATGTTGGCACATAAAGCAACATATGAAGCAAAAATTGCCGCTGAAGTGATTGCGGGTCATAAATCAGGTTTTGATGCATTAACAATTCCATCTGTGGCCTATACGGATCCAGAAGTTGCATGGTGTGGCTTGACTGAAACAGAAGCTAAAGCAAAAGGAATTCCATTCGAAAAAGCCGCCTTTCCATGGGCAGCAAGCGGCCGTTCTTTATCACTAGGACGCGACGAAGGGATGACCAAAATGCTTATGGATCCTGAAACAAAACAAGTTTTAGGAGTAGGGATTGTTGGACCAAATGCTGGAGATTTAATTGCAGAAGCAGTTTTAGCTATTGAAATGGGTGCAGATATTGAAGATATCGCGCTCAGCATTCATCCTCATCCCACTCTTTCTGAAACTGTTGCTTTTGCAGCAGAAATGCTAGAGGGAAGCATCACAGATTTATATGCCCCCAAAAAGAAAAAGAAATAATCTTTTAGGTTAATTTTTTTCTACCGCCACACACAAATGTGGCGGTATTTTTTTGCGATTTTTATTCTTGTTATTCTTAGTTAATTTTAAAGCCAACAACAAAATAAAAAATGAGAAAAAACCCGCATGAAGCGGGTTTACTACCCATAACAACATCACCACTATATCATTAGCGTAAGAGGCTCATTGCATTTTGTGGTAATTGGTTAGCTTGTGCCAACAT
>CAZDFJ010000063.1:0-6361 GCA_964504875.1 uncultured Burkholderiales bacterium | reverse complement strand
TAGAGGCCTAGGACATCGCCCTTTCACGGCGGTAACAGGGGTTCGAATCCCCTTGGGGACGCCAAGTTTGCGTCAAACCTCAATTCCCTGATAGCTCAGTCGGTAGAGCGACGGACTGTTAATCCGCAGGTCGTTGGTTCGAGTCCAACTCGGGGAGCCAAATTAGAAAACCCAGCTAAAAAGCTGGGTTTTTTTATGTCTATCAAAAATGTATCATACCAGTCAGTTTGTACTGACTGGTTATAATTCCTATTTTTTGTTTTTAGCGATATTTTGAAATGATTGTCAATATTTGTTTGATAAATTGTCCTTCTGTAGGAGCGGTGGCTTTCCGTAATTTGGGGGGAATTTTAGTCATAAATTCCGGTATAGAAGCAGGCAATTGTTCAATCAAAATGTGAAGCATGTCCGGACGTAAGATCCGGTTGGCTTCAGGTATTTCTGGATTTTGTCGCGCTATCTCTTCTCTAAGTTGGATCAATTCTGTCTGTAAGTTAGAAGGTTGTTCTGAATGAGATTCAATATATACTTCTTGTACAATATCAGTGTGTTCTGCGGTGTGTTCAATCATTATTTCAATTTGTGTTGACGTTTCTTTGAGATCATCAGAAGTACAGAATTCATTATTTTTGAGTTGATTCAATCGTTTAAGAATCGGTTGTAATTGGGCTTCTGGATTTTTGAACCAATCTGTTGACCAGATTCGGGCGATTTGCCAGCCTAAACTTTCTAATATTTCTTGTCGGAGACGGTCCCGATCACGAGCAGATTTAGCAGAGTGATAGGTTGCGCCATCACATTCGATGCCCATTAAAAATTGTCCGGGCTGATTGGGATTTTTTACTGCTAAGTCGAGAAAAAATCCTGCAATCCCTAATTGTGGTTCGCATTCATATCCCTGTTTTGCTAATGCTTCCATGACTGCAATTTCAAAATCACTATCAGGCGCTTTCCCTGTGTGGACGGCTTGATGTAAATGTCCTGTTTCGCAATAATCAAGAAAAGCCCGAAAAGCACGAAGGCTTTGATTACTTTCTGCTGAAACGAAAATATCTGCCGCGTCCATGGAAGAAAAAATGTGCATCCGTTTTTTGGCACGGGTAAATAAAACATTTAAACGTCGCCAACCCGACTCGTAATTAATGGGGCCAAAACGTTGAAAAACGCGTCCCCCAATCGTAGCAGGGCCATAAGTCATGGAAATTAAAATTACATCTCGTTCATCACCTTGAACATTCTCAAGATTTTTAATAAAAATTGGTTCAAAGCGGCTTAAATTTTTTTCATACGCATTTTGTAATAAAGTATCTTTTTTGATGGCGAGTTCAAATTGTCTTTCGATTTCGTCACGTTGTTGTGAATTCATAGCAACAATGCCGATTGATTCATCAGGATGATTTAATAACATATCAAGAGCAGTTTGGACCACAAAATGCGCTTCTTCTCCGTTGCAACTGTTAACAAAATGTCCTTGAATTTTCTTAAAACGAATGCCAAATTCATCGGATTTTTGCATTGGAGAGGGAAAGATAATTAAGTTTGAATCGTAAAAATATTTATTAGAAAAAGCAATTAATGATTCATGGCGAGAACGATAATGCCAACGTAAACGTCGTTTTGTAAACAGTGAGCTGACGGCGTCTAAAATGCTTTCAGCTTCATTTAAGTAGAGATTTTCTGAATGATCATCGTTATCAGCATTCATTGCTGCTTGGAAAAATGAAGTCGGAGGAAGTTGTTTGGGATCGCCCACAATCACAATTTGCGCCCCACGGGCAATCACGCCAATGGCATCTTCTGGCAAAATTTGTGAAGCTTCGTCCATAATCACAATATCAAACGCAAATATTCCGGGCTTTAAATATTGCGCAACGGAAATAGGGCTCATCATCAGACAAGGTTTTAAGGCTTGAATAGATTCAGAAGCGCGATCAAGTAAACTTCGAATTGCGATATGGCGCGTTTTTTTGGATGCTTCATGTTGAATCAGAGCAGATTCAGTATAATTTGCGACTCTTCCAGAGCCAATTCCTGCTGGAGCAACGTTCCGAGAAGCATGATAAGCAATTTGTTGACGTTGAAGATTTAATAACTTTTTGTCATATTCTTGAAATTTTTTCTGAACTGCTGTTTGTTCCATGCCATTAAAATTACGAATAAATTGATTTTGTTCAAAAATTTCTTGGGCAAGAGGATAATAAATTGACAGCTGAATAGCAGAATGTAAACAATCTGGCGTGAGTTTGTTTTCTTCTAATGCAAGAATGAGGGATGTTAAGCCCCCTTGCATTAATTTTTCCCGAATGCGCAAATAATCAGTCCATGTTGTTAACCAACTGATGGGATGACTTAAAGCTGCTTGATTGCGCTGAATTAAATTAAAAAGCACATTGTGCTTGTTCCCAGTCCAAAGAGATAAATCCACCTGACCTAATTGTCCAAAAGCTGTCTGAGCTGTTTCTGCATGCTTTAAGGCGGTGACAAAGATTTCGCCCGCTTCCTGTAGAATAAGATAATGTTCTTTTGTGGGGTGGGCTTGAATGGATTCGATCAAAAAATCTTGTGAATGTAATGCTTTTGCTAATGTTAAGGTATGTTGTCCAGACGCAATAAGGGCCGGATGAGATTCGCCAACTTGGGTTGAAAAATTTAAATTCTGTGCCAAAAAAGGAAATTTGGCCTTGAGCTCAGACATGTGAGTGATATGATCATGGACTGATTTGAGTAATTGCGTTGTTTCTTGAATAATTTGAAGAGTATGCGTATTGCCCACAATATGTTGTTTTAATTGTGTTAATGTGGGCTGCAAAATTTGCATTAACTGAAAAATCGATGTATGACTGTGCAAAAGATTTTCATCCGCATTTGAGAGAGGAATGAAAGCGGGAAAAGTCGTTTTTAATGTTTGAAGTACTTGGACTACTTTCTGGATTTTTTCTCGAACATTTTTTTTGTAAATGTCGACAATCGCAAAAGCTAACTCTGTATCTAAAGTAAGTAAGGTTTCACCTATAAGGGTCCGATCGCCAAAAATTGTTCCGTATTCTTTTCGGACAGCTTGATACCATGCGCGTAAAGTTTGCCATTGTTGAATCGGAGTATAGAGACCCCTTTCATTTTTTTGAAGAACGGCAATACTTTGTGCGATTTGATTTATTTCTTCTATCAGGCTTTGATATTGAATCAATTTTGGTAATAACGAAATAAGGCGATTCAATTGTGGATTGGCTTCAACAGAAAATAGCAATACCGCTTTTTTAGCTTGGCGCCATGAAGAGGAGAAAAATTTAAACCATCCTGCATTTTTGAGATGTTCAAAATAGTATTTTAATTCAGTTTGCTGGGGAGCGCGTTCTAAGTCAAAAAATGGAGTTAATTCTTGGTGTAATGGCATTAAACGTTCAAAAAGCTGAATTAAGTGTGATAAGTGATGATCAATTTCTCGGCTATCAAAAATTTCGTCGCGAGATGACCATAATTTCGCTGGGAGCCGCTCAATTAAACTGACAAATTTTTCTAATTCTTCAAAATTGCTTAAGGTTAGCGAAAAAAGTGAGTGGAGGGGGGCCGGTATATTTGGAATAATCTGACTAAAAATCTGATTTATTTCTTGAATAATATGAGTAATCGTGTCACTTTCTTGGTAGAGATCAGAAAGTAATTGAAGACTAAAATGATCTGAAGTCCCTAGTGCTTTCAACTGAGTTAAAAGCGTAAGAATAGAAGGATATGATTCGGGGTTATCACATGTTTCTTTTGTAAAAATGGGGGGACATTTCTGTAATTTTTGATGAATTTCTCGATAAATGTGAAGCCATTCTTCTAATGGATTCACATCTTGACATAAATCAGGTAACAATACAAAAATTTCGTCCCCGTGTAAGGGGGGTAAATTGCAGAGTTTTTTTGCCAGTGCTTGAATTGTTTCTAATGTTGGATTTTCACGCACATGAAAACGGCAGGTCTGACTGAGTTTTTCCCACGTTTTTTGTAAATTTTCTAATGCTTGCGTCCATACATTTAATTGCTCATAAAAAATTTTTTCTTCGGCACCTAAAAAGAAAGAACGTTGCACGCCATACCAATAGTGATCAGTCATATGACCTGAAGGGGATTGTAATGAAATTTGAATAAAAACATCACGTAAAATATGTCCATTATCAATAATTTCAGCAATAATTGACGGCGTCAAAGTGTGGCTATTTAAACCAGTAATTGCCAATTTTTCTGGAGGAATGGGCACATATTTTCTAAAACGTGTTGCCTTATTCAGAATTTGGTAGAGGCTCAATCCTGTTTGCTTCCATGGACTATTAATTAAATCAACGTATTTTTGTAGTTGAGTTTTAAAATTTTCGTAACGTTGAATTTCAAGATCAAGCTGTTCAGGTGACCGATAGTGTTTTTGTTGTTCAATTTGTTTTGTTAATGCATTAAGTATTTTTAACTTATTTGATTTTTGGCTGTGTAATTCAAGGCAAAATTCTCCCAATCCTGCATGATCTAATCTGCTTTTCACGACATTCAACGCCGCCATTTTTTCCGCGACAAATAAAATTTTTTTTCCACGATTTAGGCTGGCAGCAATTAAATTAGTAATCGTTTGTGATTTTCCCGTACCGGGCGGGCCTTCAATCACAAGGTTTTTGCCATTGATAACATCAATTAGGGCACTATGCTGCGAACTATCTGCGTCATAAATCAAAGGAAAATGTGTATGAATTGTTTCGATTTCATCAATCTGATATTCTGTTGGAAAATCTTCTTTATTTTGATCTATTGTGCTATTAAGACTAAACAATTTTTTAATAATTGGATGATCTTCAATCCGTGCATTGTCCGGCCAATTAGCAGGATCTAAATCCTGATACATGGCTTGTTTCGTAAAATTGAGGAGGATTAAACTTGCTTGACGTTTGACTTTCCAATGGGGTTGGGCTGGTGCAATAATTTGTTCAATCATTGTGAAATATTGTTCAGGATCAATTTCTTCATCTTCGTCAATCACCGGCAAAATTAAGCCAAAATCCTGCCGAATTTTTTCACATAAAGTGATATTACTGAGCACACTATCATCTTTAAGTGTAATACTATAAGTATCTAACTGATTATTTTTATTGAGTTTATTGCGTTCTAATTTGATGGGAAGCGTAAATAAAGGCGCGAGGCGGCCATTCTTAGCTGTGTTGTTTTCATACCATTCTAAAAAACCAAGGGCTAAATATAAAATATTTGTCCCTGTTTCTTCAATCGCTGATTCAGATTCTGAGCGTAAATTATGTAAGCATTTTTCTAATTCATGCGAATACAATAATGTTTGTAAAGCACAAGATGACTTTTGATTTTTCTTATGTAAAATCGTTTTGGGTAATTCAAATGAGGTGGACATTCCTAAATGGGTCGCCCATTTTTCTGCATTGGGATAGGTTCCTTCTTTGGTAAGATAATTTGCGTTTGTTAACTCAAGTTGTGTTGGATCAGGTACAGCCAAGAAAGTTAGCGCTTGTCCCGCTTGCAAACGCTCGAGAATATGATGCGGCGTGTTTTCAACAATCTGAATGCTTTTTGATTTAGTATGGCGATAATTGAGAAGTGCGTTGCGAGAAGAAAAATTAAGTAAACGTTTACGAAGTGCATTCAGAGAAGAATGCGCAAAACCGCTTTGCAAGGTAGTTGTGGCAAGATTCATAATGGAAAGTCGCTTCTAACAATTGGATTTAGTCACAAAAACAATTAAATTAAAGTGGATTATAATCGATTTGAATTGATTTAGAAATGTGAAGTTTGCAGAGATTTCTCTCTATGTGCGCTGTTCTTTTTGTCAAAAAAAATAAAAGTAAAAAAAACTAAAAATCTTTAGCAAAAAAGCATTTTTTCATGTTCAGAATTGGTTTTTCATTGCAGTGAACAAAGTAAGTATTGATTTAATTTTCAAAAAACCCCGTTTTTTGTCGATAAGAAAATAATCTGTATTATCATTCATTCTTTTTATAGATCACAAAAGCGAGTTTTTTTATGTCCGATCAGTTTCTTATTGATAGCCATAAATTGGTTTATCATCCAAGACGGGTGGCCGATTTGATGGAAGTAGGCGATGACTGGGAAAAAGCAAAAGCAGTCTATCCGCTTTATCTTGAAATTTCGCCGGTGGGCGCATGTAATCATCGTTGTACATTTTGTGCAGTGGATTATATTGGCTATAAAGCCATTATGCTTGATCTGGAAGTCATGCGTGAGCGACTTCCTGAGATGGGTCGTTTGGGGGTCAAAAGCATTATGTATGCGGGTGAAGGTGAACCTCTCCTCCATAAAAAAATTAATGACATTGTCGAAATCACAAAACAATCTGGCATTGATGTGA
>CAZDFJ010000062.1:0-7422 GCA_964504875.1 uncultured Burkholderiales bacterium | reverse complement strand
GCTAACTCTGTGAAAAAATACTTAGAAAGCAAAGGCGTTGCTGGCGATAAAATCACTGCTGTTGGTAAAGGGAAAGAAAATCCTGTGACAGCAGGCCAATGTAAAGGCACGAAGAAAACAAAAGCACTCATTTCCTGCTTACAACCAGACCGCCGTGTTGTGATTCAAATTCCAGTTGAAAACAAAGTGACTGTACAATAATTTATTTTCATTATTGTCTGAATTGACGCTTTGTTGCTGAAAAGCCTCTTGGGTTCGCTCAGGGGCTTTTTTTTTATTAAAAAACATTGGCATTAAAAAAAATTGTGCTAAAATGATCGGCTTTTGGTCTCATTTGTCTCCATACTGTTTTTCTTATGAAAATAAATAGACCAAATAATAATGACATGTGAGAAAATGGCAAAAATCTCATTTTCTCTACACTGAAGCACCTTTTTAACAGCAAAATGCATGTTAAATATACAAGAAATCAAGCGATTTTTTGTATATCCTTGTTTGATTTTTGAAAAATAAAACACTCAAAAACAAACTGCCCAAACCGAAAGGAGTTTAAATTTATTATGCGTCATTATGAAATTGTTTTTATTGTGCACCCAGATCAAAGCGAACAAGTTCACGCAATGATCGAACGTTACCGCGCGATGATTACAACTGGGAACGGTAAAATTCATCGCTTGGAAGACTGGGGACGCCGTCAACTTGCCTACCCAATTCAAAAAGTACATAAGGCACACTATGTGCTTATGAATATCGAATGTACTCAAGAAATTTTAGATGAACTCGAACACGCTTTCCGCTTTAACGATGCTGTGTTGCGTCATCTGGTCTTGCGTGTAGAAGAAGCAGTTACAGAGCCATCTCCAATGATGCGTGAAGACCGTCATCCTCGTCAAGCTTCTGTTGAAGCTGGGAATGAAGGGGATTCACAAGCTGAAGAAACTTCAGCTGCTGATGTAAACGCAAACGCTTAATTTCAATAACGATTTTGTAGGATAAGGCAAGCAATGTCTCGTCAACTCTTTAAACGTAAACGTTTCTGCCGTTTTACTGCCGAAGGCATTAAACGCATCGACTATAAAGACGTCGAACTCTTAAAAGATTTTATTGCTGAGAATGGCAAAATTATTCCTTCTCGCATTACTGGTACAAAAGCTAAATATCAACGCCAGTTGAGCAGCGCAATCAAAACCGCACGTTTTTTAGCACTCTTACCATACACTGATTTACATAAAATCTAAGCAGTTTTTCTGATTGAATTGACGCTATCAGATTAAACTGAATAACAATTAGTTTTATTAAATACACTCAACAGTAGATAACAAAGGGTAAGCCATGCAAATCATTCTCATGGAAAAAGTGGCCAATCTGGGAATTTTAGGGGATATCGTCCGCGTTAAAGACGGTTATGCTCGTAACTACCTGATTCCACAAGGCAAAGCAAAACGTGCAACAGATGCAAATATCACTGAATTTGAACAACGTCGTGCTGAACTTGAAAAAGAACAAGCGCGTATCTTAGCAGATGCACAAACTTTAGCAAGCAACTTAGGCGGCTTGTTATTACAAGTGACACGCAAAGCTGGGGTAGATGGTCGTTTGTTTGGTTCTGTGACTAATATTGATATCGCTGAAGCATTAATTGCTCAAGGCTTTAATACAATTATTCGCGCACAAATCCGTTTACCAAACGGTCCATTAAAACAAATCGGTGATTACACAGTTGATGTTAGTTTACATACTGATGTGACTGCAACAATTACTGTTTCTGTTTTAGGTGAACATGCTTAATGCATTGACACTCCGGTGAAAAAAGAAAAGACGTACAATTCGTTGTACGTCTTTTTTTATGCGCCCGACTTATTTTATTAATGCATTAATGTTCAGCGCGGCTAAAGAAATGAGCTTCATTTTCACGACGGGTTTCGGGTTTGCTTCGCGGAATAATAATAAACTCAAACTCATCCGTTTTATTTGCAATTTCCGGCGGCAAAGTCACACTGGCTTGAATCATCAAGCTTTTCCCGCTTCGGACATGAATTTCTTTAATTTCGCCCAAATCTAAAGCCTTTTCAGGAATACCTTTCACTTTGAGCGTGTAATACTCGTCATGGGTTGCTTTATTTGTAATCCGAATCTGATAACGATTGCGTAAAGATCCATCAGATAAAGTGACAAAAAGAGGTTGACGAACTTGTTGTACACTTTCCTCAAAATCTGTTCGACTGGCCAATCTAAAGACCAACATTCCGACCATTCCAACCATAGCGATGAAATAACCCACCGTCCGCAAACGTTTCCATTTAACATGTGGTTTTTCTGGATTCGCACTTTTCATATTTTCTTCTGAATCATAGCGAATCAAGCCCTTTGGAAAACCCAAAGATTTCATAATGTTATCGCACGCATCGATACATAAACCACAGGAAATACATTGAATTTGCAGGCCTTTACGAATATCAATCCCTGTTGGACAAACTTGCACGCAAAAACCACAATCAATACAGTCACCATGACCTTTTGCTTGACGTTCTTCTCTCGTTTTCAAACCAGGTTTGGCCGCAATCCGTCCTTTCTCGCCTTCTCCTCGTTTTTCTTCATAAGCTACAACTAACGTTTGTGCTTCATACATGACACTTTGGAAACGAGAATAAGGGCACATATAAGTACAGACTTGTTCGCGGGCCCAACCAGCTGCAATATAGGTACTGAACGTTAACACAATCATAGTGGTATAGCCTGTTCCTGGAATATCCCCTTTAAAAATACGAGGTAAAAAATCAGGCGCATAGGCATAATATAAAATGAAACTAACAGATGTCCACCATGCGATCAATAACCAGACAAGATGCGTTCCCCCGATTTTCAGAATTTTTTCAAGATTCCAGTTCTGTTTCATTAAGCGCAAACGGGCAGGGCGTTCCCCTTGGATCAAATGCTCTACAAAAATAAAAGCATCGGTCCAAAGCGTTTGGAAACAGAAATAACCACAGAAAGCCCGTCCAACTAACCCCGTCACAAAGAAAAGCAATGTTGCCGCAATGAATAATAATAACGATAAAACAAAAATATCTTGTGGATAAATCACAAGATCAAAAATAAAAAAACGTCGCCCAACTAAATCAAATAAAACAGCTTGATTGGGGGCATCTTGCCGTGACCAAGGAATCCAAGGCAACAGGAAAAAAATAGAGTAAGCAAGAATGAGAACACTTGTTTTAAAGCGTCTAAATAGTCCTTTTACAGAACGAGGCACAATAGGAATACGTTTCTGATATAGGACGGGTTCTTGCTCATCCCCTGCAGATTGGGGAGAACCTGAGACTTGCGAAGACATAAAATAACCTCTACAAAAAGGGTTTAACCCTACAGTCAGTGTTAGTATATAAACAAATACTTATATTATATAATATCTAATTCTATGCGTTCACTCAAGCAATCTCCTTGAGCGCGCATTAAATTTATAGCATATATAGTTAACTTAAATAAATTATTATTAATTAATTTTTTACTTTATTTTTGGACAAACTTATCTTTTTCAAGAGTTTTTACATAAAACTAGAATAGCTTACTATTTTTTAATCCATAAAAAAACCCATTTTTTCTTACTAAGGCTTTGAAGTCTCGTAGAAAAAATGGGGGTTGTAAAAAAGTGAACCAAATCGGAAAAGAAGAGTAAAAATTATCGATCAATCCTTTGAAACATCGAAGTAACAGGAGACTCTGCTTGACGTTCAATGCCCATTGATGCTCTGAGTTTATTTTCATCGCTGACATCTTCCCCTGCTGCCTGTTTTCTTTCTCTGATATATTTATACCATGCGATTTCCAATTTTTCCTGCAATGCCATCGGAGCAAAGGGTTTAACTAAATAACCACTAATGCCAGATTCAATTGCATTCATTACAACTGCTTTTCTCGTTTCAGAAGTGACAAAAACTACAGGAATATTTTTATAAGTCACAGATTCACGAACATGTTTGAGAATCATAAAACCATCTCCATCATGTAATGTAATTTCTGTAATTACTAAATCAAAGTCAGTTGAGCTTAATCGACTCACTGCATCTTTTACACTGGTAGATTCGACAGTTGATTCAATGCCCATACTTTTTAACACACCCGTTACAACACGACGCATGGACAAAATCTCGTCAACAACTAAAACGCGCGCTTTTTTAATATTCATAGTATTCTTATTCTAGTCAAAAGTTAAACAAGATTTAATAGTCAAGTCATTCATTAACAATTTGAAGTTAAATTTGTTTTTTTATCAATTAACATGGCGTCCCCATAGCTAAAAAAACGATATTTTTGTAAAATCGCATGGGCATATGCTTTTTTAATTGCTGTTGTTCCTGCCAATGCTGAAACTAACATGACTAATGTTGATTTTGGTAAATGAAAATTTGTAATCAGACGATCGACCACATGAATTGAATCACCTGGTTTAATAAATAAACGGGTCTCCCCATCAGATGCTTCAAGTCCCTGTTCCGCATTCCAAGCACTTTCCAAAGCACGTAGGCTTGTTGTCCCTACTGCAATGACTTTTCCTCCTTTTTGCTTTGTTTGCGTGATCGCAACTACTGTTTCTTTTGGTATATGATACCATTCTGAGTGCATCTTATGTTCTTCTATCACCTCTACCCGAACAGGCTGAAATGTCCCCGCTCCAACATGAAGCGTTACATTAGCAAAGCGAATCCCTTTTTGCTTTAATTGTTCAATTAATGCAGGAGTAAAGTGTAAACCTGCTGTTGGTGCTGCAATCGCTCCTAACTTATTTGCATAAACAGTTTGATAACGAGCTTCATCTTCTTGTTCTGGCTGACGCGTAATATAAGGAGGTAATGGCAACACACCAAATTGTTCTAGAAATTCAACAAGATGCGTTATTTGATTTAATGAGCTCAAGTCAAAATCAAGCAAAAACCGATCTTCAGAACGTTCTTTGACCACAATACGCACTGTTTTTTCAACCAAAAATAAAATACTTCCCTGTTTTGGTGCATGACTTGCACGGATACTCGCCCATGCTTGCCGTGCATTCACAATGCGTTCTATTAGAATTTCAATTTTACCGCCTGTTTCTTTTTGACCAAATAAACGGGCTTTAATCACTTTTGTATCATTCACCACAAGTAAATCATTTGGATGAATTAAATCAACAATATCTGAAAATTGATAATCAATACAAGTATTTTCTTGATTCGAATTAAGATACAACAATCGACTTTGCCCCCGTTCTTTAGGGGGCATTTGGGCAATCAGTTCTTCAGGTAAATTGAAATCAAAATCACTTATTAACATATTTTATATTAAACTGCTTCAAACATACATATTAGTTATTATATAGAAAAATAACCTCAAAAATGAGCATTTTTCTAAAAAACAAATATAAAGTCCTACTATCTCAGCTTTCCCTTTGATTTTAAACTATCATTTTTTAGGAAAATAACCACTCTTTTGCTTCATTTTCGTTAGAAAATGCCTGTACATTGTAATCAGTAAAGAGATTTCCTAATGACACAACCCAACTTAACCACGCATTATCTGAAATCAACGCAATCTTATTAATGACGCCGGCATGGTCCCGAGTAAAGCTTAATTCTTCTATAGCAGCATCAATGGTATAATCCACCATATCAGTAAAATCGACCAAAAGATTGAGTTGATTGCCCTCTTGATCATTTTGCTCAAAATAGACAATATGTTCCTCTAATGCTTTACAATCTGCCAGATTAAATTGACTAAATACACTGACAACTAACAAATTCTTATGTTGCGTAATCGTAATCATTATACTTTTTCCTTAAATGTTGGCAAACAAATGCCCCAATAAATCGCAGCTAACCGTAACACAATAATAAAAATCATGCTAATCACGCTAGCAATATCCATTGAAATTCCTGAAGAAACCAAGAAAATTTGCAATAACCCACCAAACCATGCGGCCGTCGCGTAAATTTCTGTTCTAAAAATCAACGGAATTTGATTACATAGTACATCACGAATGACGCCCCCAAAAACCGCTGTAATGACACCCATGATGGATGCAATCAACCATGGCACATGTAATTTAAGTGCGACCGCAACACCAATGACTGCAAATAATCCTAACCCAATCGCGTCTGGAATCAAAAAGGCATTTTGAGGTAGAGGTTTTTTTCTTACAATAATAAATGTAAAAATTGCGGCACCAACTGTAGAAAAAATGTAGTTTATATCATGCACCCAATAAACAGGAAGACGCCCTAATAAAATATCACGCAACGTTCCTCCCCCGATTGCGGTGACAATCGCAACAACAATCACCCCAAATAGATCCATTTTTTGCTGACCCGCCTCAAGCGCGCCTGTAATTGCGAAAACCGCCACTGCAATTAAATCTAATATATAAAACAAATCATTCATGTAAAGTTCTTTTATCTATTTAAGAAATGATTTAGCCTCTGTGGCACAGGAGGAATAGATGAATAAAGCGCGCTAATCATCGCCACAGCATCCGCTCCCGCATCTAACACCTCTATATAATTAGAAAAATCAATTCCACCAATGCCCACTGTGGGAATATGAGGATAACGCATTTTGATTTCTTGAAATAAACTCAATGCGGCCCGCACCGCATTGGGTTTAGTTTGAGAGGAAAAAAGACTCCCAAAAGCCACATAATCGGCCCCCGCTTTGATTCCTGCTTCTGCTTTTTGCCAAGCATTATAACAAGAAAGACCAATTCGTTTCTCTTGTCCCAAAATATTTCTTGCGTTTATGAGCTTTTCATCCTGATCGCCCAAATGCACCCCGTCCGCATCAACCTCCCACGCTAATTGCACGTCATCGTTAATAATCAAAAAACTATCATATTGTTTACAAAGCATTTTTAATTGCAACGCTTCCTCATACCGTTTTTTTGAATCTTTTGATTTATCACGATATTGTAAAATTTTGACACCATTTTGAAGTAAATAACTTGTTCTTTCTAAGATAAAATCAAACGGGCGTTCTGGTGGCGTAATCGCATAAATGCCTCTAAAATTTGAATTCTTTTTCAAACTTAAACCCTCTCAAAAAAATGCAACAAAAATGCTTTAAATTTGCCATGAATTTGTCATTTAAAACACAAATACTTTAATTGTAACTTATTAAAAATAAAGAACTTTTTTAAGAAAGAAATAGTAAAAAAAGACACCATTTGAAAAAAAATTCATCATTCTTAAAAATTTTCTTGTAATTGTAAATAGCAAGCGTATAATGCGTAATTCATTTTAATCGAAAACAAAATTTTCTTGATCATTCAAAGATACTTATACCGCCAGCACGGCGGGAAGTAACGCCTGTGGACTAGGGAAAACGCGTTGCCTAAATGCGAGTTCTAGGTGGAAGCAGGAATCAGAAGATTATCTGAAGTGCGAGGTTACTATG
>CAZDFJ010000061.1:0-7539 GCA_964504875.1 uncultured Burkholderiales bacterium | reverse complement strand
ATGGAAAATTTTGATTTCTGGCGCAACCCGCCATATTAAAAGTTGGAATCACCACTGTGATTAATGGCTGTTCAGACAGGGGGGGAATGGGTAATTGTCCTAATTGTTCCAGACGATTTTTAATATCATTGAGTTGCGGATAAATTTCTGGGAGGACTTTTTCAGCAATCTCTGGCGCCTGTTTTGATAGCATATTCACTTGGCTAAGAAGATGTATCAATGTTTCTCTTTGTACACCACGTATACGATACGCGGTTTCCGGTGTGAGAAATTTTTCTAAAATATATAAATGACTCCGGACTAATGCCCCATTTTCTAATACTTTATCTTGCGAAGAAAAATTAGATTCATGACTTCTAAATGCGTACAGGATGTTATTAACATAACCCAAATTACCAAATTGCGCATAAATACAATTTGTTTCCCAATCTTCAGCAGAAAAACGTTGGTCTGGATTGACTGCCCAGACATCATAAAGCACACCCTGTTGGTTAATAAAATCCTTCCGAATGATACAAGCACCCAATGGAAAATAGGTTCCACCCGTCCGAATATGTTCTCTTAATTCATCCCGTTCTGCATAATTAAAATTTAAAAAAGAACGAATAGCGGTCGTCCATAACAAATTATCATTTTTATCGACTAAAATAATTTTACAAAAAACAGAATCTAATTCTGGATTTGCTGCAATTAATTTCATCGGCTCAGATAAACGCCCTTGCAAATAAAAATCATCAGCACTCAAACATGTTAGCCATTCACCCCGCGCTAATTCAACTGCGCGATTACATGTCTTTAAGACGCCTAGATTTTTTTCATTTAAAACATAGCGAATCCTCGGGTCCCGTTTTGCATATTCTAAAATGATTTCTTCAGTATTATCAGTCGATGCATCATTAATGATTAATAATTCATAATCATCAAAATCCTGATTTAAAACACTTTCAATAGCCTTCGGCAAAAAATGCGCATAATTATAAGCCGGAATATAAACGGTTACTTTAGGAGTCTTCATTCTGTTTTTTCCAACAAAAAAATAATTAGTGATTAATACTGTTCGTTAGGAATGCAATACCAAACTGTTTCATAAATTTCTAAAGAATAATGTCCCAAATGATAAGTATAATCTTTTAGAATAGAATGAAGCCACAATGGAATAGTAAACATATCCTCTTTTTTGTGATAAATACTAATGGCTAACTGGGGACGATATTTTTGAATTGTGTTAATTGCGCCAAGAAGGACATCTGTTTCCGCCCCCTCAACATCTAATTTAATTAAATCAATAGATGAAATATTATTTTTTTCGACAAAGGAATCAATTGAAACCGCAGGGACGCGAACTTGTTCAAGTTGATGATCAGAAGTCGTCACGCTATTAATACTTGTTTGCAAACGGGAAGCGCTATATTGGGTTAAATCTAAAAGAAATGTTAATTCCCCTTCTTGTTTCCATAAAACAGAAGGCTCTATTTGAATTTTCTGAGTTTTTTCCAAACAAGCCCAATGTGGGCTATTGATATAAGCTTCACGAAATGGCTCAAAACCATAAATTTTTTCTAAGTGCGGGCACGCTTCTACAAAATGTAATGCAGTAAATCCATCAAAAAAGCCCCCATCGATAATGGTCCGAACAGGCTGCCGGCGCAAATGTTCTAAATACTGAGATTGTTTACTATTAAGCAATCTTTGATGATTCTGAATAATGACATCAAAATAATCAGTCTGTGTTTTTTCTATCGAACGCGCTTCAATAAGCGCATCCCATAATTTTTTTTCTGATTCGGATGGGATTAATTTTTTTACTTCTGTTAATAAAGACTGATATTTTTGTTTTTCCTCTACCGTAAAAACTTGAGTCGTATCATAAGAGAATTGATCAGTACTGACAATATAGTAATTATCACATTCTAAATGAGATAAAATAGCTTCAACATGTAATGAAGCAATTAAAATCACATCATATTCATGTTGACGTTGCATCATGCCAGAATAAGAAACAATTTCTAATCCTTCATGATAATTTTTTTTATAATCATCCACAAAAAATTGGATGTGAACATCAGGACGATGGGTTTTTAACATTTCATAAACCAGTGTCCCGCGCCCGCCCGCACCATAAATGCACACACGCAAAGCAGGAGCTAATTCATCAAGATGGCGCAAATGATGCTGACTCATTTTTTTTCCCCTTGCTGGCTTAAATATGGTGCCAATACAGAACGAACACGAATGCGATCAAATAATGCTTGATGGCGTTGGATCACAATCGGTTCAATTTCTCCGCCCACTGCTAGCAAACACAGCCCGATTTGTGAATCATACAGTGCTTCTGAACTATAAACAGGGGTATGACAACAAGGTATTAGTCGATTTTGTTTTTCTGGCTGATCATCGACAACAAAATCAATATAATCCTTCAATGCATAATTCAGTAAAATCACCGCCCGATTTCCGGCACCATATAAGACCACTTTTTGGCCCTGATTTTTAACGGCTTCAATTTCTTGAATCATTTGGCTTAAAGATTTTTCAATCTGTTGTGGAAATTGTTGAATCCGTTTCACTTCATATTGGAAATCAATAGTACATAAAAACTGTTCTAAATTACTCAAAGAATACTTCATTTTTTGTGCTAAAACACATAAAGCCCCGCCGCTAAAATTGTAGCGGGTGAAGTACAGTGGCATCAAACCATAACGGAGCAAGAGTTGACGCAATGTCAGTTCAGTAAAATGATTGACGTGTTCTTCCCACATCAAACTCATATCACCATGACGATAGGCTTCGTCAAAGTCAGGCACTTCAATTAAAACTTGTCCTCCTTCATCCAACAAGGTCGCAATCCCTTGTAAAAATGAACCTAATTCTGCCACATGTTCCATTACTTGACGGGTCACAACCAAACGCGCGGGCCCCATTTTTTGGCGAATTTCTTCCGCGTAGGCTTGTCCAAAAAAGGCATGTTGCACATTAAAACCAGCAGATTGGGCGCGTTCAAACGCATCACGCGAAGGCTCTATTCCTAATGTATTAGTCAAGCCAGCTTGTTTTAAAGCATGTAAAAATAGCCCATCATTACAACCAATTTCAATGATAAAATCATTAGATGACTGTAAGCAACGCTCTGAAATTAAACGAATTTCATCTAAAATATGATCTTGCATTTTCCATGAGCTAAATAAACCATAATTCGTGTATAATTCATGATCAGGAATGGTTTCAGTCATTTGCACAAAACTACAATCTGAACAAACATCAAGCATGACAGGAAACAGCTTTTCTGTTCCTTTTTGTGTCTCTGTCACCAAAAATTTAGTAATCGGCCGCAAACCAAAATCAATCAATGGCTGAAGATGCGTGCTACCACACACGCGACATTTTTTTGTAGACATGCCTATCCTTTTATAATATTCAATTGAGGCAATGGCACAGCAAACTGCCCCCCTGCTGCTAAAAAGGCTTGATTTTTGGCGATAATGCCTTCTGCAAAACGCCAGGCCAAAACCAAGACAACATCAGGTTTCGTTTCTGCTTGAGATAACACTTCTGGTGAATAAACAGGTAAATGTAAGCCGGGACTATATAAGCCTTGTTTGGCCTGATATTCATCCACAAAATAGTCTAAAAAATCCCCTAAACCAAAATGATAAACTAAGGTTGTACTCGTTGCAGAAGCCCCATAGCCTGCTATTTTTAATCCTTGTGCTTGACATGATTGCAAATAATTTCTGACATTTGCTTTCACTTCTAGAATCTTATCGGCAAAAGCTGTCAAGCCTTGAAGCGTTTGCACGCCCATTGCTTGCTCTTGTTCAATATAATGGGCAACAGTCGGAGAAGACGCTTGTCCTGCCGCCTGATGACGAATCACATAACGGAGGGAGCCCCCTTTCGTTTTAATGGCTTCGACATCAACCAGTTCTAAACCATGTTTCCGTACAAATTGTTGAATCGGCTTGACGGAAAAATACGATAAATGTTCGTGATAGGCAAAATCAAACACCATATTTTGAATAAAATCAGCTAGATAAAAACTTTCAAAAAAGAAATAGCCATCCGGTGCCAAGACTGTCCGAATGCCGCTAAAGAAATCATCCAGATCATCTACATTGGCAACGAGATTATTAGAGGTCATAATCGAAGCCTGACCATATTTTTCAACAATGTGCTTTGCTAAATCTGTGTTAAAAAATGTCCCAAGTGTTTCTATGCCTGCTTCTGTGGCGCGGCGCGCAATCTCACGGGCGGGATCCACGCCTAATACTGACATACCTCGTGCTTTAAAACACTTCAATAATGTGCCGTCATTACTGCCTATATCTAAAACTAATTTGGGTGTCTGAAACTGAGCGCGGGCTAAAACTTGATCAGCGTATTGCACAAAATGTTCAGGCAGTCCAACTGAACTTGTCGTTTCGTAAATATAATTAATATAAATTTCTTCAGGATAAACAACCGTACCTGTTTGTACATGACCACATGACTCACATAACATTAAATCGAGGGGATAAATTTCCTGTGGTTTTAATTGATCTTTTGGAATATAAGCATCCGCAAGAGGGGTGGGTTTTAAAGGTAAACCTAAAACTAAATGATCACTGCCACAAAGACGGCATGTTTTTCTCGTAAATTGTGTATCAGCCATGATGATTATTCCTGAGATAATGAGATTATTTTTTTATAAAATTTTGATAAAAAATATGACTTAAGGATTCGTGAGCAGTCAGGGAAAGCCCCCCATCAACGACAAGATTTTGTCCCGTAATAAAGCTAGCGTCTTGACTACAGAAAAACAAAACGGCATTGGCAATATCTTCAGGGGTTCCCATTCGACCCAGCGGTGTCACTTGCTCATATAACGAAACGAGTTCCGGTTGCGCGGCATAAAAACCGTGGGCTTCAGGCTTTAAAACAATAGCTGGCGAAACGGTATTGACACGAATGCGATGGGATCCTAAGGTGTACGCATAATAACGTGCCATCTGTTCTAGACCTGCTTTAGCGACATGATACCCAACGGTTTGCTCGGGGGCGATTGCATGCGCCGCAATTGAACTCACACCCACAATAGATTTATTCGCATTTGGATCAGGATCAAAATAATGTAAACTCGTTTCGATGAGCTGTTTGGCTTTCGTCAAGCCTAATGCAAGATGGCCTTCCCAATTTTTTTCTGGATCACCGCGAAAACGCTGGATTAAAATCAAATGATTCAACGTACCAAAACGAGTTTTGACTGCCTCAAAAAGACTTTGAATTTCACGCGGCGTCGCTTCTAATAAATCCATTTGAATATAATGCACATTATGTTGTGTTGAATGACAAGCCGTGCGGCCAACAACAATAAGATTAGCATTTTTCGCGCTCAAAGCCTGCACAAGGGCCGCGCCGCCGCCTCGCGTGCCCCCAACAATTAAAAAATTCTCTTGGCTTAACATGTGCTTTTTTCCCGAAATAAACGAATTTGCTCACTGAGATTTTCTAAAAAAATAGCTTGACCAGCCAGATCATTATTTTCCGGAGCCCAACTTGGAAAAACCGTTTGTGTCGCATCAAATGGGCCGCTTGTGACCTCTTGAAATACAAATATTTCTGAATAAATCACAAGCATATGATATGTAGGTTGTTCAATACGATAATAAAAATGGCCTCTTTGCGCATAGGGGGAGAGCGCTACGACTTTTTGAATTGTCCCGTTTTCGTCAAAAAAGACGACATCCGCGTAACCTTCTACAACATGCAATGATTCGCTTTTATTTAAATGCTTATGCGGCCGCACATAGGTTTCAGGCGTATGCAAAATGAGCATTTCATGGAGGGCATTCTCTACATTTGGATGCATACAAAGACGAATCCGTTTTCTTGGATTCGCTTTTGCCATTTGTTTAAGCACATCAATATCTAATGCAGAAACAATGACCCATTCTTCATCCGGATAAAGCACTTCGGGATTAAAAGCTTTTGTTTGAATCATGTAGAATTATCCATTATTCAAAGAAAATAAAACCATAATCCCCGTTGTATCCCCATTGTTCATAGAGATAATGCCATGCTTGGGGCGAAAAGAAAGACTGACATGTCAACTGCCAATATAATAAATTGACTTTTTCTTGTTCATTGCGATAGGATTCGACGCAAATCCACTTATTTTTTTTGCCAACGCGTTGGACTTCTTGCACTGATTTTTGTAAATCAAAAATCTCTAAATTATGAAAAGCCCCTAATGATAAGACTAAATCAAATTGATCATCATTCCATGGCAAAGCAACACTATTCCCCACCGTCAAAAAGGGTTTTACCTCTTCTTTGGCATGTTCAATCCCATATTCAGAAATATCTAAGCCAGCAATCTCTAAACCCGGTACAGCGCGTGTGAGCTCATACAGCAAAAAACCTTTTCCGCAGCCCACATCTAGGACTTTATCGCCAGCTTTTAAGTCATAGTAACGGGCAATTTCTTCAGCGATAGGTAGCCAACGGCCATCATAATGATAACCGCCATAACCATATTGCCGCGCACCATCCCAATAATCCTGTCCCCATTGGCGGGCAATCGTTGCACATTGTGCTTTGTCGTGTTCGACTACACGCTGAATATAATTACGTGACGTTTTTTTCTGATAAGCTTCTAAAAAATTTATTTCGTTTAACATAGTGTCTCCGCTTTACACTTGGCACAAAAAAATCCCTTATCTGAATGATGATATCCTATTCAGCATCATGATTTATTTGACTGAAAAAGACAATTAAACAGATAAGGGATGCATGATCTTAGAAAAGCGCTTGTTTTTGTCCCATAATATGATGCACAAGCCAAATATCTTCAATGCGATCAATATCATCTTGATTATAAATCGCTGTATTTTCAGCAGCAAAATGAATCGGGCAGCCCGCAGCCAACGCCCGTTGATAAATACCTAACCGCACAGTTTTATTTTCTGGCAACATAAACAAACTAAAACAACAAAACCCCTCTAAAATGGAAGCCTCTTCTAAAAGTTGTTCTAATCCCATAAAACATTGCGGCATGGCATATTCAGTAATGCTTAGTAAATAATGCAATTGATTTCTTTGGCAATAATCCCGGATCACAATATTTTGAATATGCTGTGCTGTCCGATTCCCTAAAAAAGGACGACTGGCGACATAACCACGTGTTCCATTACGTTGAGCGTTATTCATGAAAACCTCCAGGTAACACATATTCTGCGCCAAAACGAGTTGCAGGACGTAATGTAATCGGCTCAAAAAACTCGCCGAGTTTTTTGTCTGCATAAGGAGAAAGTGCGCTCTTGAAACGACAATTCATTGACCAACGGGTTTCTGTTTCAACATTGACACGATTACCGTGCATAATATTTTGGCTAAATAATAAAACATAACCAAATGGAATATCCAAAAAAGTCACATCTGGTTCGATAAATTTAAATAATTCATCTGGTGTTTTATGATTAAATTGGCTCAATTGAGATTGAACTAACGCATCTTTTTGGAAATCCATTAAATACATAGATTTAGTTTTATAACAGTCTACAA
>CAZDFJ010000060.1:0-7956 GCA_964504875.1 uncultured Burkholderiales bacterium | reverse complement strand
GATAGAGTACTTGGCTACGAACCAAGGGGTCGTGGGTTCGAATCCTGCCGAGCGCACCATACACAAAAACCAGTCTAAAATGACTGGTTTTTTCTTTTTACCCTTCTCATTTTCAATCTGCCTATGTTATGCTGTTCGATCCCATAAAAAAATAATCGCAGGGAATCACTACATCATGATTTTACGCACAGCCGATCCACATTTTGAAACCCGTACCCGTCAAAGCTTTGCCCGTCAGCAAATTATGCAATTACTCGGCGCAGAAATGACCCTGGTTCAAGCCGGACATGTCGAAATTGAACTGCCATATAAACCCGAATTAACACAACAACATGGTTTTTTTCATGGCGGGGTGACGAGTACGATTGCGGACTCAGCAGGTGGCTATGCCGGTTATACGCTGTTTGATCCCAATCATTCCGTCTTAACAGTAGAATTTAAAATCAATCTCTTGGCCCCAGCCGATGGGGAGCGTTTGCGGGCCGTCGGCCGTGTGAAAAAGCCGGGCCGCACCCTCACAGTCTGCGAACTAGAAGTGTTTGTCATGAAAAATGGGCAAGAAAAACTATGTGCTTACGGGTTGCAAACACTCATGTCTATTGTCGATCGGGCGGATATCAGCGAAGCAGGTTAAGCGTTGCGATCTTTTTTTAAAAAAGACGCCATTTGCATAAGACGGGCCTGCCATTCTTGCGGGGAGACTTTTTCTTGACGTTGGCGTTTCGAGCTATAATTTAAATCTTCTTGAATTAATTCCGCAAGAAAACGGCTGGGTTCAATCATCATGTGTTCTCGCCCCCGTCTACGCTGATGACAATAAGTGAGACAAAGTGTTTTTTGGGCGCGCGTGATGCCCACATACATGAGACGCCGTTCTTCTGCAATATGGGTTTCATCCAAGCTTTCCCGGTGAGGCAATAATTCTTCTTCGACACCGATTAAAAAAACATGGGGAAATTCCAGTCCTTTTGCTGCGTGCAATGTCATTAAGCGCACTTCATCATTTTGTTGATCCGCTTCTTTATTGTCTAAAATATTCATTAAGGAAATCATTTGAACAATATCAAAGAGATTGCGTTCGTTTTCCTCGGCATTTTTGCTCAACCAGGCAAAAAAATCCAGGACATTGCCCCAACGTTTTTGCGCCGCTTTTGGATTTTCTGTTTCTAGCAAATAGGTTTCATAATCAATCGCTTGCAAGAGCCTATCCAATAATGTCGCAACGGTTTCACTTTTGACATGGGCTTCTAGCTGGTTAATAAAATCGCAAAATTCAATCAAAATTTCATATTGGCGTTTTGATTGTCCGGCTTCGCACATTCGGTAATATAAACCCGTTTCATAGGCCGCAGTAAATAAACTAATTTGACGTTCGGCCGCATATTTGCCTAATACTTCTAAACTGGTTAATCCAAAGCCACGTTTTGGGGTCGTCATCGCCCGAATAAAAGCGGGATCATCATCTTGATTCGCCACAAGACGCAAATAGGCCATCATATCTTTGATTTCTGTTCGCTCAAAAAACGAAGTACTTCCACTAATCTGATACGGAATATGTTGTTCGCGTAATTGTTGCTCAAAAATGCGCGCCTGATGATTACTTCGATATAAAATCGCATAATCATGATAAAGGGTTTGGTGTTCTAATTTATGTGCTAACAAGCGCATAATGACACTTTCTGCTTCATGCGCTTCGTCGTCGCATTCCATCACATCGATTTTGTTTCCTAAACCATGTTCGCTCCAGAGATTTTTTTCATAAAGCTTTTTATTATTTTGAATAAGATGATTCGCGGCCCGCAAAATACGCAAGGTTGAACGATAATTTTGCTCTAATTTAATAACTTTTAACTGCGAAAATGTGTGACTGAGTAAGTGAATATTCTGAATATCGGCCCCGCGCCAGGCGTAAATCGCTTGATCATCATCTCCAACAACAGTAAGTTGTCCACTTTCTCCTACCAAAAGTTGAATTAACTGAAACTGACACGCATTGGTATCTTGATATTCGTCAACAAGTAGATAACGAATTTTTTGCTGCCAGCGCGCCAAGACTTCAGGATGATTTTTGAATAATAAAACAGGATAAACAATGAGATCATCGAAATCAACAGCCTGATATGACTTGAGAATTTCTTGATAGCGGCCATAAATTTTGGCGGCCTGCTGTTCAAATATATTACTGGCTTGCGAAAGGGCCGCTTCTGGTAAGATAAACCCGTTTTTCCATAAAGAAATTTGTGTTTTTAGTAAATCAATATTTTGATTATCTGTTTCTTCGTTTTCATGTAATCCCGCAATTTCTGCAATTAGGTGCGTACTGTCTTGACTATCTAGAATTGAAAAACGTTCTTTAAAATCAATCATTTTTGCTTCAGCGCGCAAAATTTGTAATCCCAGCGCGTGAAATGTCGAAATGGTGAGGCCTTTAATCTGACTCGCGGGCAAATGTTGTTGGACGCGATCTTGCATTTCTCGCGCGGCTTTATTTGTAAAAGTAATCGCGGCAATATGACGGGCTTTAAAAATTTGTTGTTCAATTAGATGGGCTATCTTGAGTGTAATCACCCGTGTTTTGCCACTGCCCGCCCCCGCTAAGACAAATAAGGGGCCAGCTAAATATTCAATGGCTTGGCGTTGTGCGGGATTGAGTAACATTATTATAAAGATTCTTGATGGGTCTGAACAATTTCGTAATCATGCGTGACTTCGGCAGTTTGTGCGAGGGTAATCGTGGCGGAACAATATTTAGTAGACGACAACTGAATCGCTGTTTTGACAAACTTTTCTTCAATATTACGTCCTGTAATGACATAATGTAAATGTACCTTTTTGAAAATTTGCGGGGCCGTTTCCGCCCGTTCGGCTTCAATTTCAACGACACAATCATCAACTTGCTGATTATTTTTTTTCAAAAATAAGACAACATCAATAGAAGTACATCCGCCTGCGCCAATCAAAAAAAGTTCCATCGGCCGGCAGCCTAAATTGCGGCCGCCAATGGCTGGCGCGGCGTCCATAATCACACCATGACCACTTTCGCTTTCCCCAATAAAAGTCATATTTTCTGCCCATTTAACGCGTGCTTTCATCAAAATGATTCCTTATGTGGATGTAAAAAAAAACAGATCGAAAACAATATTATAACATTTTCGGAAAAAAGAAGAAGGATGGCTTGTTTATTTTTTGATTTTTAACTATAATTTTAGTTATTTAAGACTATTATTCTAGGCAAAAACATGAAAAAAAGCAACGGTTTTACCCTCATTGAACTCGCAATTGTCTTGGCTATTATTGGTTTACTCATGACAGGTGTCTTAAAAGGGCAAGAGCTGATTAAAAATGGGCAAAGTCATCGGATGGTACAAGATATTCAGCAAATTCAAACGGCAATTTATAGCTATCAAGATCGCTATAAAATGTTGCCAGGAGATGACTCTTTGGCAACAAGTCGTTTTGGCAATGCGGTCACGGCAGGCAATGGAGATGGCTTATTAAGCGATACTGAAATTGGTTTATTTTGGCAGCATTTGCGTTTATCAGGACTCATTCAAGGAACGGGAAATCTTGCACCAAAACATGCTCAAGGGGGCAATTTCTTACTCAAAAATGATTTAGCGGCATTTAGTAATACGGCGATTTGTTTGGAAAATCTGACTTTAGAAGTGGCTAAAATTATTGATAGTCAACAAGATGATGGTGTTTTGACAACAGGAAGCTATCAAGTCGCTGATGCGGAAACTGCACAAAACACCAAGGTTTCACTTTGTACGAGTTTATTCTAGTCCGTTTGTTCTGCTACTGAGTCGATTTTTTTAGGTGAAATTTCGTGGACAATTTTTGTATGGCATAAGCGATCATGCAAGAATAATTTATCTTTATCAAAAAAGGCCCACAATAAGCCTATTCCAAAAGAGCTAATTGAAATAACCGCAGCAACATAACGTAAACAGGCAATTTGCCATGTCAAAACGCGATTATCAATCGTTATGATTCGTAATTTCCATGTTCGCATGGGAAGGGTTTGTCCTGCTTTTTTTGTCCAGACCCATACAAAATAAAATCCCATCACAAGAAATAGCCAGACTTGTAAACCATATCGGACCACGCCTGCTGGAACTTGTAATTGTTTCACATTAAGATTTTGGCCCAAAAACGTATGCAAACTCATTAAGTTGTATAAAAGCGCTGCAATAAAAACGATTCCCAAGACGAGAAGAGTTTCATACACAATACACGTCAAGCGTCGTGAAACGCTAGCATATTCTATAATTTTTTCCTGAAAAAGAGGAGCTGTCATTTTATTTTTTATAATTATTGAAGGCATTAAAATTAAATAAATACGCAGCGCGCGTTATTGCGTAGGGTGAGGCGTCACAGGTGGCGCAACGGGTGTTGTTTGCCCTGTATTAGGTTCTTCCGATGGCAAAGCAGCAGGCGGCGGCGCAGGGGTTCTAAAAATCGAAACCTCACTCTGTTGTGGTTTTTGTTGCTGCTGGAACTCCATCCAGTGCAGGGAAATTGAAAGCCGTTGACTGGGTTGTAACTCTCTCAATTTTTGATAATTCTGACGAATAAAACGCCGTTGCGCCAAGCTCAGACGACTCCATTGTAATAGTCGTTTATGAATCCGAGCTTGTTGCTCTGGTCGCATTGTTTTATAACGCTTGGCAACCCCCAACAAACGACGACGTTGAATCACAGGAAGTCGTGCCCATTGCGAGGCAAGTGGTGCCAACGCCCGTCGCTCTTCCCGTGTCAATCGTGACCATGCCAACGTTTGTTCTTCAATTGACTCAAGAAAAAATGGAGGTTGATAAGCGGAGGCATTATAACGTTCATCATACTCAACGTTTTGAGGGGATAATGCATTGGTGTTTTCTGTCACACACAAAAGCATCCCCCCCACAATTGTTGAGAAGAGAACCATTTTATTTATTTGGAAATTTTTCAACTTACAAAAATAATAAATGATTTCATTATGCTAAAAATGCTTATCAAATTAAAAAGACAATATCAAATCTGATGCCATTTAATTTTTTGCTGGTGCGGTTGATGCGTTCAGCAAATCATTAAAGTCTTGGTCTAAATAAGCATGAATTGGAAGTTCCCCAGCAAGCACTTGGGCATCGATTTCCGCGCCTAATTCCATTTGCTGCTGGACATGGTACCAATAGGATCCACCGATTGATAAAACAGAAACTAAACCAACCACGGCAAGCCATTTGACAGGTTTCATCCATGGTGCAGATAATGTGCCGTCTGTGAAAACTGCTGGAGCCCACGCCCACCGTTTTTTTGTTTGCATTTTTGCAAGGGCTTTTCGTCTTGCTGCAAACAGACTATCTTTTTGTTTCTTTGTCAGAGATTCTGTTCCGAAATCAAGTGATTCAATAATTTGGCGGCTAATTTTTAAATCGCGTTGCCCCGTCCCCTCTGTATTAAAGTCAAGATTTTTTTTCATATGCCACTTACATTTTTTCTTAATGAGTGAAAATATTCTGAAGCTTTTCACCAAAAAAGAAAAAATGTCCCCCTCATGATAACACTTAAAATCTATTATGCGATTTTTCGCTTCGTTGCATATTTTTATTCATACATATGCATCGAAAAATGGATTTCAAGTTGGATGTATAGTGAAGTGAAGTCTGACTGATTCTTTCTTACGTAAAAAAAGAACATTAAGACTTAATCCCTTTGGAATCAAGAACCGAAGCAAGCGAATGTACTGCACGTGAACAATGTGTTTTCACGCTTCCTTCAGAGCACCCCATGATCGCTGCCGTTTGTGCGACATCCATCTCTTCCCAATAACGCAACAAAAAGGCTTCACGTTGACGCGCGGGCAATTTTTGTAAGGCATCCTCAATAATTCCTAAAGTTTGCAAGCGTTCAATTTGATCAGCAGGGTTGGAAGAATAAATGCCGTTATCTTCCGTTTGAATATGTTCTAACGGATCAACTTCATCCTCTGAGGGATCCCCTCGATTTGGCATCAGAGAAGAGACTAACGTTGTCCACAAATTGCGAACTTTTTGTCTTCGATGATAATCGTTAATCGTATTACTTAAAATCCGCTGAAATAAAAAAGGGAATTCCGTTGCAGCATGATCCCCATATTTCTCAGCGAGTTTCATCATGGAATCTTGGACGACATCTGCTGCCACATCTTCGTCTTGCACGGCATATAACGCATGTTTAAATGCACGTTTTTCGACTTGAATAAAAAAATCAGATAATTCGCGTTGTGTAGCCAGAATACAACCTATTATGCAATAAAAATATTTCTAAAAAAGATACACATTGTCAGCATTTTTCATGCATGTTTCGAACAAGAACCCGCCATGACAGGGCTGCCTTATTTTTTTATTGTGATATCTTGAGATAGTTTTTACCCTGCGGTTTTTATGTGTTGCAGTCATTTTGCTTTTACATTATATCAAAATAAATGATATATTTATCCCGCTTATTATTTTAGCATGAAATACAGATTTTACTTTGTTTTTCAAAAAACGCCTCATAATACCATATATTTTGAAGCGTTTTTTTTAAATAATCATGAATCAATTATTTGAGGGATTTAAAAACTTCATGCGCAATCGCAATGGTATTTAAAATTTCTGCTTCTGTATGCACCGCAGAAACAAAACCCGCTTCATAGGCAGAAGGGGCTAAATAAATGCCTCTTTCCAACATTTGGTGAAAAAAGCGCTTAAAACGTTCAATATGAGATTGCGTGACTTCGGCATAACTCGTCGGAATATTTTTTGCGAAGTATAAGCCAAACATCCCCCCTACTGAATCTGCGCAAAACGCTATGCCTGCTTCGGCGGCAACACGGGTTAACCCTTCTACCAATAAACGTGTCAAATGAGAAACATGTTCGTAAAATCCAGGCGCCCGTGTGAGTTCAAGGGTTGTTAATCCAGCCGCAACCGCAACAGGATTACCAGAAAGCGTTCCCGCTTGATAGACCCCACCCAATGGCGCAATGGCTTGCATAATCTCACGTTTTCCGCCAAATGCACCGACAGGCATTCCCCCTCCAATAATTTTACCTAATGTGGTCAAATCAGGTGTGATATGATATAAACCTTGTGCGCCTTGTGGATGTACCCGAAATCCTGTCATGACTTCGTCGAAAATCAAAACAGTGCCATAGTGGGTACAAAGTTCTCGAATGCGTTCTAAATAACCTTTTTTAGGGCGAATAAGGTTCATATTACCCGCAACAGGCTCAATAATGACTGCGGCAATCTCCTGACCTTTTTCTTGGAATAGTTGCTCAATTTGCGCGGTGTTATTATACTCTAAAACCAGTGTATGCGCTGTGACTTCAGCAGGAACGCCCGCTGAGCTAGGTTGCCCAAAGGTGAGGGCACCAGACCCTGCTTTGACAAGCAGGGCATCGCCATGCCCATGATAACATCCTTCAAATTTAACAATGAGGGAACGTTGGGTATATCCCCGTGCCAAACGAATCGCACTCATGGTAGCTTCCGTCCCAGAGCTCACCAGACGAACTTGTTCGATGCTAGGCAAATGTGTGCATAGCCACTGTGCCATTTCAAACTCAAGTTGGGTTGGCGCACCAAAGCTCAACCCGTCTTGTGCCACAGTTTGCACACGTTTAATGACTTCAGGATGAGCATGTCCTAAAATCATTGGCCCCCACGAGCCGACATAATCCAAATATTGGCGGCCGTCTACATCCCAGAGGTGCGCCCCTTTGGCTTTATGAATAAAAATCGGTGTGCCTCCAACAGAGCGAAAGGCACGAACGGGTGAGTTCACTCCCCCTGGAATATAAACTTGAGATTTCTCAAATAAAGCAATACTTTGTGAATACATTTTTATTTCTTCCAAAAATCAAAAAGCGCAAGATGAATTTTTTGCTATACTAAACGCCAAAATAGTTTAATTTAGATCATCTCTTATTGAAAAGAAAAATAAGTA
>CAZDFJ010000059.1:0-7965 GCA_964504875.1 uncultured Burkholderiales bacterium | reverse complement strand
GCATCTTTTTGGAAATCCATTAAATACATAGATTTAGTTTTATAACAGTCTACAAGCGGCAACCACATGACGATTTCATAAGGAGAATCACCAGACCATACATCTGCATGTGTGGTCAAAAGCGAACTGGTATCTTGTGGTAATTGCACACTCAAATTGATACGACGTTGCATTGACAATTCATTTCCTACAACTGCGGCCAATGTTTGGCGACCTAAAGCATAATAGGCAGGACGCAACCACGGTTCATTATTAATGCTATTAATCACATGCAAGCGGAGCGGATTAAGCTTTTCTATCGGAATTTTTGTATGAATAATATTCAAAAAATCGGTCACATCTGCAGGCAAATCAATTTTCAAAAAGTCCGCAGCAAATTCTGCAATCCGCAATTGAATTCGCTTAAGCAATCCTAAATCTTCCACCGGCTGAATAATATATCCTTGTTTTAAAAACAATTCACAGTTCGCCAGCTCTTTTGGATCATAAAAAACTTTAAGATGTTCTGGGATGACAGCCATGATTTATCCCCGTAAAATAGAAAAAAGTGTGTGGGCAATTTTTGCACTAGATAAGCCATAATAATCCCACAATTGCCCTTGTGAACCATAATGATGAACAAACGCATCAGGTAAGGCCAAACGTTTGACTTTTGGTAAAGGAAAAGAAGCGTGTTCATGTAAGCATTCTAAAACAGCACTCCCCAAACCACCCATTTGAGAATGTTCTTCAATTGTGAAGACAAAGGGAACGCGCGCGGCTTGCTCTAAAATCATGGCCACATCAAGTGGCTTAATCGTGTGTAAATGCAAAATATTAACAGCAATATTGGCATTTTTTGCGACGATTTCAGCCGCAGCGAGCGCATTGGTTGTCATCACACCTGTAGTAATTAATAAAGCTTCGGCAGGTTGAGAAGATTCGTGCATTAAAATGCCTTTTCCAATGGCAAAGCCCTTTTCGGCGCGGCTAACAATCTTATCGCCCCCCTTAGCAAGGCGAATATAAATCGGATGCGGGTAATCGAGCGTCGCGTTCATCAAGCGAATCATTTCATCGGCATCACAGACAGCGGTCACGGCCATATTAGGTAAAGCACGCATCAAAGCAAAATCCTCTACCGCTAAATGCGTTGGCCCCAAAGGCGCATACACAACGCCGCCGCCATTGCCAATTAAACGAACGGGCAAATCATGCAAGCACACATCCAATGCAACTTGTTCATAACAACGGCGTGTAATAAATGTCGCGATCGTATTCACAAAAGGCATATACCCATCAAACGCAAAGCCTGCAGCCATGCCCATCACAGCCTGTTCGGCAATCCCTTCCATATAATGCCGATCCGGCATTTCCGCTTTCATTTCTTTTAACAGCCCTGGACTGAGATCAGAGCCAATGAACAACACGCGTGGATCGCGCTTGGCCAATTCATAGACCATATTGACACATGTTTTACGCATCACGACCTCCTACTTGTTGATACATCTGTTCTAAAATCTCAGGTTCAATATTGGTTTTATGATGCCAACCTGGGTTGTGCTCTGCAAAAGAAATGCCCTTGCCTTTGACGGTATGACATAAAAAGGCTGTGGGCTTCCCTTTCACCAATGGGACACGTTGGAAAGCAGCATACAGCGCTTCAACATCATGTCCATTCAGTTCTACTGTTTCAAAACCAAAACTTTGCCATTTTTCGGGCAGCGGTGACATGTCTAAAATTTCTTTTGTTTGGCCTGCTGATTGAATTTTATTCCAGTCAACAATAACAATTAAATTATCTAATTGATGTTTTTTTGCCATCATGGCAGCTTCCCAAATGGAGCCTTCGTTAATTTCGCCATCTCCCATGATCACAAAAACACGACTGGCGCGTTTTTCAATTTTGGCAGCCAGCGCCATCCCAATACCAATGGGCAAACCATGTCCAAGTGAACCTGTTGAAGCTTCCACTCCAGGGACTTTCCCCCATTCAGGGTGCCCCCCCAAAATTGAATCAAAATGACACATGGTATCTAGCGCTTCGACTGGAAAAAATCGCTTCTCTGCCAAAAGCACATATTGTGCAATGCAACCATGTCCCTTACTTAAAATACAACGATCCCGCTCGCGCCATGTTGGATTTTGAGGATCGACTTTTAAAATATCGTCATATAATACACGCATGATTTCAATCAGCGACAGCGCCGGCCCGACATGTCCTCGACCGCCCCCATCCAAACTACGTACTAATAATTTTCTCAAATACTGAGAACGTGCATCTAAAGTAATATTATTTTCATCAATTGGCATGATTTCTTGTCATTTAGTAAGATTTAATAAGATTTAATAATCTTGATATCGGAAAATTTAAAATAAACTTTATAACTAAATTAAATTGAATAGTTCTTCTATCAGGCCTTCTGCTTTATGGAGCTGAGTTTGTTTGAGTTGTTCCCAATTGTCTTCATGGCTGAGCCCGCCTCGATTTTTTCGGCGTTCTGGCAAAAATTCATTTAATACAATCAGCGTCCATCGAATCACAAAAAAAGGCAAAGCTAAAATCAAGCGTTGCTCAAAATCAGGATCTTCTGCGGCATAACATGTTTTCGCCC
This sequence comes from uncultured Burkholderiales bacterium, assembly GCA_964504875.1. Classification (GTDB taxonomy): domain Bacteria; phylum Pseudomonadota; class Gammaproteobacteria; order Burkholderiales; family CAZDFJ01; genus CAZDFJ01. The sequence continues at coordinate 5,371 of CAZDFJ010000059.1, read as the reverse complement.
AGTGCAAAAACGGCTGCCGTTCTGTTGAGTTCAATGACATTGCAGGATGATATAAAAAATCACCAACCAAACGAATTGGATCATCCCATCCAAAATACTCAAAATCAAAAAAATAAAACTGATTTTTTTCGGGCACAAAAAGGGTATTGTGTATCCCAAAATCTCCCGGAATCAGCACGCGCTTTTCAACACTTAAGGGAGTATGAAAAAAATGTTTTTCTAAAGGAGATAACACTTCCAAATGGTAAACTAATTTCTCCCATTGCGGAAAAAAATGCTGTTCAAAAAAAGCAGCCAATTGGGGTTCATCACGAAAAAGCGGATAAAAACGCTTTAGTCGCTGTAAAATTTCATCATATAAGTGTGACAAACATAAATAAGGGGAAGCAGCTAACGAGAATTGACGCGCTTCTTTTTGATGACCTAATTTTTTTAATTGGGACAAAAAAGAAAAAACCGCTTCAAAATAGGCAGGATTCACACAAGGTTTGTGCCCGGAAATATATTCAATTAAAATCGCCTGTTCTTCCGCAGAATCAACCAGACCATATAACAAGGGCACACAATTAACTTGAGCTTGCTTAAAAAAATTGAGACACTGAGATTCAACTTGAAAACGATTGACCACTTCTTGCTGCAATTTCGGATAAATTTTGAGAACAAATATCTGAGAATCCGTTTGAATGCGATACAAAGCGCTATTACGCCCCCCAAAAAGAGGATGTATTTGTACAATTGGCTCGTGAACCAATTGAGAGAGTAAAAAATCACTCGGTTGCATCATAGAAAAACTCGATTTCAATGAAAAGTAGACAAGAGTTCCTCCCAAGATTGCACACATGGGAGCGCGACATCTTGTGCAACTTGATATAATTGTGGCGTGAGATGAGGAACAAACCAATAAGCTTGAGTTTGCTTTGGAAAATGAGGATGCGTTAAAACAGCGAACAAATCATCAACGAAAAGATCCAATTTAAGTGATCGAATCTTCTCTATTTTTTCATCACGGGTTGGTAAGAAAAAGAGATGCTCACGTTTGAAACCCAATTCTGAAAAAAAACCGGCCGCTTCCATAAAATGGCGGGCCGCTTCTCTTAAATCCGTTCGAGTGCTATCAAAATGTCCATATTGCGTTTTATGACTCACAATAAAAACATCATGCTCTTGCTGAAAAACATACTTTAAAAAAGCAAAAACGCCCTCAAACCAGGTTGCCTTAGAAATAAATGCGCCATAAACCTGACCTTGCAACATTTGCCATTGCTGTTCCCCCCTTTCGCCTTGCATCTGCAAAAAAGTTTTGACGGCTTGTTTGGTTTGCCCCTCAAACGTATCTGGAAGCAAATTTAAAGCACGCGCTACCTGATAAAAAGCATGGTCATAACACACTAAAGTATTGTCAAAATCAAGTCCGATCCGCATGATCTTATTTCAGCAAAGTAGTAATATATTTAAACATTAAAACTGGATCAACAGGCTCACGATTACACACAATTTGTACATCCAACGCCGCCGCGACCGCCCCAATAAATCCAGCAAGTTGTGGTTCAAACTGATTGGCTAAACAAATTGAAGTCAGCGATAAAAAGGCATCTCCCGCCCCAATCCGATCCACAACCCGCGTTGATAAAATCGGAATTGAAAACTCTTCTTCTGTTTTTCGATCTTTTAAATAAAGTCCTTTGACGCCCCGTGTCACTGCTAAAACTTTTGGTGAAATCATTTCGCCAACTTGTGACGCCACCTTCTCAAGAGGATCATGGCGATTATGAGCCGCCAAACGTAATTCTGGCTCATTTAAGGAGACAAAATCAGCAACAGGATAACGATGAATCGTATGATAACCACGATTTCCACTATTGATTTGGGTATTGACTGCAAGATAGCGGGCTTTTTTCGTGATTAAATCAATCATTTTTTGCGTAATGAAACCATTTCCAAAATCAGGGACAACCACAGCATCATATTCTTCAATATGTGCATCAAGCCAATCACAAATCGCTTGATCCAACGCTTCAGCAAGCGGATCATCTTCAAAATAATAAACTTCAAAAAGTTTATTTAAATCACTATCCACAAAACGGCGTTTGACCGTAGTGGGGGCATCTTCTGAATAAAAGAAGGCCGTTTGAATTTTTTCACTTAATTTTGAACGAATATATTCTTCAAAACTATGTGTTTTTCCTAATAAAGTAAGCAGTGTGACATTTTCTGTAAACCCTGCAATATGATTTGCCACCGCAATTGAGCCGCCGGCAAATTGTTCTTTATCACGATATTTCACTGCAATGATATTACTTTTGCCAGTCTGTCCCAAAATATCTGTATAATAATATTGGTCAATGATCGCATCACCAACGACTAATACTTTTAAATCTTTTAAAGATTGAATTTTTTGAATGACATCATTTGGCGAATAAGAACGCTTAAACTGATTCAGATAAAGTTTTGTTTCTTCAGTAAAAACATCAAAGTATTCATTTAAAAGACGGGTCGAACTAAAAACAATATCATCAGTAAAATGAATCCGTCCACCATGTTGCTCAACAGCCTGCTTTTCATGATTAATATTGCCTGTGATATCTTCGCTGGCAACTTTATAATCGCTTCCTTTTACATAGACACTTGGCTTAATCGTATGTAAAACATTCACAGCAGTCACTTCATAATTAATGGCAACATAATCTACACATTCTAGCGCTGCCAAATTTTCGGCGCGCAAACTTTCTGTAAAAATAGGTCTTCCAGGACCTTTATTGACATACTCATCCGCTGTAATAGTACATACAAGCACATCCCCTTCTCGCTTAGCTGCTTGCAAATGACGAATATGTCCCATATGAACTAAGTCAAATGTGCCATGACAAAGCACAACACTTTTTTGTTGCTGTTTGAGTACCGCAACCTGATGAGCCAACTCTTCTAAACTTAAGATTTTATTATACATTCTCTTCTTGTCGCTCTAAACGCAAACGATCTGCCACATAATGCAATAAAAATGCATGTCCCAATTCTATAAAACCATAATCATGAGAATTGAGCCAAAAATTAATATGACCACTTTGATATAAGGGATTTTCTGAATCAAACCCACTGAATGTAATCACAGCACCACCGACTGAATGAACATATTGTGCCGCTTTAACAATATTGGGGGACTTTCCTGAACTACTAATTGCAATCAAGACATCCTGCGGCTTAAGCATCGTTTCTAAAATACGCTTAAATGCATTGTCATAACCATAATCATTACTCATACAGGTTAGTAATGATGAATCATGCAACGTGCTCGCCCGCAATTTTGCCACATTCACAAAGTCCGTAACAGCATGTGCGGCAACGCCAGCACTTCCTCCATTACCTATAATATAAAGATGGCCACCTTGAGCACGATTGATTCTTAATACATCTAATGCCTTTTCTAAGGCAGGCTCAATCTCATAAGCGGTTTTATCTATGGTAGCGAGGGCTGTATTAAGCACATCACTAAATTGTTGAATTCTTTCTGTCAATACAATTGGCATTTTATTTGTATGAATTAATTTGAATTGTTGAAGCGGAAATTTTTTTATTGATTGGAATTGAAAATCAAATATTTCCATAGACTCAATACTAATTCAAATTATCGTAAAAAAATGACATTTCTAAAATTTTTTTACTAACTTTATGGGAATTCAGAAAATAAAGAGAAAATGTCGAGGAATCTCTTTTAAAAACAAAAAGACTTTTTTCTATAATTTCTCTTATTAATGACTTAATTTAAACAGAAATTTATTTTACGGCTTGTTCACAGGTTTTTTCCCAGCGTTCCCAGTCCACGTCACCACAAATAACACGGAGCTCTCCGCTCATTTCAAAACCAAAAGACAAAGTAATACAATGACGGCTGTCATTAATTGAAAGATAAGGACGACTAATTTGAACTTGATTTGGGAAACGTAATGCCCGTCGAAAATAATGACGTCTAAACCAGCTTGCACCGCGCCCATCTATAACAGGATTAAATCTCAAGTCTGTACTGACAATATCTGGTGTATCTTGCGAGCGAATGACGTTACTGCCTATTTGTTTTCCTTCCTTATCCAAAAGATAACAACGACTCGCATAAGGTAATTTAAAAAACTCTACAGCCGCCGCACTCAATGGCAAATTATTTTGTAATAGATCAACAATTTTTGGAAAACAACGAATATAAGGTTCTATTTCATGCTCTCTAAAACCACTATCTTTCAATGCCCCTTCTCGATATGTTGTCCAAAGTGCATTAAGCCGTTGATTATTTTCATTCACAACATGAATATAAGGCTGTGGACGCGCAAAATAATATCCTTGCACAAAGTCAACATCCGCCTCCATTGCAATTAAAGCTTCTGCGGTTGTTTCAATCCCTTCCATAATCACCAATACACCAGCCTCGTGTAATAACGAAATCATTCCTGGCATAATTCTTTTTACTTGTGGATTAGATGAAGCTTGTACAATCATAGAACGATCGAGTTTGACAATGTCAGGTTGAAGTCGCCAAATTCTATCAAAATTAGAACTTCCCGCCCCAAAATCATCAATCGCTATTAAACAGCCTAATTTTTTATAATAACAAATTGCATCAGCCAGTTTAATCTCTTCTTCTATTCGCCCTTCTAAAATTTCTATGACAATGCGATGAGGTGGAATTTTATAATATTGTAATAGTCCCTCAAAAAAGGAACCAAATTGCATTCCTGCGACCGCAACTTGTGGATTTAAATTCAAAAATAACCATGCCTTTCCATCTTGATCCGCCCGCATAAAATTCGCGACATGTACAGCACGTGATAATCGATCAAGAAAAATGGTTTCTTCTAACGACAATATAGAATTAAACAAAGAAAGTGGCGAAACAGGTTGAGCGTTTTCATCAGTACATCTCAACAAAGCCTCATAGCCTACAGATCGTCTGTGGGCTAGACTAATAATTGGTTGAAAATGACTATTAATACATAAAGAATGAAAAACACCGCTTGTTCGGCCTTGGTTTTCAAACAAATGTTCCAGTATAAAGTCGAAAGTAAATGTAGAATGGGTATTAATGTTACTTGACATGGTATCAGTTATGCTTGTAAATATGAGTGCTATTTTTCGACACGAAGAACAGCTTATTCAAACATCACGTATTCACTAGACAATAAAGAAGCCCTAATCTAAAGAATACATTAGTTAGTTCCCAAATTCTAACACAAAAATTCTTTATTCTAGAAAATTTATCTAATTTGAGTATTATCATCCAGAATAATTGGACTTTCTTATGCTATCCGTAAGAAACTATAGCCACAAATGAAAAAAGCCACTCCGTTTGGAGTGGCTTTCTTATGGGGGAACCTGACGGCGACCT
>CAZDFJ010000058.1:0-8444 GCA_964504875.1 uncultured Burkholderiales bacterium | reverse complement strand
AATGAATATGATGCGGATATCAATGCAATGTAGCATATGGACTTTTGGGCTGTGTCTCAGTATGAGTGCTTTGGCTGCGCCACAAAAAATAGCGTTGTCTGAATCGGCGCGTACATATCAACAACAAGGCGATCGTTATTTTAGACAAGAGGCTTTTCCAAAAGCAATTGGGGCTTATAACAAAGCATTAGCGTTACAACCAAATGCAGCGCAGTTATATATTCGACGCGGCGAGGCCTATTTAAACTTGGAGGCCTATCGTTATGCGATTCGAGATTTTGATCAGGCCATTGCGCATAATCCAAAAGCCGCCATTGCTTATAGTGATCGTGGAGAGGCGTATCTTAATTTGGGCCATTATTTAGATGCTTTTTCGGATTTTAATCAAGCGCTCAATTTAGCCCCTGAAACTAATTGGGAACAAGCTTTTGAACATTTGATGCAAGATAAAGTGGATCAACAAGAAGCCTCTCTGAAAAAAGCAATAACACTCGTTGCTAAGAATCCCACCCCGACAGCATTAGCAGAACAGCTCATTAAACAAAACTTAATCGAAACCCATAAAAAACGCTGCAAAATATCACTAAAAAATTTAATTTCCTTGAGTAAATGGAGTGGTGTATTTATGACTGCAAAAATGTTGCAAACTGTTGCAAGCGGGAGACAATGTCGGATTGCGATTAAATAATTGATTAATTCACAAAAAAATATAAAAATAATTATATAATATTGACAATGTTAACCGCTGCAACCCTTTTTGAGAGTGAGCCTGAATCATAATGAATAAATTTTCTTTTGACACGGATGCTGAAAATAATATAGATGAAGATCTTAAGAGAGAGGAAGAAATTGCGCATCTTTTCGAACAAGGAGACGCGGCGTTTGTAGCCAATGATTATTGGCTCGCCATTGATTATTATAAGCAAATTATTGAGCAGGATCATACACAAGTCAAAGCATATTGTTTACTTGGTAGCTGTTATGACGAATTGGGTATGAAAGAGCAGGCGATTGAAGCGTACAATAACGCCTGTTTGTATGATTATGAAAACCATGAAATATTTTCTGCGCGCGGGAGAAGTTATGTAGATCTGGAACAATATGATCTGGCGCTTGCTGATTTTAATCGCGCATTGAGAATCAGTACGCAAGATGCCACGAGTTTGTATTATCGAGGTTATATCTTTTTATTGTTGGAATATTATGAAGCGGCAAATAATGATTTTGCTTATGCGATGCTATATGGTTTTAGTGATCCAATTATTTATGTTCATCAGGCGCAAGCGGAGCATTATTTAGGTGAATATACAAATGCATTAAATCAATGTGCACACGCACTCTATCTTAATCCTGATTATGTCGAAGCGTATTTACAGCAAGGACAGGCTTTTTACGAATTAAAACAGTACGATTTAGCCTTTGAATCATACACAGAAGGGTTAAAACGAGATCCAAATAATGCGATTGGTTATTATAATCGGGCGTTGGCTTATTATGGGCTAAAACAGTATCACCGAGCCCTTCAAGATGCAGATCAAGCCATTGCACTGAATGCACGTGATGGAGCGGCTCATTATAATCGTGGGATTTTTTGTTATTATCTTAATCGATATGAACAAAGTATCGAATCTTATAGTACAGCTTTGCTTTTGGGCTTTGACCCCGCGACAGTGTACTTAGAGCGCGGGAGAGTCTATGCAATTTTAGGTCAACATGAAAAAGCGGTGTCTGATTATACGAATGCGTTATATCTCACGCCTAGCAATGACGAAGCTCGATTATATCGGGGAATGAGCTATTTTCAATTAGACGACAATGAGAACGCATTAGTTGATTTCAATGCGGTGCTGAGCGCCCAAACAGAAGAATTAATTGATAAAGCTTATTATTATTGTGGCCGGATTGCACACCAGCAAAATCAGTATGAAACCGCATTAGAACATTACGCGCAAGCCATTGAAAAACATCAGGATCAGGATAACGATTCATTAGCGTTAGATCAAGTTTATTTTCATCAGGGGCAAACGTATAGCGCACAAGGCCAACATGAGCAGGCCGCGCATGCATTTGAACAAGCTTTATCATATCATCCGACGGATGCGCGAACCCATTTTGCGCGCAGTCAAACAGCCCTTGCTTTACAAAACACACAAGGCGCTGCCGATGCTTTAGAAGCTGCTTTGCGCTATGAGCCCCTCAACCCAGTCTATTATCGGGCGCGCGCCGCGCTACAAACATTATTGGGCCATCTGCCTCAAGCAGAACAAGACAATGAATATGCCACATTGCTAGAGCAAGCCAATGGGCATTTTGAAGCTATTGTCAGTGATAATTTAGAAATTTTATTCACATTAGGGAAAGCCTTACTGCGTAGCCAACAAGCGGCGAGCGCTTTGTCTTGCTTTGAAAAAATCAGCGCACACCAACCAAATGATCCCCATTTATATTTTTATTATGGGGAAGCCTATGCGGCCTTAGGCAATATGGAGCAGGCACAAATTGCTTATGAACAAGCGATTGCTCTCGATCAAACCCAAGCTGATTTTTTTGGCAAACGGGCAGCGTGTTTATTCACCCAACAAGATTATACTGGCGCGTTGGCAGCCGCGCAGCACGCCTTGTTGCTGGATCCTGAGAAAGTGGCCTACGCTGTTGTCACAGGTAAGTGTCATTATGAAATGCAAAATTATGCTGAAGCCATTCACGATTTAACGACTTATCTAGAGGCAGCATTAGAACAGCGTGATCCTGCGCTACAAATAGAGGCGTATTTATATCGCGGGATGAGTTATTCTGCCTGTGAAGATGACGAAAAAGCCTTATCTGATTATAGACAGCTTGTGCTATTAGATCCGACAAACCCGATAGCCTATGTCAAACGGGGCGATGCGTATCATGCTTTGTTTGCGGACGAATTAGCAGTACAAGATTATTTAGAAGCGCAAAGATGGGATCCTGAAATCCCGCTCCCTCATTTGGCTGCGGCTTATAATAATAGTGCGTTTTTATGTCATGACGATCGGAATCAGAAATACATTCGATTAACACAGGCGATTGAATTAGATCCTAGTTTTGTTGAAGCCTTGATTAATCGAGGGACAGTTGCTTATGAAGAGCTAGGCGATTATCCGGCTGCGTTGGAGGATTTTAACAAAGTGATTGCGATTTCTCCAGAGTATGCCCGTCCTTATTTGAATCGGGGTGAAATTTATTATAAACAACAACGTTTCAGAAAAGCGCTCAGAAATTGTACAAAGGCCATTTCACTGGATCCAGATTATATCAATGCATATATGATACGTGGGGACGTGTATTATAGTTTGGAACAATATCAAGAAGCGCTGGCGGATTATAAAAAAGCGTTCGAGTTAGAGCAAAAAAGGCCCGATCCAGATACCGCGCGGATGAGAAAGTCTTTGTCTGATGTGCGTTACCATCTCACGAGCAGGTTTGTTTAACGTGAATGCAGCGCTAGAAAATTAATACAGCAATCATAACTAAAAAAGAGAGGCAAAAACCTCTCTTTTTGTTATGGCGCAGTATTAAAATAAGCTGCCATTTCGTCCTGTCAAAAAAGTCTCCACAGACATTTTTTTTCCGCCAGAAGCTTGAACTTCTTCCATTCGCAATGCGCCTTCACCACATGCAATAATAATTTCTTTATCGACTTCAGGTTGGCTTAATAAACTCCCCGGCGTTTGATTATGTACTAATTCTAATACAGATGCTGACCATACTTTTAAGATTTTTGTACCTAATGTAGTATAAGCGCCTGGATTAGGATTAAAAGCACGAATTTGACGCACGATCATTGAGGCGGGTTGATGCCAATCAATTTGGGCTTCCACTTTACGAATTTTATGCGCATAGGTTATGCCTAAATCCGGCTGAATAATGGGCGTTAATTGTGCGTATTGAATTAAGGCCTGCACAATAAGATGGGCACCAATATTAGCTAATTTATCATGCAATATTCCTGTCGTCATCATCACATCAATCGGCAAACTTTCGCGTAATAATACGGCCCCTGTATCCAGACCAACATCCATTTGCATAATACACACGCCCGTTTCTGTATCTCCTGCCAGAATCGCCCGATGAATCGGAGCCGCTCCCCGCCAACGCGGTAATAATGAAGCATGAATATTCAAACAACCATGCCGAGGAATTGTCAAAACACGTTCTGGTAAGATAAGTCCATAGGCCGCCACAACCATAAAATCGGCATCATATTGCTCAAGGATTTGATACATTTCCGGATTATCTTTTAAGCTATCTGGTTGATGAACAGGAAGATTTGCACTGCTTGCAACTTGTTTTACAGCACTTGGCATGAGTTTCATCCCTCTTCCTGCTGGACGATCAGGTTGAGTTAAGACAGCACAAACTTCAATATTAGGCAGGGTTAATAATTTTTTTAGAGCAATGGCGGCAAATTCTGGCGTTCCTGCAAATAATACACGCATTTTTTATCCTTTTTGATTTATCCAAAAATACAAATTCATCTGATTATTTAATTATTTTATTATTTTATCAATATTCCCTTATATTTTGTCCCCTAAATAGGACATATTTCCTTTGTCTTGAAATAGGGTCCAAAAAAATCTATATTTCTCGAAGCTGATAGGATAAGATCCCAAATTAGGAGCAATAACACTCCTTCAAAATAGATGAGATTTTTTGACTAAAGATAGCTTATGACTTATGGAGAAAGCGAGATAAAGGCTGAAATCATACAGGTGCTATCCCTTCTCGTTCCTGAAATGAACGAGTCCTCGCGATAAAAATAGAATGAAAATCAAAAAAGTCGTCTTAGGTATTATGGCACTTGGTTTTGGGATGAACGTTTCGGCAGCAGAAATTAAATTAGGCGTCGCACAAGCTCTTACAGGGCCTGCTGCAAAATATGGTGTCATGATCAAAAATGGTTTTGTTCTCGCCGCAGAGCAAATCAATGCCAAAGGGGGCGTTAATGGCAGTTTGTTACACCTTGTCATTGAAGATGAACAAGGCAAAAAAGAAGAAGCAATTAATGTTTATAAAAAATTAATTCATAAAGATAAAGTTTTAGCAGTGTTAGGGCCAACTTTATCGAACTCCGCATTTGCAGCAAACCCGATTGCAAATCAAACCAAAACGGTTGTTTTTGGAACAAGTAATACTGCCAATGGAATTACTGATTTAGGTATGTGGTCTTTCCGTAATTCAATTATGGAATCTGATGTCATTCCTGTCATGCTTGCTACTGCATCGAAAAAACTAAACATCAAAAAAGTGGCCGTCTTATATGGAAATGACGATGCTTTTACTAAAAATGGTTACGATGTGTTTAAAGCAGCCTTGGCCCATCAAAAAATTGCTGTCACAACAACAGAAACATTTGCAAAAGGAGATGTCGATTTTCGGGCCCAATTGACTAAAATCCGTACTACAAAACCTGATGCAATTATTGTTTCTGCGCTGGCAGAAGAAGCCGCAAACATCATGATTCAAGCACGACAATTAGGTTTAAAAATGCCCGTTTTAGGTGGAAATGGTTTTAATTCCCCAAAATTATTTGAAATTGCAAAAGGTTCCGCAGATAATATTATTGTGGGGGGACCTTGGTCAATTGACAATAGTACGCCTGCCAATAAAAACTTTGTGGCAAGCTATCGTCAAAAATATAAAGCAGATCCAGATCAATTTGCCGCGCAAGCCTATGATGCAGTTTACATTGTGAGTGATGCACTCAAAAAGGTAAAACTTTCCGGCGATGTAGCAAAAGATCGTGAGGCTTTGCGCGCGGCTTTACCGACGGTCCGTATCAATGGCGCAACAGGGGCATTTAGTTTCCGTAAGGCACCAAAAGGCGGGAATGTTGGCTATGATGCACAACAAATACCAAGTGTGTTTATTTCCAAAGCGGGCAAGTTCCATTTATTTTAAATAACTAATTGATTTTTAAAAGAAGGTATCTGTTGATGCCTTCTTGCTTTTTAAATGCTTCTTTGCTATAATTTCCCACTTTTTAAGTACGCTTGTTTCGAGCGGCTTGTCGAAAAATTGGTTCTACCCTTGTCCTCAGTGTTCCAATGACAAAAACGCAACTTTTTGATTTGTTTTACAAAAAAACGCTTGTATTAGCTAAGTTTAAATGCTAGAATGCCAATCTTTATTTGAAGTAATTTTCATTTAAATTACAGCCCAATACTAGCCGTCGTTTGGTCACCGCGATTTTAAAACGCCGACCAAATTTTTTTGACCCTCTATTTGCCTTAAAATAGACGGAATAAGTTGGAGTGTTAACATGATTCAAATGCAAACCATTTTGGATGTTGCTGATAATACTGGTGCACGTCGTGTGATGTGTATTAAAGTATTAGGTGGCTCCAAACGTCGTTACGCCTCCGTTGGCGACATCATCAAAGTCAGCATTAAAGATGCTGCTCCTCGCGGGCGTGTCAAGAAAGGTGACGTCTATAACGCTGTTGTGGTACGTACCGCTAAAGGCGTGCGTCGTCCAGATGGCTCCCTCATCAAATTTGACAGCAATGCCGCCGTCTTACTCAATAACAAACTTGAACCTATTGGTACGCGTATTTTCGGACCAGTCACACGTGAATTACGTAGTGAACGTTTTATGAAAATCGTTTCACTTGCTCCTGAAGTGATCTAATCGATTAATGGTTCAATATAAGTAAATGATCATGCGAACGCGCAACTCATCAATGCGTGTTTAATAGGTTAACGTCATTTTATGACATTTTAGTTAACCTTTGTTTCTCGGAGAGTCTTACACCTATGCGCAAAATTCGCAAAGGCGACGATGTCATCGTTTTAACTGGAAAAGACAAGGGTAAGCGCGGTACGGTCTTACGTGTAATGCCCGATTCAGATAAAGTCATCGTTGAAGGGATTAATAAAGTTAAAAAACACCAAAGACCAAATCCACTAAAAAGTGTTCCTGGTGGAATTGTTGAAAAAGAAATGCCCCTGCACATCTCAAATGTTGCACTCTATAATCCAGCAACAAGCAAGGCAGACCGTGTAGGTATTCGTGTTTTAGAAGATGGTCGCAAAGTGCGCTACTTCAAATCGAATGGCGAATTAGTTAACGCCTAAAAGCCTAAAAGGATAAGAAAGATTATGGCTGCACGTCTTCAAGAATACTATAAAGAATCTGTCATCAAGAAATTGATGGAACAGTTCAATTATTCTAGCGTCATGGAAGTTCCCCGCATTGTTAAAATCACATTGAACATGGGTGTGGGTGAAGCAGTTGCGGATCGTAAAGTAATCGATCACGCATTAGAAGACATGACAAAGATTGCTGGACAAAAACCTGTTGTGACACGTGCTCGCAAGTCTATTGCAGGCTTTAAAGTACGTCAAGATTTCCCAGTAGGGTGCATGGTAACCTTACGTCGTAACCAAATGTACGAGTTTTTAGATCGTCTTGTGACAATCGCAATTCCTCGTATTCGCGACTTCCGCGGTTTTAGCGGAAAAGGGTTCGATGGCCGTGGGAATTACAACATGGGTGTTCGCGAACAAATTATCTTCCCCGAAATCGAGTATGAAAAAATCGATGCCCTTCGTGGAATGAACATCACCATTCAAACGACTGCAAAGACAGATGCAGAAGCACGTGCTTTGCTTGCAGCGTTTAAGTTCCCATTCAAAAATAACTAAGGTTGATTAGTAGTTATGGCAAAACTGGCTCTTATTAATCGTGAGAAAAAACGTCAAGCGTTGGTAGAAAAGTATGCTGATAAGCGTGCTGAATTACTCGCCATCATCAACAATGCCAAATTGTCTGACGAAGAACGCCACGCAGCACGTTTGAAGTTGCAACAATTACCACGTAACGCAAACCCAACTCGTTTGCGTAATCGTTGTGCCCTGACAGGTCGTCCTCGTGGGTATTTCCGTAAATTTGGTTTGGCACGTAACAAATTGCGCGAAATCGCAATGCGTGGCGAAATCCCGGGTGTCGTGAAAGCGAGTTGGTAGAGAGGTAAAGCTATGAGCATGAGTGATCCAATCGCAGATATGTTGACTCGCATTCGCAACGCACAACGTGCAGAGAAAGCAGTCGTTTCTGTGCCCTCATCTAAATTAAAAGTTGCAATTGCAAAAGTTTTATTAGATGCAGGTTATATTCAAAGTTATGATACTGAAACAGTTGACACAAAAACTGTTTTGAATATTGAGTTAAAATACTATGCAGGTGCGCCTGTAATTGACAAAGTAAAACGTGTAAGCCGTCCAGGGTTACGTGTTTACAAAGGCGCAACAGAACTGCCAAAAGTAATGAATGGTTTGGGCATTTCGATCATTTCCACTTCTCGTGGTGTGATGACTGATCGTCAGGCTCGCGCTGCCGGCATCGGTGGTGAAGTGTTGTGTACTGTAGCCTAGAGGAAAAACAAGATGTCTCGTGTTGCTAAAAATCCGGTTAT
>CAZDFJ010000057.1:0-8563 GCA_964504875.1 uncultured Burkholderiales bacterium | reverse complement strand
ATGGAAAATTTTGATTTCTGGCGCAACCCGCCATATTAAAAGTTGGAATCACCACCGTGACTAATGGCTGTTCAGAGAGAGGGGGAATCGGTAACTGCCCTAATTGCTCAAGACGATGAACAATTGCATTATATTCAGACTCAATTTCTGGCAGGACTTTTTCAGCAATTTCCGGGGCTTTTACTAATAACATTTCCCGCTGCCCCTGTAAGTGAAACAACGTTCCCTCTTGCACGCCCCGTAAACGGCCCTGTGTTTCTGCATTCAAATTTTTGTCTAGGACGGCCATATGCGCACGGAGTAAACCGCCATCTGCCAACATTTTTTGTTCAGACGAAAAATTAGATCCGTGTATCCGAAAAGCATATAATGGCTGGTTCACATAACCAATTTTTGCGGCTTTCGTCCATCTTAAGTTGGCTTCCCAGTCTTCTGCGGTAAATTTTCGTTCTTTTGGCACTTCCCATTCTTCGTACCAACCATGTTTTGCGATAAATTCTCGAGAAATGAGACAACTGCTCAAATGAAAATATGATCCGGCATCGCGGATATGTTCTCTAAATTCATCTCGCCCCACATGATCAAAACTTAAAAAAGATTGAATCGAAGTGGTCCATAAGAAATTTGCATTTTCATCCACTAAAATTGTTTTGCAATAGACAATATCCAAATCAGGATTTTCTTGAATCAGTTTATATGCCGCGCTCAAGCGTCGTGGTAAATAAAAATCATCCGCAGCAATACCTGTAATATAGTGACCGCGCGCATGGGCCAATAATTTATTACATGTTTGATGTATTCCTAAATTTTTTTCATTATTAATGTAAATAACACGCGGATCTTGCGCTTGATATTTTAGACATAATTGATGTGTATTATCTGTTGAACCATCATTGGCTAAAAGCAATTCAAAATCTTCAAAATCTTGGCTGAGAATACTTTCTACTGCTTTCTCTAAAAAATGGCCGTAATTATAACAAGGTAAATAGATAGTAATCGCTGGTACAGTATTTTGCATTGTTAATCCATTTTGTTATTTAATATAATTCGTTTGGAATGGCATATAAAACAGTTTCATAAATTTCTGAAGAATAATGCCCTAATCTAAAGGTATAGTTTTCGCAATATTGAATAAGCCATATTGGTATTTTAATAAAATCATCTTTTGAATGATAAATACTAATAGCAAGTTGGGGGCGATATTTTTGAATCGTTTGAATTGCGCCAGCTAATACATGTTGTTCCGCGCCCTCAACATCTAATTTAATAAAATCTATCTTGGTTTCTTGATTTTTCGTTGCGACAAAATGATCGATCGATGTCGCTTCTAAATGGATACTTTGTAAGCCGCGTTCTTCACTCACGGTAGACGCACTAGGTAAATTGACATTTTTTTCAAGAAATAATGAACAAGGACGATCCCATAGTGCATTTTTTAAGATTTCTACTTTTCCGGTCCGCAGAATTTCTGCACTATGTGCCCCTTTTTCAAACATTTCATAAAAGGGTTCAAAGCCGTAAATTTTATTCAGATTCGGAAAAATTTTGAGAAAATTTAAAGCACTCAAACCATCAAAAACGCCCCCTTCAATCATTGTTTTGATATGTTCGCGCTTTAAAAACTCCGTATATTGTTCTTTATTTAATTCAATATTTTTCTTTTGATGTTGGACAACTGGTTTCAAATGATCCGCATTCAAACGGGCCTCTAATAGCGCATCATACAAGGGCACATCTTCTGCATCTAAATAATTTTTAAAGCAAATAATCTCATTTTGATACATTTTGAGTTCTTCTTGGCTAAACTTATCCGACTCTCTAATAAAAAAGGGTAAGCCGACCAAGGCACAATTTAAATGCCCCACTTTTTCATATAATTTAGCATAATAAATAGAAGATAAAATGATACAATCAAACGGAATATTTTGTACAATAAATTCATCACCACTCAAGGTGGGAATATTTGAAATTAATTCTTTTTTATAATCATCAATAAAACAAACTATTTTTATATCTTTTCTTATCTCAAATATTTTATTTTTTATAAATTGGCCACGGCCCCCTAATCCATAAATACATACTGAAATATTCGCAGGTAATTCATTGATATTTGCATAAGTTGTTATCATGATATGGTTATACTCCAAAAAATATGCATTTAACTATTCAAATTTAAATACTGATTATTTATCACATTATCGACATCAATAGGACCAATTTAAATTATTAATATTTTACTCTAAAATAATTTTCTTATAATTTGCTGAATTTATAAGATGAAAAAATAATAAATGACAAAAGAGATTTTTTCTATAAAAACAATGAGATATTTTCCATCCCATTAATGATTGCATAATAATTTTTAATTTAGTAAAAATGAATAAACAAAAAATTTTGATTATTGGACATAATGGCTTATTGAGCCTGAGTTTGCAAAAATGCTTTAGGCAGAAAAATATTCATTATGTGACAACTTCTAGAAAAATATCACAATTCAATGCTCTTTCTTTTCCGTGTATCCCATTTGATTTGGAAAAAACAGTCACTGATCAATTGAAAGAAATCAACGTGAAACATTTTTCACATGCGATCATCTGTGGCGGCATTGCAAAATTAGCTTACTGCCATCATCATCCAGAAAAAAGTCGATTGATTAATCAAATACATACGATTCATCTCTGCGATTTTTTACTAAAGAATAATATTATTCCTGTTTATTGCTCTTCAGATTTGGTCTTTGATGGAAATTGCGGTAATTATAAAGAAGACGACATCTGCCATCCATTAAATGAATATGGCATGCAGAAAAGACAGGTAGAAGAATTTTTAAGCAAATATCTTGATCAAAGTCTTATTTTAAGATTTTCTAAACTTTATAGCATTTCACAGATTGATAATTCGCCTATTCAAGAAATTTTTCATAAATTATCTAATAATATTCCGCTTCATTGTGCTATGAATCTTGCAATTTCTCCGACGAATGTCGACGAAATTTGTCAGGCTATTTCGTTATTAATTCAATCAAGACAAACAGGGCTGTATCATCTCTCACCAGGCCAAGCGGGCAAATATAATCGCTATGAATTTACAATGAAATTCGCGCGGCTTTTAAAAAAAACCGCATTAATTCATCCGTGTGATCTCACTGACCTGCAACTTCCCTTTAAACTAGGAAACGATAATTCACTGAATAGTGACAAATTTTGTCAGCAATTTAATTTTGAATTTAGTACATTTGATCAAAATTTCAAAAATATTTGGGATTTTTACAAAAACTAGTTCTTTTTCCTCTTATAAAAAAAAGAGGGTATCGCACTTTATTTTGTGCAATAGCCTCTTTTTATATGATTTTTTTCAAAAATTAAGGCTTAATTAAATAAGCAGCGGGCGTATTGGTCCAATTTAATGTTTTTAATTGCAAATTGGGTTTATCTTGCAAAAATTCGTCAACAGCTTTTGTTTCTCCTGGCCAATCATGGATGGCATATTCATCAAATAACAAAATCCCGCCACGAGAAAGTCTATCCCAAAAAGAATCTAACGCAACTTTTGTTGGGGCATATAAATCACAATCAAAATGAATTAACGAAAATCGGACGCCTGGATTTTCTTCAACAAATTTTGGCACTGTTTCTTCAATTTGGCCGTTGATTAATTTCACACGGCTTTTCCATGGAACAAATCGATCTTCGTCAAAAATACTAATGGCATCAACTAATTCATTATAAAAGTGAGACGGATCAAATCCCCCTACCACTTTATTAGCTTTGACAGATTCTTCGCCATCTTCTGTTGAAAACCCTGTAAAACCCTGCCAATTATCAAAACCAAACACGATTTTTGTTCGATCCCCGATAACGTAGGCCTCTAACAAATTTGCCCAAGTCATCAAACTTCCCCCACGGAAAACGCCTAAATCTGCAATATCTCCGGGCACATCTAATGTCATTTTAAATAATTCAGTATGGGCCAGAAAACGTTTCAACCATTGTCTTCTTCCTAAAACTGAAAATAATTTCAACACATCAAGAGGGTTAATATTATATTTTTCAATATGTTCAATAAGACGATTTTCTATTTTTTCATCAAAATTAAATTTTTTAAAACCATCAAAAGTTTTATTTTCCAATGACGCGACTCCTCTGATTTAATTAATTATTTGGATTCACCACTACATTTTTTTCGAAATCAAAAAAATGTTTTGTTGAAGAATCGTGCGCGCCAAAAAAACGGTAATCAACACTAATTCTGGTATAATCTGCATGATTTCCTATAGATTCGTGCACAATCCATTTATTCAAAAGCAAGACATCTCCCGGATGCATTTCAGCATGAAATTCTTCAAATTCCGTTGTTTTTAGCCCTGCATGCCAAAAAAGAGGCAAATTATTCTGATTGACGTAATTTTTATCTGTGAGTAAATCCCGTTGAATATTAGAATTTTTCCAGATTCTGACCCCGCCGCATTTATCATTAATTTCTACAAAAGGCACCCAGCAAACAATGAAATTAGACATATGCTGGTTGTAGCTCACGTCTTGATGCGCCGGCACCCCCGCAAAATTATTCGCAGGAAGAATAAATCTAGCGGTCGGCGGCATATGCATATAAAGTTTATCAGACTTTAACATTGACTTTAAGCGCTGCTGTAAATCAACCTGTTGTGGAATCATCCTTAAAATATCAGATAATCTTGTTTCTAAATCATAATGTCCAAAAAGAGCATCTTGAGTTGTTTTAGAAAAAGAAGATAATTTTTCCTGATTATTTTTGATTTTTTCAAGAAAAGAAAGAATATCTGTTTCTTTCACGCCAATTTCATCTTGAATTTTTTGCAATAAGTCGCTTTTCTTTTGTTCTAAAAAATCACGAACCTGATGAATCACTTTTAAATCGACAACATTTCGTATAATCGCCCAGCCGTTTTGTTGAAAAAATGCGACATCTTCGTCAGAAGCAAACATATCCATGACTCCAATAAAATAAATTGCGATCAGTGCGGGAGGGCATAAATAATTAAGTCCATTCCTTCCGCGCGATAATTTCGTAAATAAAAACGATAATTTAAATTCCACGCCTGAATTAAAAAGACAATATTCAAGAGATCACTTGGTTTATGATACGCGGAAAGGGCTAAAATGGGTCTTTTTTTCTGAATAAAATTTTGCATGCCTTCGAGAGCTTCGACCTCAGCGCCTTCAATATCCATTTTAATAAAATTAATTTCGACTGAATCTAAATTTAACATATCAATACTGACAGTTTGAATCATAGAATTGCCTTGTTCAGACAAATGAGACGCCTGATTTCCTGAGCTATCAAATCGAAAATAATATGTTTTATTATAAACACCACAAGGTAAAGTTAAAACCGTCCCTTTTATTTTCGCCTGATTTTTTAAATCAGTACACACACGAGATAATTCATTAAAATTGCTCAAATCTGGCTCAAATGCAATCACATTACATAATGAAAATAATTTAGCAGCTTGTTGAATCGTATCTCCCCGATGTGCCCCACAATCAATCATATTTAATTCATGTATTTGTCCCACCAACTCTTGAGGAAAATATTGAATTCCTGGCGAAATAGTGGGGTAATACATTCTATTTCCTGTTAAACGATATAACCAAATTTGATGATATAAATCACGGGAAATGTCATCTTGCCAAAGCGTTGCTAACTGACAAATCGCGTTTTTTTCTTTCCAATAATTTTGAAATGATGTCAAAAAAAGAATATTTTCTAATTGAATGATTCCAGAAAAATGCGAAAATAATTCTGTTAACGTCATCATGTCAAAATCAGGCAAATAAGTAAGCTTTTTTTGTACAACATCAACTGGCATCCATGTGGCAATAATGACCACAAAATGCTTGTTCACATTAACTTTTTGGCTTATCACGTCATTAACATGATAAATATTAATATTTTCTGGCATTAATAAATCTGATTGACTATAATCATCAAATAAAAATTCGACGTTATAACCAAAATGCTTTAATTGTCTCGCGATTTTTTTGCCAGTATCGCCAGCACCATAAATAATATAATTTAATACTTTTAATTCTTCATGACTACGTTTTTTGATATGGCAATCAATATTTTCTATTACATTATTGAATGTTGTCTGCATCGTTTGGATCTCATTCAAACTAATAAAAAAGCTCTTGATTTTTCCCTTTTTTATACCTCTTTTTGAAGAAAAATAAGAGCTTCAATTATGTGTGATTCAGGTCGATATCACAATAAAAACAGGATTATTAAAATAATATATCTAAATAATTCTCTGGAAAATCACTCATATTTTTTGTGATAATAATACTGTCACAAGGAAGAATTTCGCTGTATCCCTCAAATTTTTCGTTATTAACATCAACGACTAGCGCTCTTGAAATATAATCAAAGGCACATAAAGCAGCGCGGATTTTATAACGATCAACCAGACTAAGTTTCTCTACTTGTACATTAAATTGGTCAATAAAGAGAAGAATATGCAAATGTGGAAAGTATTGTTTCAAAAGATGCATATGCGTATGTAACTCTTTGTAACTTTGACTCAATGTTAACACAATCACATCCGGGGCAAAGCGGATTAATTCTTCCAACAATGGTGTACGTTTTTCAATTTCTAATTGCGTATACTGAATTTTTCCTTGAGAGACTAAATTTTTTAATATATCAAAAGACGAGGAGGAAAGTTGCAATACTTTTTTCACAGCACTTTGTTTTAAACCAAGTCGCCAATTTATTAAAAAATCCTGTTCGACTTGGAAAGGATCAGTCAGCGAAAGATTTTTATTATAAGAAATAGAATCGCGCATCCAACGATAGCTCTGGTTTTCATCTAAAGACGTTTTTCTATAGCCCAAACGCACTGTCGGTAAATAAATGGCCGTATAAACAGAATCTGTGAGACTAAAATCAGGATCACAGAAGAAATCTGTTTTTACGAGGGTATTGTGCAACGAATTAAAATGAGCAAATTGTTGTGGCAATTGTTGTCTTTCAAACCATGTATTACTTACCATTTCTATTGAATCAATTGGAAAAAGATTCACAGCAAGATCAGTTTGAGGATCAATCCACGCAGGTTGCACCATATCGACAACAATATCTTTTCTTTCAATACATCCCACAAGGCGCGTTAACCACGTTTCTTGCCCTTCTGAAATTATTAAATTTTCATCAAAATCAAAGAGATACGGACTTTCGATTTCTGTCACCGCTTCAATCAAGCGACAACGTTGATCTTGCTTTTGTAATTCACGATAAAATGCAAAAACTTCTTTATTATATTGGTCAAATATTGTAGAGATCACAACAAATTCATAATCAGGATAATGCGTCCGGGCTAATAATGTCGTTACATTTTCCATCCATGTTATTGGATCTTTAATTGTTGTACACAAAATGGTGACACGCGTTTTTCTTTTTAGCTGATATTGAATATCAAAAAAGAATTTCGGGGTATATTGCCCAAAATTATTGATAACAACAGGCGCCTGAATACCATAAGTATTTAAATGATCTGACAAAATCGATTGATATAACGCGCGATCTAATGCCTTCGAATTTGGGTTTAAATCATACACCATATGCACAAAAATATCGTCAATATGTCCGATTGCCTCCCCTCCAAATGCATCATAAATATTTAATCCCAGTTGATAACTCCAACCCGGAGTAAAAATAGGAAACATATACGTTTTGAGTGTTTTGGATTTAATGGCTAAACATGTTCCAATATAAGCAGGGTAGGCCCGAAATAAATCCAAATTAAAATCTGTCTTAAATTGCGGATCAGTAAAACGTCCACCTAAGTTAGATAAATTAGCTTCATCAAAATAGATAAGGTGCTGATTATGGTTTTGATCTTGATTAATATAATCCGCCAAGGCCAAAGAAAATTGGGGATTTAATATAGTATCGGCAGGAAATGCAATAGTCCAATCACTTGGATGACTTTGCACCAAAGATTGAATCACATTTTTTATATGAGCATCAGAATAGACATCATATACAGCATTAATTAAGGCATCCTCATTAATAGAACAAGCCTCTGTTTTCAGCACAAAAATCGAGTAGTTTTTATAATATTGTTCTTTAAGACTATCTAGTGTTTTCTGTAAATATTGCGCTGTATGGGCATCTACTGAAATGAGAATAAGAAACTGAGGCAAAACATGCCAATTTTTTTGCATTTTATGAAGAAAAGTGAGCAAGTTTTGTTCTATATATTCTTCTTTTTTACTACGCCATTGATGATATCGTTCTCGATCATCCAAACGTTTTTCATTTTTTTCAAGGGTAGCACACAAGGCCTGCCGCCCACGATTCACAATCAAATCATCTGTATAATACAATTTGCAAATTCGTTTATACGCTTCTAAATACATTCCAATCCGCAATTGATGAACGCTATCACTTTGTTCACGCTGGCGAATTTCTACTGTTTGAGTAGGAATATAGGTAAATTCATACAAATTTGAAAGTTTGAGTAAAAAGTCCCAATCTTCTAAAATTTTCAGAGACGGATCAAAGCGGATTTCGTGATCTAAAA
>CAZDFJ010000056.1:0-8840 GCA_964504875.1 uncultured Burkholderiales bacterium | reverse complement strand
GTCTAACCGATAAGTGAAATTAACTTATGACTATTATTATCTGATAATAATCTAATAGAAATTATCGTGTATTTTTATTTTAGAATAACTAAAAAATGAGTCAGAGAACCTGACCTCGCTTTTTATTTTACTCTATTTAGTGCATTCTGTGATGCTGAATTTATGCTAATTTAAGCCAAAAAATCCGTCAAGTGATAATTTTGGATTTCTTATGCAATTTAAAAAGCAAAAAATAAAAAGGACAAGCTTGTACGAAATAAAACTTGTCCTTTTGTATATGAGATAGGCTTAAATTATTTGGGGGCGTATTCTAGGCCGATAAAAATTTGGCTGCCGGGCGTGTTATATCCATACGCAATTTCATATTGTTTATCAAAAATATTAGAGAAATTGACTTTCAGATTTAACTCTTTTTGTAAGGCATATTGCGCGCTTAAATTGACTAAACCATATCCACCTAAACGTTTGTTGGCGGTTTCATAGGCATCGTCGTAACGGGCGCCTGATAAAAAGATTTCCGCTTGCGCAGAAAGCTTGTCTGAATAACGATGTTGTAAAACAAAATTAGCGGTTTGTTGTGCGCGGCGAGCCAAGCGCCGGCCTGTTTTAGCATCTTTGGGATCTTGCACGGTTAAATTGGCTTTCAGTTGGGTGTCTTTTGTTAATTTTGTATCTAAATTCAAGGTCAGGCCTTCATTTTTGGCTTCATCAATATTAGCCATTGTGCCAACATAAGTAACTGGATCATTTTGATAAGTAATTAAATCTTTGATTTTCCAGTTAAAATAAGTGAGTTGAAGGCGCGTGTTTTCTCCTTGGTATTTCGCCCCCAGTTCATAACTATCCATTTTTTCTGGTTTTAAATCAGGATTCGCACGGTAATAAGGCGAGCTGGGATAATATAAATCATTAAAAGTCGGATTTTTGAAAGCATGGCCAAAACCAAAATGAGCTTGCCATTGTGGGGTCACATCGAACGCATAAGTTAAATTTCCAGCCGTGTGCGTGCCATATTGGCTATTATCTTCTTGACGTAAATTGACTTGCAAATGATGGGCATTAACATTGAGCTGATACATGGCAAAAAGCCCTTTTGTATCCCGTTTTTTCTGAGTAAAATTCACATCACTGGTGATTTTTTGTTCGTTATAATCCAAACCAACCGTCAATAATTGATAAGGATCAAGTTTGAAATTATTTTGCCAGCTAAACTGGTTTTGAATCGTTTTAAAATAACCATTGCTTTGGCGGCCATTTTGATAATCACGATATTCATCTTCAGTTTGAGCAAGTTGAAAAACGGCTTGCCAAACAGAATTCAATTGATGTTGGCTATTTAATGCATAGGAACTTAATGTTTGCTGACTTTGTGCTGTCCCTGTCGGATTATTGTCATAATCTGTTTTAGCTTTTGTATAAAAAGCGGAGAAACCAATCTGATGATTTTCGTTAATGTGGTGTTTCAATTTAAACGAAACATTTTGGTTTTCATAATAATCATTGTCAGGATTATAAGATTTAAAAAACGGTGAATCAATTTTGGGATTAGTCGCAGAAAATCCGCCTGTCCGCAGGGTCCCAATTTGTAAGCTATATTGCGTCTTGTCCACTTGGCCGCGCACGCCGGCACTGGCCTTATAAGTATTATCGCTCCCAAAACCAACATTGACATTAGGTTGAACAGCTTCCCCTGCTTTGGCTTGTTTGGTAAAAATCTGAATGACCCCACCTAACGCATCAGAACCATATAAACCACTTAAAGGACCATTAACGATTTCAATGCGATCCACTTGATCAAGTGGAATATGTTCAATAGCGGTTTTACCCGTTGTGGCTGAACTAATGCGCAAACCATCAATTAACACCAATGTATGCCCACCGTTTGTCCCACGTAAGAAAAGACTAGCCGCACTCCCTGTCCCGCCATTTTGGGTAAAGCTAATACCTGCTTGATTTTGTAAAACTTCTAGTAAATTTGTTTGTCCAGATTGACGAATTGTTTTGGCAGTAATGACTTGAGTTGGTTGTAAGACATGTTCTAATTTTTGTGGTTGACGATTCGCTGTAACAACGATAGCATCCCCTTCAAACGTGGGGATCTCAGCAGCAAAAACAGACGGGCTACTAAATAAAATGCCCAATAAAATTGCATTGAGTTTAATAATGGGTTTGAGCGTGTGTGTGTTCGACATGAAAAAATCCTTGATTGCGTTGCACCCCGAACGCAAAGGTAGTGGGTTGATGATAAATGCTTTTAGGTCGGTCTCCGGACTATCTTACTGATTTTTCAGTAAATTTGTTTTCGCCTTCCCAGTTTCCCAGTGGCTTCTCAAAACAACCGTTGCGGGGGCAGTAGAGGGCTTGCACCTCTTTCCCAGGACAAAAATTTTTGTCGTGATACCTAAAAGTGTTTGCATTTTAAGCTATAATGAGCTTTTTTTTTAAGATAATTTCATAATATTTTTGAGGCAGTCATATGGACATGGAAAATGAATTTAATGCGCTTGAGGCAAAAATTGCACAATTAGTGGGCTTATGTCAGAATTTGTATCAAGAAAATGCCTTGCTCAAGCAGCAATTAACGGCCGTTCTCCAAGAAAAACAGCAATATTCAGAGCGCATTGATCAGGCAAAATTACGGATTGAAGCGTTACTTCAGACGCTCCCAGAAATTACACCCGCAATGCCGCCAGAAAATAATTAATTATGCTGTCTAAATAAGCCATAAATTATTTTTGTTGAGGTCAAATAATTATTGATTGTCCAGATATTTTTATTTAAATCAATCAAAAAGATAAAATAAAATCTGTACAATTTTAAAAAAATATAAATAATGTCTAATGCCAATAATACTGTTAATATTGATGTCATGATTTTGGGGCATAGTTTTCGCATTGCCTGCTCCGAATACGATGAATCTGCCATAAGAAATGCAATTGATGCATTAGAAGAGCGGATGAATAAAGAGCATGAGCATGGGAAATTTTCGTATGATCGTGTTCCAGTCATTGTGGCTTTGCGTATTATGGATGATTATTTGCGTCTGAAAGAAGAGACGGACTCAAAGCGGGTAGAATATGAACGCTGTCAGAAAAAGCTAAAAGAATTAAATAAAAAAATGGATAGTTTTTTGAAATCTGTTAATAATGCTTTGACTGAATAAAGACAAAATGATGATGGTCTGTTCTGATTATGAAGAAAATGATTGCGCGAAATAACAAGTATAATAGTTGACATAACGGACGCATCTCGTTAAGATCAACTCATACATGATAGATATAGAATGCTTGTTCGATATTCTGTCAGACTAAGTGTCGTCTCCTGCGTTGTACGATTTGATTAAAGATGCTTTGAACCAATATTTATATCATAGGTTATGAACCGTAGCTGATTGGTGTGAACATCTCTCTGTCAGATGCGCCTAAAGATCACCGAAGTAATGACCACCTTGGACCTTAGGTTCAAGATGATAGTCAAAACGACATCGGCGGGAGACACCTCCTCCCCCCTTTCCTGTCAGTTGCTCCTGCTATTTTCCTGAAGAAAATTTGTTAGTTAATGTGTAATGATAGGCATTTGCAACTGTTGTGTTGCGATGAGTACACGTCGCGCGCTAATGCTTTGTAAACATTCGCTATATTTCCCGCCCCCGCAGCCATCTAAACCACAGGGTCGACAAGGAAATTTTTTCTCATCTCCCGACAATAAAAAGTGTCTGACCATCCAAGGCGCCCATTCTTGTTCCCCGCTCGGGCCAAATAAAGCCACTAATGGTGTATTGACTGCGGCCGCAATGTGCATTGGTGCCGAATCCACGCCAATAAATAATTTGGCGAGTTGTGTGACTGCGCCTAATTCTTTAAGAGAAAGTTGTCCGCTCAGATCAAGAAAATCTGTGGTTTGTTTTTTTATTTCAGCAATCAGCATCAGTTCATTAGGATCAGGGGCGGCTGTGACGACGACTTGCTCACCCTGTGCGCGTAATCCACGAATTAATTCCGCAACTTTTGTTAAGTCCCAGCATTTGAAAAACCAACGAGAAGTAGGATGAATATGAATAAAATGCTTTGGAAAAAAAGCCTGTTCAGCTAAACGTTGCTGGACTTTTTCTAAAATGGCTGGAGGAATTGCAAAAGTAAGTTTTTTATCTGACTCTAAAATTGGTTGGACCCCGAGACGGCGTAGAGCATCCAAGTTTTTCTCAACAGTATGACGCGGTCGATGAGACAAAATAGGATAAAAATGTGTCACACTCCGTTTCCATAACCAAGTCCGGCTTTTTGCATGTTGTGGTGCGACACTGTATTGGGGTTTTAGGAGTAAACTCAACCAAGCCCCGCGCGGATGCTTATCCAAATGAATAATTAAATCATAATGATTTTTTTTAAGCTGTTGTAATAAATGACGTTCTTCGTGAAGTTGGGTCCATATACCTTGTTTTTTCCAATTTCGATCGATCGTATAAATTGAATGAATAGCAGGATGCGCTTCAAGCATAGGAAGCGTTTCGTGGTAAATCAGAGCATCAAGTCGCAAATGAGGCCATTTGCGTTTGAGGGTACTAAAAACAGGCGAGGTTAGTAATACATCGCCATGATGTAATAATTTAATCACTAAAACGCGTTGGACTTTCTCAAAATTCGGCCGATCTGGGGGGAAAAAATACATAATGAAGCATGCCTAAGTCGTTTGATCAGGAAGAAAATCAATATAATAAACTATATTATAAAATAAATATTAAATAAGAATAATATCAAATTGTTCTTGGCTATAATCTGCTTGTGTTTGGAGCGAAATCGGTTTCGCAATAAAATCAGCTAATTGGGCAAGACTATGGGCTTCTTCCCCTAAAAACAAATCAATCACAGTGTGGGAGGCTAAAATTTTAAATTCTTTGGCATTAAATAATCGTGATTCGCGAAGAATTTCTCTCAGAATGGTATAACAGACTGTTTGGGCTGTTTTAATTTCACCCCGACCCTGACAAAGCGGGCACGGTTCACAAAGTGTGTGAGCGAGGCTTTCGCGCGTCCGTTTGCGTGTCATTTCCACTAAACCTAAAGCAGTAAAGCCATTAACACTAATTTTGGTACGATCGCGTGCGAGCGCGCGTTTGAGCTCATCCAAAACGGCATCACGATGTTCAGGGTTATCCATGTCGATAAAATCGACAATAATAATGCCCCCTAAATTACGTAAACGGAGCTGGCGAGCAATGGCTTGCGCGGCTTCCAAATTCGTTTTAAAAACAGTGTCATCAAAACTGCGTCCGCCAACATAACCACCTGTATTCACATCAATGGTTGTCAACGCTTCAGTCTGTTCTAAAATCAGATAACCGCCTGATTTGAGATCAACCCGCCGCGCTAAGGCTTTTTCAATTTCTTGCTCGACGCCAAAAAGATCAAAAAGAGGCCGTTCTCCCGCATAATGCTGCATTTCTTGGGGGATAAGCCGCATGTAATCTGTAGCGAATTGGCGCATCCGTAAAAATGTTTCTCGGGAGTCAACATAAATGCTTTCTGTGTCATTGTTGACAAAGTCCCGCAAAACGCGTAACGGCAAATCTAATTCTTGATACAGCATTGTTTGAACACGGGCTGTTTTGGCATTTGTACAGATATCACTCCAAATTTTGCAGAGATATTCCACGTCTGCGCGCAGTTCTTCTTCCGTTGCGTTTTCGGCAATCGTCCGGATAATAAAGCCTCCTTTTGGTTCTTGATTTTGCCCAAAAACATTTTGAATGACAAGCTGTAGCCGCTCACGAAGTTGTTCTCGATCCGCTTCTGCTTCAATTTTTTGTGACACGCCAATGTGTGTATCTTGTGGCAAATAAACAAGATAGCGTCCTGCAATGCTAATTTGTGTAGAAAGGCGGGCGCCTTTGCTTCCAATTGGATCTTTGATTACTTGAACAAGCAAGGCTTGTCCTTCACCCAGTAATTGTTGAATAGAAGGCGTCTCTTGTTGTGTGCCATCGTGACGAGGCCGCCAAATATCTGCAATGTGTAAAAAAGCGGCGCGTTCTAACCCAATTTCAACAAAAGCAGACTCCATGCCTGGAAGCACCCGGCAAACACGTCCTAAGTAAATATTGCCAACTAAGCCCCGTGTTGCACTGCGCTCAATATGTAGTTCTTGTGTAATGCCTTGCTCAATAAATGCCACCCGTGTTTCTTGAGGTGTCATGTTGATTAATATTTGATGACCCATGAGGATTTAAACCAGAAAAAGAAATGTCGAGTATATTTTATCAGAATCTGTTTGCTATTTTTTCTTGAATGTTTATCTTGGTGAAAAGAAAAAAGCACAGAAAAGTTGTTAGCTAGTCTAACATGTTTGAATTCAAACCTAAAGGGGGCATCAATTTGTGTAGAAAAAACAAAACCCACTGAAGGGATCCAGTGGGTTTAAGGCGAAAACGAAAGCTGAAATAAGATTAGCCTTCTTTAGCGTGGCGTTCTGCGCCGGCTAAAATTTCTGCTTTAGCTTCGTCAATATTGCCCCAGCCTTCAACTTTCACCCATTTGC
This sequence comes from uncultured Burkholderiales bacterium, assembly GCA_964504875.1. Lineage (GTDB taxonomy): Bacteria > Pseudomonadota > Gammaproteobacteria > Burkholderiales > CAZDFJ01 > CAZDFJ01. The sequence continues at coordinate 2,306 of CAZDFJ010000056.1, read as the reverse complement.
CAGGTTCTAAATCTTTATAATGTTCAAAGAAATGTTGAATTTGTTTAAGCAAATGAGCAGGTAAGTCATCTGTTGTTTTGACATGGTCATACATGGCGGTCATTTTGGAAACTGGAACAGCGATCAATTTTTGATCTTCGCCAGATTCATCAGACATTTTTAACATGCCTAAAACACGGCTACGAATCACGACACCCACTTGCAATGGAATGGGAGTAATCACTAAAACATCAACAGGATCGCCATCTTCCGCTAAAGTTTGTGGAATGTAACCATAATTGCATGGATAATGCATCGCTGTTCCAACAAAACGGTCAACAAAAATAGCATCAGTCTCTTTGTCGATTTCGTATTTGATTGGCGCGCCATTGGCAGGAATTTCAATAATGACATTAACGTCATTTGGAACATCTTTTCCAGCAGGAATTTGTGAGAATCCCATTATGAACCTCTTTCTTTGTTTTTTTTAGTGTTTAAAATAGAGTGTGATTTGAACATTTCATTTTGTTTGAAAACGAATGAAACCACAGTAAAAATAGTGTTGTCTGCTGTGCTAAAATAATGCTATAACACGAGGAAAAACAAATTCAAGGCACGTCGCCCTTAATGCAGTCTTTGCAAAAAAAAAGCGCGACGTGCGCTTGATTAACCTAATGCAGCAAAAATTTCGTCACGAATTGCTTCAACCGTGCCGACGCCTTCGACTTTGACGTATTTTGGTGCTTTGGTATCACCGGTTGCCGCCCAATCACTGTAGTAAGTGACAAGTGGTTTTGTTTGGGAGTGGTAAACTTCCAAACGTTTTTGAACGGTTTCAGGTTTATCATCGTCACGTTGAATTAAATCTTCACCAGTGGCGTCATCTTTGCCTTCAACTTTAGGTGGATTAAATTCAACATGATAAGTACGACCAGAAGCAAGATGAACACGACGGCCACTCATGCGACGGACAATTTCTTCGTCTTGCACATTAATTTCGACAACGAAATCAATGGGGACGCCCGCTTCTTTCATCGCTTCTGCTTGAGGGATCGTGCGAGGAAAACCATCAAATAAAAAGCCATTGACGCAGTCTTCAGCTTGAATGCGATCTTTCACAAGGCCAATAATCACTTCATCTGGAACTAAACCGCCTGCATCCATGAATTTTTTTGCTTCCAAGCCTAATTCTGTTCCAGCTTTGATAGCGGCACGAAGCATATCCCCTGTGGAAATTTGAGGAATACCATATTTTTCTTTAATATAGTTTGCTTGTGTACCTTTACCTGCACCGGGTGCCCCCAATAAAATTAAACGCATAATAAAGCCCTTTTTCAAAAATTAAAAATAACATTTTTTTATGAAAAAATAACAAACTGAACTAAAAAGTCGGTTTTTTTACTAATTTTGAGTTTTTATTGCTATCAGTATTAACTATTACAAAAAGTCAGCATTATGTCAAATTTTCTCGCAGAACCTCAATATCAACATGGACAATTAAATAAAATTGGCGTGCTTTTAGTCAATCTGGGGTCGCCAGATTCACCGACTGCGACTGCACTTCGTCCATACCTCAAGCAATTTTTAAGTGATTCACGTGTTGTTGAAATTCCCAAAGCGATTTGGTGGCTAATTTTAAATGGCATTATTTTAAATACGCGCCCTAAAAAATCGGCCGAAAAATACGCGAGCATTTGGACAGAAAATGGCTCACCTCTTGTTTATTATACGAGTGAACAAGCCAAAAAGGTAGAAGCAAAATTACATGCACAAATTCAACAACCCATTGCGGTGCGTTATGCCATGCGCTATGGGCAGCCGAGTATCGAGTCGGTGCTCACAGAATTGCATCAAGCAGGATGTGATCGGCTCTTAATTTTTCCACTGTATCCACAATATTCGGCAAGTACAACCGCTACTGTGCATGATACTGTATTTCGGCATTTGCAGAAAGTCCGAAATCAGCCTGCCGTTCGTACTGTGAAACATTATCATGATGACCCACGTTATATTAGCGCATTAGTTGAGCAAATTACACAACATTTTCATCGAAATGGTCAACCTGATAAATTATTAATGAGTTTTCATGGGGTGCCCTTGTATACGTTACAAAAAGGCGATCCATATCATTGTGAGTGTCATAAAACAGCGCGATTAGTTGCAGAGGGATTAAATCTTACGCAAGATGAATATCTGGTGACGTTTCAGTCTCGTTTTGGCAAAGCAAAATGGATTGAACCTTATACGGCGGCCACAGTTGCGCAATTGGCAAAGCAAAAAACAGAACGAATTGATATTATTTGTCCTGGTTTTGTGAGTGATTGTTT
>CAZDFJ010000055.1:0-9947 GCA_964504875.1 uncultured Burkholderiales bacterium | reverse complement strand
TCTATGGAATTAGTGGTGTACCTAGTATTATCATTAATGGACAATATGTTACCTCTCCTGCTATGGCGCAAAGTTACCCTCGATTACTTGAAATAATGAGTTTTTTGATTGAAAAATCAAGAAAAAAATAATTTTTATTTTCGTTCAAATCAATATTTTTTTTCAAAAAAAATACTATATATATAACCCATAAAAATATTTAATGAGAAATTTTTAATAGAAATTATAAATATTGAATTAAAAAACCCTTGACATTATCAAATTTCAATGTAAACTAGATAAAAAAACTAGTTCAATAGTTTATTTGGAACGTTTATAGGAAAAAAAAGAGATGTCAATTTCTGTTATTTTAGTCGATGATCACCCTCTATTTCGCAAAGGCTTAGTACACCTTTTAGCTAATCAAAATGATATTAAAATTGTTGGGGAATTTGCAGATGTTAGCAGTACCCGAGCATGGTTAAATGAGGGAGGCGTAGCGGATGTTGCGATTTTGGATCGCATTTTACGAGAAGAAGATGGTTTAGTTTTACTACCAGAACTTAAAATCAAGGGAACAAAAGTCATCATGTTGACTATTGCTGACCAAGATTATGAAGTGAGAGAAGCCATCTCTAAAGGTGCAGATGGGTATATTCTCAAAACGAGTGAACCTGAACAAATCATTCAAGCAATTGTGAGCATTTCTAATGGGCACAGCATGTTCCCTTCACATATTATGCAAAAAATGATTGATAGCCGTTTCTCTGATCCACAATTGCAAAAATTATCTCAACGTGAACTTGAAATTGTCAGTTATGTTGCCAGTGGTATGAGTAATCGTAATATTGGTGAAGTTCTTGAATTGTCCGAAAATACTGTCCGTAATCATTTACGTAGTATTTTAGATAAATTGGGATTGAAAAATCGAGTACAAGTCGCAACATTTGCACTGAAACGGGGCATTACAAAATCTGTTCCTGTTCCTGCCAAAAACGCACCAGCAGACGCGTAATCGCATCATCATATTCGCTTCAAAAAAAAAGCGATCTTTATAAAGATCGCTTTTTTATATGATACGCCTGATTATTTATTTCCAAATGGTGTGGGAACTAAATCTTGTGGATTGGGAGCCCCTCCTTGAGAATCCACTTCTAAAGTATCTTTACCTTCAGACAAAATAGCCCGTTGTGCTTTATCATTCAAGACAACCAGTGTAATACGTCGATTTGAAGGATGCAATGGATCTTCTCGTTTTAAAGGCACGGCAGAAGCAAGACCAGTCACCCGTAAAACTTTTTCATCGGACATCCCACCAAAGATTAATTCCCGTCGAGAAGCATTTGCCCGATCCGCAGAAAGCTCCCAGTTAGAATAACCAATTGCCCCACCCACATAGGGCATGGAATCAGTATGCCCAGAAATACTAATTGGATTGGGTACCGCATTCAAACTATGCCCTAACTCTTGCAAAATTTCACGCATATATGGCTTTAAAATCGCACTTCCACTATCAAACATGGGTCGATCTTGTTGGTCAATAATTTGAATTCTCAAACCATCTTTAGTTAAATCTAATAAAATTTGTTCTTTAAATTGATTTAAACGAGGGTTTGATTTAATGGCTTTTTCAATATTTTGCTTCAGCTCAATAAGACGTTCTTTATCTTTTTTAGATTGAGTTAAATTAATCGTCTTTTGACGGTTTTGGTCACTCTTTTGACGCTGGCCTGTCGAACGCGTTAAATCTTGTCCCCCACCCTTAAGTAAACTCGAACTATCTCCTGAACCCTGTCCGCCATTTGTGGAAACCCGCACAGGATTTTTAAAAAATTCGGCAATCCCTTGCAAACGCGCTTTTGTTGTAGAACCTAAAAGCCACATTAACAAAAAGAACGCCATCATCGCAGTCACAAAGTCAGCATAAGCAATTTTCCATGCTCCACCATGATGACCATGTGCACCCGCCTTCTTTTTCTTAATAATTATCGGTCGTTGGGAATCATCACTCACAAGTGAATACTCCTTGAAATTTAAACAAAAGTCCCTCGCTCATAATTGGAGGGACTGATTTAAATGTATATGAAATTATTTTGTACGGCGATTTTTGACTTCTTCTTCTAATTCGACAAAACGAGGGCGTTCTGTAGAGAAAATAACTTTCCGTCCAAATTCAATTGCCACTTGGGGAGCATAACCGTTCATGCTAGCGAGCAATGTTGATTTAACACATTCAAAAGATTTAGAAACTTCATCGTTCCGATGCGCCACAAGCATAGATAATGGTCCAACGAACCCATAAGAAAGTAAAATCCCCAAGAATGTTCCGACCAACGCATGGGCAATCAAAATCCCTAATTCTGGAGGAGGCAAATGTAAAGATTCCATTGTATGAACCACCCCCATCACCGCGGCCACAATACCAAACGCGGGCATCGCATCCCCCATCTTAGCGAGAATATCAACTGGAGCATGCGCTTCTTGGTGATGTGTATCAATTTCACTTTCCATTAAACTTTCAATTTCAAAAGCGTTCAAATTGCCATTCACCATTAAGCGCAAGTAATCCGTTAAAAACTCAACTAAATGATGATCATTTAAGATGGATGGATACTTCTGAAAAATAGGACTTTCATCAGGACGCTCTACGTCATTTTCAATGGACATTAACCCTTCTTTTCTTGATTTGGATAAAATTTCAAATAAAAGCGAAAACAAATCTAAGAAATAAGCCTTATTATAAACAGAAGGCTTAAAAAGTTTAGGTAATGCCCCTAATGTTGCTTTGATTTTTTTTGGCGTATTTCCCACAACAAACGCGCCTGCTGCTGCCCCTCCAATCATTAACAATTCAATTGGCTGAAAGAGCGCAGCCATATGCCCCCCCGCCATAGCAAATCCGCCAAAAACGGAGAAAAAGACAATTATGTATCCGACAATAATATTCATTCAAAAAATCAGCGAGGTAACGCCGCCTCCTGTTCCCTTCTCATTAAACCTAAAGTAACCATAATTATAAAAGCAAAAACTAATTTAAGAAATAAAAGTTAAAATTATATTTTATATTGCAATATATTAAAAAAAAAATTAACAAAACCTTTACAGTAAACGTGCTAAGCGGGCTTTGACGGGGGCATATTCCGTCCGATGCCATGGTGAAACACCATATGTTTCTAATCCAGCAAGATGCTGTTTTGTGCCATAACCAGCATTCTTTTCCCAACCATAATATGGATAAGAAACAGCAAGATCCCGCATGAATCTGTCCCGAGTCACTTTAGCAATAATCGATGCGCACGCAATACTATAACTTGAACCATCCCCACCAACCAAAGTACGATGTTCGCCAAAATCGAGTGTTGTTTTTAGCGCACTTCCATCAATGAGTACAAAATCACACAGAGATGTTTTTTTAATCTCAAGAAGTGCCCTGTGCATGGCTAAATAAGTTGCATGGAGAATATTTAATTGATTAATTTCTTCAACAGAAGCCTCCCCCACGCCAATTGCTCTCGCTTGCGCTTTAATTTTTTCAAAAAGATTTTCTCTTTTTGATAAAGATAAAGTTTTAGAATCACGTACTCCTGATAATATGTCACAAAATGGAGGTAATAAGACCGCCGCTGCAACAACTGGGCCAGCAAGACAGCCTCGTCCTACTTCGTCAATACCAACAACTGCTTGTTTGCCTTTTTGCCATAGGATTGACTCTTCGTCAAGATGAGGTAATTGCATTTAAAAATATTAAGTTATCATAAAAAAAGACATATCATTATAACGCATATTTATTTCTATTTTAGCGAATTATTAAACTAGAATACACAGATTGTTACTTTTTGATATTTATTTTTTGTTAATAAAAAAAGACGCTTTTTACTCTTCTTCAATAAAAATTTTTCGACAAAAAAAATGCACAATTTCATAAAGCTATGGCTTAATATTCTTTTTTTACTTTTCAATTTTTTATATATGACTTTTATTTTTGCAAGTCCGCTTGAAGGCAAAAATCTTAGTTTTGATAGAAAAAAAGGAAATTGTCTCGCTTGTCATCTCATTCCTAGCGAAAAAGAAGCAGAACTAGCAGGAAACATTGGACCTGTTTTGAAAGACATGAAACTTCGTTATCCTGATCGTAGTCAATTGAAAGCACAAATTGTCGATGCGACTCGACGCAATGCAGAGACAGTGATGCCCCCATTTGGAAAAAACCATATTTTATCTGATAGCGAAATCGAACATATTCTAGATTATCTCTACACGATTTGATGGACTTTTAATATTTATCTATGGAGTTTTATTTTATGAATCAGCATAGACGGGCTTTGTTAAAACACTTTGGCTCTTTGGGCGTGATGCTTGGTGTAGCACAAAGTGGACTTTTACTAAAAACAACCCATGCTTTTGCAGCAGAATGGAATAAAAATGCTTTTGAATCCAAAGCACCGACAGATGTTTTAAAAAAATTGGGAATAACGCAACTTATTGAAAGTAAAGATATTGTAATTAAAACACCTGAATTAGCGGAAAATAGCAGCGTTGTTCCCATTGAAGTGATAAGCCATATTCCACATACAAAAGAAATTTTTATTATTGTTGATAAAAATCCGTATCCACTGACTGCGAATTTTGAAATTTCTGAATGGATTGAACCCGTGATTTCAACACGCATCAAAATGGCACAAACTTCTATTGTCCGTGTGATTATTAAAGCCAATAATCAATTTTATGGAACACAAAAAGAAGTAAAAATTACAATTGGTGGATGTGGGAGCTAAAACAATGGCAACAACAGATAAAGTAAAAATTAGAACACGTTTTCTTTCTGGCAATCTTTTAGATGTCAAAATCTTAATAACACATCCAATGGAAACAGGCTTGCGCAAAGATGCAAAGGGGCAAGTGATCCCTGCTTTTTTTATTAAAGAATTACAAATCAGTTTGAATAATACAGCGATTTTGCGCAACAATTGGAGTCAAGCTATTTCAAAAAACCCGTTTTTAGGCGTAAAAATTCGCAATGCAAAACAAGGGGATCATCTTAAATTAGAATGGATAGATAATTTAGGGACGCGAGACAGTTTTGATTATATTATTACAGCAAACTAGTTGGGATGTCTCGCTCTGTTTTTAGGTTTTATTTTCGTTCGAATTTTGTTTCAAAGCGCGTACTACCTAATTGATTAGAATGAATAAGATATCCTACCATTGCGGCGGGCGTATCTGGTTTGATTTCTAGTTTCTCTGTTTTTAACGCGTATAATGTAAAAATATAACGGTGTGTACCATGCCCGATTGGCGGACATGGTCCACCATAACCTTGCGTTCCGAAATCTGTTCGAGATTGTAAAATCGTTTTCAAATGTTCAGGTAAAGTTTGATTGGCTTGCCCAAAATTTTCAGGTAAATAATTCAAGCTCGCAGGAATATTAACTACAACCCAATGCCACCAACCCGAACCCGTCGGCGCGTCAGGATCATACATTGTTAAAGCAAAACTTTTTGTCCCAGTTGGTGGATTTTTCCAATTAATTGCAGGCGAAATATTCTGACCCTGACAACCAAATCCATTAAATACTTGTTTTTTTGGCAAAATCTGTCCCATTTTTATGCCTGATAATTCCATAGAAAATGGTTCAGCTGCCAAAGTAGACATGCTCAAAAGACAGCCCATCGCAATAATTAATTTTCTCATGAAACCCCCTCTCTATAACTTTTGTTCATAATTAAAAAAATGACGCTCGACTAATGCATTCAATTCTAATTCAATTTCTTTATCTGACGCGAGTGTTAAACGAGAGTAAATACCATAAACAATTTCTTCAAATACCGAAAGAATTTTCCCATCAAAATGCTTATCACGCCCGTCTTCTAATATACGAATTGAATCTTCGAATGAAAAAGGTTCTTTATATGGACGCTTAGATGTTAACGCATCAAATACATCAACCACTGCAAAAATACGGGCATTTACAGGGATTTTTTCACCTTTTAAACCTTGGATATATCCTGTTCCATCATATTTTTCATGATGATATTGAATGACATCCTGTGCTGCTTGCAGCCATGGTGCTTTTGCAATAATATCTAAACCCAATTCTACATGGGTTTTCATAATTTTGAATTCATCCTCAGTTAAACGTCCCTGCTTTAACAAAATTGTATCACTAATCCCAATTTTTCCAACATCATGCAAAAACGATCCAATAATTAGGTTTTGAATATTATGCGGAGATAACCCCATTTTTTCACCCAAATAGATCGCATAAATTGTGACCCGATAATTGTGAATATTCGTATCACTATCACGTTTTGCTATTGCACTTCCCAATACTTCCATTAATTGAATATTACTTCCTAACAAATCATGATTTTTTTTAATTAAATTATCATTTAAACGTGTGATAATCGGGAAGAGAATTGTTCCTGTCGCAAAAATACAAATAATAGCCAAACCAATTGTAAAAAATATACTGGTATTAATTTGTGATAAAACTTCAGGATCCACATGATAAATACCTTCAAAATAGCCTACTTTGTTAATTCCCTTATCAGACCGAATAGGTGCAATGACCCGTAAGTATAATTCTTTATTAATAAGATGTTTATCATAGACAGGATGGTCCAAAAAACCATGTGGATATTTTTGAAACCGTGATTCTATCAGTTCGGAGCGGGTATCAGTACATTCAATTATTTTTTGTTTTTTCAAATTATAGACTTCGATAATAGGAAAATGTAAATTATTTAATTGATTGCATTTAACTGTCAAAATAGCCTTATTTTCGTTTAATAATTCGATATCATTAAAAATATCTTCAGATTCTTTTACTGCCAAATTGACTACAAAGTTGTCAATTTGTTCCAATTCATAATAATAAGCAGCAATCGCCACAAAAATTGACAAAATTACCGTAACTATTCCAATTTTCTTTAAAACATATAAATGTAAATCTGACCCAAGGTGCGCAATAAAATTTTTCATAAATAACATAAATAACCAGAATAAACTGAGCTCAAATAAAAAATAGATTGAATCAAAATGAATTAACACATATAAAACTTAACTAGAAATTAAATAATGAGCGTTCAAATTTTTCACAAGATAAAAGTAGGCATAAAAACACTTTTTTCAACACTGGGAGGCGATTTTTAATCCGATACAAAATATTATATAATATAAATTATATTGATAATCTAGTAGAAAATAAGTGATTTATTTGATGATCATCAAATATTTAAAGCATAAAAATTGCCGATTTTCTTTTATTTAAGAAAGCATTTTATGTTCATTTTATTTGGATATTCCAATCCCTATGTCATTAAAAAGAAGAAAGTTCACAGAAAGACAATAAAATGTTAAACTATACGGGTAAAAAAAATAGAATTTGATACCCTCTGAAAATAAACAAAAAAAAATTGTTTTTTTGATGACAAGATTTTGTTTTTTGCAATAAAATAACGGCGGGATTAATTCTCCTTCGTAAATCATGTAGATACTTAGTTCAGTTTAAATAAATGAAAATGACCCTCTTTAAGATGATGATTTTGGTTTATTTAAACAGCGTGTTTGCACACGATGCTTAATTTAATCCAAGCAAAACAATAAGTTATGTTGTCTTTACAATAGATAATAAAAACATACCATTGTGCGCTTAATCCCTCTTGATAAGCCAACAGCTTAGACAAGAGACAGCTTCACTTTATTTACTCACTCTTTTTTGTTTAATTAACACTACAAGGAAGTAGTATGTCTTCACACATCTCAAACGTTCGTCCTGATCCAGATCAAGTCCTTGTTGATATTGCCAATTATGTTGATGAATTTGTTATTACAAGCGATTTAGCATATGACACAGCACGTTATTGCTTAATCGATACTTTAGGTTGTGGTTTAGAAGCATTAAGCTACCCAGCGTGCACAAAATTCTTAGGACCTGTTGTTCCTGGTACAGTTGTGCCAAATGGTGCACGTGTTCCTGGTACACAATTCCAACTCGATCCAATTCAAGCAGCGTTTAACATTGGCGCAATGATTCGTTGGTTGGACTTCAATGACACATGGTTGGCGGCAGAATGGGGACATCCTTCTGACAACTTAGGTGGTATTTTAGCCGTTGCTGATTATATCAGCCGCGTTCGTATCTCCCAAGGTAAAGCACCATTAACAATGCGTGAAGTATTAACTGGCATGATTAAAGCACATGAAATTCAAGGCGTGATTGCCCTTGAAAACAGCTTTAACCGTGTTGGTTTAGATCATGTGATTTTAGTGAAAGTGGCGTCTACTGCGGTTGTTACAAAACTTTTAGGCGGCACAAAAGCAGAAATTATTGATGCAGTTTCTCATGCATGGTTAGATGGTCAAGCACTCCGTACATACCGTCATGCACCAAACACAGGCTCCCGTAAATCTTGGGCAGCTGGGGATGCAACAAGCCGTGCTGTGCGTTTAGCATTGACTGTCCTCAAAGGCGAAATGGGTTATCCATCTGTCTTGACAGCAAAAACATGGGGCTTCTACGACGTTTTATTTAAAGGCAATGCCTTCAAATTCCAACGTCCATACGGTTCTTATGTAATGGAAAATGTTCTCTTCAAGATTTCTTTCCCTGCTGAATTCCACGCACAAACAGCCGTTGAATGCGCGATTCAATTACACCCTCAAGTGAAAGATCGTCTTGATGACATTAAAGAAATCATCATTACAACACACGAATCTGCAATCCGTATTATTGACAAAACAGGTCCATTGAATAATCCAGCTGATCGTGACCATTGTATTCAATACATGTCTGCGGTTGGTTTAATCAAAGGCAACTTGACTGCAGAAGACTATGAAGATAAAGCTGCTGCTGATCCACGTATTGACGCATTACGTGACAAAATGAAGTGCGTTGAATTAGATCGTTACACTGCTGAATACTTAGAACCAGAAAAACGTTCTATTGCTAATGCGATTCAAGTCTTCTTCAACGATGGTACTTCCACAGAACAAGTTGCAGTTGAATATCCAATTGGACACCGTCGTCGCCGCGAAGATGGTATTCCTCTCTTAATCGAGAAATTCAAAGTCAACTTAGCACGTCGTTTCCCAGTCAAACAACAAAAAGCAATTTTAGATCTTTGTTTAGACCGTGCGAAATTAGAAGCAACGCCAGTTAACGAATTTACTGATTTATTTGCAATCTAATAATCAGTCAGTTTTGTTGATATAATATCAGGGAAGAGTCTCCTCTTCCCTCTGTTCATGATAAAAATAACGATTTTTTTCTATCTTGATTTCACTCAAGGGTTATTTCGATGGCGCAAAATGCATTTGACAGCGTAAGCTTAAAAGAATTTGATCTTGGCAATGGTCAAACAGGAAAATACTACTCTTTACCAGCTTTGGAAGCAGCTGGAATCGCAAATATTTCTCGTTTACCTGTTTCTATTCGTATCGTTTTAGAATCTGTTTTACGTAATTGTGATGGTTTAAAAATCACTGAAGAACACGTCAAACAACTCGCAAACTGGGGTGCAAACGCAGAACGTGTTGACGAAATTCCTTTCGTTGTAGCACGGGTTGTGTTACAAGACTTTACTGGTGTTCCATTATTATGTGACTTAGCAGCGATGCGTAATGTCGCAGACAAAATGGGCAAAAATCCAAAAGTCATCGAACCATTAGTACCTGTAGACTTAGTTGTTGACCATTCTGTCATGATTGACAAATTTGGTACAAAAAACGCGTTACGTGAAAACATGGAAATCGAATTTGAACGTAACGGCGAACGCTACCAATTCATGAAATGGGGTATGCAAGCATTTGATACCTTTGGTGTTGTGCCTCCAGGCATCGGTATTGTTCACCAAGTGAACTTAGAATACTTGTTCCGTGGCGTCCAAAAACGTGAAGGCGTTTTCTTCCCAGATACCCTCGTTGGGACAGATTCACACACAACCATGATTAATGGCGTGGGTGTGGT
>CAZDFJ010000054.1:0-9962 GCA_964504875.1 uncultured Burkholderiales bacterium | reverse complement strand
CAGATTTAGGACGTTTAGCACCGTATTTAGAACGGCTTTGTTTACGGTCTTTCACGCCTGCTGTATCCAAGCTACCACGAACTGTATGGTAACGTACCCCCGGTAAATCCTTCACACGACCACCACGGATCAAGACAACAGAGTGTTCTTGTAAATTGTGACCTTCACCACCAATATAGCTTGTTACTTCAAAGCCATTAGTCAAGCGAACACGGGCAACCTTACGTAAAGCAGAGTTTGGTTTTTTAGGTGTAGTTGTATAAACACGCGTGCAAACACCACGTTTTTGTGGGCAGGCTTCCAGTGCTGGCACTTTACTTTTAACACGCTTTGCAGCGCGCGGCTTACGCACTAACTGATTAATCGTTGGCATAGTAACTTATTAATTCCACTCAAATTTTGATTGTCTTTCCGCAAAATCAATGCCCAGCATGTCGCATCTCATTTTGCTACTCAACAATAATTAAAATAACTTTATCTTGTTTTTCAGAATCTTACTGTCGCCCAGAAAGGCGATTTTTACGGTGATATAGATCAAAATAAGGATGTTTTAATCCTTATTGATGCACGCAATGCACATGGCTCAAAAGCCATAAAATCTCAAGATTTTATTGATTTATAAGCAAAATGTCAAGTAACAATTTTTAATTGAAAATGGAAAGTTCTATTTTTTAGACAATGTGTGATTTTTATGCAAAAGTTCAGAAAAAAAACAAAGTATGAAAAAAAGATATGTTAATTTACATCTCTCTTCTTTTTCCTCTTTATAAGAACTATTCATAATGTATTTACCACGCTTCTATGTGCCTGATTCTCTTTGTTTAGAACAAAAAACTTATTGCTTACCAAAAAATTGTGCACATCACGCACTAAGAGTTTTACGTTTAGAATTAAATCATCAAGTTTTATTATTCAACGGCATGGGAGGTGAATTTTTAGCACAAATCACCCAAACACAACCTCACGTTGAAGTCACGCTTCTTAAATTCATTGATATTTGCACAGAATCTCCTTTACATACAATCTTAATTCAAGGTCTTTGTCAGACAGATAAAATGGATTGGATTGTTCAAAAGGCAGTCGAACTGGGTATTACAGAAATATATCCGGTCGCCTGTGAACGTTCTGTTACAAAATTAGATGACAAAAAAGCACAAAAACGTTTTGAACATTGGCAAAATATCATTATTGCTGCTTCTGAACAATCTCGTCGCACTAAAGTTACTATTTTACATCCAGTAATACGTTTTTCACAACTTGTGACACATTTTACTAAAATTATTCCAACCTATTCGCATTTTTTTTGTGACCCTGATGGGCAAAAAAGCCTCCAATCCTTTACTTTTGAGCCTGATCAAATCTTACATCCCATCGCTTTATGGATCGGACCAGAGGGCGGTTTTAGTCTAAAAGAGAAAAATTTAGTACAAACAGAATTGCAATCTAGCGGCATTCGATTAGGTCCTCGTATTTTGCGTACAGAAACCGCAGGATTAAGCATTTTAGCTGTTTTACAAGCACTCTATGGCGATTGGAAATAACTAAACGTTGAGCTCGTATCACTTTATGTTAAAATTATCTAAATTAAATTGAATATTACATTCTATTTGATGGATTCAATGTCTTTTTTCGCTTGACTTCACCTATTGGATTCAGGCGAAACGATTTCTACTTTCTTGAAAGATTCATTCATACAAAAAGAGACTTTACGCATTTTTTACGCTTTTTTAATTTGAATATTCTCTTTCATTATATTGTCAAAGCAAAATAATAAGTAAACACAGGCTAAATCATATCTTATACAGTTTGAATGAGAATATGATTGAAAATCAACGATACTCAGCAAACTAAATAAAAATTATTGAGAAAAGGAAAAGCAGCATGTCATCAGCGAAAAAATCTGAACAATTTAGCCGATTACGGGATCGGGTCATTCAGTGTATAGAGCGAGAAATCCATATTTTTGAACGCCTTAAAACTCATGTACATGATGATGCAATTAATCATGATATGGAAAGTACTTCTCTCGCTAATCCTCTTGCTGAAATTGAAGAGTTACGGGAAGAACAAAAAAAATTAGAAAATTTAGAGGTTATTATCGCTGTCATTGGCACAATGAAAGCAGGTAAATCCACTACAATTAATGCTATTGTCGGAACCGAAGTGTTACCTAATCGGAATCAACCGATGACAACCCTTCCAACGCTGATTCGACATCAACATGCATTACATCTTCCTGTTCTGACGTTCAACGCTTCAGAACGCACAAATGATTTAATGAATGAATTGCGCCAACGCATTCAAAAAAATGATCCTGTTATTTTAGAACTAAAAGAACGTGAAGAATATGCGGAAATTATTCGTAATATTGAACAAAATCAATGGGCTGTTGATCAATACCCGCATCAGTCTGATAATATTTTTTCTTTTCTTAAAGACTTAAATGACCTCGTGCGTCTCGCACAAGAATGTCAGTTACCTTTTCCCTTTGAAGATTACCGAAAAATTGAAGCCTTGCCTTCTATTGAAGTTGCGTTTCAACATCTAGAAAATGTTTCTCCAGAAAATCACCATATTAAGGGAAAACTTACACTTGTTGACACACCCGGCCCAAATGAAGTGAGACTGAGTCATCATTTACGACAAGTTTTACGCGAACAACTTAAAAAAGCGTCAGCGATTTTAGTTGTCATGGATTATACACAATTTAGTTCTGAGGCCACACATAGCATTGCAGAAGAATTAGATCAAATCAAAAATATGTTCGAAGATGGCCGTTTATACGCGGTCGTTAACAAGTTTGATCAAAAAAATACAAATGGCATGGAAATCAAAGATGTTGAAGCCTATGTAAAGCAAATTATTGGCGAACAATATGTTGAAGGAATTTATCCTATTTCTGCCTCTTACGCGGTCGTTGCTAATCGGGCGAATCACACATTAGCTATGCAAGGAAAACTCCCCGATTTTAAAGAAGCAGGTTGGGTAAAAGATTTTGCAGAAAAAGCATTTGGGGTCGATTGGCAAGACGATTTTGAAGAAGCTAACAATGAAGCTGATCAAAAAACTTTGCGGAAAAAAATCCAAAAAATGACGGATAAATCTTATTTTTCGCCTTTTATTGAATCAGTGATTGCTTCTTCTTATCGTCGCTCTGCACACATGAGTTTAGAATCCGCTTTAGCCAAAATTAATGACAAAATTCATAAATTGAAGAATTTTGCCATGATTCGTCAAAGTAATTTAAAAAAAACAATCGAGGAACTAAATGAGATTATTCATCAAATTCAAGTCAGAATTAATGAAATTAATCAAAATAAAAATATTATTGAAATGCACTTAGATGACGAAATTAAGGTTTTACGTCATTGCCTGGAACAAGTGACAAAAGGGGTACAAAGTGAAATTCAAAATTTAATTGCCGAATATTTTAAAGAAGGGCGGCGACTCGAACTTGATCCACAACGTTCTTCCGTATGGCTCAAGAAAAAATGGGAACAGATCAAAAATACGACTTTAGATAATTTTATTCATGTTCAAGATCGGTTTAAATTTGCCAAAAATCCCGACTTTGATCCCAGCCAAAAAGTGAAATCTTTTCAAACACGCAGTGAAGCAGAATTTTTCTTGGGGCATATTGAAAATGCGGTCGAAACTATTCGACGGACAACGCAAGATAATGCACACAAAATTATTACAGAAACAATGAATACTTTCTGTAATGAATTTTTACAAAAGCAAGAAGAAGATGCCCATGTTTTTTTACAGGCATTCAAAGATCAATTGAGCAAAAAAGGACTCGATTTAACCCTTTCTTTGCCAAAGTTGAGCACTTTTGCTTTAGAAGATTTATCCATGGATATTAATCTGGATGTTGTGATTTACCAAAAACAGGCCGATAACGAAGAGGCTCAAAAAAGTGTTTTTGAGCGGATGTTAGAAATGATGTCCAAGTGGTTTAAAACAGAAGCCCCTACACAGAATGTTTATTTTGAAATCGACCTAGATCGCGTACAAGAAGAATACAACAAAGCAATTGAAGTCTTTACATATGGCATGAATCAACAAATTGTTGACATCTTAAATGATCAATTAAAAGCCAAAATTAATGTATTTTACCAAGAATTTTTAGTGCTCATCGAAGAAATCAAAGGAGATTTTAATGCCTCTCTTTTTGATAAACAAAAAACCAAAGAAGAACAAGAAGCCCTCTCTGCTTTTTTAACGGATGTTTTATCTTATTGTGATGATCAAATTTGCCATATTATTGAGCTTAAAGGCGATGTCGGACTACTTAAAGAGGGGCATTGTACCCCCCTTGAAGAAGCCGCTGCTTCACATGGTGCCCTCGCTGATTATCAGGACATTAATGATTTTCACCATGAAGAGACAGATTCATCCCTCCCGACCGTAACGGAGACTAGCGATTTGTAATTGTTGGATAATATGCTGACGTAATGAAAGCGGCGCAAGGACTTCCACATTGGCCCCAAAACCTAATAACCACCAACGTAACGGATCATTAATCCAAACGGTCGCTTTGACTTCAAAACGATCCCCAGAATCAATCATAATTTCTTGATCGGGAGCAAGCGGGCTTTCTTGCAAATAATGTCCACTTTGATCGTAAAATCGAAGATGAATTTGTTCTTGTGCAACCGGTGTTGCAAAACTAAATCCATTTTTTGCCAAATAGGCATCTAAATCGAACACCGTATTTTGAATATTTCGGTCAAGTTTTTCTGCTTTTTGAATACGATGCAATCCTAAATGCACAATATCAAAATACGGATAAATAGAGCCTAATATATATAAAATTTGCCCCCGTTGCACAAGTGCTCTTGGCTCGATTTGCCAGATTTTTAGGTCCGTATTTTTTGGTTTTTTATAATGAATTTTTAAACATTTTTCATCCAACAACGCATCATATACGATTTTTTGCACGTCTGGATCAATATGCGGGGGAATAAAATTCAATTGTGCGGGCAAAACACGTACCTTACTTAACCATTTTTGCGGGCGTTCAGCATGACGCAACACGGTTTCGGCGGCAGTGAGATAAGGACTTAAACTTTGCAGTGTTGAATCGGGCAAAATAGGCTTGAGATACGTTTCAATTAGCTTAAAACTTAATGCTTCATCTTGCGATAAATTAAAAATATGAAGTTGAGGGACAGGTTGACACCAACCCCATAATGGTGGGCGGGCTTTTTCAATGACGCCCAATTGTGGAAAAAGTGATTTTAATGTTTGGACATCTCGCTCAAGTGTACGAATGCTTACTGAAAATTGTTGATATTCTAAACGAATTTTTAAATCAGTGAGACTCATACCATTTGGAAAACGTGGCAAAGTTTTCAAAATAGTCCAATAACGTAATAATGTTTCTTGTGTTCCTTGTTTTGGCATAATGACTATTTTCTATTTATTGCAATTGTAAAAAGAAAGGGAAAGACACTTTCCGTCAGAAAGTCTTCCCCTTTATTTTTTATGCGCTTCTTAAGCTAATTTTATTTATGCACAATGATATGTTCGACTTTGTTTTTTCACCGTATCAACAAGTACGGCTACGTTTTCAGGAGGGGTCGTTTTATCAATCCCGTGTCCTAAATTAAACACATGGCCTGCCGCACCATAAATATAACCAAAACTAGCTAATGCATTTTTTGCTTCTCGTTCAATAACTTCTGGGGTACTCAACATCACACTAGGATCAATATTGCCTTGCAAGGCGACACGATTGCCAATGCGAGTACGGGCTTGTCCTAAATCAACAGTCCAATCTAGCCCGACCGCATCTGTTCCAGAGTCGGCCATCGCTTCTAACCAAGGACTTCCGCCTTTCGTAAACATAATACGCGGAACAATCTGTCCTTGTGATTCACGTTTCAATTCCGCAAAAATCATTTTGATATATTGCAAAGAAAAATCTAAATAATTTTGATGCGATAAAATTCCGCCCCATGTATCAAAAATCATAATAGCCTGTGCACCATAATCAATTTGGGCATTTAAATAATTAATAATCGCACGGGTATTTTTTTCAAGCAAGGTGTGCATTAAATCAGGACGTTGATAAACTAATTTTTTGACGCGTTCAAAATCCGTTCCACCTTGGCCTTCCACCATATAACATGCCAACGTAAAAGGACTCCCAGAAAAACCAATTAAGGGCACACGATTATTTAACGCAGAACGTGTTAATGCGACGGTATCTAGCACATAACGTAATTCTACTGTTGGATCCGGAATATACAGATTTTTAAAATCACGTTCTTCACGCAAAGGCCGCTCAAAACGCGGGCCTTCACCCCGTGAAAAATACAGCCCTAATCCCATTGCATCTGGAATAGTCAAAATATCAGAGAAAACAATTGAAGCATCTAAATCATACCGCTCAAGGGGCTGTAACGCTACCTCTGTTGCTAATTGTGAATTTTGACATAGTGAAATAAAATCGCCTGCGCGCGCCCGAGTTTGATTATATTCAGGCAAATAACGCCCAGCCTGACGCATTAACCAAATGGGAGTATAAGGGGTGGGTTCTCTCAATAGGGCTTTTAAGAAAGTATCATTTTGTGGTCGAGTCATATTTTTACACAATTTAAGTTAAAATTTATTGATATTTATTTAATTCAAAACAGAAGGGTCTATTATACTCATTTTTTCAGGGAAGCATCATATTGTTATGTGTTCCGAAGAAGAGGCAGAAGGTAAAACACATTGTGGAATGGCAGATAATAATTGTTTTGTATAGGCCGTTTGAGGGGCAGCAAAAAGCGTGGCCGTTTCTGCATATTCAACAATTTGACCTTGATATAAAACAGCAACACGATGCGCTAAATAGCGCACAACGTTAAGATTATGCGTAATAAATAAATAGCTCATCCCTGTTTCTTTTTGCAAGGTCGAAAGCAAGTTTAAAATCTGTGCCTGCACAGAAACATCTAACGCACTCACTGCCTCATCACAAATAATCAAATCTGGATTCACAGAAAGCGCGCGGGCAATCGCAATGCGTTGCCGCTGGCCCCCCGAAAATTCATGCGGAAAACGATTCAAAGCAGAATGATCGAGCCCAACTTGCTTCAGTAATGTAATACATTTTTGTTCACAGGCATCACGCGAAGAGACGAATTTTTGCGCCACGAGTCCCTCACTTAAAATTTCACGAACACGCAAACGTGGATTCAGTGAAGCATAGGGATCCTGAAAAATAACCTGAATCTGACGCCCCCGAAATGTGATTTCTCCTGTTGATTCTTGAATTAATTTAAGAATCGCCCGCCCAATCGTCGTTTTTCCGCTTCCTGATTCACCCACCAGAGCCACAGTCTCATGCGGAAAAATTTCAAAACTTACATTTTTGACGACAGAAATCAGTTTTTTTTCTTTATTTGTAAAATTTACGTTTAATTGCGCGACTTTCAACAACGGTAGCACTTGATAATTTATCCCGCCCTCCGTCTGCTTTTTTACTTTTTGAATGCTCGTGGCCGAAAATTTTTGCGGCTGAACAAAATGACAGGCGACTTTTTGATTTTCTTGAATTTGTCTCATGGCAGGCACTTGTCTTTGACACAATTCCATTTTATGCGCACAGCGCGGAGCAAAAGCGCAGCCCATTGGAATAGAAGTCAAAACGGGCACAGACCCAGTCAACACAGGTAAGAGAGACGCCGGATCGCTTTTTTCTGGTAAGGAATCAAAAAGCTTCAAAGCGTACGGATGTTGGGGCGCCTCAAAAAAACGATTTTTCTCAGCATATTCAACAATTTCTCCTGCATACATCAATGCCACTTCGTCGGCTAATTGCGCAACGACACCCAAATCATGGGTAATCAGTAATAAAGAAAGCTGATATTTTTTCTGTAATGATTGCAACAAAATAAGAATTTGAGCTTGTGTTGTGACATCAAGCGCCGTAGTTGGCTCGTCTGCAATAAGGATTTCTGGTCGCCCCGCCAAAGCGAGCGCAATCATCACCCGTTGACGCATTCCTCCAGAAAGCTCAAAAGGATAACTCGCTAAGACGCGCTCTGCATCCGCAATGCCCACATCATGCAACAAACGTTGCATTTCTTTATGTTGATCCATTGGCAATATTTCTTTAGCGAGGGCTTCTATTAGTTGCTTTTTAATTTTTAGAACAGGATTTAAACTCAGCATCGGCTCTTGAAAAATCATGGCGATCTTTCGGCCTCGCAAAGCCCGCATTTGATATTCTGGAAGCGTTAATAGATTTTGAGCACGATAATTAATTTCACCGGTGATAAGATTGCCATAACTCATATATTCTGGCAATAAACGCATCAAACTTAACGCGGTTATTGATTTACCACAACCTGATTCCCCTACAAGTGCAAGGGTTTTACCCGCGTATAATGAAAAACTTACCTGACGAACGGCATAAATTTTGCCATTTGGTGTATTTAATGTAATGTGTAAATTATTGACGTGGATCAAAGGCATAACTTACTACATCCGAAAAAAGATTAGCCGCTAAAACGAGCGGGAGCATAAAAATAAACGCAGCCGTCAAATTCCACCAAACAATGGGCTCACGCGCGAATTCTAATCGTGCGCTATTGATCATATTTCCCCAGCTCTGCATACTGGGATCAACGCCAATTCCCACATAAGATAGCACGGCTTCTGCCAAAACTAAACTGCTAAAATCCATCACAACTGAAATTAAAATGATATGCATCACATTCGGTAAAATATGCCGAATCAGAATCCGAAAGTGGGAAACCCCCAATAAATAAGCCGCTTGAACATACTCGCGTTCTCTTAATTTAAGCGTTTCTGCACGAATCAAACGACACAATCCGGTCCAACTCATTAAACCTAAGATAAAACAAAGCCCTAACAATCGAAAATCCGCCCGAGCCAAATTTGAATGAAACCATTCCGGATATTTTTCAATAAAAACCTGAAAGACTAAAACGCTCGCAGCAATCAATAAAATACTTGGAATTGAATTCAAAACGGTATAAATATATTGAATGATATCATCAATCCAACCGCCAAAATACCCTGCACTCAAGCCTAATAAAATAGCAATTGGGAGTGTGACTAATGTCGTTAATGTTCCTATTAATAATCCAGTTCGAATACTTTTGATTGTTTGATAAAAAACATCTTGTCCAACTTTATCGGTTCCCAAAATATGGTAGTGCGCACTTGCCTCAAAGCAAAATACCAAACCCAACAATAATAGGCTATATGTCAGATATGCGGTGCGCCAACAAAATGACTCTTTTTCTTGAGGCTGAAAAAAACACAAGAGACTTTTTGTCCAAGTTGATTTTTCTTTCCATTTACGCAAGGCAATAAATATCGTACTACTTAATATGAATAATACTAAAAAATGCCCGAGCCATGTCATCGTCTCCAAAGCAGTTGAGTGAAAATGGATTTCAAATGGGGCGGTATAACTTTTAGGGACATGTGCTTGCGGCGCAACAAGATATAAATCTAGCATACTTTTCAGTTGCCCAGATTGTTGATCTTGAAAATGAAGCGAATCCACAAACGCAATTAGAATAAAAAAACCAAGTATAATTGTTGTGCTCATTCCAATAGGATGAGAAAAAACCCGTCTCCACGCGCTCCGAGCAGGGGAATGCCGCGCTTTAAAAGCCAATCCGCCGCTCACAATCACTAAAGCATAAAAAAACAGATCTGTCCAAAGTGGTGCAAAAGTTAACATGCTGTATCACATCAAGAAAAAAGTCAGCTAAATAATAAATAATTTTAGAATAAAGCAAGAGTTTTTGTGGGGAAAATCTCATTTTAAACGAGGTCCCTTCTATTTTAAGAAAAGTTCACGAAAAATTATTGAATTAAACGTATGTTTTTGAATGGGATATGCTACAATTGCGCATGATTTTTACATTAGAAACAAAATATTGGTATTGATTCATGTCTCGTCAACTTAGAAATATCGCAATTATTGC
>CAZDFJ010000053.1:0-10059 GCA_964504875.1 uncultured Burkholderiales bacterium | reverse complement strand
GCTTATTTGCACCAAAAATCAGCAAAATTGTTGTACACATGCAACAAAACAGTGCTAAGGGAATTTTCTCTCATTTAGCGATATTTTGGGTTTAAATTATGGTAATATCTCTCAAAAATGAGAGGCTTCTCGTCGTATTAGATAAAAAGGAATCATTCGCAATGTCAAAAGATTTAGAACTATTACGTTTTAACATGGTCGAACAACAGATCCGCCCATGGGAAGTATTAGATCAAAAAGTGCTCTCGCTTCTTTTTGAGGTCAAACGTGAGGATTTCATCGCTGACAAATATAAAGCAATGGCATTTGTTGATATGGAAATCCCCTTGGGACATGGTCAATTCATGCTCGCGCCTAAGTTGGAAGCGCGTCTTATTCAGTCTGCACAAATCCAATCAACCGATAAAGTCTTGATCGTTGGAACGGGAAGTGGTTATGCCACTGCCCTCGCGGCGAAACAAGCTCATGTCGTTTACAGTGTAGATATTATCCCAGAATTTCACCAAACTGCACAAGCAAATTTAGCAAAATATGGCTTTCATAATGTCATGTTAGAAACAGGAGATGCTTCAAAAGGTTGGAGTCATCATGCCCCTTATGATGTCATTATTCTTATGGGTTCCATTCCTATTTTGCACGACGGATTTCAAAAAGATTTGAATGTTGGCGGACGTTTAGTCGTTATTGAAGGTGATGATCCTGTTATGACAGCAAAGCTGATTACTCATGTTTCAAATGGTGTTTTTAACAGTCAAGATTTGTTTGAAACAAGTATCCTTCCGCTGGCCCACGCCTTACAACCTGAGCGATTTGTGTTCTAATTTTTCTCTCAATTCTAACAAAGAGGAAAAGATTTTCTTCTTTTCCTCATTTTTATTCTGTTATGATTCTTCTAATTTCCCCGAAAAAACACTTGCACTCACTATCAATATACCTCCCAGCCATTCTCGAAACTGCATCGCTTCATTAGCTAATAAAAATGCTGATATCGCAGCAAAAACCAATTCTGACAGAAGAATAATAATGGCCTGATTCGCAGGCAGTACAGACAAACCAAATTGCACTGTTAAACTATTTGTAAACAATCCTAAACCAATTATTCCAATAATAAGTACTGTCTTAAAATCTAATTGAAAAATATTCGCTACAAATGCAGGCTGTTTTCCTAAAAATAACAATGTTATTGCAGAAACAATAAATACTCCTAACCAAATTGCGAGAGATTTTCCCTCAATATTAACAGTTTCAATTTTTCTAGAAATCACATTACTCAAGGCAAAAAAAGCACCGGCTAAAACTGCCAAAATTTCAGCCCGTGTTTGCGGTAAGGGAAGGCCCAATTTTGGGTTATATAACATAATCATGGCACCACAGAGTGAAAGCCCCATGACAACCCATCCAATTTGATTGAGTTTTTCATTTAAAAATATTCTTGAAAACAAAATTGTCCAAAGCGGTGCTAAATAGAAAAGTAATAAAACACGCATGACCTCTCCTTCCAAGATACTCACAACATATCCCAAATTAGCAAAGCCTGCTGTCATTCCGAGCCAAATTAAATGCTTATCCCATTGAGTTTCCTTTACTTTCTTCCAAACAAAAGGCAAGCCCAAAATAATCGCACATAAATACGTCAAAAGTGTACTACTTATGCCTGTAATATTATTTGCTTCTAGCAGCCTATATGGAAACCAAATTGTTCCCCAAACAAACGCCCCGAAAATTAATCCTAATATTCCCAATAATCGTGTAGATATCATTTTGTAATTACGCCAATTTTCTATTTTTTTATAGTCACTTTACGCATTTTATTCATTAAAGAAAACAAATCACGCAAACTGTGTTAAAATCATTTCATTCTTTGAATTTACATTCACTCCATCCTTTGTTTTCTGCTTTTAATGACCTCAGCATGCTACCATCTCTCTTTTTACACGCCAAAAATCGTTTTCGAATTACTTCTTTATATGGAGCAAGTGACGCACTTTTTTTGGCAGAACAAGCGCGAAATAAAGAAGCACAACAATGTATTATTGTGTTTACAGAAGAAGCGCGCCACGCACAACGCCTTTATGAAGAACTTTCTGTTTTTGCGACAAATTTAAGAATTCTTATTTTTCCTGATTGGGAAACCTTGCCCTATGATCATTTCTCCCCCCATCAGGATTTAATCTCAGAACGACTGGCGACACTTTATCATCTTTTACATCAAAATTGCGATATTGTTCTTATTCCAGTGACAACTGCACTGACTCGCTTACCTCCTCCTCAATTTATTCAAGCACATACATTTTTTGTCCATCATAAACAGAAAATGGATTTAAATGCTTTATGTCATCAATGCATTCAAGCAGGATATGAATCAGTCAAACAGGTTTTGAGAGCTGGAGAATTTAGCCGACGAGGAAGTATTTTTGACATTTTTCCAATGGGAAGCACTGTTCCCTATCGGCTTGATTTTTTTGACAATGAAATTGAAAATATTCGAATATTTGATGTAGAAACACAACGGAGCCTTAAAGTGATCGAATCCGTTCGTGTCCTTCCAGCGCGAGAAATTCCACTTGATGATACAGGAATTCTTCGCTTTAAAGAACGTTTTCAGCAGTTTTTTGAAATTGATATCCATCGTTGCGAATTAGCGCGCCAAGTGAGTCATAAACTTGCGCCAAGCGGTATTGAATATTATTTGCCGCTTTTTTTCGATAATTTGGCAACGATTTTTGATTATTTGCACGCCAATTCATTAATTATATTGCATCATTGTCCCCAAAAAAGTATCCAACAATTTTGGCAAGAAACAAAATCACGTTATACGTTATTTAGAGGGGACCATCTTCGCCCAGTTTTACCACCTGAAACGCTTTTTATCAACGAAACTGAATTTTTTACGTACCTTAAACAATACAAGCGTTTTGATATTATTCAGGCAGATCAATCCGAAAATCATTCTGAAAAGGCTTTCTTTTGCCCTATAAAACCTTTTCCTGTCTTTCATCACGAGAAAAAGCAAGAAAATCCTTTTATTTATCTTAAAAAATTTATTCATGATTTTCATGCAAAAGTATTATTTTGTGTCCATACACTTGGACGAAGAGAAATTCTTTCAAGTACCCTTCATGAATATAAAATACAATTTTATCTGCTTGAAAGTTTTGAAGATTTCTTAAAAAAAGAATATGGATTTTACCTTCTAGTTGCCCCCATTGAACAAGGTTTTATTTTTGAAGAAGATTCAAAAAAATGGGCTTTATTGACTGAAGGGGAACTTTTTGCTCGAGCCTTACCTCGACAAAAATCACAAGCTTCTTCTAAACAACGGCGGGTGACAGACCAAATCTTACGCGACTTAAGTGAAGTCAAAATTCACGATCCTGTTGTCCACGAAAATTATGGCATTGGACGTTATCTTGGCTTATGCACGCTTGATTTAGGTGAAGGAGAAAGTGAATTTTTAGCCCTCGAATATCATGGCGAAGACTGTTTGTATGTACCTGTTGCTCATTTGCACTTAATCAGTCGTTATAGTGGGCATCACGAAAACGTGAGCCTACACCGTTTGGGGGCCAATACTTGGGATAAAACAAAACGAAAAGCGCTTGAAAAAGCGCGCGATACCGCCGCAGAGCTTCTTAATTTATATGCAAAACGCGCACTTCGTCAAGGCTACCATTTCCAAATCGACTGGAAAGAATATGAAACTTTTGCTGAAGATTTCGGTTTTGAAGAAACACCGGATCAAGCCCAAGCAATTCAGGCAGTGATTGAAGACATGACTTCCGATAAACCAATGGACCGTCTCATTTGTGGGGATGTGGGTTTTGGAAAAACAGAAGTCGCTCTTCGCGCCGCTTTTATTGCCCTGATGGACGGAAAACAAGTTGTTTTACTCGTACCAACAACTTTACTTGCGGAACAACACTATCAAAATTTTTCTGCACGCTTTGCCAACTACCCAGTTAAAATTGCTGAAATCTCTCGCTTTAAAACAAAAAAAGAACAAACTCTTGTTCTAAAAGGGGTTGAAGAGGGGAGTATTGATTTGATTATTGGAACCCATCGGCTCCTACAAAAAGATGTCCTTTTTAAAAATTTGGGATTAGTCATCATTGATGAAGAACATCGCTTTGGCGTCCGACAAAAAGAGCAATTAAAACAATTACGGACTTCTGTTGACATTCTTGCCCTCACTGCCACGCCCATTCCGCGTAGTTTATCGCTCTCTTTAGAAGGCATGCGTGATTTTTCGGTTATTGCAACCGCTCCACAACGTCGTTTAGCCATTAAAACATTTGTCACGCGGTTTGATCATGGGATTATCCGTGAAGCCATTATTCGTGAATTAAGGCGGGGGGGACAAATTTATTTCCTACATAATGAAATTGATACTATTCATACTATTCAAGAAAAATTGCAAACCCTAGTCCCAGAGGCACGCGTTCAAATTGCACATGGACAAATGCCTGAGCGCGAGCTTGAGCACGTCATGCGCGATTTTTATCAACAACGCTTCAACTTACTATTATGTACCACTATTATTGAAACAGGCATTGATGTACCGACTGCCAATACGATTTTAATTAATCGGGCAGATCGCTTTGGTTTAGCACAATTACATCAATTGCGGGGGCGCGTTGGACGTTCACATCATCAAGCCTATGCCTATTTGCTGACGCCTATCGAAAAAGAAAGTATGAATAAACAAGCGCAACAGCGTCTTGAGGCGATCCAAAACCTAGATGAATTGGGAGCGGGCTTTTATCTTGCCTTACATGATTTAGAAATTCGAGGGGCGGGAGAAATTTTGGGAGATGCACAAAGTGGTGAAATTCATGAAGTGGGATTTAGCCTTTACACCGAAATGCTCAACCAAGCGATTAAAACACTTTCTCAAGAAAACAATCCAGATGGACAGCAACAAAATGAAAATAACGGCCTCCATCTTGTCACCGAAATTAACTTACACACGCCTGCTCTGCTGCCCGCAAGCTACTGCGATGATGTCAATGAACGTCTCACCTTATACAAACGGCTTGCAAATTGTGAACAGCTGGATCAATTAGACAGTCTGCATCAAGAGCTCATCGATCGATTTGGTATCCCGCCAGAAAGTACCCAAAACTTAATTGAAATACACCGATTACGGATTTTATCTCAACAACTGGGTATTAAAGAGCTCGATGCAAATCATAAACATATTGTTATTCGATTTTGTAAAAATCCACCCATCGACACATTGAAATTAATTCAACTTGTTCAAAAGGATCCAACAACATTTAAGTTTATCGGAAATGAAATTTTAAAAATTGACAAGGCTTTTTCTACAGTGGCAGAACGGATTAAACAAATCAAAGAATTTATTCACTTTGTAAACAAAAAAAATTAAAGCAGACAAAATTATATAAGTTTGATTGAGAGTTCACGTTAAGTTTGTTAGAATTTTTCCTATTTTACAAATTGGTCTCATTTAATTTGACTATTCTTGATTTTTCCTAATTGACCATTATGACAAAATTTATTTTCGTAACAGGTGGGGTTGTTTCCTCGCTTGGTAAGGGCATTGCTGCTGCTTCTTTAGGTGCAATCCTCGAATCCCGTGGCTTAAAAGTCACGATGTTAAAACTTGATCCTTATATCAATGTTGATCCCGGAACCATGAGTCCTTTTCAACATGGTGAGGTTTTCGTCACAAATGACGGCGCAGAAACTGATCTTGATTTAGGTCATTATGAACGTTTTATTCACGCTAAAATGTCAAAACGTAACAATTTTACAACAGGGCAAATTTACGAAAGCGTGATTCGTAAAGAACGACGTGGGGAATATTTGGGTCGAACTGTTCAAGTCATTCCACATGTCACTGATGAAATCAAGTCCTGGATTTTAGAAGCTGGTGAAGAGGCAGAAGTGGCAATTGTCGAAATTGGTGGGACAGTTGGGGATATTGAATCTCTGCCCTTTTTAGAAGCCATTCGTCAAATGAGTGTCCAACTTGGGCGAGACAATACCTGTTTTGTTCATTTAACATTGGTTCCTTATATTAGTACTGCTGGTGAAGTCAAAACTAAACCAACACAACACTCTGTAAAAGAATTACGAGAAATTGGAATTCAACCAGATGTTTTATTATGTCGCGGCGATCGTCCAGTGCCTACCTCAGAAGCCCAAAAAATTGCGCTTTTTACTAACGTAGAAGAACGCGCTGTCATTTCTGTTGTCGACGTAGATAGCATTTACAAAATTCCAAAAATGCTTCATGAACAAGGCTTAGATGACATTATTTGTAAGAAACTTCAACTGAATTTGCCTCAAGCAGATCTCGCCATTTGGGACAAAATTGTTTACGATTTAGAACATCCTGAAAGCGAAGTGAATATTGCACTTGTCGGTAAATATGTTGATTTAACTGAATCTTACAAATCGCTTTCTGAAGCATTAATTCATGCAGGGATTCACACCCGTAGCAAAATTAAAATTCATTACATTGATAGCGAAGAATTAGAACGCGGGGATCTTTCTTGTCTTGAAAATAAAGATGCGATTCTTGTTCCGGGTGGATTTGGTGTACGAGGTGTGGAAGGCAAAATTCGCGCCATTCAATATGCTCGAGAAAATAAAATTCCTTACTTAGGAATTTGTCTTGGCATGCAATTAGCTGTCATTGAATTTTCCCGCCATGTGGCCCATTTAGAGCAGGCTCACAGCACCGAATTTGACGCTAACACACCGCATCCTGTGGTCGGATTAATTACAGAATGGCGTAATGCAGACGGTTCCGTAGAAGTCCGCAACGAACGTTCAGATTTGGGGGGAACCATGCGTTTAGGCGCCCAAGCTTGCCATTTAACCCCAAATTCTCTCGCACAAAAAGTGTATGGGCAATCTGTGGTTCAAGAACGTCATCGCCATCGCTATGAAGTCAATAATCAATATTTAGACAAATTGACACAAGCTGGTTTAACGATTGGGGGCGTTTCCGAAACAGAAAATTTATGTGAAATGATCGAAATTCACGATCACCCATGGTTTATTGGGTGTCAATTCCATCCTGAATTTTGTTCTAATCCACGCGAGGGCCATCCTCTTTTTATTGCTTTTATTCAAGCGGCCCGTCAACATCATACACAAACAAAGACTCATGTATAGGAAATATCATGCATACTGAAATAATTCCAGTTGATGGCATGACATGCAAACGTTGTGTCGCAAGTTTAGAAAATATTTTAGGTCAATTAGTTGGCGTTACACAAGTCAAGGTGACTCTAGAACCAGCGGGCCAAGTA
Organism: uncultured Burkholderiales bacterium; assembly: GCA_964504875.1. GTDB lineage: Bacteria > Pseudomonadota > Gammaproteobacteria > Burkholderiales > CAZDFJ01 > CAZDFJ01. The sequence goes on along the minus strand of CAZDFJ010000053.1, from coordinate 2,776 downwards.
GAAATTACTTATGATACACAACAAATTTTACGGGCTGCAATTGAAGAAGCCATTGAAAATGCAGGGTTTGATGTGGTCACTCGTTAGTTCATTATGACCTGTATTTAAGATAAAAAAAAGACAGCAAATCTGCTGTCTTTTTCTTTTTTTAAGGAGTTCGCCTTTTCACAAGAAACGTTCTGCAACAACAATGCCCACAAAGAAAATCAAAAAGAGAAGCGTTAAACGTATCACAGTACGAAAAAAACGCAAATAGCTCTTTTGCCCTGTAAACAAAAACAAGACCCCCGAAACAAGTAAACTACTCAATAGCGCTAAAATCAAAAAACGGGAGACAACGCCCATGCATTAACCCCAAATTAAGGTTTCAGTTGCGGGTTGCCATGTGACTGGCTCAGCGTGTGTGACACGTCCATCAAATGTGACATATTCCCAACAGGTTTCGTCTGCAAAGATCGTCCGGACCAACTGATTATTAAAAGCATGGCCTGATTTATGGGCAATGACTTTCGCCAACATTGGTGCCCCCATCAAATAAAGATCGCCTATTGCATCCAAAATCTTATGTCGCACAAATTCGTCTTCGTAACGCAGGCCTTCTTTATTCAAAATAGAACGTTCATCTAAGACGATTGCATTCTCTACACTTCCACCCCGCGCTAACCCTTGGCTCCGTAACCACTCTACATCTTTCATAAAGCCAAAAGTACGAGCCCGACTAATCTCACGCACAAATTGCTGACTTGAAAAATCTAATTCAAAACGCTGGCCAGAATGCTTAAATGCAGGATGATTAAAATCAATACTAAAATCAATAATAAATCCATCAAAAGGGATGACTTTAATCCATTTATCCCCATCGTCTAATGTAATTGGCTTTTTGATTTTAATAAATTTTTTCGCCGCTTTTTGCTCTTGAAGCCCTGCGGATTGTAACAGATAGACAAAAGTCCCCGCACTTCCATCCATAATGGGCACTTCGTCTGCATCAATTTCAATATAGAGATTATCTATCCCTAATCCCGCAATCGCGGCCATTAAATGCTCAACGGTTCCTACACGCACGTTTTGACAAACAAGTGTTGAAGATAAACGCGTATCTTTGACATCTTGCCAAGTTGCTTTTAATTCCACAGCAGGATTCAAATCAACACGACGAAAAACAACACCTGTATTGATTGCAGCAGGACGTAACGTGATATTAACTTTCCGCCCTGTATGCAAACCGACACCAGTTGCGTGAATTTGTGTTTTAATTGTTCGTTGTTTCATCACGTTTTCGCCTTATTGAGTCACTCAATATCATCAATTTAAGTCATCACAACCTGACTTTTCTTATTATTCAAAAAAATTATATTTCATAATAAGTTTAAATAAACTTCTTTGAATAATCTATCAAAAGCATTACTACTCTTTCAAAAACTAAAAACTAAGCGCGTTTATTTTATGTTGTCTATTTTTTGCAACACAAAAATGCTTAGTTTTTGGTTTATTTTTTAATGAAGCCTAATTTTAATCTGCTTGCTTACGTAAAAAAGCTGGAATATCAATAGTATCCATTCCAGAATCTTTCAATGTATTAATTGTTTGTTGTGTATGTAACCCACGACGAGAACGCACAACTTGTGGTGTCTCACTTTCTGGATAAATCACCGCTTTATTTATAACAGGCGCAGTGGTTTCCATTGGAATATTATCTGTCCCTGTCCGAATAATATTTAATGGCTTTGCATGTGTCACAGGTGTTTGTTGTTTCACAATAGGGGGCGTCACTGTAATAGGAGACCCTAATCCCGTTGCCACAATAGTGACACGCAATGCATCTGATAAAGACTCATCCAAAACACTACCAAAGATAATTGTTGCATCTTCAGCAGTAAAGGCTTTGATTGTATTCATTACATCGTGAATTTCTTTCATCTTCAAGGAGGAACTTGCCGTAATGTTCACTAAGACACCACGCGCTCCCGCCAAGTTGACATCTTCAAGTAATGGACTTGCGACTGCTTGCTCGGCAGCAATTTTCGCACGATTAGCGCCTGATGCGTAAGCAGACCCCATCATAGCCATACCCATTTCAGACATGACTGTTTTCACATCTGCAAAATCAACATTAATATGCCCTGGACAATTAATTACTTCCGCAATTCCAGCCACAGCACCATATAAAACATCATTAGCCTTTTGAAAGGCTTGCACCATTGTGACGTCATCTCCTAAAACTTGCATCAGCTTGTCATTAGGAATCACAATTAAAGAATCAACATATTCAGAGAGCGCTTTAATCCCCGAAGTGGCAACAGTATTTCGTTTTCCTTCAAAAATAAAGGGTTTTGTTACGACGGCCACTGTCAAAATACCGAGTTCTTTTGCTACTTCCGCAACAATTGGTGCAGCACCTGTGCCTGTTCCGCCACCCATTCCAGCGGTAATAAACAACATGTCTGCACCATCGATAAGATCTTGAATACGCTCTCTGTCTTCAAGTGCGGCTTCACGTCCTACATCAGGATTTGCACCTGCACCTAATCCTTTGGTAACGGACATGCCTAATTGTAATTGGACTGGGGCTTTCGTACGATTGAGTGCCTGAATATCTGTGTTGGCACAGATAAATTCCACGCCCTGCATGTTGCGCTCGATCATATGATCAACAGCATTGCCGCCGCAACCGCCAACACCAATGACCTTAATAACTGCGCCTTGTCCCGGTGTATCTATCACTTCAAAGGACATGATTACTCCTTAACCATTCAAAAATACGCTCTTTTTTCTT
>CAZDFJ010000052.1:0-10986 GCA_964504875.1 uncultured Burkholderiales bacterium | reverse complement strand
TAGGACGGCAAGAACGGATTGTGCGTGGGCGTATGCCAACGCTTGAAATTATTAATGAACGCTTTGTCCGCTTGTTTCGAATTGGTTTGTTTAATTTCATGCGTCGGAATGCTGAGATTTCTGTTGGGCAAGTACGCGTCTTAAAATATAGTGAGTTTTTAAGAAATCTTGTCGTTCCAACAAACTTAAATCTTGTGCACATGAAACCTTTACGGGGAACGGCTCTTTTCATTTTTGATCCAAATTTGGTTTTCCTTATTGTGGATAACTTGTTTGGGGGAGATGGGCGTTTTCATACGCGCGTGGAAGGACGGGATTTTACACCAACAGAACAGCGTATTATTCAACGTCTCTTAGAAGTGGCTTTTCAGGAATATAAAAAGTCGTGGGAACCAGTGTATCCCATTACTTTTGAATATGTTCGTTCTGAAATGCATACGCAATTTATTAATATTGCAACGCCAACAGAGGTAGTGGTGGCGGCAACGTTTAATATAGAACTCGGATCGGGTGGCGGGGATTTTCATATTTGTATGCCGTATGCCATGATCGAGCCAATTCGTGATGTGCTATATAGTAGCTTGCAAGCAGATCGGATGGAAGTCGATCATCGTTGGCTTAAGTTATTAAAATACCAAGTTCAAAATGCAGAAGTTGAGTTAATTGCTAATTTTGTTAAAGTACCTGTGACATTAGGAAAAATTGTTGAATTAAAAGAAGGCGATGTGATTCCGTTACCAGAATTACCCCCTTCAACAGTGGTTGCGGAAGTAGATGGTGTGCCTGTATTTGAGTGTAAATATGGGGTGCGGAATGGACATCTTTCCTTGAAAGTCGTTGAAGTACTGGCTGGAACAGATAATTTTGTCGCATTTGATGGGGATTACTAGGTCATTTTCATGAACCAATCCTATGAAATTGATTGGTTTGATTTTTCCATAGGTATATATTTTTAATGTTTCAACAAAATAAAATGAAAAGAGGGTCAAGATGAACGAAGATGATGATATTGATTGGACGTCTTCGATGTCTGATAAACCTACAACAAATGACCCAGCACTGGCTTCAGAAGTTTTTGAAGAGTTGTCAGCTGATAATGTGCATAGTGGGGCCGGCGCGAGCTTGGATATGATCCAAGATATCCCCGTTAATTTGACTGTTGAGTTGGGACGTACAAAAATTGCAATTCGTAGTCTATTGCAATTGGCGCAGGGCTCTGTGATTGAATTAGACGGTTTAGCAGGCGAACCCATGGATGTCTTAGTAAATGGTTGTTTGATTGCACAAGGGGAAGTGGTAGTTGTGAATGATCGTTTTGGGATTCGGCTAACCGATATTATCACGCCTTCCGAACGAATTCGTCGATTAAATAAATAAGCGTATTAACGCGGGTTTCAATAATTTTGTCTTATGTTTGATACAACAAGCGGAATTATGACCGCTTTGAATGTCCTCACAGGGTTGGGCGTTGTCTTGGCGACGATTGCTACAATTGCGTGGGGACTTAAGCGTTTTGGGTTGGGACGCCGTCCAGAAACTCAATGTCTTAAAATCATAGATAGCCTCGCTTTAAGTCCACGTGATCGTATTCTGATTATAGAGGTTTTGGATCAATGGATTATTGTTGGAATGAATGGCGCGACCATGACGCCATTACATACGATGTCAAAACCAAGTGATTCAGAATTAGCCCTGTATACCGACGGGATAGCAGAAAAAATCGCCACACAGTTGAATACAACCCAGTCAAACTCGCTAACCAATTTTACAGAAATCTTAACAGCTCATTTAAAACGCGCTGTAGGAAAGAAAAAACGTGATGAGCACCCAGAAAAACAATAACTTTTTTCGATATATGTCAGTCTTTTCGGGGATTTTGCTTCTCTTTGGATTTGTGCTATTCAGTCCTTTTGTAGAGGCGGCCCAGACGATTCCGTTAGTCACAAGTAAAGCAGTAGCAGGGGGCGCCCAAGAATACTCGATGAGTATGCAAGCCCTTGTGTTAATGACAGGATTAACACTTTTACCTGCAATTTTGTTGATGATGACGGCTTTTACGCGCATTATTATTGTATTGTCTATGTTAAGACAAGCATTAGGAACAATGTCTGCACCGCCTAATATGGTCATGACAGGGTTGGCATTATTTTTAACTTTTTTTGTTATGTCACCTGTCATTGATCAAATTTATAATCAAGCTTATAAACCTTTTGCAGAAGACAAAATTGATTTCATGCAAGCGATTTCAACTGGGTCAGAACCGCTCAAGAAATTTATGATGCGCCAAACGCGTCAGGAAGATCTCGCTTTGTTTGCCAAGATTGCGGATGTACCTGCAATGAAGGGACCAGAGGAAGTGCCCTTAAAAATTTTGATTCCCGCCTATATTACCAGTGAATTGAAATCTGCTTTTCAAATTGCATTTGTTGTTTTCTTGCCTTTTTTGATTATTGATATGGTTGTGGCGAGTATTTTAATGGCAATGGGGATGATGATGCTTTCCCCTGTAACGATTTCTTTGCCCTTCAAAATTATGTTATTCGTTTTAGTTGATGGGTGGAATTTAATTCTGGGTTCACTTGTTCAGAGTTTTTATGTAAATTAATCTGAACAAAAAGAAGCCGCTTTTCATTGTGCATCTTTGAAACATCAATTTGATCAAATAAAAATAGGAGGGTTTGAATATGGCAGATTTTCCCGATAGTGATGACGAAGCAACGAGTATGGACATGTCTGACCAAATGGATAATTTTGGTTCAGATACGTCATTTGGCGATACGGAGCAGAGTTTTGCAGATACGTTAAGTAACTTAGATGGATCAAATGGAAACGCTGGGAGTAAAAAAGCGACGTCTAGTGAAATGAGCCTTGACGATACTTTTGATACTGGAATCGATATGTGGGAAAACAGCCACAATACGGGTGAAAATCTTTCATTGATTCGCGATATTCCAGCAAATTTAGTGGTTGAATTTGGCAGAACAAAAATTGCGATTCGTCATTTGTTACAATTGATTCAAGGTTCATTGATTGAATTGGATGGGTTAGCAGGCGAACCCATGGATATTTTAGTGAATGGATGTTTGATTGCAAAGGGTGAAATTGTTGTTGTAGATGAAAAATTTGGGTTACGTTTAACGGAAATTATTTCTCCTTCTGAACGTTTTCGCCAATTGAACCGTTAATCAGTACTAATCTTGTTGGGTATATAACCGATTCACTTTTTTTGCTATAATACTAGTACCCATATTGTAGGTAAAAATCAAAAAAATGAACGAGGTTGCGTATGATTGACGATCATGAAAGTATAGGGTTTGAACAGCTTAATGAAGATCCTTACGATAAGGATGGAAAAGATGCCTTCGGAGACATAAGCGATAAGGCATTGCATGGTAGCGGCGCAAGTCTTGATATGATTCAAGATATTCCTGTCAATTTGACTGTTGAATTAGGCCGTACAAAAATTGCGATTCGAAGCTTATTACAATTGGCGCAAGGATCAGTCGTAGAATTGGATGGTTTGGCGGGTGAACCCATGGACGTCTTAGTCAATGGTTGTCTCATTGCACAAGGAGAGGTCGTTGTGGTAAACGATAAATTTGGGATTCGCCTCACTGATATTATCACGCCATCTGAACGAATCCGACGATTACATCGTTAATGTAATTAATGCTAAAATACTAACAGAGAATATGATATGACACCAGAAATGGTTATGACAATTGGTCAAAAAGCCATTCAAATTACAATGTTACTGGCCGCACCCTTATTAGTGGTTTCTCTTGTAATTGGGCTGTTTGTCAGTATTATTCAAGCGGCGACACAAATGAATGATATGACTTTGTCTTTTGTGCCAAAACTCCTTGCAATTTTTCTCACACTTGTTGTGGCGGGTCATTGGATGATAGAGTTAATGGTTGATTATATGCATCAAATCTTTGTTGATATTCCTAAATATATCAATTAGAAATTATTCGCATGATTTATTTCACTACTGAACAATTATTTGGAATAATCAGTCATTTTCTTTTCCCATTGGCACGTATATTGGGATTAATTGCTGTTGAACCCACCTTAAGTAATAAGTCGATTCCGAAAAAAGTAAAGTTAGGATTGGCCGTTTTATTATCTATTGTAATTGCGCCTCTGGTAGAGGTGCCTCTTGAGATTGAGCCGGCTTCAGCGATTGGATTGTTGGTTTTTGTACAACAAATCATGATTGGTTTAATTTTGGGATTTTCTATTCGTATTGTTTTTATTGGTTTTGAGATGGCGGGTAATATTATTGGTTACCAAATGGGTTTAGGTTTTGCTAACTTTTTTGATCCGCAAAATTCGGCCCAAACGCCAGTGATTTCACAATTTATGGGGCTCATCATTTTGTTACTTTTTTTGTCTGTAAACGGACATTTAATGATGATTTCTGCATTGGTTGAAAGTTTTAAAGTAATGCCGATTGCACCTGATACAATTCATGCGGTGCAATTTAAAAATTTAGCGCTATGGGGAGAAGAAATTTTTCGAATTGGCGTAAATTTATCCTTACCTATTATTGCAGTTTTGTTAGTTACAAACGTGGCATTAGGGGTCTTATCACGCGCTGCGCCGCAGTTAAACTTATTTTCTGTAGGGTTTGGTATTACATTAATTTTGGGTTTTGCTGCTTTATACGTGCTATTTCCTTATATGCAACCGCTCTTAGTTCGTCTTTTTGAGCAGGGGGTTGGACAGGGTTTGGTATTCTTAAGAAATATTCAGTAATCATCAATTTTCCTTCCTAGAAATACTATTTTGTATTGGTCTATTTTTGAGTCAAAAAAATGAACCAATATTTTTTTTAACTTTAGTTTTTTCCCGATTGATTTATGAGCCATGATATTGAGTTGTTAATTTCCGATTTGTTAGCCTATAGTACAACTTATCCTCAAGATATTGAAAGTAGGCTGATGCTTGCGCAATTATATGATGTTACAAAACAAAATGAAAAAGCAGTCAATTGCTACCATCACATTTTGGAAATTGATCCGTATCATGCTCAGGCACATTTTGAAATAGCCGTTTCTGCCCAGTTAGCAAAGGAAAATCAATTAGCGCTTCAGCATTATCAAGCGATTCCCCCAAGTAGTGAGTTTTTTATCACAAGTTTAACCAACACTATTTTGATTTATTTTAAAGAAAATCAATATATTAATGCCTGTCATTCTGCAGAAATGTTAGTACAGTCTCTTCCAAACGATCCGAAAGCTTGGAATGATTTAGGGGTCATTTACAAAAAATTAGGACAATTTGATAAAGCAGAAGCCGCCTTTTTGAAAGTGTTACAATTAGATTCAGAACATGCCCAAGCATTAGGGAATCTAGCGACAATTTATCGCCATCAACGCCAATTTTATTTAGCCTTTGAATATGCAAAAATGGGTTTATCGCGTTTGCCAGAAAATGCCATTCGCGAACGTGTCCAACAATTAAATAATTTTGCATTAATTTGTAATGACATGCATTCTTTTCAGATGGCATTAATGGTCTGTCAAGATGCGCTCCATCTTGATCCAGAAAATCAAGTAACTCATTGGAATTATAGTATTTCTTTATTATTAAATCAGAAATGGCAAGAAGGTTTTCAAGAATATGTTTGGGGTTTAACGCCTTTGAAGGCGCGTCAAGAATTAGTTGAAATATGGGATAAGCCCGAATGGACGCCTCATCTTGTGGTTTATCCAGAGATGTGCGTGGCAATTTATACAGAACAAGGATTTGGCGATACCATTTTATTTGTGCGTTATGTAGAAAATATTCTTGCATTGGGCATCAAAGTCGTGCTTGTTGTACAACCCGAATTATGTCGTTTATTACAAGTGGCTTTTCCGGATAGTCCTTGTATTTCGCCAACTATTTTGGGACAATATAAAGATAAAATTACACATCAAGTTTGTTTACTGAAATTACCTGCCCTTTTACACGCAGAGACAGGTCTTCTTAAACGAAATTATTTACGTGTGCCCGCATTGAAATTTGTGCCCGCATTAAAACAGCTTCTTGATGAGACGAAAGCGACTGGACAAAAAAGAGTGGGACTCATTTGGGCGGGGAATCCAGCGCATATGCGCGATCAGGATCGTTCTGTTAATTTTGAAACATTTTTGCCTTTAATACAAGCTTTTATGGGGCAAGTCCATTTTTTTGGTTTGCAAAAAGGCGAGGCACAAAAAGAATACAGTGTGCATCGGCATCTTTTACCGCATTTTCATGATGTTGGATCATATTTAACAGATTTTGCGGTCACTGCGGCTGTGATGCAAGAACTTGATTTGATTATTTCAATTGATAGTGCGCCTGCTCATTTGGGGAGCGCATTAGGAAAACAAACATGGGTTTTGCCCCCATTGTATTATCCAGAATGGCGCTGGATCATTGAAAAAGACACAAAAAACGAAAGCATCTGGTATGGTGATCAGGTAACTGTTTATCAATATCCAAATATAGGTGATATTCGCGGGTGTTTAGCGCACTTGCTTGAAGATTTAAATGTATTGATTGCTAATGAGCCTATTTAATTTTACGAAAGAAAACGCCCCGATTATGGGGCGTTTTTTTGTGCATTATGCTTTTTTATTTTTGGCAGAGGCGCGGCGCTTTTGTGCGACTTCTTCCGGCCGAACCGTTTGAGCCAACCGATCTAAAATGCCATTCACATAGCGATGACTTTTTTCGGAGCCTCCAAATTTCTTAGCCAATTCAATAGCTTCATTAATAGCGACACGATAAGGCACACTAGGTTGATAAATTAATTCGTAGCTCGCTAAAAGCAAAATAGCATATTCCACAGGATCAACAATATCAATTTCGCGGTCTAAAAGAGGGCCTAATTGTGTATGTAATGCTTCAATATTTTCTATAATAGAACAAAACGCTTTTCTAAAATAAATTTGATCCATTTGGGAATAATCAGGATCATCATTGAGTTGTTGCATAATCATATCAGGAGAATATTTTGTTAATTTCCACTGATATAATCCTTTTAAAGTAAATTCTCGCGCAAAACGACGTTGAAGTTGTTTTGTGGAAGCACTAGAGCGTGTATTCTGGTCAGTCATATTATGTCATTCTAAAAAAATTTATTTTGTTTGATAAGTGCAATTAATTTCACGTTTTAAGTTTGCCATTTCTACCGCCACACGGGCTGCATCGGCCCCTTTCTCGGTCATGCGAGCAAGAGCCTGATCATCATCATTTGTGGTCAGCACTGCGTTTGCGACTGGAATACCATAATTGAGCCCTAATTCTGTAATGGCGCGCGCAGACTCATTAGAAACAATTTCAAAATGATATGTTTCACCACGAACAACCGCCCCTAATGCAATTAAAGCATCGAAGTTTTGTGTTTCGGCAAAAACTTGTAAGGTCAATGGAATTTCGAGCGCGCCAGGAACGGTTGCGGTGGCAATATTTTCATTTTGCACACCTAATTTATTTAACTCATTGATACAAGCGTCATACAATCCTTCGCAAATAGGCAAATTAAAACGACTCATTACAACTGCGACGCGAAGATTCTTGCCATTTAAATTCGATCCAAATTTTTTTATCATAACGTGATTCACTTAAAAATAATCAAAAAGAAGGGAAAATTGATACACGTATTATTATTTAATCATAATCAGCGTAATAGTTGCTTTCAGTCGCATGATTTTCAAAACGTGTATATTCTCCTAAAAATGTCAGCTTAATTTTGCCTGTTGGGCCGTTTCGATGTTTTCCAATAATTAATTCGGCCGTCCCTTTGTCAGGACTTTCTGGGTGATAAACTTCATCACGATAAAGCATTAAAATTAAATCTGCATCTTGTTCAATTGCGCCACTCTCTCGTAAATCAGAGACAATAGGGCGTTTATCAGGGCGTCTTTCAAGTTCTCGATTAAGCTGTGAAAGCGCAATAATTGGGCAATTTAATTCTTTGGAAAGTAATTTAAGATTACGTGAAATTTCTGAAATTTCGGCCGTTCGGTTTTCGGTCCGATGCCCTAAAGATAATAATTGTAAATAATCTACTACAACTAATCCTAACCCTTCTTTGGATTGCCGTGCGAGTTTTCGAACGCGGGAGCGTAAATCAAAAAAAGTCAATCCAGAAGTTTCGTCAATATATAAATCACAATTGGCCAATTTACGCAAACCAATAAAGACTTTGTCCATGTCATCTCGTGAAAGATGGCCTGTTCGTAAAGCTTGTTGATTAATTCGTTCTTGTGAACTAAGCAAACGCATGACTAATTGTTCAGATCCCATTTCAAGCGTAAAAATCGCCACCCGTTTATTAGAAGCCGCCGCGACATTCAGGGCGATATTCAGGGCAAATGCTGTTTTTCCCATAGCGGGGCGACCTGCGATAATAATCAGTTCTCCACTATGCAACCCAGAAGTTTTACGATCTAAATCAATAAAACCAGTTGGCATCCCTGTAACTTCAGTACCTTGTGCGCGTTCAGAAAGTTTACATAAATATTCCAAAAAGGAGCTAGTAATATTTTCTATTTTAACAAGGCCTGCATCACTTTTATGGCGACTATTTTGAATAACTTCTGTCAAACGTTGTTCTGTTTCATTAATGATTTCTTCTAATGAACGTGAAGACGGTTGTCCTGCAAGATGGGCAATATCTAATCCTGTTTTGGTCAAATGGCGTAATGTCGCTTTATCTTTGATAATTTGTGCATATTGTCGAATATTACCAGTCGTCCACATTGCATCCACGATTTGACGTAAATGTTGTCCGAATACATCAATATTTTTTACGCGATGATCTCGTTGTGCTATTTCATAAATTGTCACAAAATCAGCTATTTTCTGTTCATTTAGTAAGGAACAAACAAATGTATAAATTAAAAGATTTTCTGGTTGATAAAAATCTTCAGCAATCAAAAGATCAGCGACTTCGTCAAAGGTACTATTGTCTAATAACAAGCCCGCAAGGACAGCTTCTTCCGCTTCCGCAGAATAGGGCGGCTTCGGAAAAACAGACAAGTCTGGTTTCTGTAACTTAAACGGAGAAAGTGCCATAGAATATGAAAATACCTGATGATGAATATTGGAAAAACGGGATTTGAATTTGGAAAGCAAGCTATATTCGATTTAAGAACAGAGTGAATATTAACATGAATATGCTTTTAAAGAAATAAAGAAAAAAAGAAGGCATAAAAACTAAAAAGGAAGCAGAAAGCTCCCTTTTGAATAGAAGAGAGAAGCTAAAGCAAGAAAAGGGTCTTATTGAAGTTGGCTTAAATCTTCGATCAAGGCATAAGCGGAATGGTTATGAATAGATTCAAAGTTTTCAGATTCAACAATATAACCTAAAATTCGCGATTCTTTTTTAAGGGCGGCGGCGACATCCCGAACCATATCTTCTACGAATTTTGGATTGTCGTAAGCGCGTTCAGTGACATATTTTTCATCAGGTCGTTTGAGTAAGCCATATAACTCACACGATGCTTGATTTTCAACTAAAGTAATTAAATCTTCAATCCAGAAAAAATCACTTGTGTAAGCTGTAACTGTGACATGAGAACGTTGATTGTGTGCGCCATATTCAGAAATCTTTTTTGAACAAGGGCATAAACTAGTGACAGGTACAATGACTTTAAGTGCAAAGCGGTATTGTCCATCTTGACGATATTCACCAATAAAAGTGACTTCATAGTCCATCAAACTTTGGACGCCTGAGATGGGGGCGGCTTTATTGACGAAAAATGGAAAAGACATTTCAACATAGCCAGATTGTGCTTCAAGTCGTTCTAGCATTTGTTTGAGCATATCTTGAAAGGATTCAACAGAAATTTCACGTTCTTGGTTGTTCAGAATTTCCACAAAACGGGACATATGCGTCCCTTTAAAATGATGGGGTAAATGGACATACATGTTGAACATCGCAACAGTATGTTGAATGCCCCCTGTTTTATCAGAGACTTTCATGGGATGGCGAATTGACTTAATACCAACTTTATCAATGGCAATATGGCGGGTATCTGGCGTATTTTGGACATCTGGAATTTCGACTGGAGGGCATTCATAACATTGATTCATTTTTTCATCCTAAAGAAAAATTTATGTAATCTATTTGACTGAGGTTATTCTAAATTTCTCGACTAAATTAGTCAAGTAATGGACGATAAAGTTTCAAGCTGTAAGGTATTTTATGCTAAACTTGTTTTTTTGAAAATTCCGCTTATTTGCATTGTAATTCAATATTCCGATTGCATCATGCCTTTTAATATACCAATTCTTTTAACATGGATGCGGATCAGTTTAATTCCGCTTTTTGTGGCTTTATTTTATGTTCCAGTCACATGGTGCCCGCGTTCACTTCTTGATCAGCTCACTGCCCTAATTTTTGCCGTTGCTGCCTTGACGGACTGGTTGGATGGGTTTTTGGCACGTGCGTGGAATCAAACTTCTTCTTTTGGCGCATTTTTGGATCCTGTTGCAGATAAATTAATGGTTGCAGCGGCATTAATTATGCTTGTTCAAGTAGGACGGGTGGATGCCTTGATTGCTTTGGTCATTATTGGACGAGAAATTACGATTTCTGCGTTGAGAGAATGGATGGCACAGTTAGGACAACATCAAAGTGTCGCGGTCCATTTGTTAGGGAAAATTAAGACCACTGCGCAAATGATTGCGATTTTGATGTTATTGCATTACGATGTGGTTTTTCTTGAGGTGAGTTTACATGAGTTGGGGACGTTGCTGATTTATGTTGCAACGATTTTGACTTTATGGTCAATGGTTTATTATTTAAATGCGGCGGCTCAGTATCTCAAAAAACTGCCTTCTTAAAAAAAAATTAAGAATTTTTTAAAAAAACGTTGACAAAAAATAGGGTTCGTTTATAATGCACACATGTTTCGACGATAACACGAAACAAAACGCAAAACAAAGCGGGAATAGCTCAGTTGGTAGAGCGCAACCTTGCCAAGGTTGAGGTCGCGAGTT
>CAZDFJ010000051.1:0-11675 GCA_964504875.1 uncultured Burkholderiales bacterium | reverse complement strand
AAAGAAACCATCTGACGAATAGAGGCGGAATCATCAACTGCAAGTATAGTTTTCGCCATAGTGGCTACTCTCCATCAAATATCACTAATTTTATAAACTATAAACCTAAAAACTGAAATATGACTAATTATCCTATTATTTGCTTGATTTCGCAATGTCATTTCAAGTAGATTGTTGATTATGCGTCAATCTTGCGGAATCAGGCCGTCGTGCGACAATCATACACTGTTGTGTTCTTTTGTTCAATATTTTACTTTCTGAAATAAATTTTTTTACTCTATTTTGTATTTTTTTATTTAATCTATTTATTTTTTACTTTTAGAAAAGTTCAACTTCACCACTTGAAACTGCTTGTTGTTTCACAGGATTATGAATTTCTTCTTGCAATCGCTTAATCGTTGTTGAAGCATTATCTAATGTATTTTTCATCTTATCAATGACAAAATAGCATTGTTCGACGCGTTCTAACTCACTTTCAAGATCACCGCCAATAACAGGTTGTTCAATACTATTTGTATCAAAGTGAACATTTTCTAAGACGGCTAAAACTTGTTCAATTTCTCCAAAACGTTTTTTAGTATGATCAATCAGTTGGGTTGCCATATCCTGAAATTGCAATGAGGTAATTGCTTGATTTGCATTCAATTCAACGAGTGTTGCAATATGTGCTAATTCATCCGCTGCCCCAGACATTTGCATATTCATCCGCTGAATTTCACTCATCATTTCTTGAACGTTTTGTTTAGAATGTAAAGCGAAATTCATATCTTGAGAAGCCATGGCATTAATAGATTCTTCAGCGAGTTGAACTGAATAATGGACACGCTCCATATGATCCCGAATTTGTTGACTAAAATGACTTGTTCGACCTGATAGATTACGAACTTCATCCGCCACGACAGCAAAACCGCGTCCCGCCTCACCCGCGCGCGCCGCCTCAATAGAAGCATTTAATGCAAGTAAGTTAGTTTGTTGCGCAATTGCCTCAATTTCACTCAAAATTGAAACAATATCATTGACTTGTCGAATGATTTCGTCCATACGATCGACCAGTCCCATTGCAACCTTACTGGTATTAATAGTACTTTCTACAAAAGATGATAGGGTTTCAGACGTTTCGCGGACGAAGTCTTCAATACTCACCGCCGTTTTTTCGGGCATGCCTGCTTCATTAAGTTTGACATGCATGTTATTTTGAGCAATACCTAATGCCAGATTTTGTTGACTTCGGGCTTGCTCAATCATACTTGTAAAACTAGGAATCAGTTTATTAATCGCATCGGCTAAAATGCTTTGGACTTGAGAAAGTTCACTTCGCGAATTTTGAAATTGTTCAATCACTTCAAAATTGAGAATCTGAAAAATAGTTTGTGTTTGTGATGAGATATCTTTAATATCGATTTCGAGTTTTTCAAAATGCGTGTCAGTATGTTGACCGGATTGGTGAATATAAAAGCTAATGCCAATCCATCCGATTAAAAGCATACCAAAAATAATGATCACTTCTGAAAAGTTTGATAAGCCAAGATGTATAAAAATATCTTGGCCATCTAATATAGCCAAGATAATTGTATAAATTGAACCAGCAGAAATTCCATAACTGAAGCGCGTTGTCAATTTCACTCACACTTCTCCCATTATAATCGCACTACGACTATCATCATTATGTATGCCTGTCACATTGAAAAAAATAATTATATTGCAATAAAGACACTTTTTAAGTGCATTAAAAAGGCTATATTTCTTTATAGTATTTTTGTTTTAAATATATGAAATATGCTAAAACAAAGGTGAAAACTTTTATGTGTGACTCAATATTTACTATTTTTGCAATATACAATTGGAAAAATACGCATTATTGTAACATAGAGTTTCATGAATATGTTTATTAATTTTTCAAAAATGTATTAGAATAATTCTATTCGATCATCAGCAATCGTGGGCTGTGTATTTCGGTAGTTGATATACATTTCAAGGGCCTCATGAATAGAAGATCCATTGACTAATGCATTGAACATAATCCGTTCTTCTTCCATGGTGTATTTGGATTGGATATCTTGTTGTAATTTTACCCATTCATTGGGATTAAATAATTTTGATTTATCATCAATCAGACTAGCAAGTTGCTCAATCCCATGTGAAACATGTCCAAGGCGTTGTGTTAATTTGTCATAAAATTGAAAGGCAATAATCGCTTCTTGCATTTTTACAGAAACTGTTCTACTGTCTGCTTCAATGGCTTGCTTCAATGGCAATGTGAATGGATCATCCGGTAATTTTTTTGAAGCATTTTCTATCATTTGGAGATGTTCAAACATGGACGTAAACGAAGAAGTGAGGACATTAACGGATTCGTTACTATCACGCATTGCAATTTCGATTTGCCCAATTGCTAATCCAAGCATCATAATTGTCTCACGAATTTGAGACCAGTCTAGATCAGGTTGTTGGGCGTTAGATTTTTTATAACGAATAGAATTTTTTTCGTACATAATAAATATCGCACTTATCGTAGAAGAAATAAAGAAAAAAGAAACATATTATACGAGAAAAACGGTTTTAATAATCTCGTAATCTTCAGGCGTCAGACCATAAATGGCACATATTATTGGTGAATCAATTTGAGTATGAATAAAAAAATCACGATAAAGTAAAGCTACTTGTTTTTTATCTAATCCGCCTTCTCCTGTGCCCAATAATGGCAGGGTTAAACGAATGGGTGTTTTCACCAAATCTGGATGCGATAAAATCGTTTCTTTAATATGTTTGTGAATATTAGTTAAACATTGTTCAATCATTGTAAAAGTAGGGTGATCGTCTTGGCTTGCTTGGTAATTCATTAAGACAGCATGTAAAATATAGCGCAAATGATTGGCTTCGGCGGCATCTGTTAGGATGACATCGCCCTGCTGAATTTTACCGTATTTATATTCAAATTCTTCACGGGCATAATCCATAATTTCTTGCAAATCCTCTCCGCAAACTTGACGAAATGCAGATGAAATCCCTGAACCAATTTGTAATATTGTGTTAGATGAATTCACAATAAATGTAGCAGGATCTTCAACCATATTACCTTGACAAAATTCAAACGCGTATGCCATAACCATTCCCTTTTATTTATTTTGAAACATTATAATTCATAATTCTATATTTTTCATTTTAAATTGATTAAACCAAGAGATATTTATTAAAATAATTTTCTGCTAAAGCTAAGTCTAATCTTCTTAAATTTTGATACATTTCTTTTACTTTTGCTTTTTCTTCTATTTTATCGTATAGTCCACCTAATGTATAATATATTTGCGGTTTACTTTGGTCTATTTCAATAAATTTTTCATATGCAAAAACTGCATCCTTAATTTTTTGCATATAGCTATAAACTTTTGCAAGCCCATGCCATGCCATAACGTACTTGGTATTTAACTGCGTTGCCTTTTTATAAGCATTAATGGCTTCTGGATATTGCCCTAAAGTTAGATTTAAAGTCCCTAGATTATTCCAAATGATCCAGTTATCTTTTTCTAAATTCACGGCCTCAGTATAAGCTCTTCTTGCATTTTCGTATTGTTGTTCTGCATAATAACAATTCCCCAAGTTATTCCAAGCTTTGGCACAACTGATATCAAGTTTTATAATTTCTTGATAGAATTCGATCGCATTTCGATATTTTTTCTCTTTAAACACAGCACTTGCGAGATTATTTAAAATTTCAATGCAGTTCGGCATAATATTCAACGCATTTTCAAGGGCTTTAATAGCTTCAGAATAATATTGTAATTGAAGGTGTAAGGTTCCCAATTTATACCAACTGCTTGCTGAATCAGGGCGCAAGGTCGTCAATTTATGGTAGGCATTCAGCGCGTCATCTAATTGATTTAAATCAGAATATAAGTCACCTAGCGCTTCCCATGTGCTTACATGGGCCGCATTTAAACTAATCGACTGTTGAAATGCCTGAATTGCTTCTTCATTTTCATGTAAACCTGCATAGGCTTTGCCTAGGTTACTCCATGCGTTTGTGTATTTTGGATTAAGGCGCGTTGCTTCCTTGAGTGCTTCAATTGCTTTGTTATAATCTTTAAGCATTAGATAAACCATACCAAGATTATTCCATGCATATGGATATTTTGGTTGTAGTTTCAATGTTTGATTATAAGCATTAATGGCTTGATCATAACGTTTATAATTACTATAAACATTTGCCAAATTATTCCATGCAGGGACATATTTTGAGTCTATTTCTAATGTTTTATTATACACATCAATGGCTTCATCATAGCGCTGTAAACGGCTATAAACATTTCCTAGATTATTACGGGCAGCTACGGATTTTGGATCTAATTTAATGGCTTGTTCATAAGATTTGATTGCATCATCATCTTGTTTGAGTTCAGAATAAGCAAAGCCGAGATTATTCCATGCTAAGGCGTTTTGAGGATAATGAGTAATCGCTTTTTTATAGGCATCAATGGCTTCATCATATTTTTTTAAACTACTATAATTATTGCCTAAAAAATACCAATTTTGTGTATTATTACTGTCTAATTCTTGTATTTTAAGATAAATGCTAATTGCTTTAGCCGGTTGTTTTAATTGACTATATAAATTTGCAAGGATGTTCCAATGTCTAATAACATTAGGTTGAAGTTCTGTAAGGCGTTCGTAGCTTTCTACTGCAACATTGTATTGTTTCAGTTGCATTGATGCATCGCCAAGAACCCGATAAATTTCTTGATCATTAGGGGAAGTATCTAGTACTTTCCGGCAGGCAATCATACTATTTGAAAATTGCTTTAGTTCAAAATAGACAAAAGCAAGGATTCGCCATGATTTAATATCATTGTTGTTGTAATCCACCGCTCTTTTTGATGCGATCGCTGCTTGTTCAAATTGTTTAGTTTGAAAATAGACGGATCCCATTAAATTGAGTACTTGTGCATCATTAGGCGTTCCATCCAATGCTTTTTTTGCGTATTCTAGAGCAGATTCATGTTGACCTAATGCAGCATAATTTCGTCCAAGATTGAGCCATATTTCAGACGAAATTTGTGTTTTTTTCCAGTTGATATATTTTTGATAGGCATTGACTGCAGCATTATATTCGTGTTCAGTATTATAAATTTCTGCGACTTCAAGCCAAAGCTCTTGCCATTCTGGCCGAATCGAAAGCACTTTATGATACGCTTCTAAAGCAAACTCAAATTCCCCTTTTTGCGCGTAAAGTTCCCCTAAAATTTTTAATGCTTCTACATCATCTTGACGTAATTTAATGACCCGTTCATAACATGTTTGTGCTTGTTCGGGTTTATTTTGGTTTTTAAAAATATGTCCTAATTTTAACCAAATTGATGGTTGATAGGGATTATTTTTAATCGCACGTTGATATGCAATAATCGCTTGCTGTAAATCTTTAAGTTGGTTTAAATAAATATCACCAATTTCGCCCCAAAGCTCGGGACGACTCATATCTTTTTCGGCAATTTTTTTATAAATTTCGGCGGCTTGGACATAATTTTTGCTTTCACGATACATAGCTGCTAAATCGTTTAAGATGTCTAAACGATTGGGTTCATAATTGAGCACCATACGATAAGCATAAGCGGCACTATCATACTTAAATAATTCTCGATTTGAATTGCCTAAGGCATACCATGCTTGTACATTATTGGGTTGGATTTTAACGACTTTTTGATAGTTTTCAGCAGCAAGGTGATATTTGGATAAATTATAGTAAACTTCGGCGAGATTAAACCATACTTGTGGTTCATTTGGTAAAAATTCAGATAATTTAATATATGCTTCAATCGCGGCATGATATTGATGATTTTTTTGGCAAGAGAGGGCAAGATATTGCCATGCTGTTGCATTTTGTGGTTCAATCTCAATCCATGCTTTTGCATGATCAACGAGTGCAGAATAATTGCGATCTGATGCGAGTTGATTTGCCCGTTCTGCCCATGGAATAGTCTCCTTCAATTCATTAGAAGGAGAATCTATTTCTGTAGATGTTTCTTTGGGGAGATTGTTTTTAGGGACATCATCGCCTGTAAACAAATTGCCAATCCACCGTAAAATCACACGTCTGACCCTCGTAGCAAATCCAAAGAGAATAAACAAACTTCATTTTGCACGGATTTTACAATAGGATATTTTGTAAAATACATGAAAACAATAATCCAATGCCGCTTATGATTATAACATTATGTTATCTGTAAAGAGCATGCAACATGCGCTTTGTTCATTATTAAATTATTTTAGTATTGTTTAATATATTGATGCCGATAAAGTAACCAAAGTCCTAAAAATAGCGCCGTTAAAATACCATGTTCATGGTGAATCGTTGTATTGCCTATGCCGACTCCAATCGAAATAAACCAAGCACTCAAACTTGTTCCCCATAATGTCCATGCAAGGAAAGGCGTCGTGCCCGCGTTGGATTGATTCATTTTAATAAAATCTTGAATGAGCGCGATAAACCAACTTATCAAAACTAATAACAAAGCACTCAAGCCAAAAACACCCCGTTCTACGAGCGTATTTAAATATAAATTATGGGCATGCCCTGGATTTAAATAAGTATTGGGATCAAAATCAACATGATGCGTTTTAGCCCATTCGACGACTTGCGGTTTTTGGATGAGTCCGTAATTATCCATTCCAATACCAAAAAGCGGGAACGCCCGAAATGTCACCCAGGCTGTCGGCCAAACTAGCTCTCGTCCATTCAAAACCTTATTAACAGAAGCTGTTCCTTTAATTTTATTATAAATTTCAGTTTTAGGGGAGAAAACAAAAATGCTGAAAACTAAAAGAATTGGTAAGATAAAAAGCATAACTTTTTTAAAGTTAAATGCATTAATCTGTTGTTTTTTATAATAAAAAAATGAAAAAATGCCAGAAAGTAAGAAAAATAATACAACAAAAATGCCTAAAGCGGCCCGACTAGATGAAACGAGCAATCCAAACACAAATAAAAGCAAACTACCAAAAACAAGTAATTTTGTGAAAGTTTGCCATTGTGTAAAATAACTCAGAAAAAATGAATAAGCTAATCCAAAAACAAGTAAAACATAAATGGCACTATGATTAACATGTCCAACAGAATGTAATTGTAGTGCGTGTGTTTCGTGTGTGCCCCATAGTTGATAAAAACCAAAAATAAGCGTAATCAAGGTTGAAGCAATCGTCATCCATATGATTTTTTCAATCAACTCTTGTGTGTAGTCGCTGCGCTTAAGAAACCAGACAATGACCCCATAACGTAAGAGATCATGTGCGCCTGAAAACTCATGGCCTTTTAGGCCCGAAAAAATCGCGACGATATAACCAGAAGCAATCCATAAAAGAAAAATTGAATCCCAATGATCCCATTTTTGTTCAACCCATGTCTTTCTGTGATTTATTACCCAAAATACAACAAAAAGGAGCCAGAATAAATTTTTTGGGGCTTCTAATAATGGCAAAAAGAAAATAAGCGCTAATAAACAAATCGCTTCTATTTTTTTGAGAAAATCAGTCATCTTGAGAGTTATGTTATTGATATAAAAATAAAAAAGAGGGATGGCTTACTGATTCACATTAGGATTGCTCAGTATTGTTTATTTATGTTTTAGTACATGGAGAAAAATATTTTCCATTTTGTTTAACATATTTTCTAAACTATGGTGACGTAAAGTTTCCTCTCGTGCTTGATGCCCAAGCTTTTTAGCAATTTCTGGATGCGTCATAATTTTCGTGATAGCCGTTGCAATGTCTTCGCTTGAAGAGGGTTCAACGACTATTGCTGTACGATTCGGGTGTGCAATTTCGGGGATCGCCCCAATATTTGTTGTAATGACAGGGAGCTGACACAACATTGCTTGTAACAAAGCCTGAGGCACGCCTTCGTTTGCATACGAAGGCAGAACAAAAAGATCCATTGCATTCAACCAAGGAACAACATCACGTTGATTTCCTGACATAATGACATGTCCCTGAAGATTAAGGGAATCAATTTGTTTCATTAATGTTTCCCGCTGAGGTCCATCGCCTACAATGAGTAATTTGACATTTGGAAATTGATGTTTAATGTGATTAAACGCTTCGATTAAAAATTTGTGGCCTTTCCAGCTGCGTAAAGTTGCGACAATCCCAATGACAAAATTTTCGGGTTCAATGCCAATATGTTCTCGTGCGAGGGCTTTATCTCCGGGCCGAAAAATGGAAGTATCAATACCTGTAGGTACGGAGTAGACACGTTTCCGAATAGAATCATCATGTGTTTCAAATGTTTCAATCACTTGTTCGCACAAGGCTTTTCCGGTCGTAATAATAAAATCAGAAGCATTTAAGTAAAGCCATTTTGAAGCAAAATTAACAGCAATGGGGGCAGAAATGTGCCGTGTCCGCACTAATGGGATAGTCGCGCCTAACCATTTCAGGCTTAAGGCGGTTAACCATGTATCTGTCGAACTATGTGTATTAATTAAATCTATTTTTTTCTGGTTAGCTTGAATCCAATTTTTGAGTGCTGAAAGACTGAATGGATTTTTCTTTGCGATAGGAAGCGCAACAACGGGAATATGCCGCCGTGTTGCCTCTTGATAGAGTTTACTTTCTTTAGGGCAAACAATTGTCACTTGATGCCCCCGTTTTATCATTCCAGCACTTTCAGTGAGGATACGAATTTCTTGCCCACCCCAGCCACAGGAGCTTTCTGTGTGTACAATACGTAATGTTTCCGTATGGGATGTTTGATTTGACATAAATAATAAACCACTCTGAAAAATAAATTATAAAAAATTTTTTAAGATAAATGTATGGATTGCATTTTTTGCAAAACCATAGGAACATCAATGCGTTGCATACAGGTTGCTGATTGGCATTGTTTGGCCGTTCGCTTGCAGCGGTGTACCCAAGGAATCATTCTTCCAAAAAGCTCATGTTGGTCACGACAGGAAATATCTTCAATAAAAACACTTTCAAAGGGACTATGTCGCCAAAAATGCCCTTTTCCGAATAATTCAGGGTTTCCTTGACCAAATAAAACAAGTGTGGGAGTTTGTACTAATTTAGCAAGATGGGCTACACCTGTGTCTGGACAAATGACTAACGTGGCGTGTTTAAGTAAATGCCAGAGTTGCGCCAAATCAAGTTCAGTGTGATGCAAATATTTTTCGTCAGGGTCAATTTCTTTGACTAACAAGGCTTCTTTGACGTTGCCTGCAGTAAACACAACTTGATAACCACGTGTTGAAAGTGTCGCCGCTAAATTTTGCCAGGAAGTATTGTTCCAATATCGCAACGTGTTGCTCGCGCCAACATGCAAAATACAGTACTTTGTATTTGGGCAAGCAAAAGGACGACAGATAGGATCTTCCCATTGCGTGCTCAAAAAAGGAGTGGGTAATTGTCCATCAACCATATTACTAAACAAATCGGTTAATGTGATAGGCATTGTAGGCAAAGGAACAAATTCATCTATAAAATAGTTTTTATAGAATGAATGCTCACCGTCTAGACCAATAATCCATTTCGCCCCCAATGCCCGTGCCGCAATACTATAGCGATTATCTCCAGGGATAAAAGCTAAATCAAATGACGGGTATTTTTTCTGTAATGTCAAAAAAGTATTCACATCATGAGGATTGAAAACCTCAGTTTTAATGCCATACGGACAATGCGAATACAATTTTGATATCACAGGAGGAACTGTCAAAATAATTTCTGCCTCAGGATAAACTTCTCTTAATCGCGCACAAAGTGCTGTGAGCATGAGCGTGTCACCTAATAATAAATAATGCAGAATAAGAATTCTTGTTGGGGCAGTTGGCCTTGTTCTTGTTTGACGAACCTCTGTGAAAAAACGTTTAAATAATATTTTCAAGAGCGTCATGCGGGTTTTTGTTCTACCTTTAAGCATCGTGAAATTGCATCCTGTGTAATTGGGCATAAATTCCATTTTGTGCAAGCAATGCGGCATGTGTGCCAATTTCTGCAATCTGTCCTTGTTGCATGACCACAATCCGATCTGCATTTTCAATTGTCGATAAACGATGTGCAATGACAAGCGTTGTTCGAGATTGCATAAGATTGTCGAGTGCGGCTTGCACGTGACGTTCTGATTCTGTATCAAGCGCAGAAGTCGCTTCATCCAAAATGAGAATAGGGGAATTTTTCAGGATGGCACGGGCGATCGCAAGGCGTTGGCGTTGTCCTCCAGACAAACGCACACCATTTTCGCCAATTAAGGTAGATAAGCCGTCGGGCATGGCTTGAATAAAATCCCACGCATGTGCGGCTTTAGCTGCTGCAATGACAGCTTCATCACTGACGTTTTCTAAACTTCCATACGCAATATTTGCTTTAATGCTATCGTTAAATAAAACGACATCTTGGCTAACAAGCGCAATATTTTTTCTTAAATCTTCGAGGCGTAAAGTTTGGATATTCTCATCATCAATGAGAATTTCGCCAATTTTAATGTTATAAAAACGAGGCAGTAAATTCACTAAAGTTGTCTTACCACTGCCAGATGCGCCAACAAGCGCCACGGTTTCGCCAGAACGAACTGTTAAGGTAATATTTTGTAATGCGTGTCTGTCCACCCCATCATAAGTAAAAGTCACATGACGGAATTCAATTTTACCCTGAAGGGGGTGTGTTAAAATCTGCGCGTGGGGTAACTCATGTTCTTTTTCAATATCCAGTAAATTGAAAACCTTTTCAGCAGCGGCTAGCCCTTTTTGTAAAGAAGTATTGACATCAGTAAGACGTTTTAAGGGGGCAAACAGCATGAGCATGGCAGTAAGAAAAGAAATAAATCCGCCTACAGTTGTCTGATTTTCAGCATTTTGTAAGGTCGCAATATAAACAATAATCGCTAAAGCAATCGCTATGAGCAATTGAATGATAGGTACACTCGCTGCACTTCCCTTAACTTGATCGATCTGATAGTGTCTAAAATCAGTAATTGCTTTTAAAAAACGATTAAATTCATACGGTTGTCCCCCAAATATTTTGACGACTTTATGACATTGAATCGCCTCTTCAAGAACATGTGTAATTTCGCCCATGGTATCTTGAGTTTTACGACTGAGTTGGCGTAATCGTTTACTAAAGGTTTTAACAAGAAAGGCAATAATTGGAGTAGTGGCGAGAATAATTAAACTGAGTTTCCAATTGAGATAAAAAATCCATCCAAGCAGGCCAATAATTGTAAGACTATCCTTGACAACAACTGTAATAACTGTTGTGGCAGCATTGGTGACTTCAGTAACATTAAAAGCAATATTTGCAATTAAATTGCCAGAGCTGGTATTATCATAAAATCGTGTAGGAAGCTGGATTAAATGGCGAAACATAGCTTCACGTAAATCCGCAACAACTTTGCTGGCAATCCATGCCATCGAGACAGAACTGACGTATGAAACAATCCCTCGTATGACAAATAATAATATTAAAAGAAGTGGCATTAATGTAATAAGTGTTTCATCTTTTTTGATGAAACTACCATCGAGTAATGGTTGCAGTAATGCAGGAAAAGCGGGCTCAGAAGCCGCTGCAATGGCCATACTCATAATGGCGAGGGCCAACACACGCCAATAGGGAACAACATATTTTAATAGACGCAAATATAACGCGCGACTAATTCTTTCAGAAGAGTGTTTTTGATCGTTCACAATACTTTCAAA
>CAZDFJ010000050.1:0-12060 GCA_964504875.1 uncultured Burkholderiales bacterium | reverse complement strand
TTTTTCCTATTTTGATTATGAAGATCCATCATTGGACAAGTAAACTGACAAACAAAAGTGTCAGAAGTTTTGGGGGTAGAGAGGGCGATCAAGATGCCACATTCTTGCATGGATCGTTGAGAAGGACATGCGTCTCTTAATTTTTCAAGCTGTACAGCGAGTTCTTTCAATTCAGAAATACGTTGTTGAACATGTTGAATATGTGATTCAAGAATGGCGTCAATTTCATTACAATTGAGATGTTCAGATTGTGTTTGGCAGTGGAGAATCGCTTGAATTTCTGAAAGGGACATTCCTAGAGTCCGACAATTTCGTATGAAAATTAGACGCTTCAAATGAATGTGATTATAAATGCGATAATTTCCAAGTGACCGTGCTGTTGTAGGTAACAATCCTATTTTCTCATAATAACGAATTGTTTCAATACGACAATTTGTTTTTTTTGCAAGCTCTCCAATTTTCATAGTCATTAACCTTTTTGTGCTTGACTCTCTAGTTACTTTAGGGTGTGCAATCCTATTTGAGAATTATTATTATTAATATATAGGAGATCAAGTCATGCAATCAACATCTGATCCACATCATTCTCATCAAAATCATGTAAAAAATTCGAAAACATGTTGTTGCGATGCATCAAATGAAAAAAATCAGCACATTATTTCTCCGTCTGTCATTCCACTGTCCACAAATTGGGGGCGATTGGGCGTGGCATTAGGATGTGCAATTGGTGCCGAAATTTGGGAGAGCCTCCAGTTTTCCCCTGAATGGCTGACTGCTCTTTTTGCTTGTATTGCAATCATAATAGGAGGGATGGCCACTTATTTTGAGGGGTGGCGGGCTTTGTTTCGGTTGAACTTGAACATGAATACGCTAATGACAATAGCTATTACGGGCGCAATCTTGCTAAATCAATGGGCTGAGGCGGCGATGGTGCTGGTTCTTTTTGAAATCGCTGAGCATATTGAAGAAATTTCATTAGTGCGTTCTCGTCGGGCGATTCAGGCCTTATTTGAACTTGCCCCTAAAGAGGCTACTGTGCAAATCACCCCTAATCAATGGGAAATAATTCCTGTAGAACAAGTGCAATTAGGTACAGTTATACGGGTAGGCGCGGGCGAGCGTATTTCGTTAGATGGTATTGTTGAATCCGGATATTCTACTGTTGATCAATCGCCAATTACAGGAGAAAGTCTTCCTGTCGAAAAAAGAAAAAATGATCCTATTTTTGCGGGCACGCTTAATCAAAATGGAATGTTATTGTACCGTGTAACTGCTTTATATCAAGAGACAGTTTTGAGTCAAATTATTCAAATGGTTGAGGCAGGGCAAATGAATCGCGCGCCCATTCAGCGATTAATTGATCAGTTTGCCAAAATTTACACCCCGCTTATTTTTTGTGTGGCGTTATGTGTTGCCATTGTGCCCCCTTTATTTTTTCATCAAATATGGATTGAATGGATTTACAAAGCGTTGGTTATTTTGGTCATTGCGTGCCCATGTGCGTTGGTCATTTCAACGCCTGTAACAATTATGAGTGGTTTGACGGTTGCCGCGCGTCACGGTCTTTTAATTAAAGGAGGGGGATTTTTAGAAATCGGGCGGAAACTAAAATATATTATCTGGGATAAAACAGGAACTTTAACGAATGGAACGCCTACTGTGACGGATTTTGAAAATTGGACAACAGAACACGAAAATGAAATCATACAAATTTGTTACAGTTTGGCGTCTTGTTCAGATCATCCTATTTCTAAAGCAATCACAATGTATTGGGCAGATAAATCTGTTCTTGTTCCAGTAGAAAATTTTGCTGCCTTGCTTGGAAAAGGCATACAAGGCATGATAAATAATAAAACATATTATTTAATTCAACCGCGTTTTGTAGAGGAAAAACAATTATTTTTTTCTTATAAACAACAGCAAAAAATCAAATCATTAGAAGCAGAAGGAAAAACCATTGTTGTTTTAATGAATCAGGAAAAAATACTTGCTTGCCTGGCCGTTTCGGATACGTTGCGTCCGGAAGCGATTTTTGTGATGCAAAAATTACGGGCCATGCACGTTAAGAATCTTATTTTATCTGGAGATCATCCTGCAACTGTTGAACATATTGCCCAATTATTAGGGATTGAAACAGCTAAGGCCTATCAGTTACCACAAGATAAAGCGAATTTTATTTCACAAATAATAAAACAAAAAAATCGGGATGAAAAAGTGGGCATGATTGGGGACGGGATAAATGATGCCCCTGCCCTCGCCCACGCAGATATTAGTTTTGCAATGGGTATGAATGGGACAGATATTACAATAGAAACTGCAAATGTTGTCCTCATGGATCAAGATTTACGTAAAATTTTAAAATTTATTAGTTTGTCTCAAAAAACAGTACAGTTAATTTATCAAAATATTACTTTCGCATTAAGTGTTAAATTATTTTTTTTAGTCTTAACCTTAATGGGGATGGGTTCAATGTGGTTAGCTGTTTTTGCGGACACCGGTGTTAGTTTACTAGTGATTTTAAATGGCCTCCGCCTCTTGCGTTTTTCAACGCGTAATGAGTAATAAACGCGCGGCCAAGCCTAAGAAAGTGGCGCCAACACATTTTGAAAAAATCTTTTGAAAACGTGGATTTTTTAGAATTAATTTACCCATGTAACTGCTAAAATAACCAAGGCTTCCATGATAAATAAGCGTCATTGTGTTCATAATTAAACCGAGAAAAAGGATTTGTTCAAATACATGTCCTGCTTCTGGTTTAGTAAACTGCATTAAAAAAACAGAACAAAATAAAATCGCTTTAGGATTTAATAAATTCGTCAGGAAGCCTTTTAATAAATTTTGAAAATATGTCCGCTGGCTTGGGTGAGGGTTCAATAATAAATCGGGGGCTGAAAAACTTTGATAAGCAATCCAAATTAAATAAAAAACTCCAGCATAACGAATTATTTCAAATGCGATGGGTGAAGCCGCGATAATTGCGGAAAAACCAAAGGCGGCTAAAAAAGTATGGACATACATGGATAAAACGATTCCTAGCGCGCCAAAAAAAGCAACTTTCCGGCCTTGTGTCATCCCTGTAGAGATCATGAATAAACTATCAGGGCCCGGCATGACCAATAAAACAAATACAGTCAAAATAAATACTGAAAGAATAGTCCATGTTAGTAAGGGTTCAATTGCAGTCAAGAACATAAAAAATTACTCAGATAAAAGAATGGGAGTGTTAAAAATTATTTTATGAAACATTTTCAATTTCAATAGGTTGAATTAAATCAATATATTTTAATGTTTCTTTATTATTTTTATACCATAAAAGAATTTGGATAAAATGATAAACAATTTTTTCTTGATTTTGGTGTAGTTGTGCCTCGTCAGGAAAAGCCTCAGCAAGAAAAGTTTTATAAAATTTAAAGGGATAACGTAAAATATGCGATAAGATATCATGATCATAGAAATCGCTATATTCATAGCCCCACGCTTTTTTGCGGTCAGCAAAGAGGCAATTCAGACGAAAACGATCAAAATCGTCAAACAAATCCGTATGTTTTTTAGCTGTGATAACTTTGTTAAAACCACTGACTTGATTGGTTCCAGCGATATTCCACCATTGATGGCCTGCAAAAGTACTTTCAAGTAGACAATCATTCCAAGCTAACCCCAACCAATTTGCGACGGCAAGCATTGTTCCTTTTGGATTTTGATGTAAGTCTTCCAGGCGGATGCCTTTGTATTTTTCAGATAAGTCTTCTCGATAATAAATCCCTGAAATAAAACAATGGGATATAGAGTGTGAAGTAAAATTTGGGTCAGTTTGAATCATATGTGATCCCATTGTTTGAATTGGTTCTCTTACCATTTGTAATACTTTAGATTGATTGAAATCTTGAAAAATGCATTCAAAAAACTCGACTTCCCAAGAGTGTAATTGATACACAATAAAAGGACGTTTTTTGATTGCATTAAAATCAATCTTTCCCTGATGCAAGGTATAATAATATGCAAGGTGAATCGCGACGAAAAAATCACGTCGAGAAATACTATGATGTTGTTTTGGGAGAATATTTAATAATGTATGAATAAAACAACTCGTATTAAGTTTAAGACAGTAATCTTGATTTGCGCCGAGTCGTGTTAAACCACGTTGGTGGCCACAATATATTTTTTGAATCGCTTTGCTTGCATCACAGAGATGTACTAAGATTTCTGCAAAGTCTTGTTCAATTTTGATGAGTGGACGATTTTCTTTTGTTCGCCATAATGGATAAAATAAATATAATTCGCTGGGCGGAATATTAATGATATTTGGATAATTATCTAATAAACTTTGTAAAAAATAAGATCCACTTCGCCCATAAAAACCTACAGCGACGACTTCAAAATCAAGATGCATTAATTCTTGGAGTTGCGCGATATCTTGTTTGGGTTGCTTATAGGATTGATATTTAATTGTAAGATATTCATGCTGTAGATCATTAAGCAAACTAATATGTCGAGCATGATTTAAATGAAGACTAAATATTTCGGATAAATACCGAAAATTTAAATGTTGAAATAACACTTTAATTTTTTCAATTTTTTCTTCGGGAAAATTTTCTGTATTTGTTTCAATGGATTGTTTTGAAAGAATAAGATATTTTTCAGCATTATCATATTCTTTCAGATTGATAAAGCATTCGCTTAAAACAAGTGAGGTTTCAATCAGATGAGTATTTTGCTCTAAGATAGACAAATAACATTCAGTGGCATAATGATATTTTTTAAGATAAAGA
This sequence comes from uncultured Burkholderiales bacterium, assembly GCA_964504875.1. Classification (GTDB taxonomy): domain Bacteria; phylum Pseudomonadota; class Gammaproteobacteria; order Burkholderiales; family CAZDFJ01; genus CAZDFJ01. The sequence goes on along the minus strand of CAZDFJ010000050.1, from coordinate 7,291 downwards.
TACATTTTGCCAAGAAGGGTCCATAAATAAACTTTATTTTGACTCAATGGAATGATACTTTCCAATAATTCAATGATAAATTCAAATTGTTCTTTTTGAGCTTGATTTAACATTTCGAATGGAACTGTCGTGACTTGTTCAATCATTTCCATGAGTTGTTGTTCAAAAAGATTAATACGCTCTTGGTCATTTGTTAATGCAGCATGAATGAATTCGTTGAAAATATTAACAATATTACTATCTGTTTCCATTAGGTAAATCCAGTGTTAAAATAAGGCAAATGTCATATAAATAAAGAAAATAGCAAAATATTTTCTTACAAATAAAATTAAAGTATAACAGTTCAAAAGGTAGATGCAAAAGAGAATATGAATACAATTCATACTTTATATGAGGTGGATTTTTATGCATGGCTTCATAAAAACATTGAATATCTCCAAAACAAGCAGATAGAAAAAATTGATAAAGAAAATATCTTAAAAGAGTTAGAAGATATGGCGTCTTACTTGCGTCATACTTTAGAAAATCAATTAAAAATATTATGTGTAGATGTACTTAAATTTGAATTTATTACACCACATGACTCTGTACTTAAACAAAATATTTATGATCAACAATTGAATCTGAAAAAATTGTTAGAAAAAAATCCGAGTTTAGACAATATAGCAAAACAAATGTTCATAACATGTTATCGTTATGCATTCCATTCATTACAAAATGATTTTCCTGAACGAGTTTTCGTACAAGATGAAGCATGTAGCTTAAAAAAAATATTAAATTGGATTTAATTGAAAAGCGGTGTTTGATTATTGTTGTGGACTGATCTAATTTTTAATTAAATTTTCTTTTTGGAAAAAAAAGAGAGGTCGAAACCTCTCTTCTAAAGAAAAATAAGAATAAAAATTATTCTTCTTTGAGTGAGAAGCTCATCCGATCTGTAAGTGGTTTTACTAAATATTGTAACATGGTGCGTTCACCAGTTCGGACAACAACATCCGCAGGCATCCCTGGTTGAACAATGAGTTTTTTCTCACGAAGTTCTTTCATACCATTTTGTGTGACAACAACCCGTGAAATATAATAAGGCATACCAGTGCGCGGATCAGTTAATCGATCTGCGGAAACACTAATGACTTTGCCTTCAATAATTGGCGTATGTTTTTGATTAAACGCAGTAAAATGAATATCCGTAGGTAAGCCAGCATGTACTTTTGTGATGTCATTCGGCATAAGTTGGGCTTCTACAACAAGTTGCTCATCTTGCGGGACGATATCTAAGATTTTTTCCCCAGGTCCAATCACCCCACCAACAGTATGAACATTCAACCCAACTACAACCCCGCTATTGGGGGCCTTAATTTCCGTGCGAACCACTTCATCTTGTAATGCAATCATTCGTTCTTTTAAGGCGGCAGACTGGCGTTGAAGATCGCTTAATTGAGTTTCTACTTCTTTTTGGAATTCTTGTTGACGTTGAACAATCCGTAAGCGTAGTTCACCAATGGACTTTTTCAGGCGACCAACATTACCGATGTCTTCACTTCGTGTTCCCTGAATATCTGCATAAGCTCGTTCCAGATCAAAAAGTCGACTACGTGGCACATAACCTTGGCCGAATAATTTACGGAGCGCCCCGAGTTCTTCTTGGACTAATTTTAATTGATCAGATTTACTTTGAGCAAGGCTTTCTAAACCTTTAATTTGAGCGTTCTGTGCTGCGATATTTTCATTAAAAATGCTAATTTCGCTACGGAGCGATTCACGACGAGTTTTGAACAATTGTTCTTGTACCATCATGCTGGAAGCTACTTGGGGTTCGGCTTCTTTCAGTTGAATTAATTCATCAGAAAATTTAATTGTCCCTGCATGAATACGTTCTGCTTCCAGACGATCTTCCATGGCTTTTGCAGAATAGTATTGTGATTTGACTTCACCTAATTGTGCTTTGGCTTGAGTGTTGTTTAAACGTAAGATCACTTGACCTGATTTAACATTGTCGCCATCATGGACGAGAATTTCTTGTACAATGCCGCCGCGCAAATGTTGAACGGTTTTACGTTTGCTATCAACATTGACAACACCAGGTAATGTAATCCCTTGATCGAGGGGAGCAAACCCCGCCCATACTAAAAATCCACCTGCGCCCAAAAGGAGAGTCAGCAACCCAGCACGGACCACGGGACGTACATCTGTGGCAACCTGTGTATCAAATTGTTTGGGACTGCCAGTGACAACCCCGAGTTTTTTTTCAGATGCAGGCGCCACATTATGCGCTTCTTTTTTAACAAGTTTCATGTTCTTTAAATACTATGTGAAATGATAAAAAATAGTAGGCGATCGAAAATCGTCTCCCTATGGATCGCAAGAGAATGCGTGAATCTAATTCTTTTATTATTGTGGATTATTGATGATTAATTAATAGATTAATGATAACAAGCAGATATGGTCTAATTTTTGTAAAACAAGTCTTAGCCATATTCATGTTTTTGTTTCCCTTATGAAAAGAAAAACGCATCAACCCAGTTTATGGAATACAAAATAAGAATGCAACTTTTTCATTCAGGATAAAAAGATAAAATATCAAAAGTGCAAAAAACTCATCATACATACAACACTTTGTTTAATAATATATCTTATTGAATAGAAATAAAAGAGGATGATCAAAAAGGATAGCAATAAAAAGGGGAGTTTGGCTACGAAATTTGTATCCCTTATCTTCTGAGAATAATGCAAAGAAAAGGCATATTCCGTGAGAATATGCCTTTATTCTAACAAAACCTGATAGCAACTTGATTAGATTAGTCTTTTAATAAACTATCTAATTTTGCCGCTTTTGGTTTGACCAGCCAGAATTTACCTACGACATCTGGGAAGTCATCCAATAATTGTTGGCCACGTTCACTATTGGTAGATTCAACATATTTGCGAATTTCTTCACGTAAGAAGAAACGGTATGTTCCCATGGATTCATTACCAATCCGAACGATATCGATTAATTCGTTATTATAACGATAACCAAATCGATCGAATTCGTCATAGACAAAAGCAAATCCGCCAGTCATCCCTGCGCCAAAGTTTAAGCCTGTTTCGCCTAAGACAATAACACAACCCCCTGTCATATATTCGCAGCAATGATCCCCTGCCCCTTCAATAATCGCAAAGGCTCCAGAATTACGGACAGCAAAGCGTTCGCCTGCAATTCCCGCTGCGTAGAAATGCCCACCCGTTGCACCATATAAGCAAGTATTTCCGACAATGGTTGATTCATGAGAAGCAAATTTGGCCACACGAGGGGGATAAATGACAATTTGTCCCCCTGCCATCCCTTTTCCGACATAATCGTTGGCATCGCCTTCTAAGATTAAGGAAAGACCATGCGCATTCCATACACCAAAACTTTGTCCTGCACTGCCGGTGAGTTTGAGTGTAATTGTACTTTCAGGTAAGAAATTTTCGCCATGAACCCGTGCAATTTCACCAGATAAACGTGCCCCAATAGAGCGATGGGTATTTTCTACATGATAGCTTAATGTAATCGCTTCGCGCGCTTGAATCGCTGCGCGGGCATCTGCTACCATTTTTTCGGCCAATTCGCCTTTATCAAAAGAAGGATTGGAATCTTGAATACAATAACGTGGTTCGCTCTCTGGAATATGTCCTTGATTAATCAGAGCCTGAAGATTTAAACGTTTTTGTTTATCTGTCGTTCCTTCGAGGACTTCTAATAAATCAAAGCGGCCAATTAAGTCAGTGAGTTTAGCAACCCCTAATTTTGCCATAATTTCGCGGGTTTCTTGGGCAATGAATTTAAAGTAATTCATAACCATTTCAGGTAACCCAATGAAATGTTGTTTGCGCAATTTGACTTCTTGTGTTGCAACACCGGTTGCGCAATTATTCAAGTGGCAAATACGTAAATATTTACATCCTAATGCCACCATTGGGCCGGTACCAAAACCAAAGCTTTCCGCCCCCAAAATAGCTGCTTTTACCACATCTAAACCTGTTTTTAAACCACCATCTGTTTGAACACGCACACGACCCCGTAAGCCATTGGCGCGTAATACAGCTTGAGCTTCTGTTAAACCGAGTTCCCAAGGTGAGCCAGCATATTTCACGCTCGTCAGGGGAGATGCTCCTGTCCCACCGTCATAACCAGAAATGGTGATTAAATCTGCATAAGCTTTAGCCACCCCCGCAGCAACTGTCCCTACGCCAGGCTCTGCCACTAATTTAACAGAAACCAATGCATTAGGATTGACTTGTTTCAAGTCAAAAATCAATTGTGCCAAATCTTCAATTGAATAAATATCATGATGGGGAGGTGGTGAAATCAAAGAAATACCCGGTTTGGCATAACGTAAACGCGCGATTAGCGGCGAGACTTTATCACCGGGGAGTTGACCCCCTTCACCTGGTTTAGCGCCTTGAGCGACTTTAATTTGTAAAACTTCAGCATTGACTAAATAATTTGGCGTCACCCCAAAACGTCCCGATGCCACTTGTTTGATTTTGGACATTTTGACCGTACCATAGCGAGCAGGATCTTCCCCGCCTTCACCAGAATTAGAACGTCCACCCAGACGATTCATGGCTTCTGCTAAGGCTTCATGGGCTTCAGGAGAAAGGGCGCCCAAACTCATTCCAGCAGAATCAAAGCGATTTAAAATCGCTTCGAGGGGTTCAACGGCCTCAACCGCAATAGGGTTGCCTTCTTTGATTTTGAGTAAATCGCGAAGCATTGCAACAGGACGATTATTGACTAATTCTGCATATTTTAAATAGGCTTCATAATCGCTATTTTGTACTGCTTTTTGTAAATTTAAAATAATATCAGGATTATAGGCATGATATTCGCCACCATGAATGTATTTTAATAATCCGCCTTGTTCTAATTTACGGGCAGGATTGAAAGCATAACGCGCTAATTCACTTTGATCGTATTCAAAATCTTCAAAGGTGGCCCCGCCTACTCGGCTTGTTGTGCCTTCAAAGCAGCGTTCAATAACATCATCATGAATCCCAACGGCTTCAAAAAGTTGTGCTCCACGATAGCTTGCAATCGTGGCAATCCCCATTTTGGAGATAATTTTCATGAGGCCTTTATTAATCCCTTTACGGTAGTGGCTTAGTCCTTCCGTCAAGGAGATATTGATTTTTTCTTTTTCGATAATATCCGCAATAGCTTGATAAGCCAAATAAGGATAAATGGCTGTCGCACCATAACCGATTAAGCAAGCCATTTGATGGGCATCGCGCGCTGTTCCCGTTTCCACGACAATGTTTGCACTACAACGTAAACCCGAGCGAATTAATGCATGGTGGACACAACCAACTGCCAATAAAGCATGAATAGGTAATTTGCCTTTTTCAATGTCTTTATCAGAAAGAATAAGAATTGTAATGCCAGATTGAATCGCAACGACTGCTTTCTCGGCCAATTGTGTTAATGCATTTTCTAAAGACAACACAGTTGGATCATAATTTAAAGAAAGCGTAATGCTCCGATATTCTGGATCGTTAAATTGAATCAGTTCGTAATATTTTTCAGCACTTAATACAGGAGAATGGACTTCCAAACGCCGCGCGTGTTCAGGCGTTTCTTCAAATAGATTACGTTCTCGTCCAAAACATGTGTTTAGACTCATTACGACTGCTTCACGAATAGGATCGATAGGCGGATTGGTTACTTGCGCGAATTGTTGGCGCAGATAATCATAAGGAGAACGAATACGTTGCGATAAAACAGCCATAGGCGTGTCATCGCCCATTGATCCAACTGCTTCTTGCCCATCTTCTGCTAAAATGCGTAAAACTTGATCGCGTTCTTCAAATGTAATTTGAAAAAGTTTTTGATACGTTTGTAAAGTTTCGTCATCAAAACGGGGTAAGTTTTTATCTTCTTCTAAGCCACTTTCGAGATAAGCCGCATGTTGGCGTAACCATTTACGATAAGGTTGCGCAGATTTCAAAACGTCGTTGATTTCGTCGTTTAATAAAATCCGGCCTTCACGTAAATCAACAGCGATCATTTCGCCTGGTTTCACCCGTCCTTTTTGTAAGACATCTTCTGGCTGATAAGGATAGACGCCGATTTCAGAAGCGATTGTTAAATGACGATCTTTTGTCAAGACATAGCGTGCAGGGCGTAATCCGTTACGATCTAGTAAACAAACGCCATAACGGCCATCAGTCAATACGATTCCAGCGGGGCCGTCCCATGATTCCATATGCATGGAATTGTATTCGTAGAAGGCCCGTAAATCACGATCAAGGGTATCAACATTTTGCCATGCTGGCGGAACAAGTAAACGTAACGCCCGGAAAATTGGCACCCCACCCATAACCAAGCCTTCCAGCATATTATCCAAACTGCAAGAATCAGAGCCATCTGTAGAAACAACCGGACGAATATCATCCATATTTGGCAAAAACTCTGTCACAAATTTAGATTCACGCGCTTTAGACCAATTGCGATTCCCTTGAATGGTATTAATTTCTCCATTATGTGCCAAGAATCGGAATGGCTGTGCAAGCTTCCATTGTGGCCATGTATTTGTAGAGAAACGTTGGTGATAAACTGCTAAGCTGGACGCGAAGCGCGGATCGCTCAAATCCGGATAAAAAACCGCCAAATTTTCAGGAATCACTAAGCCTTTATAGCTAATGACTCGGGATGATAATGTAGGCAAGTAAAACATTTTGTCTTCGGCTGCAATCATTGCCTTTTCAGTGCGACGACGAGCTGTATAAAGACGGCGTTCAAATAAATCAACAGCCAGCGCTGGGGGGCAGTTAACGAAAATTTGCTCAATCACTGGTAAAGTGGAGAGGGCATATTCCCCGCATGCTTCAGGATTAATCGGAACTGTACGGAAACCAAGCGGTTGTAAACCTTGTGCTGTCAATTCGGCAATCAAGGTTTGTCTTGCCTTATCCGCAAGGTTTGCATCTTGATTTAAAAAGACTAAACCTGCCGCATAGCGATCCGCTAAGGTGAAATTATTTTCAACGGCGACAGAGCGTAAAAATAAATCAGGTTTTTTAAAGAGTAAACCACAACCATCACCAGATTTGCCGTCAGCGGCAACAGCACCACGATGTGTTAAACGGGCAAGGGATTCAATTGCAGTTTTGACTAACCAGTGGCTCGGCTTGTCATCCATTTGTGCCATGAGCCCAAAACCACAGCTATCTTGTTCAAAACTTGGACGATAAAGCGTGCCATCCAACCAACTTTGTCTATTTGTGAACATTGGATTAACCATTCAATCTATTAACCACAAAAAAT
>CAZDFJ010000049.1:0-12889 GCA_964504875.1 uncultured Burkholderiales bacterium | reverse complement strand
GAGGTAACATATTGTCCATTAATGATAATACTAGGTACACCACTAATTCCATAGAGCTTAGATAAATATTTTGCGCGTTCGACTTTAGATTGAATACTAAATGAACGGTAAATTTGCATAAATTTTTGTTCATTAATACCATTCTTCTTAAGAAAGGCACTAAAAACACGATCGTCATTTAAATCAAGGGATTGCACATGAATTGCATTAAATAATTCAGGGTGCATTTTTTCAATTAAGCCCATTTCCTCAAAAGTATAGTACCACTTAGTGGGTTTTACCCATTCTGGACGACTAAATAGACCAGGTATTCTTTTAAATTCTACGTCTGCGGGCAACTTTTTACGCCATTCATGTAAGTAAGGCTCTAAATCAAAACAATGGGGGCAGCCATAGTAAAATATTTCGATCACTTCGATTTTTTTTCCAGTTTGAGTTGGAACGGGCGTAGGAAGTGTTTTATAGAGGCCATTTACAGCATTATCTGTTGATTGGGCATAAACAAATGAACCCTGTAATAGGCACATTATTGTCAATATCAGGGAAAAAAAGAATTTTTTTAGCATAAAAGTCTCCCTCTCTTTTTTATATTTTTTTATTAAAACTATAGAAAAAGAGAGTTGATTTATTAATGAGAGTCTGTGATTTTTATTTTAACAAGGGTTTGTGGAACGCTATTGGATTCTAACATCTCACGATCTTGGGCAACGTCTTCGATGTGCTTATAAGGCCCAACGCGTACACGATGCAATGTGCCCTTTTCATTTGTTTTAGTATTAATTGTTGCAAAGAGTCCGAGCTGACCTAAACGTGTTTTAAGATTATTGGCCTCTTTCTCAGATTGAAATGCGCCACACTGAATATAATAAATTTCTTTCGCACTCGCTTGTTGAGTCGAAATTGATTTTTCTACCACTTTAGCGGGAGCAGCCACAGGCTCTTTTTCTACAGGAGGCGGTTCAGGTGAATGGGTTTCTTTTACGGGAGCAGGTTTTTCAGGTTTGGTCTCTTTTTTGGGAGGCGGGCTAACGTCCTCATCGCTATTTTGTTTTGGAGCTGGAGCAGGTTTAGGTTTAGGTTGGTCTACTTGGACAGGATTATCAGTGTCTTGTAAGATTTTGTAAAACTCAAAGTTAGTTGTGGCATTATTGGTTTGATTACTATTTTGTGAACCATTATTGTTTTCACCGTTAGTAGCATTATTTTGTTGATTATCTGGGGGATTATCTACAGCCTGATTTTTTTGCTCTGGTGAAGTGTCGCCTTGTTGTGTTGTTTGGGAGTCTGATTTTGTGGTTTGATTTTGATCGAGTGAGACTTTCCCCAAATCTGGAGCAACAGTTTGATTCGTTTTATTGACAAAGGGGGTGGGGGCATGATTAATAAAAACATACACGCCGATCGCAAGCATCAATCCTAAAATAATTCCTACAATAATAAAAACATAATAACTTTTACTATTACCAGATTGCATGCTTGTATCTCCCGCCGTACGGCGGGAGGGAGGAGTGCGACGATACTCTCTGCTCATACGGTTTTCACTCAAAAAAAATTACATTTTTTCTGGGCAGCTAACGCCTAATAACGTTAAACCATTATTTAAAACTTGCGCGGTGGCTTTTAATAAAAGCAAACGAGCCTGTTTTAATGTGATATCTTCTGCATTTAAGAAAGGCACCGCATTGTAATAGCGATGGAATAACCCTGCTAAATCTTTCAAATAATACGCAATCATATGCGGCGCAAATTCATTTGCGGCTCTTTGAATCGTTTCAGGATACATTTGCAAATGATTCATGAGTGCGGATTCATGCGATTTAGCTTCTTCGTGTTTTTCTGTAGCAAGTGGAGTTAGATCAGCGGTTTGTGCATCGTATGTGAGATCTGCTTGAGCAAGTACACTACATATGCGAGCATGAGCATATTGAATATAATAAACTGGATTTTCATTTGATTTTGATTTTGCTAGATCTAAATCAAAATCTAAATGCTGATCAGATTTACGCAGGACATAGAAAAAACGCGCCGCATCATTTCCTACTTCTTCGCGAAGTTCTCGTAACGTGACAAATTCCCCACTCCGTGTAGACATGGCTGCTTTCACACCATTTCGATAAAGCACGGCAAATTGTACTAATGCAATTTCTAATTGTTCTGCATTTAAATCTAATGCTTGAAGCGCGCCTTTGACGCGGGGAATATAACCATGATGATCGGCTCCCCAAATATCAATCATGCGATCGAAACCGCGTCTAAACTTATCTAAATGATAGGCAATGTCAGAAGCAAAATAAGTGAAAATACCATTTTCACGTTGGACAACACGATCTTTTTCGTCACCAAAAGCAGTCGAGCGGAACCATAATGCGCCGTCTTGGCGATATAAATGTCCTTTTTCTTCAAGGAGTTGCACCGCTTCTGCTACTTTTCCAGAATCATACAAACTTTTTTCTGAGTACCAACAATCAAATTCTACGCCAAATTCGGCTAAATCATTTCGACAATCATCTAATTGTTCTTTTAAAACAAAAGCATGAACTTCGGTATATTTTGCCCCTAAAAAAGCTTTGGCTTTTGCAATTAAACCATCTAAATGACCTTCTTTGTCTGCGTCAGCACTCGGGAGATTTTCAAATAAAGCACTCGTGTCGGTTAAATAATCTGCTAAATTGGCTTGATTCTGTGCTTGAAATTGAGCAGCCATTTCTTTCACATAATCCCCTTGATAGGCATTTGTGGGAAAGGCAAGATCAAGTTGATTATTTTGTAATAAGCGAAGCCACATAGAGGTGGCCAGAATGTCCATTTGACGACCAGCATCATTGACATAATATTCGCGACGAACACGATAACCCGCTGCCGCCAGTAAATTAGCAAGACTCGCACCGTAAGCCGCTCCACGACCATGTCCAACGTGAAGCGGACCTGTTGGGTTGGCAGAAACAAATTCAATTTGTACAGATTCTTTAGAATTTTCAGAGGCGGCGCCATAGGCTTTTTGTTCAGCTAGAATTTTTCTAATAATTTCTTGTTGAACAGATTGTTTCATAAAGAAATTAATAAAACCGGCTCCAGCAATTTCAATTTTATCAACATAGCGCACATCTCCTTGATTTAAAAGGGAAACAATGGTTTCCGCAATGTCACGAGGAGAACGTTTTAATACGCGGGCTAGTTGCATCGCCACATTGGTTGCAAAATCTCCATGATCTGCTTGTTTTGGGCGTTCTAGAATAATTTTTGTACTGGTAATAAGTTCCGCATTAATTTGACTCAATGCCGTTCTAATAATAGTTTCTAAATATTCCTTAAAGTCAATCATATTTTTGCTCAATATTGAAACTTAAATAAATTTTCGAATAAAATTAGTACGAATAGACCTATCTGATAAGATTTATGAAGAAAACAGATTTTTAACAAATAGGATTAATTAAAAAATAGTGAATATATCTATCATTTTTGGTCAAACAAGAGAGATATATCCAAAAATGATAATATCAAGTTATTTCGTGATGTCCTTTTTCTCTAAGAAAAAGGTTTTTGATAAATATATCCTTGCGGGAATTTACGAGAAATAAAACCTTCAGCAAATCGATTCATAAATTCAGCATGCCCCAAACAAATAAACCCGCCTGGAGCCAAGGCATTATAAAGTAAATCAATGGCTTTTTTACGTGATTCATTGTCAAAATAAATTAAAACATTTCGACAAAAAATAATATCAAATTTTGAATACGCTTGCATTGCTTTTGGATCACAAATGTTCACGCGTGAAAAACGCACACTATCACGGAGGTCTTCGCTAATACGGTAACTCCCATTTGGCATTTTAGTAAAATATTTATTGAGGATAGTGTCAGGGATACCCTGTATTGAACGCTGTTGATAAATCCCCATTTCTGCTTGAATTAATACGTTTGAGTCGATATCTGAAGCAAAAACTTCTACGTCCTGATGAAGTAATTTATGCCAATGTTCTAATATAAAAATACAAATAGAATAGGCTTCTTCTCCAGTTGCACAAGGGATAGACCAAATTTTTAAGTTTTGATCAAAACGATTTAATGTATTATAGTGATCTACACGCTCGTTAAGCAAGGATTCAACAAGACATTCAAACTGATGTAATTCTCGATAAAAATAGGTTTCGTTAACTGTTAAATCGTTGATGATTTCTTGCAAATCAAGGCATCCATCTGGAGTGTTTAAATAATCTAGATACAGGCAAAATTTGTCTAGTTTACTTTTTTTGAAAAGGTGAGTGATTTTTTTTCCAAAAAAAATATAACGCATTTTATCAAGTACAATGCCTGTATGCTCATAAAAGAACTGAGCGAAGAGTTCGAACTCTTCAACCGAAACAACTTCGGACATAATAAACCCTATGATATTGTGTAAAAAATGAAGTTATCATCAACACCTAATTTTTTTTCACAAAAATTGAAACGTTCATCTTAACATAAAGCCTTCTTGTTTTTTAGTTTTTTATTATTAGAGAGAAAAAGATCATGCCCTTAGTGCATTTAACTCAAGAAAACTTCGAAGAAGTCATTGCAAATAGTCCCTTTATTGTTTTAGATTTCTGGGCAAACTGGTGCGGACCATGTAAACAGTTTGCTCCCGTCTTTGAAGAGGCATCTCAAAAATACCCAGATATTGTTTTTGCAAAAATTGATACGGAAGCCGAACAAGAATTAGCCGCCGCATTTCATATTCGTTCTATTCCTACAATTATTATTATGCGAGAAGAAGTCATTCTTTATTCTAAACCAGGCGCATTACCTATGCAAATTTTTACAGAATTACTGGATAAAGCTGCTAGTTTAGATATGGCGGTAGTACATGATCGCATTAAAGAAGAAGCCGCCAAAGACGAAAAATTTAATAACGTATAATTAATGTATATAAAAAAAGCCCCCTGATTATCAGAGGGCTTTTATTTTGAGCCAGTCAGAAGCGACTATAAACTGTTTGTCAATTCTGGAACAGCTTGGAATAAATCAGCAACCAAACCATAGTCTGCTACTTGGAAAATAGGGGCTTCTTCATCTTTATTAATTGCCACAATGATTTTACTATCTTTCATTCCAGCTAAATGTTGAATTGCCCCAGAAATTCCAACGGCAATATAAAGTTGTGGCGCAACAATTTTACCTGTCTGACCAACTTGATAATCATTTGGAACATAACCCGCATCCACAGCTGCACGGGAAGCCCCGATTGCTGCATTCAATTTGTCTGCTAAGGGTTCAATGATTTGCTTGAATTTTTCACCATCGCCCAAGCCACGGCCACCAGATACAATAATATTAGCCGCAGTCAGTTCTGGACGTTCAGATTTAGTTAATTCTTGTCCTAATAATTGAACTAAACCTTTATCACCAGCCGTCTCAACAGCGGTAATATTGGCATTACCTGTTTTGGGAGCAGCTTCAAAAGCTGTTGAACGAACTGTGATTAATTTAATAGCATCACTACTTTTTACAGTTGCAATCACGTTCCCAGCATAAACAGGCCGTTTGAATGTATCGCTTGATACAACAGCAATGATGTCAGAAATTTGTGCAACATCTAATAAAGCCGCGGCCCGTGGTAAAACGTTTTTACCAAAACTAGTTGCAGGAGCTAAAACCGCAGTAAAACCTTTTGCTTTTACAGTATTTACAACCAAATCAGCAATATTTTCCGCAGTTTGATTAGCATAAGCGGCATCATTTGCGACAAGTACAGTGGAAACGCCTGCAATTTTAGCAGCTTCTGCGGCAGCCCCATCACAATTTTGTCCTGCAACTAAAACCGTAACATCTCCGCCTAATTGCGCTGCTGCGGTAACCGTATTTAATGTACCCGCTTTAATGGTATTTTGATCGTGTTCTGCAATAACAAGAATAGTCATAATTATGCCCTGATAACGTAAATTAGATCACTTTTGCTTGGTTACGTAATTTATCCACCAATTCCGCCACGCTGGCTACTTTAATACCCGCTTGACGTTTTGCTGGTTCTTCTACATTTAATGTAGTCAAACGAGGGGCAATATCCACACCTAAGCTCTCTGCCTCAACAGCTTGAACTGGTTTTTTCTTAGCTTTCATGACATCAGGTAATTTGACATAACGTGGTTCATTTAAGCGCAAATCAGTGGTAATTACAGCCGGTAAACTTAATGCAAGTGTCTCTAATCCACCATCGATCTCACGTGTGACTTGTGCTTTGTTATCCGCAATAACGACCTTGGAAGCAAAAGTTGCTTGAGGATAACCTGTTAAAGCAGCTAACATTTGACCGGTTTGATTGGCATCATCATCAATAGCTTGTTTTCCTAAAATGACCAAGTCAGGTTTTTCTGTTTCAATAACAGCTTTTAACAATTTTGCGACGGCTAACGGTTGTAATTCAACATTCGTTTTGACTAAAACCCCCCGATCCGCCCCCATTGCCAAGGCACTGCGCAATGTTTCTTCACATTTATCTACACCTAAAGAAACTGCGACCACTTCTGTTGCAACTTTGGCTTCTTTCAGGCGAACTGCTTCTTCTACTGCAATCTCATCAAAGGGATTCATTGACATTTTAACGTTTGCAATATCCACCCCGGAACCATCTGCTTTCGCACGAACTTTGACGTTGTAATCAACGACGCGTTTAACAGCGACTAAAATTTTCATAAAAGAACCTTAACAATAATTTAAGAATGCTGATAGAAAAGAAAGTAATAAAATGTTAAATCAAGCTAATTTTAAAACGATAAATTTTTATCAAAAACCAAAATGAGTCTGAGTTGTTTCTCTATTCCTTTTTGAGGATTTTTGCCACTCATATTTTTGGGCAAAACAGAAAAACAGTGTGCTTTATTTTTAAGCTTGTGAATTAAAAACTTGAAAAAACTCATAGTTTTTAGCTTAAGTTTATTCAACTTTTCAATTCGCCAAATTAAGGAAAGAGGGACTTTTCTTTTAAAGGCTAAACTTTTCCGATATTTTCCTTATAGTATATAGCCTACCATTTATATAGTCAATTATAGTGATTTTTTCCTGTCTGAATTCTTTTTATTTTGTGTCATTTTATATGTTTATATTGTTATAATGATTTTATTTTAGTATAGAAAAAGAAAGCTTTTATGTTATTTCTACAAAAATAATTAGTTTCGAAATAAATATTGAAATAGCATTAAAATTCAATATTATGACGTGAAATACGTTTTTTTTGACTAGGAATAATCTCTTAAAACTATATTCAGAAAGACTAATATGAAATCTTCTTAAAAAATAGACTTATATTTTTTAAGAATAGTTTTTAAATTTGTCATAAATTTTTTGTAAAGATACTATGTTTAATAAAAAAATAGATGATATGATGAAAATATGATCATTTCATGAAAAATTAAAGTTTTTTTCTAAAAAAAAGGCTCCCCCCCTTGAAAAAGGGAACCTTCTTATTATAAGAATTTAGTTAGATTTTAGGTGCAAAAGTTTAAAAATATCGAGTTTATCCTTATTTTTGATAATAAGAAGTGTATTATCTTTAGATAATTCCCAGCCCTGCCCAGGAAGACGAAGGCATTCAATATCTTCATAGCTATCCCATAGGACAATTTCATTTTGGCCACTAAAAATCAACAAGTTACCAATAACTGCATTAAGATGATAACAATTTTCACAATCTTTAGGGCGCGGGCCTTTTAATTGGCGTATTTTATCGTATGTGGTAGTATCAATCATATGAATCACATCATCGCCAACCAGTTGTTTTGTTAAAATCCGGCCATTGCGACTAAGTCGATGAATCACATTTTTGCTGAGCGCAAAACTACATTCTCCTGTAATCATGTCCCAATAATAATCATTTTCATCATTTTGCGTTTTAATAAAACGATTGGCATTAGAAAAATAAAAATCATTATTAAAATAACCATTTTTAGAGTATGTGACTTTATCACGTGTAATTTGTGTGAGTAGGCGGACTGATAAAGGATTTTGCGCGTCCCAAAGCATCAAATGTTCACTATTTTTATCAAGAAAAGCAAAAAAGCGGCGATCTGTTGATAAAGAAGTATCATCTGTCCAACTTCTGCATTCAAAATAATAAATGACTTGTCCTGTATTGGCGTGAATAATCATGCCTATATTTTTAGACTCATTTCCACTCAGTTGGCTTTCAGTCCGACCACTAAAAATTACATATTCATCATTATAAGTCACGTATGCCTCTACCGCGGAAAATATGCCATAACGAGATAAATCGACTTCTCGATAGGATCCTTCTTTTCCACGAAAACGCCATAATCCAAGAATCAGTTGATCATGTGGATGAGAGGTGTGATAAACCGCTGCAACAAGCGATCCAGCTGCAATATCTGCAAAAACAATTTTAGTATGATGCTGCGTTTGAGAGCGAATTAAAGTATGAACAATTGAACCGGTTTCCAGTGAGTAAACAACAATAGATTGAGGGGCATTAATGTCGCCATAAACCATCGTTTGTGAACCATTAATAGTGTAGCAGACACCCCCATCACTATAAAATCGTCCCCATTCTTCGCCATTTTCTAGGTCCCAAATGACAAATAATGCTTGTTCATAGCCACGTCGCAGAGTGGTTAATAAAGTATCACACAGTAAAGAACGATCATCTGGACTAAGCTGCATAGAGTACACAATATCTTCTTGTCCCAAACGCATATCCAATGTGAATAGATGCTCTGCCTTGATTTTTTCTGTGCCCATAAATGTCTCTCACGCTAAACTAAAAAAGGAAAAAATTTTATTTTTGCCATTTATTATACAACAAAATAGTCAAACTGAAAGAATCTACCCGTTTAAATATGAAAAGGTCATTTTATTGATTTTTTTGGATTGATTCTCAGAATGAATCTAAATAATTTATACATCTTAACGTATTTGAATTTAAAGTGTCTATTTGTTTTCAGTTTATAAATCGTCTGGGAATCAGTTCTCTTTTTTGAAAAAATTCGAGTATAATTGCCTCATCTTATTTTTATAGTTTTTAACAGTATTTTTTGAATAAAGGAGACGAATAATGCGAAAGCGATTTGTAGTAGCTAATTGGAAAATGAATGGAAATTTTGCCCAAAATAATGCCTTTATTGAAGAAATGAAACAACTGAAATTGGATACTTCTCAGCAAAATAAAGTGAGTCAGACCGAAGTAGTGATTTGTCCTCCGTCTCCGTATTTATTTCAGTTGAGTCAAGCGTTTGAAAATTTCCCAATTCGTATTGGGGCACAAAATGTGCATCAGAATGCAAAAGGGGCATTTACAGGCGAGATTTCATGCGATATGTTGTGGGATTTCAATTGTCAATATGTCATTATTGGGCATTCAGAACGGCGCGCTTTATTTCATGAAACGAGCGAGTTGACTGCTGAAAAAATTATTCAAGTTTTGACAGCAGGCATGACCCCCATTTTGTGTGTTGGAGAAACAGAAGCGGAACGCGAAGCGGATCTAACAGATAATGTTCTCTTGTCCCAATTGCGCGCGGTTCCCTCTAGTTTATTAGTACAGTGCATTATCGCGTATGAACCAGTTTGGGCTATTGGAACAGGAAAAGCTGCCACGCCTGAACTTGCTAATGAAACGCATGCCTTTATTCGTGCGCATTTACCTGATAAAAATCAGTCCATTCTTTATGGTGGCAGTGTGACTGCGCAAAATGCCAAAGCATTATTTAGCATGCCTGAAATTGATGGGGCATTAGTGGGTGGAGCCTCTCTTAATGCGAGCCAATTTTATCAAATTATTCAAGCAATACAATAATATAAAAAAAACAGCCTTCGTTAATGAGGGCTGTTTTTGATTTATTTTCTGATTAAGAAATAACGATTTTTAGTGCGTCTAAGAAGCGTTGATTTTCCTCAGGAAGTCCAATACTGATACGTAAATAATCGGGCATTTGATAGCCTGCAATTGGACGGACAATCACACCTTGCTGTAATAATTTTTGATAAACTTGTCCTGCATTTTCAATTTTAAAGCTGACAAAATTCCCAAAAGAGGGAATAAATTCTAACCCCAATGCAGTCAATCCCTCAGTAATTTGTTTCATGCCTTGCCGATTTAATTCATAGCTTTTTTGAATAAAATCTTGATCAGTGAGCGCAATTCGTGCGGCTTCCAAAGCTAATTGATTTACATTAAAAGGCTGGCGAACACGGTTCATCAAATCAATGACATCAGGATGACCTATCCCATAACCAACACGTAATCCCGCTAAACCATACGCTTTAGAAAAAGTTCTGGACACAAACACATTTGGAAAACGATTGATCCAACTGGGTGTGTCAATGCGTAAGTCAGGAGGGAGATATTCGCAATAAGCCTCATCCAGAACAATAAGAATATTTTCAGGAACGGCTTTGACAAAATCAAGTAACGCTGCCCCTGTCAAAAATGTTCCGCTTGGATTATTAGGATTTGCGATAAAAATAACGCGGGTTTTGCTATTAATCGCATCAAGCATTGCATCTAAGTCATGCCCAAAATTTTTAGCAGCCGTACAACGTCCTTTCGCTCCTGCTGCTTGGGTTGCTAAGGGGTAAACTGCAAATGCATAACGGGCATAAATTGCTTCATCTTCTGGTTTTAAAAATGCTTTTGCAACAATTTCGAGCACATCGTTTGAGCCATTACCTAAGACAATTTGATTTTCGTTAAGCTGAATATTACTGTGAAATTCGCATAAAGCTTGTTTTAAAGCAAAACCATTTCCGTCAGGATAGCGTGCAATTTCTGGTAAAATTGCTTGTAAATGTTGCAAGACAAGAGGGCTGACGCCGAGCGGATTTTCATTAGAAGCAAGTTTCACAATGTTGGTAATGCCTAATTCACGTTCTAATTCAGAAATAGGTTTACCAGGCTGGTAAGCCGCCAAACTACGGATGTAACTTGCACTATTTTCGCATAAATCTAACATAATTATTCCTTAAAACAATGTTAAAATTATAATGAATCTAACAGTTGTTTTTTTTCTGATTTGTGTAACTGGTTTAATGTTTGTTGAAATTGTGTTGGATTTTGAAATCCAATCATCCGTGCCGACCGAATTTCTTGTCCTTCAGGTGAGAAGAATAAGAGAGCAGGGGGCCCGAAAAGCTGAAATTTTTTGAGAAGAGCTTGGTCGGATATTGTATTATTTGTAATGTCAATACGAATCAGGCGCATTTGTTTCATTTGTTCTTGGATACTAGGATCTGAAAGTGTAAAATGTTCAAATTCTTTGCAAGAAACACACCAATCCGCATAAAAATCAAGCACCGTAATTTTTTTTGTATCTCGCTGTGACAATAATACTTGTGATAATTCATTTTCTGTTGTAATCAGTTCAAAAGGTAAAACAGAATTAATTTTTGTTTGATTTTGTCCTGTTAAAAACGGGGAAATCAACCAAAATGCTGTGATAAGGAAAATCAGACCAAATATTATTTTAATTTTGGTCATCCACGCCCCTGCTTTTGGCAGAAAGCGTCCAGCAGATGCACCCACAAGAAGAAGTGGCATGCCCATTCCAATGGACATAACAAAAAGCGCACTGCCTCCTAAAAAAACATTTTTAGTTTGGCTAATATAGACTAAAGCCCCTGCAAGGGGGGCAGCAACACAAGGGCCAACGATTAAAGCCGAAAGTGCGCCCATCATTCCGACAGATAAAAATCGTCCCCCTTGAAAAAGCTGTGTTTTTTCTGTTAAAAATGATTGTAACCGTGCCGGAATTTGCAACTCATAAAAACCAAATAAGGAAAATGCAAGTAAAACAAAAAAGAAACTCATCGGTCCAATCACCCAAATACTTTGAAGTGATTGTGCTAGCATTTTACCGGAAAGAGCAGCTAAAATCCCTGCAATTGTATACATTAAAGCCATTCCCAATACATAGCTACTTGACAAAAGAAGTCCTTTTATTGTATTCAGATTATTTTTTTCTTGGCCAAGAATAATACTTGAGAGTATTGGAACCATTGGAAAAACACAGGGCGTAAATGCTAACAGTAAACCAAAACCAAAAAAACTCAATAATAATATAAAATAATTTTGGGTTTCAAAAAGATTCCGAATGGTTTCTGCTTGTGTTGCACTTTGTAGCCATTGTGACAAATGGCTGTCAGATTCCGAAGTATTAATACTCAAATTACTAGCATTAATAACGAATAATTTTGATTGCGGGGGATAACAGACACCAACATTCGCACAACCCTGACTCGTAATTTTTAAAGCAATATTCTTAATTTGAGTATTATTGTCTAAAAGTGGAATTTTAAAACGGACTTGATGATAATAAATTTCCATCATTCCAAAGTTGGGATCCTGTTTTTTCTTCCCTTCAGGCAAAACAGGTTGGCTAATGCGAAGATGACTTTCTGCGTGAGGTAACACATCAAATTGAAAGCGGTTTTTATAGAGATAATAACCATCTGCGATGTTGTAAATCACTTCTACTGTTTCAGGATCAATTTGCCGTGCAGAAAATTCAAAAGCTTTGTCCGGAGGTAAAAGCTGTGTTTCTGCGAAACTTTTAGTGCTAAAGTTTGCCATCAATAAGAGGCAAATTGTAAAATGAAAGAGTGGTATCAGTAATATTTTTAAAGATGAATCGCTTTGATTAATTGAGCGGACAAAACGAAACAAATTCGAAAACAAGGACAACGATAAGAATGCGTATTTCATGGTTAATGGTTTTTTGGTTGACAATAATCGGAATGGGATTAGAGTTTTATTTGTCCATTCAAGTTGCATTGTGGTTAGGATGGTGGACACTTGCATGGATAATCGGTGCTGCTGGCCTCGGTTATTTTCTGATCACAGAGGAAAAAGTCGAATTCATGTTTCGTGTGGTCGACGCCTTGCGTGAACGTCGCTCTCTCTGGAGTGC
>CAZDFJ010000048.1:0-12932 GCA_964504875.1 uncultured Burkholderiales bacterium | reverse complement strand
GAAAAGATTCTGATTATTGGAGCGGGTCCAATTATCATTGGGCAAGCGTGCGAATTTGATTATTCTGGCGCGCAAGCCTGCAAAGCCCTTCGTCAAGAAGGCTATAAAATCATTTTAGTTAACTCTAATCCTGCTACGATCATGACTGATCCAGACACGGCTGATGTAACATATATTGAGCCGATTAATTGGCAAGTCATTGAAAAAATTATTGAAAAAGAACGTCCACATGCAATTTTGCCTACGATGGGTGGCCAAACTGCATTAAATTGTGCATTAGATTTGGCACATCATGGTGTTTTAGAACGTTATAACGTCGAATTGATCGGGGCTTCTCGCGAAGCCATTGATAAAGCAGAAGATCGCGAAAAATTCAAACGCGCGATGCAAAATATCGGCTTAGATTGCCCTCGTTCCGGTGTCGCCCACAATATGGACGAAGCGTTTCAAATCCAAGCAGATATTGGCTTTCCAACGATTATTCGCCCTTCCTTCACATTAGGCGGAACGGGCGGCGGGATTGCTTATAACAAACAAGAATTTGTTGAAATTTGCGAACGCGGTTTAGAAGCCTCTCCAACACACGAACTCTTAATTGAAGAATCCGTCATTGGTTGGAAAGAGTATGAAATGGAAGTCGTGCGTGATAAAAATGATAATTGCATTATTATCTGCTCGATTGAAAATCTTGATCCTATGGGCATTCATACAGGGGATTCTATCACTGTTGCACCTGCACAGACGCTGACAGATAAAGAATACCAAATCATGCGGGATGCATCGATTGCTGTGTTACGTGAAATCGGTGTTGAAACAGGTGGGTCAAACGTGCAATTTGCAATTAATCCAGAAAATGGCCGGATGATTGTGATCGAAATGAATCCACGGGTTTCACGTTCTTCTGCTTTGGCTTCTAAAGCAACAGGATTTCCTATTGCCAAAGTCGCGGCCAAATTAGCTGTAGGTTATACGCTGGATGAATTACGCAATGAAATTACGGGTGGCGCTACGCCTGCTTCATTTGAGCCCAGTATTGATTATATTGTGACGAAAATTCCACGTTTTGCTTTTGAGAAATTTCCTCAAGCCGACAATCGTTTGACAACACAAATGAAATCTGTTGGGGAAGTGATGGCAATTGGCCGGACATTCCAAGAATCGTTACAAAAAGCATTACGTGGCCTGGAAGTCGGCGTAGATGGATTTGATGAAAAAACCACTGATATTGATGAAATCGAAGAACAACTCAGTGAAGCCGGTCCAGAACGTCTATGGTATATTGCGGATGCATACCGTCAAGGCATGACTATCGAGCAAGTCTTTGATTTAACAAAGATTGATCGCTGGTTTTTAACACAAATCTATGATTTATATGCCACGATTGAAAACATCAAAGGCCGTGAACTCACTTCTTTAAGTTATGAAGAATTTCGTTTATTAAAACGAAAAGGGTTTGCAGATCGTCGTTTGGCAAAATTATTTGGTGTGCCACAAGATGTTGTACGCCAACAACGTCATGCCTTAGGTTTACGTCCTGTCTTTAAACGTGTGGATACTTGCGCGGCCGAATTCGCTACAAATACAGCATATATGTATTCAACCTATGAAGAAGAATGCGAGGCGGCGCCCACAGATAAGAAAAAAATCATGGTATTAGGGGGCGGACCAAATCGTATCGGACAAGGGATTGAATTTGACTATTGTTGTGTGCATGCAGCATTTAGTATGCGCGAAGATGGTTACGAAACTATTATGGTCAATTGTAATCCTGAAACGGTTTCTACAGATTATGATACTTCGGACCGGCTCTATTTTGAACCACTGACACTCGAAGATGTACTCGAAGTCGTTGAAGTGGAGAAGCCTGTAGGCGTGATTGTCCAATATGGCGGACAAACACCGTTAAAATTAGCGCGGGATTTAGAAGCAAATGGCGTGCCCATTATTGGCACAACTCCGGACGCAATTGACTGCGCAGAAGATCGCGAACGCTTCCAAAAATTATTACATGATTTAGGCTTGAAACAACCGCCTAATCGGACAGCCCGTAACCCAGAAGAAGCCATTACAATGGCCCAAGAAATTGGCTATCCACTTGTTGTACGGCCTAGCTATGTTTTAGGTGGGCGGGCTATGGAAATCGTGCATCAACAATCTGATTTAGAACGTTATATGCGCGAAGCCGTCAAAGTTTCAAACGATTCTCCTGTTTTATTAGATCGTTTCTTGAACGATGCGACCGAAGTTGATGTTGATGCAATTTGTGATATTGAAGGCAATGTCTTAATTGGCGGCATCATGGAACATATTGAACAAGCGGGTGTACACTCCGGCGATTCTGCATGTTCTTTGCCTCCATTCAGCTTAAGCGCAGAAATGCAAGACGAATTGCGTCATCAAACAGTACAAATGGCAAAAGCCTTGCAAGTGGTTGGCTTAATGAATGTCCAATTTGCTATTCAGCAAGGTACTGTTTATGTGTTAGAAGTGAATCCACGGGCGTCTCGGACGGTTCCTTATGTTTCAAAAGCGACAGGGATTCCTCTTGCAAAAATTGCTGCACGTTGCATGGTCAAAAAAACCTTAGTCGAACAAGGTTACACAAAAGAAGTCCAGCCGACTTATTATTGTGTCAAAGAAGCCGTGTTCCCATTTATTAAATTCCCAGGGGTCGATACAATTTTAGGACCTGAAATGAAATCTACTGGGGAAGTGATGGGCGTCGGACACACTTTTGCGGAAGCTTTTGTTAAATCACAAATTGCGACGGGCGAAATTTTACCAGAATCCGGTAATGTTTTATTAAGCGTCCGCAATGGAGATAAAGAGGCGGCGGTTGAAGTCGCAGGAAAATTATCCGAATTAGGCTTTAAGATTTTTGCAACGCGGGGAACAGCTGCCGCAATTAATGCTGCGGGAATTCCTGTCACCTCTGTTAATAAAGTCAATGAAGGCCGGCCTCATATTGTCGATATGATCAAAAATACAGAATTTGATTTGATCATTAATACTGTTGAAGACAAACGCGCTATTCAAGATTCTTATATTATTCGTCGTGAAACGTTACAGCAAAAAATTACGTATTTTACAACAATGGCTGGTGCAAAAGCAGCGTGCACTGGTATTGCACAAATGAAGCAGCTGGATGTTTATAGCTTGCAAGAGTTACACCAAAAATTGAATCAAGCCGTTGCTTCCTAAAAAAAGGAATGTGATGTGATCATGAAGCCCGAGTGCCCCTCGGGCTTTTTTTTCTATTATGCTTCTACGCGTTATTCAGCTTCTTAACGCTTCCATAGATAAAAACCCAAGAGAACCAAAAGCACCAAGCCAAGTCCCCACCAACCAGACAACAGCAATAATCTTAACAATGAGACCAATCCATGTAGTGCAGAAAACAAATCACCTAGTGCTTGACCATTAAATGTCATCCAAAAAGACATTATCTTTACCACGCTTAAAAAATAATATTATGAAAGGGATGCAAAAAAACGTTCTGTTTGTGATAAAACCCAATCAAACTGACCAGGAAAACGCCCTGTGACAAAACCAACATGCCCCCCTTGTTCTGGATAGCAGGTCACAATATGCTCAGAAAGTTGCGCTTTTTGTGGCAAAGCCCGTGCTGGAAAAAAGGGATCATTTTGAGCATTAATTAACAACGTCGGGATTTCAATCGAAATTAAATCATTTATACTGCTACATTTCTTCCAATAATCCAATGCATTTTTAAATCCATGTAATTGTGACGTAATTTGATCGTCAAAATCATAAAGAGTTTTAATGTTTTTTAAATCTGTTTGATCAATAATTTCTGGATAATGAATACATTTTTTTTCAATATTTGGAATCAAAGTTTTCAAAAAATGACGGGTATATAAAATTCGATTCCAACCTTTATCCAAGACTTTTCCCGCTAAAGTTAAATCAAATGGAGTCGAAATAGCAACCATCGCATTAAGTAAATTTGTGGTCAAATGAGCATAATGCCCCGCACATTTGAGTAATGCATTGGCGCCTAATGAAATCCCCACAGCATATTTTTTTGTTTTTGCGTATTTTTCTGAAAAAGTTTGCAAAATCCATAAAATTTCATCGATATCACCAGCAAAATAAGCGCGTTTTTGCCAGTTTGGTTCTCCACTACAACCTCTAAAATGAGGAATTCCTATGATCCATCCTTGTTTTGCAAAAAAATCGGCATAATATTGTGCATAAAAACTGTTCGAACTTCCTTCTAAACCATGAAACAAGATCAATAGTTTTTGTGGGGCAGAATGTGTAGTACAATGAAAATAAAAATCAACGTCGATAAAATCATTATCTGGTGTAAACCAGCGTTCACGTTGGTAGGATACTTGAGGTTTTGGTAAAAAAACTGAGGGATAAATCGTCTGAAAATGTTTACCTCGTAACCAATACGGGGCATGGTAAGGCTGATAATCAAAGTTACTCATTTTTAACAGTATCTTTTTAAAATAAACTAAAACTCAAAGAATTAAAATGAAAAAGATTATTTTTATTAATATAAAATTATATTATTGATATGGTATATTCAAAATTAACATTTACGTCTATTGGTTTTGTCGTTTTAATGACCGTCAATATTATTAGTCATATAACTGACTCACATATTGGCACAATTATTGCGTCTTCTGGGCTTCTTTTACTCGGTATGTATTGCTATTGGAATTGGTATTCTTTTTCAAAAAATGTTGATTTGCTCCGTCAAGAAATAGAAATTATTTCACATACAAATCAATTTACAATTCGAGAAAACAAAGTTTCCCAAGAACTTCGGCCGATTGCACGTAGCTTGAATTATTATATTGCGTATCTCAACCAATATGTCCTTGAAATTGAAAAACATCTTTTTTCACTTTTTAAAATTATTTCAGATTTATCACAAGATTCAGCAGAAATCACAGCGGCGTCACGCTTACAGGTTTTATCTACAAGTAATGCCGCCCAAGCGATTGAAGTGCTTGAAAAAAATATGGAAGAAATTGAAAAAGATGCTTCTCATACACAACAAAATAGTTTATGCACTGCTTCTATGACAGAGGAAAGTGTCGAAAATATGGAAAACACATGTCATGCTTTTGAACGCGTCGTCAAAATTGTGCATGAATCCAATGAAGCGCTTTCAACACTGACAAATCAGTCTGATCAAATTGGTTACATTGTCAATTTAATTGCTGATATTGCGAGTCAAACAAATTTACTGGCTCTCAATGCGGCCATTGAAGCCGCGCATGCGGGCGAACAAGGACGCGGCTTCACCGTTGTCGCAGAAGAAGTCCGCAAGTTAGCAGAAAAAACAGAAGCTTCCACGCAGGAAATCCGTCAGCTTATTGAACAAGTGCAATCTGGCACAAAACATGTTGCTGAAAAAATTAAGATTACACGCGAACAGGTTGAAACAAGCATGACAATGATGCACACGACATCTCATGCCATTCAAGTCATCAATCAAAGTGCAAACGAAGCCAATGAAAAAATGTCAGGCATTACACATCTTGTTCATACACAGCGTGAATCGACGGTCATGCTCAACAGCAACATTGAAAATGTTGCCATGATGTCAATTACATCCCAAGACAAGCTCAATATTATTAATAATCTGACACGTGATTTGCTTTTTTCAACGGCGAGTATTGTAGAACAACTAAATAAAATTAAACTGGTTCCCGTTTCAACATTAGAACATTTACCTGAGAAATTAATTCATATTCGCGCTTATTTAATTTTACTCAGTAATGCGCCTGATATGGAAAATTTTAATTTATTTTTACCAGAACTAGAAAAACTTAATAGCAAGTTTGATATCGCTTGGCACGCCTGTTTACAAGAAGAAAATGGCCCATGCAGCATGCTTATTGAGGAATTACAAACGAAAGTGGCAACTTATTTACAATTGTCTTCGCAACTTATACAATTACATCAAGAACAGGCCATGCTCACGCATCTCATTGAGTTTGTTTCGCTCAAACTTAAACCTTTGTTTGAACAAATCTATGAACAATGCATGCAAAAAGATCGGGTTGAAACAACATAGAAAGATTGATTATTTAAGCAATTTATGCTAAAAATGGTTATTGTGTTCGCCTTACTCATCAATTATACTAAATCAAGACGCAAAAGGTGAGGCACATCTTAAGTTGTATCATACAATATAAATACATCTTATTATTTTATTCTTAGTGTCGCTTTAGGATGCTTTGGCTAGCTTGCTATGTACTCTGATCTAACATAATTCTGTCTAGCACCGGCGCGCCGCCTTTATCGGCGAGGTATCCCCGTGCGATAAGGTGGGTTTACCCTACCAAACCTTAATCGATTAAGCACTATTATTTCTTTTAGGAGAAAGACGATGATCAGAAAAAACCCCTCTGGACATATTCCACAAGTGGATCCTTCAGCGTATGTCGATGATACTGCAATTATTTGTGGAAAAGTGGTCATTGGGAAAAACGTTTTTGTCGGACCATATGCGGTCATTCGTGCTGACGAAGTGAATGAAAACGGAGACATGGAACCTATCGTGATTGGGGATAACTCCAATATTCAAGATGGGGTGGTCATTCATTCTAAATCAGGCGCCGCGGTCACGATTGGTGCGAATACTTCTATTGCGCATCGTTCTATTATTCATGGCCCATGTGAAGTTGCAAATAACGTCTTTGTTGGTTTCAATACGGTGTTATTTAATTGCACGGTTGGTGAATACTCTGTCATTCGTCATAATTCTGTATTAGAAGATTGTCACGTTCCATCACGTTTTTACGTGCCATCCACTACATTAGTTCATTCTGATTTTGAATTACATAAATTACCAGAATTAACGCCAGATGCTTCTTCTTTCTCAGAAGATGTTGCACGAACCAATGTTGATTTAGTCAAGGGCTACACACGTTTAAGAAGCGTAAATGATTTAAACCAAGACTAGTCGGTCACAATCTGTTATAATTTGTTTCATTAATGTCATACAGACACCCACCTTGTTTGAAATTTGCTTGAAATAAGGTGGGCTTTTGCCAAAACAAGAAGAACCGAAAAAGTGGCAGTGCCGTCTGAATGCGTGAGAAACAAATTTTCCCCTCAACACGTTCAGGCAATAGCCATAATTACTAAATGACGTGTTGTTCTTTGTTTCCCACCACAGAAAATGATACCCTTTCCCATAAAAAAGGTTTTGACGCATTCTGATTTTGAAAAATAAATCTCTTTGTTTTTGATTATTTTTTTGGAAGAAGAATTCGATATCATCGCTTATGTTTTGGATCCTAATACAAAACTTAAGTTTATTTTCTCATGTACAGATTCAACAAAAAAATCTGTCAGCGGCAAGCCAAATTTTTTATAAATAATTAAACCTATACTCAATTTAAATTAAAAAATGATGGATTTATTTGCACGCGAAACACTTCCTATTAGTCTCGAAGAGGAAATGCAACGCTCTTATTTAGATTATGCAATGAGCGTGATTGTTGGGCGGGCGTTGCCTGATGTTCGAGACGGGTTAAAACCAGTTCATCGCCGTGTGTTATACGCCATGCATGAATTGCACAATGATTGGAATCGCGCTTATAAAAAATCAGCGCGGGTTGTGGGGGATGTCATTGGTAAATATCATCCTCATGGGGACAGTGCAGTCTATGACACAATTGTACGGATGGCACAGGACTTTAGCTTACGTTATCCACTTGTAGATGGTCAAGGAAACTTTGGCTCCGTCGATGGCGATAATGCGGCGGCGATGCGTTATACAGAAATTCGGATGGCAAAAATCACGCAGGAATTGCTGAGTGATATTGACAAAAATACTGTAAATTTTGGACCAAATTATGATGGTTCCGAAAAAGAACCCTTAATTTTACCTACAAAATTACCCAATTTACTGATTAACGGTGCATCTGGAATTGCCGTTGGGATGGCAACAAATATTCCGCCTCATAATTTAGGGGAAGTGGTTAACGGTTGTGTCGCCTTATTAGAAAATCCTACACTTAGTATTGAAGAATTAACTGAATATATTCCTGCTCCTGACTTTCCGACAGCTGGTTTTATTTATGGTGTATCTGGTGCAAAACAAGGCTATTTAACAGGCCGTGGGCGTATTGTTATGCGAGCCCGGACGCATTTTGAGGATATGGAACGAGGCAATCGGCGCGCAATTATTGTGGATGAACTGCCTTATCAAGTCAATAAAGCCACTTTATGTGAGCGTATTGCAGATCTCGTTCGCGACAAACGCGTTGAAGGCATTTCAACAATTCGAGACGAATCTGACAAATCTGGTATGCGCATTGTCATCGAACTCAAGCGCGATGCCAACGAACAAATTATTCTCAATCAGCTTTATAAAGAAACTTCTTTACAAGAAAGTTTTAGCATGAACATGGTTGCGCTTGTAGATGGTCAACCTAAATTGTTAAATTTAAAACAAATTTTAATTTGTTTTTTACGTCATCGCCGTGAGGTGATTACACGTCGGACTCAATTTGATTTACAAAAAGCAAAAGAACGGGGACACCTTTTAGAAGGCTTGGATATTGCATTACAACACGTTGATCAAATTGTTGAACTTGTCAAATCAGCGCCGAATCCCCAAAATGCACGGGAAGCATTAATTCAAAAATATGCTTTAAGTGAAGTGCAATCCCAAGCGATTTTAGATCTGCGTTTACAACGTTTAACAGGGCTGGAGCGCGAAAAAATTCTCAAAGAATATGAGGAAGTCAAAGCAAAGATTGCTGACTTAGAAAATATTTTAACCTCCCCAGATCGCGTCACTGAATTAATCCGGACAGAACTTCTTGAAATTAAAGCCCAATTTGGGGATAAACGTCGAAGTGAATTAATCTTCCAAACAGAAGAGTTAAGCCGTGAAGATTTAATTGCGCCAGAAGACCGTGTGATTACTTTTACGCATGGTGGTTACATTAAATCACAACCACTGACAGAATTTAAACGTCAAAAAAGAGGCGGAACCGGCAAAAAAGCAACGTCTACAAAAGAAGATGATTTTATCGAGAATGTTTTTGTTGCCAATACGCATGATTATATTTTATGTTTTTCTAATTTAGGCACACTTTACTGGCTCAAAGTATACGATATTCCAGAAGGAAGCCGTATTAGCCGAGGGAAGCCTATCGTTAATCTCATTACCTTGAGTGAACACGAAAAAATTAATGCAATTCTACCTGTTAAGACTTTTGATGAAGGTCATTACGTCTTTATGGCCACGTCAAAGGGCATCGTGAAGAAAACCTCTTTAATTGAATTTTCACGCCCGCGAACCGCAGGGATTCGCGCAATTTCACTAGATGAAGATGATTATTTAATTAATGCAGCGATTACTGACGGTCAATATGACATTATGCTGTTTTCAAGTGATGGCCAATGCGTTCGCTTTATTGAATCAGAAGTCCGCCCAATGGGGCGGGGCGCGCAAGGGGTTATTGGCATGCGTTTACCTGAAATCGAACGGGTTATTTCGCTAGTTGTCTCCAAAGATGAAAATCATTTTGTCTTGATTGCAACAGAAAATGGTCTAGGCAAATTAACGTCAATAGGCGAATTTACACCGCATCATCGTGGGATTCGAGGGGTACGCGCATTAAAAGGCAATGTTGAAAAAGCGGGGCGCTTCGTGGCAGCAATCTTGGTTGAAAAACAAGATGACATTATGCTCATTACCGACGGGGGAATGCTTGTCCGGACGGAAGCAGAACAAATTAGTACATTTTCACGGCATGCATTAGGTGTTAAATTAATTAATTTAAATGAAGATCAAAAATTGGCCGGGGTCGTGCGTATTATTGATCCAGATGTCAATCATCTCACGGCTGATTCTGATGTTGAAGATCTTGAAGAAGAACCGACAAATAGTGCCGTGCTCTTGCCAGAAGTTTATCCACAAGATAAGTGATCATTATTAATTAAAACAATAAACCATCTTCTACTTAATAGATTGACTAATAGAGATGGTTTTTTCTCTTATTTAAAAAGCACCTCTAGTGTCTCTTCAGAAAGACCAATATCTTTAGCATATTGTGTTAAAAAAGCATGAAGGGCATACTGTTTTTCACTCACAGAGTAGGATGCCTTCTGCGTACCTGCCTCAAAAAGCGTAATATTTTTGCTTAAATTTTCCATTAAATAAGATAAAATTTTTGTAAAATCATCTGAAACACAACTTGTTTTTTCTGTTAATTGATGTAATTCTTTGACATCATCAATCATTTCTAACACTTCATCAGTAAATTCATTATGTGAATTTAAGTTTTTTCGAATTTCCTCTAAAATCACAGACATCATAGAATATAATTTCGAAGCTAAGATTTCAAAAATTTCGTCAATTTCCACTTGTTTCTCTGTAATCCTTTGATTAATAGAGGAAAAAGCATGATAAATATTTTGCATCAGTTCATTTGTTGTACTAATCATCGCTTCGCATTCTTGAGTCACACCATGAATTCCTTTGCCTATATTTCCTATTTTTACTTCATATAACGACGCGCGCAATACATCTAAATGCCCGCGCAATGTAAAATTAATCGTTTTAATGATATTTAACATGTAAATAACACGATCAAAAATATCGTTAATAATTGACTGAAACATTGTCCTTAATTCTCGAACAATTTCATCATTATTTTTAAGGGAGCCTGCTATTTCTACGCCTTGATAAATTTCCAAATTACTATGGCGCAATTTTTCCAAAAACAGCCTGAGTTGTGTTTCTACCTCATAAATTTTTTCTTCTTCTTGTGCAGACGAAATCGCCATTAAAATATTTTTTGCATGGCTATTTTCTAATGTATATAACATGAGATTTGAAGTTTGAGCAATTCCTTGTATAAATTGACGAAATCGGCTAAGCACTTGATTTAAATCTTCTTTTGTTGTTCCAAAAAAACCATCAGGAATTGTTTCTATGTCATTATTAATAGTTTTTCCATGCATTAAATCATCTAAAACGCAAATAATATCCCCAAAGAAATTTTGTATGACTTCAAATAAAATATTAATTTTTTGACTAATGAGTGCAAAATCAGGATTTTCTTTGATAATATATTCTAATGATAATTTATGTTCAAAATTGCCTTCTTCTGCAGCATGAATCGCCTCTTCTAAAAGACTCAATGTACGTAATAAAATCGTTCGATCTTGAACTTCAAACCCAACGCCTTGTTGTATCCCGTCTACAGAAAAAATAGGAGAAATATGACAGTTTAAATGCAAAATATCAATTGCAAGCATTTTTTCTAAAAATTGTCCTTGTTTTAATGCCAAAATTTCTTGACACTCTCGCATCAGCAATTTTTCAAAAACAGCTAATTTTCTACCTAATTCATTAGGTTGAAACAACGGGTCCATTTCTCTAAAATACACCTGATTTTTTTCAAAAAAATGAATCGCAGCTTGATTACAATAAATTAATTCACAAGATTTGTTTAAGAAAAAAATGGGGTTTACGCTCTGATCTAAAAAACCTGTGAAGTTAATTTTTTCGAGATTTTTCAATAGTTAAGCTCCTTTTTATATGGCATATTTTGTTTTTCTGATTATGCTGCCTGACCATATTTATGCTCTAATTCATTAGATAATTATAAACTATCGCAGTATATTAAAATATAACAATTTTTCAAATTTATTTTAATAAAATATTATTCTCTATTTTTTTTAATAAAAATAAATATTATTTGAGATAATATAAGCAATATTTATTTACTATAAAATATAAAAAATGAAAATAGTTTTAAACTTTAAATAATTCTATAAAAGATTGTATGGGAGGATCTTCCAAGCTATCATGCTGTTCTAAAATATTTTGAATTTCTTCTTGATAATTCAACGTCTCTTCTTCAACAGTCGGCTCAAAAGCATGAATAGCCTTTTTTAAATCATGGTTCAAATAACCTAAAATAGCAGTGAGCATCACGGTTTTTTGTGTGGTTTGGTAGGTCACATTGTGTGACTTTTTAACTGATTGAATAGAATGATTAATATCTCCAAAAAGATGATCTTGGACCCCCAAACTTTTTTGAATTTCCTCTAAAATGGCCGCCATCATGCTTACAATTTCGCCAGAAAGATACAATTTAGAAGAGAGTTTTTCAAAATTTTCGTTAATCGAATCTTGTTTTGCATCGACACTTTGATTGATTGCCGCAAAAGCATGATAAATATTTTGCATCAAATCATTAGTTGTATATATCATTGAGGCACATTCTTCA
This sequence comes from uncultured Burkholderiales bacterium, assembly GCA_964504875.1. Classification (GTDB taxonomy): domain Bacteria; phylum Pseudomonadota; class Gammaproteobacteria; order Burkholderiales; family CAZDFJ01; genus CAZDFJ01. The sequence goes on along the minus strand of CAZDFJ010000048.1, from coordinate 687 downwards.
GTCACAACACTGATACCTTTCCCAATATTCCCAATTTTGATTTCATTTAAGGCTTCTCGTAATACGTCCAAATGACCCCGTAATGTAAAATTAATTGATTTAATCACTTCTAATGTTTTGATAATACGGTCATAGACATCGCCTAAAACAGATTGAAATAAAGCCCGTAAATCACTAATTAAATCATTATCTGATTTAAGCGAGCTGGCCACTTCAATCGCTTGATAAATTTCTAAGTTGTTATGATGAATTTGATCAACAAACTGTTGTAATCTTCCCTGAATTGAATCAATTTCAGTTTCTTCTTTTTCAGTAGCCATGGCCAATAATGAATTTTTCGAATTAATTTGATCCAGTGTGTAACGCATTAACTCTGATAAATTTTTGATTTCTCGAATAAATAATGCAAACTTTTCTAAAACACTATTTAAGTCATTTTTTGCAGCACTAAAAAAACTATCAGAAGTTATGGCAGAATGAAGGGGGGGGGGGGGGGGGGGTGCTGCCATTTTACCGTGAACAAAAAAATCCAATACAAAAAAAATTTCCCAAAAAACCCAAAAAAATTTTTTCCCCAAAAAAAACCAAAAAAATTTTTTTCCCCCAAAAAACCCAAAAAAAATTTTTTTCCCAAAACCGAAAAAAAAAAACTTCCAAAAAAACCCAAAAAAAATTTTTCCCCAAAAA
>CAZDFJ010000047.1:0-13033 GCA_964504875.1 uncultured Burkholderiales bacterium | reverse complement strand
ATTGATTTTTTTCGAAAAAACCTTTTTTTTATCTCTAAAATATGAAAAAATTTAGGTAATGCATAATCTTTCAAAATTAGAAAAATTTTAGGTGTCAGCAAATGATTGACCATGAAGGCTATCGCCCGAATGTGGGCATTATTTTATGCAATAAGCATAATCAAGTCTTCTGGGGGAAACGAGTCCGCGAACATTCATGGCAATTTCCTCAAGGGGGAATTAAACAGGGTGAAACTCCAGAAGAAGCAATGTATCGAGAGCTTTACGAAGAAATCGGTTTAAAGCCCGAGCATATTAAAATTTTAGGGCGGACACGCGATTGGTTACGTTATGATGTGCCGAGTCATTGGGTACGTCGTGAATGGCGTGGGCTTTATCGCGGCCAAAAACAAATCTGGTTCTTACTGCGTTTGACAGGAAGGGATTCAGATATTTGTTTACGGACAAGCCGTCATCCAGAGTTTGATGCATGGCGTTGGGCAGATTATTGGGTGCCTCTCGAAAATGTTATTGAATTCAAAAAACAAGTGTATCATCTTGCTCTCGGGGAATTAGTCTTTCTCCTTGAAGCAAATCATGATCTTATTACACAATTGACACATTATCAAACGCAAGTCATTGAGCAAACCGTCCAAACCGGATTAAATCAAGTCATTTGTTGTAATAAGGCCCTCAAAAAACTAGTCATGAATCAAAGTCAAGGCGTAACAGAAACAACGTCAACGAAAGCAGAACATGTTTACTAAGTTTTTTTATTAAAACGACAAGAAACACAGTGTGAGGCTGTGTTTCTGGGTATGACTATTTAAATTAGGGCGCCCATTGAATCAGTTGGCGCGCAATCCGATGTGAAGGTAAGATCATTTTCGCGCCCTTCCGATTGATTAATTCCGCAGGCATTCCAAAAATAATGGCGGTTTCTTCCGATTCTGCAATCGTTTTTCCTCCTCTTTTAAAAATTTCGGTCATGGCTTCTGCCCCATCATATCCCATTCCAGTGAGTAAAACGCCAATTAAATTTTCTGCGGGGCAATGTTCTAAAGCAGAATAAACCAACTTGTCTACACTAGGATGCCACAAATATTCATTAGCCATAGGAACAGATAAGGCGTATAAACCTTGCGCCCGTTTGGCAATAATTAAATCCGCATCTCCCCGTCCGATATAGACTTTTCCGGCTTCAAGTAATGTTGGCCGTGAGACTTCTATGACTGTTACATTACAAATATTATTAATGCGTTCAGCAAGTACGCGCGTAAAACTTCCGGGCATATGTTGCGCAATTACGATTGGATAAGGATAATCAGCAGGTAATTGCGGCAAAATATCTTCGAGTGTACTGGGGCCTCCAGTAGACACGCCAATTAAAACAAGCCCTTCGTCTGGGAAAAGAGCGTTTGTTTTTTTATTTCGACTCAGTACAACTGATTTTGAAGCAGGGGAAAGAGAACGCGAAATGCTATTTTGTTTTGTTTTTTCGCGCTCGTTTCGTAAACGTTCAGTCAAGCCCCGTGTTTTGCGAATACGGGCCTTGGCGGCATTTTTGACACAACGCACAAGAGTATCGCTTAATGACATGATATTAAGCGAAATGGTCCCATCTGGTTTAGGAATATAATCCACTGCCCCTAATTCGAGGGCCTCTAGCGTCGCGATTGCCCCTTCATGAGTCAAAGAGGAAACCATTACAACAGGACAAGGATACAATGTCATAATATGGCTTAAACAAGTTAGGCCATCCATAACAGGCATATTAATATCTAATGTGACGACATGGGGTTTAAAATCGGGGATCAGTTGTAAGGCTTCTTCACCATTATGTGCAATTGCAATGTCGAACCCCCCTTCTTCTTGAAAAATTTCGCGCAAATATTTACGCATCAAGGCAGAATCATCTACGATTAATAAACGAGTGAGTGTGCTTGGCATTTTATTTCCTGAGATAGCGGTATTCACAAGCAAAGCCAGATAAATCTAACGCTATTTTATTTGCTTGTTCTTTTTTTAATAACAAAAAACGTAATATTATATAAAATAAGTTTTAGGTTAAAATTAAATTGACCTAATTTTTTGAACAATAAAAGTACAAAATAAGAAAAGAAAATGAAATCATTTCCTCAATATTATGCTGCATATGGTGCAGATTTGAATATGCATATTGTAACACGTTGGTGTGAAGATCATCATCTATCGCAAGCAGAGTTTTACCCTTATTGCAAAGCCTATCTTCCCGATTATGAATTAATTCTGAATAAACATTCACAGATTCATCATGGTGGCGTTTTAAACTTGCAAGCCATTCGGGGACAAATTGCTCCCGTTTTTCTAATAGAAGTGAATGAAATAGCCGTTAAGGCGCTCAAAAAGAAAGCGCACGCCTCACACCAATATACTTATCAGGAGTGTGTTGCATTAACTTCCAATGGACAAGAAGTCAAAGTTTTTACTTTTTTAGCCCCTCCTGAAAAGCAAGCTCGTTTACATATTCCGCCATCAATTGCATATCAAGAATTAGTTTTAGAAGGCGCAACAGAATTAGGATTAAATCTACAATGGCATCGGGCGGCCTTTTCGCATCAATCTCAAGACACATTGATGCCCGGATTTTTCTTTTACGGGACGCTTAAAACAGATGGCGAAAACTTTCATTTTCTAAAAACATGTGGCTTAAAAAGTGCGCATGTCGCCAAAACGGAAGGGGTTTTAGTCGATGTGGGGGCCTATCCGGGCTTTTTGTCGTTAGAGGACGAAAACGGCATTGTGTGGGGAGAATATTTAGAATTTGAAAATACAGAAAAAGCGATATTAGCTGCGGATGCGGTAGAAGAATTTTTCGGTTTCGAACAACCTAAATCATTATATCGTCGGGCACTTCTGCACGTTGAAATTCCAAATTTAAGCCAAAAACTGGCTTGGATTTATATTTATTTAAATGCCGATCCCTTGCTTCCCATTATTGAAGAAGGTTATTGGGGGCTCCCTCCTTTTATGAATTAGCCAAAATTTTTTTACATGCCTCCAAAAAATCAGCTAAAATTTTTCGTTTTCCCTGTAAAATTCATCCCATTTTAAACAGAGGAAGATCTTTATTTAATTAATAAAATTTTTTATAAAATGAACTTAAAAATTGCTACGTGGAATGTGAATTCACTGAAAGTCCGTCTATCGCATGTAGAAACTTGGTTAAAACAAAAAGAAATAGATATTCTCGCACTTCAAGAGATCAAATTACAAAATCATGATTTTCCAGAGACATTTTTTAATTCGCTGGGATATCACTGTTATTTTTCTGGGCAAAAAACATATAATGGCGTGGCTTTTTTATCTAAACAGCCATTAGAACTGATTCAAATTAATATTCCAGATTTTGAAGACCCTCAACAGCGTTTGTTAGCGGTCTACTCACCTCTCTATCACACCCTCTTTGTGTGTCTTTACGCACCAAATGGGGCGAGTCTTGATTCAGATAAATTTATTTATAAACAACAATGGTATGCGGCTTGTACAACATGGCTAAAAAAAATTGCAACACAATATGAACACATTATTTTGATGGGTGATTTTAATATTATTCCAGATGATCGTGATACTTATAATGCAAAAATATGGGATGAAACACATATTTTAAGTAGTCAGATTGAGCGTTCTTTGTGGCAATCTTTGTGTCAAGCTGCAAATCTAGTAGACAGTTTTCGATTGTTTGAATCAGAAACAGGGCATTATTCGTGGTGGGATTATCGTCAAAATCAATTTCAACGCCAGCAAGGTTTACGCATTGATCATATTTTAATGACACAAAATTTAGTAAAATTTTGTCAAAAAGTGTCTATTGATCGTGCGCCGCGTGCATGGGAACGTCCTTCTGATCATACGCCAGTGATGGCTTCTTTACAGTATAATTTACATCATTTTATGTAAAATAAATGATGCTTTTTATTTTTCAAAATTTTCACTATTTAAAAATGGATTATTGAAACTATGATTTTACTCTTGCCATTAGATCGATTTCGAGTCGATTATCATGTTGCCAAAGGCAAACATTATTCTGCGTTTGATGCCTTATTATTAAAAGCGATTGCCGAAAAACAACCTGTTTCATTAGAAGGATTGAAATATCTTTTTTATTTACCGCCGCGCTTACTGATTGAGATTATTAGTAATTTAGTGCGAGCTGGTTGGGTGGGTGTGTCTATTCAACAAAATGAAACAATGCCTTCTGAACAATTTTGTTTGACACCATTAGGGGCAAGTGTTCTTGCGGAACAAACATTACCGCAAACAATTCATATTAAAGAAGAAGTCAATTTTATTATTATGGAAAAATTTAGCGGGAGTTTAATTAATAATCGCGATATTATTTTTCGATCATCCAGACAGTTAGATAAATATATGGGGTTTTCTCACAAAGTTCAACCTTCTAATTTATTAGAACGTGACTTAGATGAAGGCCAAATTCAGCAACTTTTGCCGTTAATTTTACATCGCCAACAAAATGAATGGTTACATGCAATTCATAAACCTGTTTTGACTTCCGCAGATTATTTTTGGTTGCCTGTTGACGTCGATTTAGAAAAAGATCATGTTTTTGGTTTGCCAGGTGCCTGGGAAAATCATCTCAATGATCCACTTTTGTTAATTGCTCATGAATTAGCCAAAGAAAATGAAAACGCGTTTGTTGATAAATTTTACTATAAAAAACAAGATTTTACTCCGAAACCGCGTCGAGATTTTTTAGATTATTATTTAAAGACAGCTTGGGAAGTGCCTTTACAATCTAGTATTTTTGCACCGCATTTATTTGCACATTTATTGATTTCAAATCAAGAACACATTGTGTGTTTGGAAAATGCTTTTGAACAAGCGCACACACGATTATTAATTAGTTCTGCTTTTTTAGACATTCGCTGTTTGAAAAAACTAGAATCTAATTTGATTAAAGCATTAGAACGCGGGGTAAAAGTTGATTTATTGTGGGGATATGAAGTCAAAGATAGTAAAACTGCTGCCCTTTCATGGCTTAATCAAATCAAAAAAACTTTTGCAAAAAAACGGGGGGCGGGTGTTTTACGTTTTAATGAACAACCGACACAATCCCATGCCAAGTTGTTAATTTATGACATTGAAAGTGAAAAACAGGAATATATGGGGGTGATTGGATCTTTTAATTGGTTATCCAATTTAGATGCGCTTGGAGAAGAGCGATTATACAATATTAGTTTAAAAACAAAACATATTGGCTTAATTGCGCAACTTTGTCGGTGTGCGGCGAGTTTTTGGCGGAATGCCTATGCTCATCACTTGAGCGAGGCACCCCTTGAATGGCAACTTTTAGCCAGTGAATTAGCCGCTTATGATATTCCAACAGAAATGGAGGATCTAGACCAAAATGCATTAGAGACTTTAACAAATTTGGAACCAGAAGCCGAACAAATTGGTCCTTATCCAAAAGAAGTCATTCCGCAATATGTGAAAATCCGTCTTGTCCGTGATCAAGAGCATGAACATTTGTTGCGTTATGCGTTACTGAATGCAAAAGAACATTGTTTTATTTTTTCACATTTAGTGACAGATATTGCGGCGGCAGTCCGTTTGATGGCATTACAAAAACGTCCTGAAGGAAGCGAAAAATGTTTTATTGCCTTAGCCCATGGTGAGCCTCTTGAGCGCACATTAACACCAAAAGATATTGAAAAATTTCATCAGTTTTTGAGGGAACATCATATCTTGCATTTCTTTACATTAGGCTTACATAGTAAGCTTCTTATTTGTGATGATTGGTTAATTATTACAAGTTATAATTTTCTTTCTGCCGATCCATTTGGGCGTTCAAAAGGAGCAAGAGAGGTGGGTATTTTACTAAAAAATTCTAAACTTGTTTCTCAAATTGTGAATATTATTAAACCCTATTTTACTTATAAAGATCAGTTAGTTCATGTCTAAAATAATTGGCTATGCTGTGACGAAAAAAACGCTTGCAATTGCATTGCTCTGTAGTTTTTTGGCCGGATGTGGTACACAAAAAACAGAGGAAAAAAAAGGCGCAGGCGTCGCTGCGACAATGATTACGACAATTGCCGCGCAAAATCTCCCACTCGTCACGGTTGAAAAAACATTAGGGGAAATTGAAAGCTTGAATATGCCTCAAGTTGCTGCGGAAGTTTCAGGGCAAGTCAAACAGCTTTTTGTAGATGTGGGCAGTTCAGTGCAAGCGGGTCAAATTATTGCGATTATTGATAATACAGATTATCAACTCTCGCAAACGGCGGCCAATGCAGAAATTAAACGCCAAGAAGCGTTAGTTGCTAATCAAGAACGATTAACGCAACGTTATCGGGAATTAGCTGCTCAGAATTTTATTTCAGGAACCAAACTTGATGAGACGGAATCCCAATTTCATGCACAAAAAGAGCAATTAGAAAATGCAAAAGCCCAATTGGCGAGGGCGGCACATACGTTGTCTCAGACAAAAGTGATTGCACCGATTTCTGGCAAAATTGAGAATCGTTATCTTTCAGTAGGAGACTATGTTGCTTCAGGCAAACCAATTGTACAAATTGCGCAAAACGAAAAAATTCGAATTAAATTGCCTTTTCCTGAAAATTTAGCCAATAAAATTCAAGTAGGACAAGATGTCCGAATGAGTATTCCCACCGATCCTCAGCATGTGATCACGGCGAAAATTCAAGAAATAAAAACAATTATTAATAATACGAATCGGGCATTGTACGCGTTGGTTGAATTGGCCAATCCGGGTGGGTGGCAAGCAGGCGGCTCAGTCAATGCGGAACTCATTTTGGGCCAAAAAACGGAGGCAATCGTCGTGCCTGCCCAAAGCGTTGTGTTACGCCCTATTGGAAAAGTCGTTTATGTGATTCAAAATAATGTAGCAAAACAGAGAGTGGTGCAAACAGGTGAAAAGCAAGACGACCTGATTGAAATTAAAACAGGACTTAAATCAGGAGAAATTGTCGCGTTGAATGGCGCCGGTTTTCTAACGGATCAAGCAAAAGTCTCTGTCAAAAAAGAAAAAAATCCGCCAAAGGAATAAGTTTGTTATAAAAAAAATCCCGCCTTTTTATGGCGGGATTTTTTTATTGAGATTGATTATTTGATTTCAGATTCTTTGAATGTTTTATGCATGGCCGCGTAATACAAAATAGGAATGACAACCAAAGTCAGGACAGTTGAAACAAAAATTCCAAAAATCAAAGAAATTGCTAAACCATTAAAAATAGGATCGTCTAAGATAAATAACGCCCCTATCATAGCCGCCACCCCTGTTAAAATAATGGGTTTCGCCCGTGTTGCACTGGCTAAGACAACCGCTTCATCAAAGTGCATGCCTGCTTTTACTTGTTGATTAATAAAGTCAACCAGTAAAATAGAATTTCGCACAATAATGCCTGCCAACGCGATCATTCCAATCATCGACGTCGCAGTGAATTGAGATCCCAGTAATGCATGCCCCGGCATGACCCCAATAATCGTTAACGGAATAGGTGCCATAATAATTAATGGTACAAGATAAGATTTAAACTCTGCAACGACAAGAAGATAAATTAAAATTAAACCAACGCCGTAAGCAATGCCCATATCGCGGAAAGTTTCATAGGTAATTTGCCATTCGCCATCCCACTTATAACTATAACTTTCATAAGGATCGCTCGGTTGTTTTATAAAATATTCTGTCAGCGGTCCACCTTCTTTCAATTGAATTTTTTGCAAACGGGACCGAATTTCGAACAAACCATATAAGGGGCTGTCCAATTTTCCGGCTTCGTCCCCGAAAATAAAAACAACAGGGAGTAAATCTTTGTGATAAATGGTTTTTTCACGCGGAATGGCTTCCACTTCAACCAATTCAGAAAGCGGAATTAAAATCCCTTCACGAGAACGAACGGTTAATTTTAAAAGTTCATCTAAGCTATTTTGGCGTTCTGGTGCCGTCTGAATGCGGACTGGAATTTCATATTTTGCCCCGCCACTGTGAATAGGCGTCACATTTTCACCATCTAAACCCAGCCGCATGACTTCTACGATATCTTTTTGTGCGACCCCGCGCTCTGCCGCTTTGTTTTGTAACACATGCAAGACAAAACGATTTGCATCTTCTTCTACTGTATCATCAATGTCGACGATATTTTTCGTTTGTTCAAAAGCGGCCCGAATTTGTTTAGCCACGTTAATTTGTCCTGCATAGTCAGGCCCGTAAACTTCGGCAACAAGCGGAGACATGACAGGAGGACCAGGGGGAACTTCAACAATTTTTACAGCCGCATTGTATTTTTTTGCAATTTTATCAATCGGTGGCCGAACGGCTAAGGCAATTTCATGGCTCTTTCGATCGCGATGATGCTTATCAACTAAATTAACTTGAATATCACCTAATTCACTGCTATTCCGTAAATAATATTGACGAACTAAGCCATTAAAGTTGATCGGAGAACCCACACCAGCATAGGCCTGATAATCTGTGACCTCAGGAACCGTTGCTAAATACGCTCCAATTTCATGCATAACCTGTGCTGTGCGTTCAACAGGCGTGCCAACAGGCATATCGACAACAACTTGAAACTCCGATTTGTTGTCAAAAGGCAGCATTTTTAAAACAACTAGTTGGAAAACAGCCAATGAAACAGAAATAGCAATTAGAAAAATGACCACACCAAATAAGCCAAAACGGCGCAATGCCCCATGACGCTCATCCAAGAATGGCATTAAAATTTTACGAAAACGAAAATAACTTTTATCTGCTTTGTGTGTTAATGGCGTTTTTTCTGTTTCAGAATCAAGAGGAGAGGTCGTTGTATGTTTTGGCGCGGTCACATGATGCTTTAACCATTTGGAAGCTAACCAAGGTGTAATAATAAACGCAATCCCTAATGATAAAATCATCCCCAAACTGGAATTAATGGGAATCGGACTCATATAAGGACCCATGAGACCTGTGACAAAAGCCATCGGCAATAACGCCGCAATCACAGTTAGAGTGGCCAAAATAGTCGGGCCCCCTACTTCGTCCACGGCATGAGGAATAAAATCAACAAGGGGTTGATCAGGCGAAAGTTGTCCGTGTCGATGAATATTTTCAACAACCACAATCGCATCATCTACCAAAATACCAATCGAGAAAATTAACGCAAAAAGAGAAACTCGATTAATCGTAAAACCCCACGCCCATGAAGCAAAAAGAGTGGCCGCTAATGTCATTAAAACCGCCATGCCCACAATAGCCGCTTCACGTTTTCCTAATGCAAAGGCCACTAATATCACAACAGAAGCCGTTGCAAAAATCAATTTAGTAATTAATTTAGTTGCCTTATCGTTTGCGGTTTCACCATAGTTTCGCGTAATAGTATAATGAACACCTTGAGGAATGATCGTATTTTTTAATTGATCCATTCGTTCAATTGCTCGATTTGTGATATCAACGGCATTCTCCCCTGGTTTTTTAGACACAGCTAATGTCACCGCAGGGACTTCTCCTTGGCCATTAATTTTCTTTTGGGCAGCACTAGGGCCAGTGCCTAACCAAACATATCGATCAGGTTGATTCGCGCCTTCTTCTACACGCGCAACATCTGTCATAAAAACAGGTTTGTTTTGAAAAACGCCTACAATCAGATTTTTAACATCTTGCGCATTCCGTAAATAAGATCCTGTTTGAACGAGAATTTGCTGATTATCGGTCACAAGTGAACCAGAAGGCTGAGAAGCATTGCTTAATTGCAAAGCATTGCGAATATCTTGAGGTGAAACATTAAATGCATTTAAACGTTCAGGATCCATAATCACACGAACCATGTCTCCTGGCCCACCGATTGTATAGACTTCCCGTGTCCCTTGAATGCGCTTTAATTCTATTTCTAATGAATGCGAAATGCGTTCTAGATCAAATGCGCCTTTTGTCGGATCTTGGCTCCATAAGGTGAAGGTAATAATCGGGACATCGTCAATGCCAATCGGTTTAATAATAGGTTCCCCTGCGCCTAAATCAGGAGAAATCCAATCTTTTTTGGAAAAAATAGTGTCATATAAACGAACCAACGCTTGAATACGATCTTCCCCAACTTTATATTGGACTGTTAAGATTGCCATGCCCGGTTTAGAGACAGAATAAACATGATCGATCCCCGCAATTTGAGACAACACTTGTTCGGCAGGGGTGGCAATCAGTTGTTCGACATCTTGAGCAGAAGCCCCTGGAAAAGGGACAAAAACGTTTGCCATCGTGACATTAATTTGAGGTTCTTCTTCCTTGGGCGTCACTAAAATAGCAAATAACCCAAGTAAAAAGGCCACTAAACCGATCAGAGGGGTGATTTGCGAGTGAAGAAAAAGCCGTGCAATTTTTCCTGAAATTCCCATATGATTTCCTCTACTCTGCTTTTACAGTAGGCGTGTGTTTAGAAAGAATGCCTGTCTTAATAGGATTCAAAGCAATATGTTCACCGGCTTGAACACCAGAAAGGACTTCAACAAGTTGCTGGTTCACACGTTCCCCTAAGCGGACTTGGCGTAATATAGGTTGATGTGTCTGAGGATGAAGAACATAAACTGCCGTAACTTCGCTACGTTTTAAGATGGCTTCTTGGGGAATAACTAACCGTTGTTTTTGGCCAATGACAAAATGGGCCCGAGCAAACATACCCGGTATTAAATTAAACTTTTGAGTTTCGGTGGGTAAATCTAAACGGACTTGACTGGTGTGCGTTTTTGTATCCGCACCAGGTAGAAAGGTTATTTTCTTGACTTCAACCCATTGATTTAAAGAAGGAATTTCGATGCGAACCGGCACATTTTGGGATTGAAAAGAACGCAAGGCGTCTAATTTATATTGAGGAATATTGGCAATCACACGGAGATCTTTAGGATCAAAAGCACTCAATAAAGGTTTGCCCAGTGTGGCCATTTCGCCCAATTCAACAAGTCGTTGAGAAATTACGCTGGAATACGGTGCAAAAATTTCTGTATAAGTTTTTGTGACTTGAGCTTGTCCAGAGCCCGCCATCGCCGCCTGAACTTGGCTTTGTGCAACGTCATATTGCGCTTTTGCATTATCTAATGCAGCTTTACTAATAAATTTTTGCTGGTAAAGTTGTGCATAACGATTGTAATTTGCTTTAGCATTCGTTAAATTGGCCTGCGCTTGAGCAATTTGCGCTTGACTGACATTAATGTTTTGATTGATTTCCCGTTCATCAATTTTGAGAAGTAATTTCCCCTTGGAAACATAGTCGCCTGCCTCAAAATTCACTTGCACAACACGACCATTGACTTGAGAAGCTAATGTAGATTGTTTGACTGCTTCAACCACCGCATCCACTGCATATGTTTCTGGGACAACTTGGTATGTCGCCGTCACATATTGTATAGGAGCGGAAGTCGCACTCATTGCGTGGAAACCACTAGTGAAACCTAACAGACTAACTAACACTGTTTTTAGGCTCAAAGTCGTAAAAGTTCGCACATCCTTCTCCTCATGTGGTAACAATTTTATTTTTTTGTAGAATGACATAGAAAAAATGCTATATAGTAAACTTTGAATATTATTATATTCTAATGTATTAAAATAAAAAAACAAGCTTTTACTTAGCATTGATTGCTATTTGGTTCAACAGCGCAAAAAACCTCCCGCATCATACTGATTAATTTAATTGTTCTAGGATCGCTAATTCGGTAATAGATTCGATTTGCATCTTTTCTGGTCATGAGCACATTTTTATCACGTAATATTGCCAAATGTTGAGAAATATTACTTTGTGACGTACCGACTTGGCGCACAATTTCTTGTACACTGATTTCGGATTCGCCAAGAATACATAAGATTTTTAAACGAAGAGGATGCGCAATAGCTTTAAGCGCGCGAGAAGCTTGTTGGATTTGTTCTTCGTTTTTAATCACATCATGTTGGATTTCTTCTGAAATTAACATTTTTTTCTCCAAAAATAAAAAAAACCGACATAAAATTGCGGCTATTTCGTTGATATTTTTTAATAAAAGTACGACATTTTATAAAAAAATTGGATTGAATTAAACATTTTTTTATACGGTCAGAAAAAAATAAAAAATAATCAGTTTTTTTGCCTCAAAATAAAGCTATAAACTGCTTGTTTTTATTATTTATTTTTCCTAAAGCTTCGATTTATTTAGTTAAAAAAAGCTATTTTGATTTCCTTTTTATATAAAATAAACGTTCTAAAATAGACTAATTTTTTCTTTTCTCATATTGTAATCAGAAGATAAACAAAAAGCATGAAGAAATACTTAACATGACATTCAAGCCCAGAAAAAAAAGCGCGCTCAAAAATTTTTACCCAAGAACGTGAAAAAAATTTAATGCAAAAATAGCATGTTAATACGTGAATTGTCTAGAATTTGTTGTGATCTTCTGCTAAAAAGAAGAAAAACTGCGACGAATTGACGCAAAAGATTCGCCAAATTTTATGAAGAAAGAACACAAGTGTTGCATTATAGAAACACAATGAACATGAAGTGCTAATCTCTGGGAAGAAGTGCGCTTTTTGAAGATGCTGTCAAAATTTATCTGAACAGTAAATAAGAAATAAAAAATGGGAAAGATAAAAACAAGAAAAGTGAGGGAACACATCAGTCGTTTTTTATTATATCTATGATTTTTCTAAATTTTTTCAAAAAATAATAACCTTATCCCCAGAGAGAAAACCATAATATGTGGAATAACAGGTTAATATCTGCTATATTATTGACGGCATATATAAAAAATTATTCACAGTAAAAAAGAAAGAAGTCAAAAAAAGATGGGTTAATGGCATAATTTTTTATGAACAAAAAAGAGGCACTCTTTACCATGAAGATAATATATATGCTTGTTGTGTTTGTATGTTTTTCTCTTTAAAATCAATTAGATAGGGAAAATATTACAAAAAAAAGAACATCGAATAAAGCAAATGAACACATTTAATGTTAGAATTTTGTGAACTTTGCTCTATGACGATTTTATGATCAATTAGATTTGGAACTGTTTTTTCATGGCTGAAATAAAAGAACAGCA
>CAZDFJ010000046.1:0-13126 GCA_964504875.1 uncultured Burkholderiales bacterium | reverse complement strand
GAAAACATCAATATCAGCAAGGTTATGTGCCAAAAGTTGTAAATTTGCAACAAATTCTGAAATTTGTACTAAAAGTTGCTCGTATAAATACTTCTCCCGCGCAAGGGAACGCTCATGCGCTGACAAAGCACGGTCTTCAAATGCCTTTAGTTCAGGCGTAATATAACGCTCTGTATTTTTAAGTGTTTGCCGACGCTGATATTCAGTAGGTACTAAATGCGCATTTAAACGTGACACTTCAATATAAAAGCCGTGTATTTTATTATATTCGACTTTCAGATTTGTAATTCCTGTTTTCTGTTTTTCCTTCAGTTCGAGCTGTTTTAAAAAATCATCATGATTCGTTTGTAATGCCCGCAGCTCATCGAGTTCCGTATCAAAACCATCCGCAATAACATTGCCATCACGAACAAGTGTATTGGGTTCAGGTTGAATCGCCTGCTGTAAAATAAATAATAATGATCCATCTAAATTGAGGACTTGGGCGATGCCTTGCCATGTAATATCATGGGTTAATGGCATAACTTCTTGTGACAAAATCGGCAATAAATTGAGGCTATCACGTAAACTTGCCAATTCTCGAGGGCGAACTGTCTTCAACGCAATTCGTGTACTAATCCGCTCAATATCTGCAAATTGTTTCAAAATAAGATGAATCTGAGCATATTTTTGTCCACAGGCATATAAAGTTTTTACTGCATCCAGCCGCGCACGAACAAGCGATTGATTTCTCCATGGATGATGTAATAAATAACGAAGACGTCGGCTCCCCATACTTGTTGCAGTTTGATCTAATAAAGAAAATAATGTCGGTTCTGTTGCACCAGAAAGCGTTTCTGTGAGTTCTAAGTTTCTACGCGACGGGGAATCTAAATAGATAAAATCTTCAGTGCGTTCGACTTGTAAATTTAAAATATGTGGGACATGCCCGCCTTGTGTATATTGCGCATATTCAATCAAAACACCTGCTGTAATGAGTCCGATGTCTAATTTTTGACAGCCAAAACCATCTAAATTAAGTGTATTAAAATGCTGGCATAAGGTCCGTTGCCCCCGTTCTAAATCAAAATGCCAATATGGCATTTTTTTCATAATAGGTTGCACACTTAATTGCGCTTGGATTTTTTGAGCTAATTCAATTTGATCTTCACAAAGCAAGACTTCTGCGGGTTTAAGCCGCTCAAATAACGTGACTAATTGACTTAATTCTTGCAATTCTTCTACTTTAAATTGACCACTGGCAAGATTCAGCCACGCCACCCCATATTGCGTTTGAGTTTTCTTTGCTTTAGTGGGGCGCATATAAAAACAAAATAATAAATTATCTTTTTTATGATCTAATAAGGCCGCATCCGTTACAGTTCCAGGTGTCAAAATACGGGTGACCTGACGCTCAACAGGCCCTTTACTTGTCGCTGGATCACCAACTTGATCGCAAATCGCAACAGCATATCCCATCTTGACCAAACGCGCTAAATAGGCCTCAATCGCATGATGTGGTACGCCTGCCATTTTAATGGGTTCTCCACGAGAACGGCCGCGATGCGTCAATGTAATATCTAACAAACTAGATGCTAAAATTGCATCGTCAAAAAATAATTCGTAAAAATCACCCATCCGATAGAACAACAATTTATCTGGATGATCTGCCTTAATTTTTAAATATTGCTGCATCATCGGTGTGTGTTGTACAGCATTTTTTTCTTCTTCATCATTAAACTGAAAGAGGGTTTCCATTTTTTTTGCCATAATTTATCTGTCTCTTCATTTTTTTCTATAAAAAAAGGCGCCTGCCCGCGCCTCGCTTATGCCCTACTAATTTTTATATTTACGATTGAATCAGCTGATCAATTTTTTCGCGTAATGTCGCTGGATTCACTTCTCCCAAATATTGTTGAATAATATTTCCATGCGGATCAATCATTACTAAAGTGGGAGTGAGTTTGATATCACCAAATTGATGCGCAATGTCCCCTTTTTGGTCGAGCACAACAGGGAAAGGTAATTGATTTGCCTGTTGGTAATGGCGCACATATTGTTCGGAATCATATTGCATAGCGACCGCAATGAGTTCTACTGGTTTTTTTTGAGCTTGATATGATTGATACAATTTAACCAATTCGGGCATTTCTTTAATACAACCAGGGCAACTTGTTGCCCAGAAATTAACTAAAACAACTTTGCCTTTTAAATCAGGTAAAGATAACTGTTTTTGAGTTAAAGTTTGAAATGTTAACGGGGGAGCCGCTGTTTTTGCCCCAACAATTTGCCATATAATGGCGGCAAAAACACCTAAAAACAAAATGATCCCGATTCCTTTTGTCCAAGATTTTTTTTGTGTTGCTGTCATCGTTTTTTCTCTCTCACAAAATGACTCTCTCTTCTATGAAAAGGTGGTGAGCATAGGGGTGGGCGACATTTCTGCTAAAAACTCTTGCCAATGTGGCTTGTTTTTCTCACGCAAAAAAGCATAAAAGGCTTCGTAATGCTGGGCATATTCTTCAGGAGAAATGGTCCCGCGCATCAGCTCAAACCGCAAATAAACCAAATAAGTATTTGCAACATCGGTTTCACAATAATCTCGAATCGCTGACATTTCTCCTGCCAAATATTGGGCCCAAACTTGCCCGCCATCAATCCCTAATTTACCCGGTGCCCCGCATAATTTTGCAATTTGATCTAACGGCACATAAGCCCGCGTATTATATAACGCCATATAATCCATCAAGTCTAAATGCAACGTGTGATAGCGACCTAAATAGTGATTAAAACGACGTTCTGAACGCGCGTGGCCTTCTCCTGTATCCCAATAATTTTGGGCCGCAATTCCATGAATTAATGAACGATAATGTAAGACAGGTAAATCAAACCCCCCGCCATTCCATGTCACCAAATTGGGTGTTTTTTTATCAATGAGTTTAAAAAACTCTGTAATAATTTTCCCTTCATTTAGATCAGGCTCACTAAAAGAACCAATGCGGATATGTTTTGCATCTTGATAAAGACAAGAAATAACCACTACTTTTTGCAAATGATGGGGAAAAAAATCGGAGCCAGTTTTTTGGCGATAATATTGCTGCCCCATTTCTACAACCTGAGCGTCAGTTAAATGTTCATTCTGATCCAAGTGAAAAAGTTTTCTGAGGCCTTGCACATCCGGAATTGTTTCAATATCAAAAACCAAAATGGGTGTATACATAGATAAGCTTTGAAATTGGAAAAAAGAGATTTATTGTAACGTATTTTTTAACGTTGACTGGGAAAAGCCTTGAAAAAATACGCGGCTGTCAAATTATTTTCAAGAAAGTTCGCTAAGATCAAAATGTCGGATATTTTATTTTATGTTTTTCCATGCAGATAGGAGTGTTATGCGTCACTTTTTTATGTCAAATGCAACAACATCCCCCCGTCATTCTAACCTTCTATGCGATTTAGGTTGGATTTCGCTTCCTGTTGAGCATGTTTTTCTCTCTCGTGAAGGAGAACAAAATTCAACATTGACCCCCTTGCTCTATCAACAACATGGCGCGCCACCCGAAACACAATTTAATTATCCGCTCATTAGTCTTTCTGAAACATTGTCTCACCAACGAGAAGGACAACATGTTATTGTTCGTCCACAGGTGATCCAACTTCTACAAAAAATCATTGATCGTAGACAACTCGTTCCATTTTTTCAAGCGATTTTCTCAACTGAATTAGGTCAGATTATTGGTTTTGAAAGTTTAATTCGGGGCCCTAAAAATTCTCCTTTCCATTTACCTAATGCCCTTTTTTCAGCCGCACGCGCCGCAGGCTTAAATAAAGAAATGGAATTACTTGCCATTGAAATGAGTCTTGAAGCCTTTAGTCGCTTTAAATTTACACAACGCCTCTTTTTAAATGTCAGTCCTGATATTTTTACCTCAGACGAGTTTTATCATTGTCTTGAATTAAATAAATTACGCCGATTAGGTTTGTCTGCTAAACAAATTGTTATTGAAATTACTGAAAATGATGCAAATGCAGATTATGTTGCGATCAAAAAAACGATCCAAGAACTTTATAAATTAGGTTTTCAAACAGCTATTGATGATTTAGGCGAAGGCTTTGCCTCCTTTAAAATGTGGCTTGAAATTCGCCCCCATTACATCAAAATTGATCGGTATTTCATAGAAAATATTCACCAAGATGCAATGAAACTGGAAGTAGTGCGTTCTATTAAAAACATTGCAGAACAATCACAATGCCAAGTGATCGCAGAAGGCATCGAAACAGAATCAGAATGGATTATCTTACGCGATTTAGGCATTCATTTATTACAAGGTTTTTTAATTTCACGACCTGTAAAGATTCCCTTGCATACACCAGCTCCTATGCTCATGCATCTTGTTAAAAAACATAATATTGGTATTTTTCCACAAATGCGTCTCTCGCATTTTGATGAATATCTGATTGCTGGTGCCCTTGCAGTTTGCGTGCCCCCGGTTTATGTTGAAACGAACAATGAAACGGTTCATCATCTTTTTATGAATAATACGGAATGGCATGCGATTGCTGTTATTGATCATGCTAATCGACCCATTGGGCTGATTCAACGTCAACGAATCATTGATGAATTTAGTTTGCCTTTTCGACGCGATCTTTTTGCACGGCGGCCTTGCGCAGAATTGATGGATAACGATCCGCTCATTGTGGATGCCCAACTTGATTTAGAAACACTAAGTCAACAAATTGCATTAGATCGACGATATTTAACCAACGGTTTTATCATTACACAAGATGGGCTTTACTGGGGAATTGGGACAGGACAAGATCTGATGCGAGAATTAACTCGTCATCAAATTCGGGCAGCTCGTTACGCTAATCCACTCACAATGCTTCCGGGTAATGTTCCCATTAATGAACACATGATGCGCTTAATTGAACGCCAAGTTGATTTTACAGCCTGTTATTGTGATCTGGACCATTTTAAACCCTTTAATGACGTTTATGGCTATCGCAAAGGAGATGATTTAATTCAACTCACCGCTCATGTTTTAGGACAAATTTGTAATCCCCGTTCAGATTTTTTAGGACATATTGGGGGCGATGATTTTATTATTCTTTTTCAAAGTGCAGATTGGGAGGCGCGTTGCCAAAGCTTATTACAAAATTTTGAAAGTGAATTGAAAAAACTACTGGATCCTAAAGATTTAGCGCAAGGGGGAATTTTTGCAGAAGATCGACGGGGCGCAGGGGGATATATTATTCATCGTTTTCCCTCTATTTCAATCGGGGCTGTACATGTTCCCCCTCTCACTTTTCAAAGTCCCCATGAAATTGCTAGTCGGGCCGCAGAAGCAAAACATCATGCAAAACAAATCCAAGGCAACTCGCTTTATAAACTCTGATTTTTCCATGCAGCATTTTTTTTTGCATTGTACGGTTATACATCATTTTAAGTGAATAAAAATAAATTTTTTTTGTGGACAAAATAAACCATTTTGACAAAAAATTTATTTCTTTTTCACTGTTATTTTTATTAAATCATAAAAAAATGTTATCTTTACAATGAAAACGAAGACTTTTTTATTTTTTTGTTGCGCTGCAATATTTTAAACAGCTAAGCATAATTTTTAATAATTATTTACTTTACAGCATCTTTTCATAGAAACAACATATTTTATAAAAAAAAGAAAGAAATGCAGGCGAAATCCCATTAAAAAACAGGACTAATTTTTATTCAGCAATCATTTTTTCAGTATATTTGAATAAAAAAGCACATTATTTTACAATGTGCTTTTTAATATTGATCAATGATGTGGGAAAGGAATAATTTTGTTAAATTCTTTTGCTACTTCTTTGAAGGAAGCGTACCTGATCCGTTATTTTCTGTTTTTTGGTTAGGCGTTTCAGGAAGTTGTTCTTTTTCACTAAATCCATCAAATGGGAAACCAAAAATATTGCGCGTTTGACGTTGTAATTGTTGTTGCATATCTAGAAACATTGCAGTACTTTGTTCCATATAGTTTTTCATAAAACCTTGCATTGCTGGGCCTTGAAAACGCAAAAATTGTGACCAAATATCCGTCCCCAGCTTTGTATTGTCGCCATAAATATTACGGGCTTGATCTTGTAACTTTTGTTGCATATCCACAAACATTGTTAAACTTTTCTCGAGATAGCTTCCCATCATTCCTTGCATAGTATGACCATAAAAGCGAATAATTTGACTGAGCATATCGCTTGTGAACATAGGGATACCACCCCCCTCTTCTTCCAAAATAATTTGGAGTAAAATACTGCGGGTTAAATCCTGTCCACTTTTTGCATCAATGACTTGAAAATCTGTGTTGTCCAACACTAATTGTTTCACGTCCGCTAACGTAATATAACTACTTGTTACAGTGTCATAAAGTCTTCTGTTGGGATATTTTTTAATAATTCTTGTTGATTGCTCGCCCATACCCTCGTCCTCAAAAATAAAACGTTTATAATTCATATATCAAATTGCAACAAATCATGTATATTCTAATCCAATTGGAACAGGTTCGTCTATATAACTGTTGATTCCAATAGATGTGAATGTTACAATCTTAGCTGTTGCGCTGCAACATCTTCACAAAAAAATAAGAATTTAGATTGTATCTTCATCTTATTTATGACAAAATAAAATACGCTTTTTTTAGAATGAAAATCATGAAATGTTTTCATTTTATGAGATTTCTTATTATATTCTGAGTTTAGAAAATTTAAAAAAAAGCTTAGCGCACGACCACTTGTTGAGACAATAAATAATAGGATAGATTCGTTTGCTCATAATACTCAAAAATTATATTAATGAGCTGCCCCTTTTTTTATCTTAACAAGATAGCAATACGTTGACATATCAAATTGAGGAGAGTGTTTATAATGTTTAAAGCGCCTGAACAATTAACCGAAATCAATAAAGTTTCACTCGAAACAGCCTTACGCTTTGCCAAAATTTCTTTGGATAGCGCAGAACGGATGATGCATTTACAATTGGAAGCGGCTAAAAACGCATTAGAAGAAAACGCAAAAAGTGCTGCAGCGCTTTCTGAAGTGACTGATTTTCAAGATTTAGTCAGCATTCGCACAAAAATGGCAGAAGAAAGTTTAGACAAAGCATTAGGTTTTTCTAAATTGTTATACGAAGCTGCGACACAAACACAAAGTGAATTATCTAAACTCGTTGAAGAACGAGTCAGTGCATTTAATACTACTGTAGCAAGCAATGTTGATAATGTTGTCAAAGCAGCGAGTTCTTCTCCTTTAAATTCTGACGTCGCTTTAGCCGCAGTTAAATCTGTAGTTGCCACAACCGCCGCCGCTATTGATACCATGACTAAATCTGCAAAACAAGTTGCAGAATTCGCTGATGCTAATTTAAAAGCAGCAGCTACAGTCACCACTGAAGCTGTCAAAAATGTCACAAAAAATGTAACGAAATAATTTTTTTCTTACAAAGTTTTTGGATTGACTACAGGCCCGTCTAGTTTATTTTTAAATTAGACGGGTTTTTTATCGACGGACTCACGACGCAATTTCGCTTAACTTCACCACTATTTTACCGATACAGTAAAAAATTTACTTACATAAAATAAAAATATAAACCCTTAGTGTTTATAGTATAATTCTATAAGACTAACTTAAATTTTCAGTTGAAAATTTTCAAAAAAAACAAGAAATTAAAATAGATATATATTCAATTTATTCTACTTTTTTATAAAGAGAATACCATTTTTTAATGAAAAATAAAGATTAACGCATCTATATGGGCATGATCATGGCTAGTCCTATCCATTCAGATATTGCGAATAGAGCACGCCAAGCCTACGAAGAAATGCGCGACACTGAACAACAGCAACGTATTCAACAAAAAATAAAACAAATCGAAGTTGAGCAAGATGAAAAAGCGGCAAATACAGCGGCAGCAATCGCTTCAGGAAATGGCCGCGCACAACTTGTGACAAGTTTGAGCCCTGCTGTTGAAGAACGTATCGCCTATGAACTCAGGCAAATCGCACATTTACGTGCGTTATGGTGGCGGCGCGACACGACCCAACTCGATGAGCGCGAAAAAAAGCTCACGCTTGAGTTGCGTCGGCATGATTCTGAAGTCAAACAACATGAGCAGGCCCATGTTTCTACAGGGGGCGCACTGATCGTGAGCGGGCCCTATTACAAATTTGTAACGGGACCAGACGGCCGGAATTATGCAATTGGAGGACAAGTTTCTTTAGACATTACCCCTGAAAAAGATCCTCAAAAAACAATTAAAAAAGCAGAGCAAATTGAACGCACAGCAATGGCCCCTTTAAGACCTTCACCACAGGATTATCAAGTTGTCAATCAAGCAAAACAACTTGAACTCATTGCAGAGCAACAAATTGCTATTAATTTTGAAAACCAAAAAAACAAAATACAACTGAAAAACAACCAACACAATATTGAAGCTTTTTTAGAAAAAAAACAAACGAAATTCGACGACAGTACAGATACAAATAAAACAATCGAACCAATTCCGATCTCTGAAGCCCAAGAAGACAATAATTTGTTTACTTTATCTTTATCAGCAAATATAAATGAGTCAACACAAGCAACACCAGAAGGCGCTGGCCCTCTTAATATGGAAACACTCATGAAAGAGACCGCTCGCTTAGAAAAATTATCTCAAGAAAATAAAGATCAAGAAGACGAATTATTTGATGATCAAAAAAAACAACAAAAAGATCATAGACATCGTCTATACCTGGATGCCAATTTCAATAATGATGAGCATTCAAAAGAAGAGATGATGACCACAAATAGTATTAATCTTTTTATTTAACATATTTTTTTATCTTGATGCTGATGTTTTATGAATGCTTTTTTTAACATAAATATATTACTTCCTCCTCTTGCTTTTGTATGTAGCATTGCTATTCTTCTATTTATACTGAAAACAAATTTTCATCAAATTGCGCTCGATCAGCCCAACCAACGATCTTTACATCATAAACCTATTCCACGATTAGGCGGGCTGGGCATTTTTATTAGTTTTCTTCTCAGCCTTCTCTTTCAAGTACAAGTCCAACCTATCCCATTAATTTTTTTTGGATGTCTTGTCTTAAGCAGCATTTCCTTACTGGATGATCTTTTTAATCTTTCTTTTCTTATTCGTCTTTGTATTCATGCCGCAGTCGCGATTCTTTTTATTTTTAATTTACCTTTTCCAATGACCATTACTTGGAAAATATTTTTCGTTATGGCAACCATTTGGAGCATTAATCTTTATAATTTTATGGATGGTTCGGACGGTTTAGCAGGAGGCATGGCATTTTTTGGTTTCGGTTTTTATGCAATCAGCGCTTATGAACAGCATGCCTTTTCTCTTGCACTAATGGGTTTAACTCTTAGTCTGACTGCACTCGCTTTTTTGTTTTTCAATTTTCATCCGGCCAAGATTTTTTTAGGCGATAGTGGCTCAGTCCCCTTAGGATTTCTTATGAGCGCGTTGGGTATTTTGGGCATGGCACAAAAAATCTGGACATTTTTTTTCCCACTTTTTGTCTTTTCCCCATTTATTTTTGACGCTACCATCACGCTTTTCAAACGCTTATATCGTAAAGAGAAAGTCTGGCAAGCACACAAAGAACATTATTATCAACGTATGATACAATTGGGATACGGTCATAAAAAAACAGCACTTTATGCATATAGTTTGATGTTTTTTTCTGGTCTAATTGGTATGCTCAGCATCCATTCTAATCTTTTTATACAGGGGTTGCTTTTCAGTGGACTCACAGTATTTTATGGCATGTTAATGCGCTTTATTGACCAAAAATGGCTACAATTTCAAACACCAAAACAATTAACCCATGTTCAACTTTAATTTGAATTGGCGCACCAGTGTCGCTTTTTTACATGATATTCTTATCACATTTTTTGCGTGGATTCTCGCTTTCTGGTTACGTTTCAATCTGACGATCCCTTCTAGTTACTGGTCTCTTATTGATCGCTCTTTACCGTGGGTACTCCTGATAAACCTGTCTGTTTTTTGGGGAATGGGCCTTTACAATCGGCTTTGGCGTTTTGCAAGTATTCCTGATCTTAAACAAATTTTGTTTGCAATAGGTGTCGGTACATTTATTACCCCTTGTTTTTTTTATTTAGTTTATCCAATCAATGGTTTACCCCGTTCAGTTTTTCTTCTGACACCCATGTTGCTTGCGTTGATGATGGCTGGGGATCGCTTACTCTTTCGATTCTGGCGAGAACATCGAGAACGCCAAAAACAAATGGATCACAATGAACCCTTTCAAACTCCTGTATTAATTATCGGGGCCGGTAATGCTGCCGTCAGTTTAATTCGGGAACTCAAAAATAATCCTCGTTGGAAAATTGTAGGATTACTTGATGATGATCCTATGAAAATTGGCAAGAAAATTTATGATATTCCTGTGTTGGATTCATTAAAACGTATTCCTGTTTGGGCACGTAAATTACATGTAAAAAATGTCATTATTGCAATGCCATCCGCTTCATATGAAAGCCGCCGAACTGTTACTGAAATTTGTCAAAAAGCACAAATTGACATCTTTGCCATTCCTTCTTTTATGGATATGATCACAGGAAAAGTCACCATTTCTCAAATCCATAAAGTAAATATTGATGACTTACTAGGACGGGCTGCTATTCAACTTGATGCGACGACAATGGAAAAGTTGATAACAAATCAAGTGGTATTGATCACAGGAGCCGGTGGATCAATTGGTTCAGAACTGTGTCGCCAAGCCGCCCGTTTTCGGCCGCAACAATTGCTTTTTTTTGAGCTCAATGAATTTGCTCTGTATCAATTAGAACAAGAATTCAAAGAACATTCTCCACAGATTGCAATTCAATGCTTAATTGGCGATGTAAAAAACCGTAAGCGCCTACAACAAATTTTTGAGACATATCAGCCACAAATTGTTTTTCACGCCGCAGCATATAAACATGTTCCTCTTATGGAAGAAGGCAACACATGGGAAGCCATTCAAAATAATGTCTATGGAACCTATCAGGTTGCAAATATGGCGATACAACATGGCGTGTCGAAATTTGTCATGATTTCTACAGATAAAGCAGTCAATCCAACGAATGTGATGGGGGCAAGCAAGCGGCTCGCAGAAATGGTATGCCAAGCATTACAGGCAGGACAAAAAGAGACGCAAAATACACGTTTTGTTATGGTTCGTTTCGGGAATGTATTAGGCAGTGCTGGCAGTGTGATTCCGAAGTTTCAAGCACAAATTGCACGAGGAGGCCCGATCACTGTGACGCACCCAGATATTATCCGCTATTTTATGTCTATTCCAGAAGCCGTCCAATTAGTTTTACAAGCCGCTGGGATGAGCAATGGCGGAGAGATTTTAGTATTAGATATGGGTGAGCCCATTAAGATAGTCAATCTTGCAAAGGATATGATTCGACTTTCTGGTTTTACAGAAGAACAAATTCAAATCACTTTTACTGGATTGCGGCCAGGTGAAAAATTATACGAAGAATTATTAGCAGATGATGAATTTACTTTGCCAACTGCACATGAAAAAGTACGAATTGCACGGGCCCGACAAATTGATCCTGAATGGCTTATACCATTATTACATTGGTTAACTCAGTATGAAAATCAACCGCATGATCATGCTGTCAAAGAAATGTTACATCAATGGGTTCCAGAATATCAACAAAACCAATTGCAACCATCATAAAAAAAGACCCATATTCTTTACAAAGAATATGGGCAGCAAATAGTCATCAATAATATACCACAAAAGTTACTACACTAGAAAAAATAAAAATCCCTCATATTCGCAAAACTACTGCGACGACTTATGCAGTCGTTGAAATAACGTTTCCTGTTGAACTCCCACTTGATTGTAATCCACTAGAAAAAGATTGTAAAAAATCACCTAAAGTTTTATCAGATCCTGTATTCTTTGTCATTGTTTGGAAAGATTGTTGTAAAGCAGCGATTGTCGGATCAGAGCTATCTCCTGATGCAACTTTACTCATCAAAGATTGTAAATCTGCTTCCATCTTCCCTTTACCACGTTTTTCCTTTGTTTCTTCCGTAGAATTGGAACTGCTACCTTCTTGAGCTTCTTCTGTGGAACTATCGCCACTTTGTGCTTTCAATGCAGTAAATAAATCCTTCATAAAAGCATTCACATCACTATTTGTGCCTGAAGTAGCATCACTTGAACTAACGCCCACACTTGCCAGCGCACTATTCATAGCCTCAGCACCAGGACCTCCCGGACCATGTGGCCCACCTTTTGGAGGTTTTGGAGGTCTAACTTGATTTGTTGAGTCTGTGCTATTTGTTTGACTTAAACTGCTAACACTTGCAGAAATTGTAGATAAACTAATAGACATTTTTTCATCTCCTCATCGCAAAAACTAATGAATTTCCTCTTCTTTTACAAAGAAATTTTTCAGAAGAAGAATTTAATTAGTATGTGATATAATCAAAAACAATAGAAAAATAGTCCAGAATCGAGTTTTGCCCACCTTTCTTTTATTCCGTCCTATGTGATAAAGGATAGCTTAGGGGCCGTGTTTCGTCTAGAAACTCGGAGTGGTGAAATACACAATCAAAGTAGTGATTTATGAATATTTCAGAAAAAATTAGGGCAATTCGACATTCAAAGGGATGGTCTCAGGAAGCCATGGCAGAAAAATTAGAAATGTCTGTAAATGGTTATGCACATATCGAACGCGGGGAAACAGATGTTCAGATCTCTCGTCTTAAACAAATTGCAGACACTTTTGGTATTGAATTAATAGAATTATTTGATCTTGATGAACAAAAACTGATTCATTCCCAGCAACATATGAAATATGACGTACTTGTCCGTACAGTTCAGGATGAAAATAGAGAGTTGCAAAGTGAATTAGAAAAATGTTATTTACTTCTTGCACAAAAAGAAAAAGAAATTACCTATCTGGAAGAAATTATTCGACTGATGAAATCTATTCAACAAAAAGACGAATAATTTAAAAATTAGGATTATTCCCCTTCAATTAAAAGAATGAAACAAAAAGGAGGGGGAAATATTTTTTCACAAAAAAAAAGCCACTCCGTTTGGAGTGGCTTTCTTATGGGGGAACCTGACGGCGA
>CAZDFJ010000045.1:11515-13840 GCA_964504875.1 uncultured Burkholderiales bacterium | reverse complement strand
TCTAAATAGCCGCGTTCTGTTTCAGTGAAATGGAGTTGAAGCGCTTCATGAAAGTGCATGAAAAACTGCAACCATTCTACGAGCGAGGCGTGTAAAAGATTTTTAGTGTGTTTCGTCGCGAGTTCTTCTAAAAATTCGGTGTGCTTCGTTTTTTCGCTGCCGCGCGTCAGGGTAATCACGAAGTCGTTTTCGTGCCAGCTGTGGCGGGTGACGGTGAGAAAGGTCTCGGCGCCTAATTTGATATTGACGCAATCCAAACGCATGGGGCCAAATACATCGCGGTATTCTGCATATTCGCGGGTGCTCTCATCGCCTTCTGGTTGGCGGTAGGCAAAGCGATAGGCCATGTATTCTGTCAGTCCATCGTCTTCTAAAATATCAAAAAAAGCACGGTGGGGGGCGGTACCTGCTTCAAAAATATCTGGCGCATCGGGAATGTAGTCCGAGCCATAATTGTCATCATAGGCTTCAATCCATTCTGGTAAAAAAAGGCCAGTCGCGTTCATTTGCAGGCCGATACAAGCGGTGTTGCTTTCAGAAACGAGTAAATAGTCGCCTTGGAGGGTGCCAAAAACAGATCCATAGTGGTCAAATTTTGACTCTGCCGCGGAGGGGGTCAAAAGTAGTGTGGGATCTAGGCGTTCCAGCGCTTCGTCGATCAAATAAAAATCGTAGCGAAGTGCGGCTAATTGATGAAAATTCAAAACGGATG
Source organism: uncultured Burkholderiales bacterium (assembly GCA_964504875.1). Taxonomy (GTDB): domain Bacteria; phylum Pseudomonadota; class Gammaproteobacteria; order Burkholderiales; family CAZDFJ01; genus CAZDFJ01. The sequence continues at coordinate 13,128 of CAZDFJ010000045.1, read as the reverse complement.
CGTCTTGATGATAAATAGCTTGTTTGACCGCTTCGGTTGTCATGCTCTCGGGGATGAATTCAAAATCGTTTTTTAACACCCCTGTTAAGTCTTCCCAATAGGTGGGTTCATCGTCTTGTTCTGCCATCACTTCAATCAGTGCCGCGCATAGCGCTGCAAAAGAACCAGCCAAGTGTTGGTCAAGCCTAAATTGGCCGCGTACTGTTAAATCAGGAATTTCATAGCTAATCCAGCCCATTTTTGTTGCGCCTCATGAGATTAAATTTAAATTGAACCTGTATTGTTATATTAAAATAAAAGTGTTGTCTAGTGGCTTGATCAATCAGAATTTTTTTTTAACAGATGGAGTGTAGAACTAATGGTTTATATTGTCGAGAGAGAAGACACGTGGGAGGCGACTTTTGAAGTGACGTCCATCCAAGGGGTGCAATCGGTTGATGTGCTTGTTTATTATTGGGAAAAATATGACGAAGAAAGTGGCAACGAGTTTGGAACGCGCACAGAAATTCGGGCGGCCAAAATCAATCTGACAGAAAAGAGCACGTTAGAAAGTGATGATACGGCCTTGGCTGAACAACTGACCGTGCAGGCGCGGGAAATTTTCAACACCACCTATGGCGCAATTGAACTGTGGGACAAAAAGAAATTTGAAGCGTGTGTGTCTGACTGCGTCAACAAGCCGTAAACGCTGAAGACAGCGTGTTGGCGTCTGGGCAGAAAGCGATGGAGCAAAACATGAGAATCACTGAACAACAAAGAAAAGCGATTGTCTCCGCGGTGAAACAGATTGCGGGGGCGCAGGCGCAAGTCAGGCTCTTTGGCTCGCGTTTATATGACGATCAAAAAGGGGGCGATATTGATCTGTTGATTACACTATTTGAAGAAGTGAGCCAACCAGCTTGGTTGATGGCCCGTATTCAAAGTCGCATCTTGTTACAAATAGGAGAACAAAAAGTCGATATTGTGCTGTCTGCGCCTAATTTAATGCGTCAGCCTATTCATGAGATTGCAGAACAACAAGGGGTTTTATTATGAATCCGTCAACGACCGAAGCAGTGGCGCGTATTCAGTTTTTGTTCGGCGTCATTGAAAAAGAAATAAAATGAGTCAATATTGTGGCTGAAAAACTTTTTGCGTTCCCTTTTACGATAGAGATGGCGCATCAATTGGATGAATCGGCAGAGATGGCCATTCAGCTGGAAGCATTTGTCAGTCGCTTTTGTCGTTTACAAGAGACGATTGGTGATAAATTATTACCCAGTTTATTGAAATATTTTGGTGAACAGCCTGCTCCTTTTTTAGTGAATTTAAATAAAGCAGAACGGTTGGGTTGGTTAGACTCAACAGAGGGATGGCTGGCTTTACGGGCGTTAAGAAATCAAATGATCCATGAATATATCGAGGATGCTGCTTTATTGGCAAATGCAGTGAATACAGCCTATGCGCATGTCGAAGTATTAATACACTTTGCCAACAAGATGAAAATTGCATTTCTTAACATGGAAAAAGCGAAATAAGCATGTCAGGACATGGATGATAAGAAATAAGAAGAGGCAGGGGATAAAAAATGCGCTTAACAGCAGAAGAAAGAATGTTAATCAAAAAGGCTTTTT
>CAZDFJ010000045.1:0-11415 GCA_964504875.1 uncultured Burkholderiales bacterium | reverse complement strand
ATTGAAAGCAAAACAACATTTGGCACAATGGATGCCACTGACTGAAGCGCGCTATGCGCAATTAGATGATATTGAGATGAGTTTTATCGATCAAATGGTGTTTCGCTTTTCTAAATTTCAAGACGCAATGGGAGAAAAATGCTTTCCTGCTTTATTAAGTCTCATGGGCGAAGAAATAAAAAGCAAACCATTTATTGACAGACTCAATAGAATAGAAGAACTCGGTATTCTTGATAAAAATGAATGGCTGGAATTAAGAAAAAATAGAAATGAAGTCGCGCATGAATATAGTTTTAATCGCGATGAAGTTGTAGCGGGACTGAATCTCATTTTTGAAAGCACAGAGCGATTGATAGCGATTTATGATCAATTTTATCGTTATTGTCACGATCGCTTTGATTGGATCGTCACGCAGGATGGATGATCCGCGTTTTTCAAGAAGCACAACATCACTTGGGTTGTCACATTTGGACAACCCAAATAAACATCATTGTTGTTTAAACACGACGTTTGAATTCGTTAGTGCGGGTATCGATTTCGATATTATCACCGATTTCAACAAAAGCCGCGACAGGCACTTCAAAACCGTTGGTTAAACGGGCTGGTTTCATGACTTTACCAGAAGTGTCACCGCGTACAGCGGGTTCAGTATATTCAACTGTGCGGACAACTGTTGTTGGCAATTCAACAGAAATAGCTTTGCCGTTATAGAAAGTCACTTCACAGACATCTTCCATGCCGTCAACTAAGTAGTTGAGGGCTTCGGTCATGTTTTCTGCTTCGACTTCATATTGGTTATATTCTTGATCCATGAAAACATACATGGGATCAGCAAAATAAGAATAAGTGCATTCTTTGCGATCTAAAATGACCACATCAAATTTTTCATCAGCTTTATAAATGCTTTCTGTATTAGAACCATTTAATAAGTTTTTGAGTTTCATTTTCACAACGGCAGCATTGCGACCAGATTTAGTATATTCTGTTTTTTGGACGACCATCGGATCGTTCCCGATCATGATCACATTGCCTGTACGAACTTCTTGTGCTGTTTTCATCGTGGATAATTCTTTCTCAGAAGAAGAAAAGGGGTAAAATAAAAAGCCTATTATTCTAGCATTTTTTTTTCAAAGAGGCGAGTCTATGCGATGGGATATTTTTTGTAAAGTGATTGACAATTATGGGGACATTGGGATTTGTTGGCGTCTCGCCCGCCAACTGACAGTTGATCATGCGCAACACGTGCGTTTATGGGTCGATGATTTGCAGGCGCTGGTCCCCCTTTGTCCGACGGTCGATCCCACGCGTGCCACGCAAGATCAAAACGGCATCACGCTTTGTCGGTGGGAAGAACCATGCGTGTTTGAAACCCTCGCTGAATGTGTTATTGGGGCTTTTGCCTGTCGTCTTCCGGAAGCATATTTAGCGGCGATGCAGGCGTTTCCGCGCCCGCCTTTTTGGATTAACTTAGAATATTTGAGTGCGGAAAATTGGATTGAGGGTTGTCATGGCATGCGTTCTCCAATGCCGCGCGCGCCCCATTGTGTCGAAACGTTTTTTTTCCCGGGGTTTACACCCAAAACGGGGGGGCTCTTTAAAGAAAAAAATCTGGTCCCGCGCCGAAAAGCATTTCAAGCAGGACAACCCAAAAAATCAGCGATCACACTCTCGCTTTTTGCGTATGATCATGCGCCGTATAGGGCGTTCTTAATGGGGTTAGCCGCGATCAAGCAAGCGGTGATTGTGTATGTCACAGCAGGCAAAGCGACGGCAGGCATTAAGCAGGCATTACAGACAGATCTGTCTATGGCATCGCTCACACATGTTACATTTGAGTTTTTGCCTTTTTTGCCCCAAGCCCAATATGATCACTTATTATGGTCGTGCGATTTCAATTTTGTACGCGGAGAAGATTCTTTTGTGCGCGCGCAGTGGGCTGGCCGGCCTTTCGTATGGCATATTTATCCACAAGCCGAGCAGGCGCACTTAGAAAAATTGGATGCTTTTTTAACGCGTTATGCCGCCCCAGAAGCATTGACGGCTTTATGTCGCGCTTGGAACACAGGCGAAGCGGCCTTATTCCAACAATACTGGCCAGTTGTCATAGAAAATCTGGCGCAACTGAAACAACATGCTGAACAATGGTGTGATGAATTAGATCAATTAGAAGACGTCGCGACGCAATTGGTGCGGTGGGGGCGAGCAGGTTGACAGGAATAAATAATGAAATTACAATGAAAATTGTTTCAGTGACCTGAATTGCATCAGCATATCAAGGTGTAGAAACTTAAGATAATTATATTATGTTTCAGTGGCCGTTAGGTATAGTACTATGTAAAAAGACTGTCTTAAAGACAGTCTTTTTTTTATAGACTTTGAATTACGAAGCCATCAGCACTGCGTTTTTAGAAAAGGGTAGTAAAAAATTTAATGATAGTATTCCAGTCAAGATGATGGATGATCAAACCAATTAAATAAGTTAAATCACTTAGGTTGAGATTTATTGTGATATTGATATTAAAAATCATAAAATGAATTTCCTATATTAAATTTCATATAATTAACTTAATGCGCGAGAGCTCAAGAGCTCGAAAGCTAGTTTAATACATATGAGTATGATTTTCATAAGATCAAGATCAAACAAATAATAATTTGGTTTTTTCTTGAGTTGTCTATAAATAATATAAAAATATCTTTTTATATTATTAGTTAAGACGACACATGCTGTCGTGTTGATTTGCTAGCATTGCACACTGATTCAGCTTTTTATTCTCTGTCCGACATAAAGTGTGGGATAGAGAATTTTTTTTGTCTATGATTCAAAGCACATTCCTCTCTTTAGTCTTTTCCTAATAAAAGATATAATTATCTTCGAATCTCTATAGATTTAATAAGATTTCATGAATAAAGTAGGAGGATCACGTATGATAAGAAATTGGAAGAAAAATTGGATAAGTCTCAGTCTTGCATTAGGAGGGATTGTTTTTATTTCCAAAAGCCAAGCACATGAAGCCATGTTACACGTTTATGAAGGGTTAATTTTTGCTTCAGGAAAAGTTGTGGAAAGCGCTTCTTCAAATGCGGACGTGAAATTTTATGTACAAATGGATCCCACTTCAGAATGTGTGATTGCGCAAGGCACAATTGGAGCGAATCGCATTAAAGCATTCGGTTTGAAAAAACCGTCTTCCTTATTACTTAATACTGAATTAATTCAAACGTGGCAAAAAGAAATTAAAGATCCACAATTAGGATATTACGTGATTCGCAGTTTGGATCGCAATTCTTTTTATACGTTTAAGTTAATTCAGTGGCTCAATAAGGACCAAGCGCCCACTTCTTGGCGTTTTCATGTTTCTTGGGAAAAGTTGTATTAAACCCGCATCAAAAAAGCTGTTTCTTAAAAATAATTGATTATTGATATAGCATAACAAAGGATATGAGTGACATATACACCACAATAATAAGAGGTCTAAAAAAATCTCTTTTAATGAGCGTGCTCTTAGGCAGTACGAGTCTTTATGCAGCGTCTCGACCGCCATTGTTAATTGCCCCTATGATTGGCGGAACGAAGATTTGTGCCAGTGCGATTAAGCAAATGACTCCGCAACAAACCGCCCCAGATTTGATTCATTATTGTGAACAAAAAGGCGAAAATGCAGCCAGCTTAATCCGTAATCAACTAGAAAAATTGGAGCCAGGCGGCGCGCGGGGCAATTATCAAATTGGTTATACATTAGGTGTGCCCATTTTATCTTTATATAAAGAAAAGGCGGGCAAATGGTATTTAGATTATGCCGAAATGAATCGCATTGCGCAATTAATACAAAATGTAGGTCGGCCTGTTGTGCTTTACTTGATGTTAAATCATTTTGATTCTGATTCGCGTTTAGCAAAAGTACTCGCTACCCAGCCGCGCAATTTAATGCAAATGCAAAATTATCGTGCGCCTTTGGCCAATTATTTTGAAAGTGCAGTTATTCCATTTACTTTATGTACCAATGAAGAGATTCCTGTAAATCGTTTTCGTTTTCAGGCAATGGATGTTTTATTAAAAACATTGTTTCGCTCTCCGGCCAAAAACCACATACAAGCAGTCACATTGGGGGGAGAATTACACCAAATGTTCCCAGATTTTGAGACGGGACTCGGTCGTTTTGAGAATATTCAAATTACGGATTATTCTTTATGTAGTCTTCAACAGTTCCGTGAAGATTTAAAAAAACAATTTGGAAATATTGCGGCATTGAATCATGTATTAGGGACAACGTATCGTACTTTTGAGCAGGTCAATTTACCTCGTGAAAATTTTAGGCAAGAAAAATTGACTGCATTAGTGGCACATATTGATAGCTATGCGCATGGCGAAGTGCCTATTTTTGGTTGGTTAGCGCAAAATGGGCAGACCCCTTACGAAAAAATAGAGATTCTTGTGGATGGAAAAGTGGTTGGAACAGCCACAATGGAATTAAATCGTTTGGATGTGTATCAGGCGGTGCGCGAAATTGAAAACCCGAATACTGGTTTTGCGTATACATTGAATTATCGTCAAATGTCCGCAGGAAATCATACTATTTCGGTGCGAGTGAAACAAAAAAATCAGTATTTTTTAATGAAAGAATGGACGTTAACTGTCTTAAAATCATTGTCTGATCTAGCTCAACAGGAAAAATTTTCTCCCGCAAAAAAAGTGTTAAATACGTTCCCAAAACTTTCAGCGAAATATGCTTTGGATCATCCAAAAGGCGCGCGGTTAATTGTTTTATATAATCCGTTGGCGGATTTATTTAATCAGTTTCGGAATCGTCAAGTTGAGCAATTTTTAATGACGCTTTTTGACAAAGCAAAAGCAGCGGGCGTGCCGACTGACAAATTATATTCTCATCAAATTGTTCCTCGCGTTAATGCTTCATGGAATCCATTTTTGTTTGCAACAGATCAAACTTTGCGGGCTCAATCACCTTACCGGCTCGGGGTAAACTTATATGGGGGCGCGACAAATAGTGCGTATATTTTTAAAATGCTCGCAGGGAAGCCATATGGGGTGCCCGAATATCATGTGCAACAACAAAAGCAAGGCCGCGTGCCGGCATTAAACGCCTTTCGAGCGCATTATCAGCAAGGGGCTCAATTTATTTCACCTTATTATTTGTCATTATTGCCTAAAAAATTGGAAGCCGCTAGCGCCCATGCGCAGTTTCGGCTGGCGCCAGAAAACGCGGCCTATGGTTCAAATTATCTTTATGAGGCCATGCGGCAGATTGCGGCGGAATAAGGCCTATTATTAAGTGCGATTAAGATCATGAATGAAACAAAAATGACATAAAAAACGAAAAGAAATAATGAATGATAGTAAAAATTGGATAATTTATGCCTTTTCTTTTGCTAACTTATGAAGAACTCAATTTTTCTGAAAAATTTATTCATATAGTATATAATTATTAGAAAAAAAATAAATTTCTGGTAAAATATCCAAACATTTTTGGCAAAAATTAAAAATAATAATTAAACGTAGGTAAGCACGATGAATGAATTACAATTAGATCCGGAAAAGATTGGGCCTATGTTGGCAGAAACGGCCAGAATATGGCGCAACAAATTAGACGCCCGCCTCAAACATCTTGGGCTCAGTCAAGCAAAATGGTTAGTACTTTACCATCTTTCTAACACTGAAGTTGCCTTAACCCAAAAAGATTTAGCTGAACGTTTGGGTATTGAAGGGCCCACGCTTGTGGGTTTATTAAATCGTTTGGCCGCTAATCAATTGATTGAGCGTCGATCTTCTGTTCGAGATAGACGAAGTAAGTTTGTTATTTTAACACCTAAAGCAAACGCGTTAATTCCGCAAATGCAAAAAATCACCCTTGAACTCCGACATGAAGTCCTGAAAGAATTTCAGCATTCGGAACTCATGGCGTGCGTCCAATTATTGCATCAAATGAAAAACCGCATAGAAGCATTACCTTAATTGAAGATTATCAGATCGCCATCTAGAGGTGCTTAGTCAGGAAAATTGGGTAAAGCTTCTGGATGGCAAAGCAATGCAATGAGGTCTTCTTCATTCAGTGGTTTACTAAAATAATAACCTTGAATCATGTCACATTTTTGCTGAGATAAATAACAAAGTTGATGATAGTTTTCGACGCCTTCAGCAATGACGTTTAAGTGTAAACTATGAGCCAGTGCAATAATAGAACGGATAATAGCTAAATCATTGGTTTGTTCTTCAATATTAATAATAAAAGAACGATCCACTTTCAGTGTATTAATCGGGAAATTTTTCAAGTAATTTAATGAAGAAAATCCCGTTCCAAAATCATCAATTGAAATACTAATGCCCAGTCGGCGCAATTCATCCATCACATCAATTGCATAATTAATATTATCGACAGTTACACTTTCGGTAATTTCAAGTTCAAGGCAAGCGGGCGGCATTTTTGTCTCCAGTAAAATATTTTTGACCTGTTCAACAAAATGAGGTTGACGAAATTGAATACTAGAGACATTGACAGCTACTCTTTCTAACACAAAACCTAATTGGTTCCATTTTTGAAAATCAAGACAGGCTTGTCGCATAACCCATAAACCAATAGGAATAATTAATTGTGTTTCTTCTGCCAAAGGAATGAACGTATTTGGCATAATCATGCCATGTGTTGGATGACGCCAGCGTAAAAGGGCTTCGACTGAAACAATTTGTTTTTTCCCGAGATGGACTTGTGGTTGATAATATAAAATAAATTGTTGATTATCAAGCGCATAACGTAAATTATTTTCGAGTTCCAGTTTTTCTGAGGCTTGTTGCTTAAGTTCATGTGAAAAAAAGCAAAATTGATTTTTTCCATTTGCTTTAGCATAATACATCGCAATATCTGCGTTTTTAATAAGCGTGACAGGATCATGCCCATCTTGCGGAAAACAGGCAATACCGATGCTCGCAGAAAGATGCAAAACATGATTTTGTACATGAATTGGATCAGTAAAAGTGTGAATAATTTTTGAGGCAATAGAAGCCGCTTGTTTTGTGAGCTCAGGGGTGGGTAACAGTACAATAAATTCATCGCCACCAAAACGACTGACCGTACAGGTAGCAGGAAAATGTAATTTAAGATGTAATGCTACTTTTTGCAGTAGGCTATCTCCCACATCATGTCCTAATGAGTCATTCACATTTTTGAATCGATCCAAATCAACAAAGAATATTGCAAACGTCATATCATGTTCTTGTTGTGCTGTTTCAATGGCTTGGTGTAAAAGCCGATTAAAAGTAGTGCGGTTCGGTAATTCAGTTAAAATATCATAATAAGCAAGATGACGAATTTCTTCTTCATAACGTTTTCGTTCGCTAATATCGCGCGTTGCACCACGATATCCAATTAACTCATTATGCTGATCAAATACAGGTAAGCCGCTAGTGCGTTGCCATACAAAAAACTGATTTTTAGTTAAGCGTTGAAATTCGAGATTAATAAAAGCGCGCTTTGCTTGAACTGCTGCAAAAAATTCACGCTTGACATAACCAACATGCTCAGGATAGATCATGTCAAATACAAAAGTATCCAGTAATTCGCTTGGCGTATATCCCAGCATTTCGGACACTTTATTGGATAAAAAAGTGTAGCGTCCTTCTGTATCGATTTCCCATACAAATTCATCAAATGCGTTGGCCACATCACGAAAGCGTTTTTCACTTGTCGCGAGCTTGGAGTAAGCTTCGGCGACTTCAGTATACACTTCGATTAATTCGGGTGTAAAACGTGCGCTATCTTGGGTATTGAGATCAAGTCGGCGAACATGCTCCCGAAAAAGTCGAATGCTTTCAATATATTTATTGGTAATAAAATTAGTCCCAAAAATGGCAACCGCAAGAATCGTCAATAAAATTAATAATTGTTCTGTTAATCGTTCTTTAAAAATTTTTTCGAGATCTTTTACCGCGACATTAGCCCAGACGTGTCCAATAATTTTTCCGTGGCGTACCACAGGATAAATCGTTGCAACCACTAAAGCATCACGCGTTTGGGAATAACTATTAAAACGTAAGGGAACGCCCGTATGATAAACAGTTCGGGCCTTAGATTGCGGACTGATATCTTTCAGGCCTTTAGTATTGAAGTCCGGTGCAAAAGCAACAATACTGTTGAGATCGCGGACATAAAATCCAATGCCATATTCAGGAAAAGCAAGATGGATACGTTGGATTACAGGTTGCAAAAGTGTATTTAATAAATGAATTTTCTCTTTTTTTGGGAGTTTTTGTTGCGTATCTGTCAATAAGGTATCGTAATCTTCAGTAATGGTTTGATCTAATATTTTTGCAAGGGAGAGGGTCGCCACGTATTCAGATTCTTTGAGATCTTCCCATGTTTGATAAATTTGTAATACAAACGTGGCTCCCACGGCAGAGAAAACCAACAAGATTGTTAACAAGTAAATTTTTATCTTAATGGGCATAATAATCTTCCCTCAAATGTAAAACTATTTTTATAAAATGGGGATGTAATAATTTGTAATATTAAGTAAGTGTGTGAAAGTATAAAGAGAGAGATAATAATATGGGTTGCAATACTTTCATAAAATATAAGTCAAATTGTGCTATTACATTTATTAATAAACATATAACATAGCGTACACCGTTTTTTAGAAAAGAGACAATCTTTTTGTGTGCCCTCTCCAAAAAAGCAAAAAAAGGTCTTTATGATAAGAAAAATCTTTTTTTTCATAAAATTTTAAAAATGAAAGAAAAAAATAAGATTGATAAATCTTAAAAAGAAAGATTATGTAATTTTTCGTTTTTTCTTAAAAAAATTAGGAAAAATAAACAAAATGATACTTAACTTTTATGAAGATATGACGATATTAGAAAGCAACTTTGACTTGAGGAAAAAAAATGACCTATATAGATATGAACCATAAAAAAACAATGTTGAGTCCTTTTACAGTTCAGGCCATTGCGAATGAATTGGGGTACAGCATTTCTGCATCTGATGCGTTACTTTTAGTCATGTGTATTGTCCGAAATTATCAACGTGACTTTGATTTGAAAATTGCAATAAAAGAATGTATTAATTTAGTAAAGTACTAAAAAAAACGGACTGTATACACAGCCCGTCTGATTTTTAGCAAAAAAGCAAAAATAATAATTTATGCGGCATAACAACGTAAACGTTGTGAAAACTCTTTCAGTGCAGTAATACCACTGGACTCTGCACGGTGACACCAATCTTCTAATTGTTTCACAAGTTGTTCTTTAGAAGCAGCAGAACGTTGCCAAATAGCGATTAATTCTTGGCGCATTTCATAAATAGTTGTTAAAACTTTAGTTTTGCCTAAAGCTTGTTTCAATGTTTCTTTTTGGTTTTCTGCGAGATTTTCGGCATCAAGATTAAGCCAGCGTTTGACGCGACGTAATGCTTCATCATTTGTTTTACGTAATTCTTCGGTATAGGCTTCTTTCAGTAAATGTCCATAATTTTTAAGAATTTCGTAGCGATGGGTAATGACCGCCTGGACAGTATCAAAATCGCAATGATGTTTAGATTTTTCTAACCGAACTTTTGGTGCTAATTTTTTGACTTTTGCTAAGCCTAAGAAACTTAGAATTTGGATATACATCCAACCAATATCGAATTCATACCATTTGCTAGAAAGTTTAGCGGAACTTGCATAAGCATGGTGATTATTATGTAATTCTTCGCCACCAATGATAATTCCGATAGGGAATAAGTTTGTGCTGGTATCTTCTGCTTCAAAATTACGATAGCCCCAGTAGTGCCCAATACCATTGACTACTCCTGCCGCCCAAAATGGAATCCATAACATTTGGATACCCCACATAATGGGACCGGCAATCACACCAAATAACACAACATCTATTGTTAACATTGTCAAAATACCCAGCGTATTGCGTGGTGTATAAATGTTATTTTCAAGCCAGTCGTTAGGGCAGCCATGTCCAAAGCGAGTTAAGACTTCTGGATCGCGCGCGGCTTTTCGATATAACCCTAAACCACCAAATAAAACGCCCCAAACACCATGAAATTGTGGACTATGTGGATCTTCAGCTGTTTCACATTTGGCATGATGTTTACGATGAACAGCTGCCCATTGTTTTGTCACAATGCCTGTTGTAATCCACAGCCAAAAACGGAAAAAATGACTAATAATAGGGTGTAATTCAAGTGCCCGATGGGCTTGGTGACGGTGTAAAAAGATCGTAACAGACGCAATCGTAATATGTGTCAAAATCAAGGTGATACCGACACATTCCCATGCAGATAAATTAAGAACACCAGAAAACATTAATATCCATCCTCAAACAAAAGATAAAACGGGGCTAAAATAGGATTATGATATCCGAATTAAGTGAATGTCAAGTCTTTTACGTTTTTTATTAAACAAATGCGAATTGATATTTGGATGACTGAACATTGAAGAAAAAAGAAGGCGAGGCTCTTTATAAGTAGCAGATGGAACAAACATGAAAAAATGTCATGAAATATAGCGACTCTGGGACAAAAAATAGGCAGTACTTTTCATGAGTTAATTTACGAAAAGTACTGCAATTTCAAGTGATGCTGATCAACTGAATCAAGTGATTCTCAATAAGATAAACGACCTAGCGTAAACCAGAAATATATTGAGAAACCGCTTTAATTTCTTGATCTGTCATTTTTTGTGCAATCGTACGCATCATTTTAGCTGCGTCATTTGCACGTTCGCCAGTGCGGAATGTTTTCAATTGGGTTTCGATATAATCAGCATGTTGTCCACCCAAACGTGGGAATTGTATCGGAATTCCAGCACCAGTTTGACCATGGCAAGAAGCACAGGCGGGGACGCCTGTTCCTGCATTTCCACCACGATAAATTTTCTCACCTAACACTGCGAGATCTTTGTTTTTGGCAGTACCGGGTTTAATCGTTTTGCTACCAAAATAAGCACCTAAATTGACCATATCTTCTGGAGAAAGATTCGCAACCATTCCAGACATAATCGCATTTTTTCGATCACCAGATTTGAAGTTTTTCAACTGTTTAGTGATATATTCTGGGTGTTGCCCTGCAAGTTTAGGATTAGCGGGGGTAATACTATTACCGTCAGCGTTATGACAGCCAGCACAGACTTGTGTAACGATACTTTCTGCTTTTGCAGGATCACCCTTAGAAGGGGTCGCTGCTGGAGCCGCAGTTGTGGCAGAAGCGAGTTGGGCCAATGACAAACCTGCAAACAAACTAGCCGTTGCGACCGTTGCCAAAATTCGTCTCATTAAAAATACTCCTCGAAGATAATTTAAAAACGGCGATAAAACTTGTACGGTTTTATTCGTTGCACAATGCGACGTTCGAGCCGTACCAACTTTGCTTATTTTATACCATAATGTCCGATTAGTGTAGAATTTCAATAAGATGCACT
>CAZDFJ010000044.1:0-14210 GCA_964504875.1 uncultured Burkholderiales bacterium | reverse complement strand
CCACCCCACCAAACAATCCACCCGAAAAAAATACAACAAAAATTACTATTACTGATCCAGCACTACGTACTGCCCTTGAAAAATTTATGAAATCAAATTATGGAACACTGATTTTGCAACTTTAAATCTAAACCCAAGCACAATGCTATATTAGAAAACTATTCTCAAAACCACATTTCTGGTACAGAATCGTCCTTTCGCTCTTGAATTATTTTTCTTTCTGGGTAATTTGGCTTAAAATAGAACGATTTTCTTTTGTTTGCTCAAAACGGAATCACTATGCGCGTCATTCATACTGAATTACCTGAAGTCCTCGTCCTTGAACCAAAAGTCTTCCGAGACGATCGCGGTTTTTTTCTGGAATCCTATAATCAAAAAACATTGGCGGAAGTCGCAGGCATTACTGCGCAATTTGTCCAAGATAATCATTCTCGTTCTACGCAAAATGTATTACGGGGTTTGCATTATCAAGTCAAACAACCCCAAGGCAAATTGATTCGCGTCATTTCTGGAACGATTTTTGACGTCGCGGTCGACATTCGTTGGAATTCTCCCCGCTTTGGCAAATGGACAGGTTTTTATCTTTCTGATGAAAATCAACATTTAGCGTGGATTCCTCCTGGTTTTGCCCATGGTTTTTTAGTCATTTCTAAAACTGCAGAAGTACTGTATAAAGCCACCGATTTTTATGCCCCCGAATGCGAACGTTCTATTCTCTGGAACGATCCAAAAATCGGCATTGATTGGCCACTCTTAAAAGGCGTCTCTCCGATTTTGTCTGCCAAAGACGAAAAAGGGGCGGCACTGGATCACGCTGAACTTTATTAATTCTTTTCTTATTTTATTGATACTTAAATCATGTCTCAAACTGAAGTGAATACGCAAACTACCCCCCTTATTGATACCAATACTTTGATTGAAGAACGTCGCCAAAAATTAAGCGCGATTCGGGCTAATCAACCTATTGCATTTCCGAATGATTTTCGTCGTACGCATTTAGCCCAAGATTTGCATGCGCGTTTTGACGACTTGGCAAAAGAAGAACTCGAGGCAGAAGCGATTCAAGCTGAAGAGTTTGCCATTGCGGGTCGCATGATGCTCAAGCGTGTGATGGGAAAAGCCAGTTTTGCGACCTTACAAGATATGAGTGGGCGCATTCAAATTTATATCAGTAACGAAGGGGTGGGCGTTGAGGCCCATACTGCTTTTAAGCATTATGATTTGGGCGATATTTTAGCTGTCAAAGGCACTGTTTTTAAAACAAAAACGGGCGAATTGTCATTACGTGCAAAAGCAGTGCGTTTGTTGACCAAAGCGTTACGGCCGTTACCAGAAAAATTTCATGGTTTGACCGATCAAGAACAAAAATATCGTCAACGTTATGTCGATTTAATTACGAGTGAAGAATCGCGTCAGACGTTTTTGATTCGTTCCAAAGTGATTCAAGCGATTCGTGAATTTTTTACGGCACGTCAATATTTAGAAGTTGAAACACCCATGATGCATGTGATTCCGGGGGGAGCCAGTGCGAAACCCTTTGTGACGCATCATAATGCACTAGACATGCCGCTTTTCTTGCGGATTGCGCCCGAGCTTTATTTAAAACGCTTAGTTGTCGGCGGCTTTGAAAAAGTCTTTGAAATTAATCGTAATTTCCGTAACGAAGGCATTTCAACCCGTCATAATCCAGAATTTACGATGCTTGAATTTTATGAAGCCTATCAAGATTATCGTTATTTGATGGATTTAACCGAAAGTCTTTTCCGTGAAGTCGCTGAAAAAGCACTAGGCACGGCTGTTGTGAATTATCAAGGCCATGAAATTGATTTAAATCAACCTTTTGCGCGTTTGACTGTGCCACAAGCTTTGTTAAAATATCATCCAACACGGTATACAGAAGACCAATTGTATGACGAAGCCTTTTTACGTCAAGAATTAGAAAACTTGAAAGCACCAGCCAGAGCAGATGCAGGTTTAGGGGCGCTTCAATTACAACTTTTTGAAGAAACAACAGAGTCGTTATTGATTCAACCAACGTTTATTGTGGATTATCCTGCTGAAGTGTCACCACTGGCACGGCGCAATGATATCAATCAAGAAATTACAGATCGTTTTGAGCTATATGTGGCGAGCCGTGAAGTGGCCAATGGTTTTTCTGAATTAAATGATCCTGAAGATCAGGCAGAACGTTTTGCAGAGCAAGTCCGCCAAAAAGATGCAGGGGATCAAGAAGCGATGCATTTTGATGCAGATTATATTCGTGCTTTAGAGTATGGTTTGCCTCCCACTGCGGGCGAAGGCATTGGCATTGATCGTCTGATTATGTTATTGACAGATAGTGCTTCCATTCGTGATGTTATTTTATTCCCGCATATGCGTGCTGAATAAAAAAGCAATTTATTTCACATAAAAAAAGGGAGACTTTGCAAGTCTCCTTTTTTTTTGATTCATTTTCTTCAACTCTTCATGAAAAATGATAGGACTGATTGCATATTTTTTACATTTTTGACGCAATGCATCATTCTAGTTCGTGCATAAAAAAAAGATAGCATTTTAAAAAGATATATTTTTAAAGTAATTTTGATAAAATCACTCTTATTCATATATAAAAATAGCTTTTTTTCATTTTTTAAAGTTAAAATTGAAAATATTTTCTTTAAATATGAACGAAAAGAATAAGGTACGATTTTTGCTACTTAATAAGTAGGCTATTAAAACCGACTTTAAGTGAGGTAATGATTATGCTAACAAGCCACAGCATGCAGCTCTCCGAACAAGAAAGACACTGGCTCCCTTGGTTCGGCTCAACAGGTAAGATCAAATTAGGTTGGTCTTACTTTATTAATCAAAAACGAGCCCCTATGTTTGAGGAAGTTTTTGAAAATATTGCACAAACACGGGTGCGTATTTTAACAACATGGGCACAACAACAATGGGATCATCTTTCAACACTGGCCACAATGCTCTCAGATGATTATCCGGATATTGACACAGAATTGCTCTTGCGCAAAAAAAGCCATGCGCCTGACTTTTCTGAAATTTTTATTGTGAGCAATTCCGGTCAAGTGTTGGCCTCCACTACACCTAAACATGTCAGTAAAACCAATATTGCCCATCCCCAAGCCCTCCAAGCCGGCCTAAAAGAACCTTTTTTACACGGTCCTTATTGTGATCCAGTCACAGCAAATTTACCAGCGAGTACTTCTTCATTTCATGATGAAGTCACGCTCATGTTTTATTTTCCATTATTAGTGAAAAATGAAGCCGTCGCCTGCATTTGCGGACGGGTACCTAATGACGTTATTGGTGATTTAATTCAGCGTGAAGCCGGTCATATTTTCCATGAATCAGGAGATAACTATCTCTTTATGGTTAAATCAAATTTTGACCCGAAAATTACGACAGGCACCGCACTTTCTCGCTCTCGTTTTGAAGATAACACTTTTTCACATGGTGATAATCTCAAAGATGGTGTCAAAACAGATTGGGGCACAGTGCGTATTTCTGATCATACTGAGTTTGAACTTGTTTTTAATGATCCTGCAACAGGAAAACTGCACCCTGGTGTCCGTGAGACGATTCATAAAGGCGATAATCTTTGCGTGAATTATCCGGGTTATTCTGATTATCGACATATTCCTGTTGTCGGAAAAGGGATTACATTTAGTTTACCGGGATCGCCAGACACATGGGGCATGATGTGCGAAGCGGATTTAGAAGAGGTGTACCGCTTTCGCTCGATGAGTTTTCGGATGATGTCTATTTATTTAAGCATTGTATTAATTACATGGTTAATGACTATGTCTGTGTCCTTTCTCTTTGAAATGAGCACATTCATGAACGAAGTCATTTCTTTGATTTTATTATTTTTTGGGGCATTTTCTTTTTATCATATTGGAAGCAGCCCGCTTTCGGCGCGGCTTCAAGAAATGACGGAAATGATTCGGGAAATTGCAGAAGGGGGCGGAAACCTGACGCGGCGTTTGGATCGCGCCAAAAAACACGTCGATGAAACCAATGATATGGCACGGTGGATTAATAGCTTTATTGACAATTTAGATAATATTGTCGGGAGCGTCACCAATGCAGCGGTCGAAATGAAACAAACAAATAGCGAACTCATTGAAAAAAATCAGCAAACGACGCAAATCTCACAAGAAGTCATCCGGGCGATTGATGAAATTTTAACCTCTCTTGATGTGCAAATGCGTGACATTAATACCGCTTCTTCAAATGCCGGCGAAATGTCTCACGCGATGGAAAAAGCGCTGGATACCGCTAAATCACAATTTGAAATGGTTTCTACACGCACACAAGTGATTCGGGAATCCATTATGACCTCTACAGAAAATATTATCACGCTGAACAAAAGTACTGAAAAAATCGGCGACATCGTTTCAGTCATCAGTGATATTGCAGACCAAACGAATTTATTAGCCTTGAATGCGGCGATTGAGGCCGCGCGCGCGGGGGAAGAAGGACGGGGTTTTGCCGTGGTAGCAGACGAAGTTCGAAAATTAGCCGAGCGCACCAATCGTTCAACAGATGAAATTCGCAATATGATTAATTCTGTCCAAGAACAAGCGCGTCATGCGGTTAATGTGATGGAAGAAGGCATGCAAAAAATGGAAGAAGGCCTCAAATTAGCCGAGTCCTCTGCAACAGATAACTCCGAATTGTACAGTATCTTTAATAAAATGTTTCGAATTATTCAGCATATTGCACACAGTAGTGCGGCCCACAGCGAGCAAGTTCAGTCTGTTGCGGGAAGTACCAATTCTATGCGGACGGTTTTGAGTGAATTTAGTTTAAGCGCTATGCAATCTCAATATACTAGCAGTAAGTTATACCAACTCGTCAATCAATTTCAAGTATCAAAACAACTGATTTCTTAGCTTTATCTTTGCTTTTCTATAAAAATAATTAATTTTTCGGTGACAAAAAACAACACACCCCTTTTAATCTTAGAAGGGGTGATGATTTTTTTTAAATATTAATAATAAAATATCTTAAAATTCAATTTGTGTCCCTAATTCAACCACACGGTTTGTCGGAATTTTGAAAAATTCTGTCGCACTCATTGCATTTTTGGACATTGCCACAAAAAGTTTTTCACGCCACCGTGTCATTTCGGGTTTCATGACAGGAATCAAAGTTTCTCTGTTCAAGAAAAATGACGTTTCCATCAAATTAAATGGGATCCCAAAATCTTGACAACTTTCTAATAATACAGGGATATTGGGTTCTTCCATGAAACCATATCGCGCTTTAATCCGAATCACTTGCTGCGTTAAAGTCTCAATTTGAATGCGTTCTTTTTCACTAATAAATGGGATTTCTTCCATATAAATAGTCATGAAAACAACACGTTCATGTAAAACTTTATTGTGTTTTAAATTATGAAGTAATGCATATGGTACACCGTCTTGGCTAGCTGTCAAAAAAATTGCAGTGCCAGAGACTTTTACAGGAGGATGACGTTCTATACTTGTCAAAAAAGCATCCACAGAAAGCATTCCTTCTGTTAACCGTTCAAATAAAACTTCACGTCCCCGTTTCCATGTAGACATAAAAGTAAAAGCGCCACATGCAATGAGAACAGGAAACCATCCCCCTTCTAGTAATTTGAACAAATTTGATCCAAAAAAAGCACAATCCACCAGCAATAAGATTCCAATTAATAAATTACTTGTTAGTCTAGACCATTTCCACAAATGCCGGGCTACAATCCATGTTAATATAGTCGTAATAACCATTGTCCCTGTGACAGCAATACCGTAGGCTCCGGCTAAATTACTAGAAGATTTAAATGCTAAGACTAAAACAATAATCGCACCGAGGAGCAACCAATTTACCCAAGGAACATAAATCTGTCCGATTTCTTCATTAGAAGTGTGATAAATTGGGAGACGGGGACAATACCCTAATTGTACTGCTTGACGGGTTAACGAAAAAGCGCCTGAAATCACAGCTTGTGATGCAATAATTGTAGCAAGTGTGGACAAGATAACCAACGGATAAAGTCCCCACTTTGGCGCAAGAAAATAAAAAGGATTTTCAATAGATTGTGGGTGGGTAATTAATAATGCCCCCTGCCCAAAATAATTTAATAATAACGCAGGATAAACCAGGCCTAACCAAGCTAAGCGGATTGGACGTTGGCCAAAATGTCCCATATCAGCATAAAGGGCTTCTCCTCCGGTGACTGCTAAAACCGCCGCACCCAGTACTAAAAATCCCGCAAATTGATAGGTTGCAAAGAAATGGATTGCATAAAACGGATTAATCGCTTGCAAAATCACTGGGTATTTTAATATATTAAAAAGACCTAATACAGATAATGTCGCAAACCAAACTAACATGATAGGGCCAAAAAAAGCTCCGACTTGGGTCGTGCCTTTCCTTTGAACAAAAAAGAGACCAATTAAAACCGTTAGCGCAATCGGAATAATATAAGGTTCAAAGACAGGTGTAGCAATATTGAGCCCTTCTACCGCACTTAATACCGAAATAGCAGGTGTAATGATGCTATCTCCATAAAAAAGGGCGGCTCCAAAAATGCCCATCGTCACTAAAATATAGCGCTTTCTAGCACTTGTTTCTGGAATATTTAAGGCCAGTGCCATTAAGGCAAGAATGCCCCCTTCGCCTTTATTATCCGCCCGCATCACAATGCCAACATACTTCA
The DNA here is from genome assembly GCA_964504875.1 of uncultured Burkholderiales bacterium. Classification (GTDB taxonomy): domain Bacteria; phylum Pseudomonadota; class Gammaproteobacteria; order Burkholderiales; family CAZDFJ01; genus CAZDFJ01. Next base: position 7,522 of record CAZDFJ010000044.1, on the reverse strand, counting down.
ATGTAATAATAATAAACAGTGCCCAAAAGATGAGCGAAATAACCCCTAAAATATTTTCGGGAGTAAGCGGGATACCATTTTGTGTATTAAAACATTCTTTGAGCGTATACAGCGGACTGGTCCCAATATCGCCATAGACAACCCCAAGCGCACCCAGACTGAGTGCTAATACATTTTTTTTTGTTGAATGGTGGACTGCATTCATCATAGGAATACCATCTTTTCTTTGTTTTACTTCATCACTAAAATAATTAATTATTTTTAGCGAATAATAAAAGCTTGAATTGAATGAATCAGTTCCGCAGCCTTTTCCTGTAAGCTATTTGTTTTATATGTTAGCTCATCAGCCAATGTTAAATTTTGTTGCGTCATTTGGCTCGCCTCTTTAACAGCACAATGCGTTTTTTCAATACCCGCATTTTGTTTTTCAGTCGTCCCTGAAATGGCTGTCATGATTTGCGTGAAATTTTTGACACTTCCCACAACTTGGGTCATTGTTTCCCCTGCATTCATTGCTAAACGACTTCCATTTTCTATATTTAACACAGACGTCGAAACGAGTGTTTTAATATCTTTTGCAGAAAGTGCAGAACGTTGGGCCAAATTCCGGACTTCATTTGCAACAACAGAAAAACCACGGCCATGTTCTCCAGCTCGGGCTGCTTCAATTGAAGCATTAATCGCTAAAATATTTGTTTGAAAAGCTAATGTATCAATAACGCTTGTGATTTCCCCAATACGTTCTGCACTTCCTGACATGTCTTGCATGGTTCGCACAACATTATTCACGACCGCGCCGCCTTGTTCTGCAATCGCAGAAGATTGAATAACCAATTGGGTCGCGTTTTTAATATCTGTACTATTTTGCGTAATCACTTCAGAAAGATCCAACATACTTTGAGTACTATATGCCAGTTTTTTTGCTTGCTCTGCACTTCTTTGCGCTAAATCGTTGTTCCCCTCAACAATTTTTTGACAAACATATTGAATAAACATTGCTCCTTCTGATATTTTCGAGACCAATTGTCTTAACGAATCAATCGTAGTGTTTACATTTTTTGTTAACGACCCAAAAATACCATCGTAATGCTCATGCATTTCTTCACGCAAATCCCCTGCCGCAACCACATTTAAAACAGCATTCAAACGTAAGATAATACTTTTCAAAGTAATAATAGAAGCATTTGTATTTTCTTTAAGTTGCTTTAAATCCCCTTTTGCATCAATGGTCATGGTTTTATCTAATTCGCCAGAAGCAACAGCCGACATCACTGTATTAATATCCGCAAAAACCATATCCATATTTTCCATGACATGATTAATTGTTTGGACAAATTCGGTTTGGACGTTCCGCGTCAGACGCTTTTTAAAGTCGCCTTGATCCATAGCGCGCATCATATCTAAGACCGCCTCTGTTGTTTCTTGCAAACGTGAGACCGCTTCATTAATGTTATTCTTAAGTAGGTTTAAATCTCCCTGCGTTTCGACTTCTACGCGTTGCGAAAAATCATTATTGACAACTGCTTGCATCACCCGATTAATATCTTGAATAATATGCTGCTGGTTGAGCATTAATAAATTAAAGCTCGTCGCTAATTGCTCAATTTCGTCTTGCGTATTCACTTGAAAAGGTTCAAATGGTTTGCCTTTTGCGACATCTAGCACTTTTTGGTGCAAAACCTTAATCGGTTGGCTAATAGAACGACTTAAGCGAATAATCACGAATGAAAAAATAACGGTTACAATGACTGAGACCAAAACCAATTTTAGTGTATTGAAATTGGCTTCGGCATAAACCGCATTGGTTGGAATTTCCACAACCAAATACCAATCAAAGTTTTCCAAATAAGAGCTAACAACTAATATAGTATCGTCTTTTGCTGAATATTGTGCAACTGCAAAATCTTTTTTGTCCATGATGGAAGACGCGACCTCTCGCATCCCTTCTACTTCATGAATATTGACCCGATTAATTTTTTCCACCTCACCATGGACGCGGACTTTGCCATCATGATCAATCAGATACGCTGTTCCCCCAGAAATCAATGATTTTTCTAGAGATTTTTTTAATATATCCAGCAATAAATTCATTTTAACGCCAACCCCTGCCACACCTAAAAGACGACGATCAGGGGCATGCACTAAACAATTAATAAACATTGTTAGCGTATTATTTTTTTCATTCATATCGAGATTTAACTCGAATTCTTTTTGCGTTGCAATAAAGTTAAAATACCATTTGTCTTTATCTTTATTGGGATCGACCATAGTCAACACGGTGTCTTCTGTGAAATATTTTTTATTTTGTTCAGACACAAAGAAAACATCTGTAATCGTTGGATTATTTTGTCGGATCGTTTTACCGTAGTCATACCATTTTTGCACCTCATCCTCAGGGGTGTTTCGCGTCGCCCAATCCTGAACATAATGATTTTGAGCCACTTGTAATGCAATCGTAATAGGCAGATTCATTCTTCTGTCAATATCATTACGCAAACTGGTCATCAGATTAGGTAATTCATAGGTATAAAGTCTTTTATCTAATAATTTTAATGTAAAAAAATTACCGATAACAGAGAGAATGACCAACGCAATAATCAATGCAATAATCATTGAATAACCTAGTTTTGACTGTATACTTTTTGTCATCGAAAAAAATCCTGTACGCCCAACAGCAATAAATAATCAGTTTTTGAAGACTATTAGGGAAAATCCCGTTCTAGCATAGTACATAATAAACACACATTATATGCCGCATATTTGTAAAATGTTTTGAAATTTCGATTTTAGGGCACTTGAAATCCCGCCTCAAGAATAAAAAAAGCCCTTCTCCATTAGCATGCAGTATGACTTTTTGGAGAAGAGCTTTTGTACGAGCATCTCAAAAATGAGCAAATAGTATTATATTAATTTCCTAAACTTCCACCCAAATCACCATTATTCATATTTTCACCACGGCTATAACCTTGGTCAGAAGAATTGCTCTTTTGTTTTTTGTAAGAATAAGATTGACCTGAAGAACGCGGTTTGCTATATTTCTTGGTATGACTCCGCACGTGCTTATATGATTTTTTCGTGCTTTTTTTCGCTTTATCTTTCTTCTTGTCTTTCGGTTTTGCTTTCTTTACAACTTTATATTTCTTTCCTGACTTTGTTTTTTTAGCAGAAGATTTATCTTTCTTAGCTTTCTTCGTTTCTTTCTTTTCTTTTTTCGCCCCTTTCACACTCTTCACTTTTTTCGAGGTGGATTTTGTACTTTTTGAAGAGGCGGCTTCCGCTGGAACATGCCCAAATGTCAATGGAACCGCACAGAGCATTACACTTAATATTTTGGTTAAACCTTTCATATATATTCCTATTTTAATTCAATTATATTCTTAATCTCTCATTTCAGAATGAATTCAAAATAAAAAATTCTCTCTTACCAAAGTAGAAAAATGTGCCTATGTAAAAATCACAACAAGATTGTTCATAAAACAGATAACCATTTTTGAAATGAGATTTAATTTTGTTAATTTTTTCCTTATTCGTCAGGAAAGTAGTTTTTAAACTTTGAAAGATTTTACTTTGATTAAAAGAAAAAACAAAAGCGCACATCAAAAATGTCCGCTTTATCACAAATAACTTGTACGACTTCTCTTTTAATTTCAGTATTTTGGACTTATTTTGATAGTGCTGTCAAGTGTATTCTTATTGGAGCGAAAGAAATCTATTTTTATTAGGAAAAAATATTTCGCGCACGGATTAAACAAAGCTCAAATTTCATTGCTATCAGGAATTCATCTTTAATTAATTTATTTTTATCATATTTTTAATATAAAAAATTTCATTTTTCACTAAAGATTAGTGATTATTTTTGAAAAGTATATCCCGGTTAGCAAAAATAAAATTTTTTTTATTTTTTAACGGTTTATCTCAATTTTTAAATAAAAATGATTTTCGGGATGTTATTTGACAATTTCAACATTTCTGTTATGGTACAAAAAAAATAATAATAAAGCTAATCAAAATTAAAAAGAAAAACTTACTTCAAGGCAGGTCCGAGGAGAGAACTGAATGGATGATCAAACATTATTTAACTACCCCGAAAACTACGATTTACGGAAGTTGTTCAAATTTTGTTCAAAGTCGGGGCATATTTGGCTTGACGAAAACCGTATGGTTTTAATGCATGTTGCAGCAATGGGCAATTTGCGCAAAGAGCTTATTCATGCGCTGGGCTGGGAACAAGCAAAAGGGATTTTAATGCGCATGGGCTATATTTCTGGTGTCCGTGATGCAGAACTCGCAAAAAAAGTTCGTTCAGATGCTAGTGCTATCGAGGCTTTTGTCGTTGGACCACAACTTCATATGCTCGAAGGAAATGTGCGTGTGACGCCTATTGAATTAGATTTCGACATTAAAAAAGGTAAATTTTATGGCGATTTTCTCTGGAAAGATTCTTGGGAAGTCGAAATGCATTTACAAGACTTCGGAGTCAATAGTGCGCCTGTATGTTGGACACAAATCGGATATGCTTCAGGATATACGACAACTTTTATGGGAAAACTCATTGTTTTTAAAGAGGTCGAATGTTGTGCAATGGGCCATAAAATGTGTCGTATTATTGGTAAGCCTGTTGACGAATGGGAAGATGGCAAAGAACAAATGCAATATTTTGAACCAAATGCTATCCTCTCTCAACTCCTTGATTTACAATGTCAAGTAGAACATCTCCGCTCTTCATTATGTGAAGAAAAATGCGATGATATGATCGGCCAATCGAGTGCCTTTCGCACAGCCTATGATTTCGTCCGCAAAGCCGCAACCAGCCAAGTCACAGTATTACTTTTAGGAGAAACAGGCGTTGGCAAAGAACGTTTTGCACGTAGCTTACACAAATTAAGTTCGCGTTCTACTCAAACCTTTGTTGCGGTTAATTGTGCTGCTATCCCGCATGATTTAATCGAATCTGAATTATTTGGCGTAGAAAAAGGCGCTTTTACAGGCGCACAACAGTCACGGATTGGGCGTTTTGAACGCGCTAATGGTGGCACACTTTTTCTGGACGAAATTGGAGAGTTACCCCTCGCGGCGCAAGCAAAATTATTACGGGTCCTTCAGGAGGGGGAAATCGAACGTTTAGGAGATGATACCGTTCGCAAAATTAATGTACGCGTAGTAGCTGCAACGAATGTTAACTTACAACAGGCTGTCCGAGAAGGTAAATTTCGTTCTGACTTGTATTATCGCTTAAATGTTTATCCCATCATGATTCCGCCTTTACGGGAGCGCAAAAGTGATATTCCTTTACTAGTTGAAGCCTTTATTGCGAAATTCTCTTCTCTTTATGGTAAAAAAATAAAAGGCTTAACCGATAAAGCCCTCAAAGCAGTTTTATCCTATCAATGGCCAGGAAATATTCGCGAACTCGAAAATATGATTGAACGAGGCGTGATTCTTGTTCCAAATGGAGGGCGCATTGAAGTTGAACATCTTTTTGCAATGTATGCAGAAGCCCCTAATTTTAATGAACCTGGTTTTAATATTGTCGGAAATGAACTCAGTGAAATTCCGCATCCCCATCTTGCAGAGGATGGGCAAGAAAAACTCTGCGAAAATCTCATCGCAAGCCGTATGACACTCGATGAGTTAGAAAATTTACTCTTAAATTATGCTGTCAAAAAATCGGAAGGAAATTTGTCGCAAGCGGCACGGGTATTAGGGATCACACGTCCACAACTTGCCTATCGGCTGAGCAAGCGCGAAAATCAATCCACTTTAGAAAAATAACGTATTGAACTTTAAACATTTATATGAACGACGAATTAATTGAAACATCTTTAGTGCAAGAATCCACAAAACATTGTGGCTTCGTTGCCATTGTAGGACGTCCTAATGTTGGCAAATCTACCTTAATGAATCATCTTATTGGTCAAAAAATTAGTATCACTTCGCGAAAGGCACAAACAACACGCCATCGTATTTTAGGAATTTTAACTGAACCTCATTTAAACACACAATTTGTCTTTGTAGATACGCCCGGTTTTCAAAAACAATATTTAAACGAATTAAATCGCATGATGAATCGCACAGTGACACAAACACTCAGCGATGTCAATGCCATTTTATTTGTAATTGAAGCCACACATTTTGACCGTCGTGATGCTATTGTTTTATCTTTATTACCAAAAGATATTCCTGTCGTTCTTGTTCTTAACAAAGTGGATAAAATTAAAGATAAAGCGGAACTGTTAAGCTTTATCGACAGTCTTGGCGAGAAAACAGACCACTTTCCGTTTCATTCTATTGTGCCTGTTAGTGCTAAAAACGGAAACCTTGAACGATTACAACCCCTGTTAAAAGCCATTCGAAATCTGCTTCCTGAGTCTGAAACATATTATTACAATGAGGACGATATTACCGATCGTTCTGAAAAATTTATTGCCTCCGAATTAATCCGCGAAAAACTTTTCCGCTTACTTGGCGACGAAATTCCATATAGCACCAGCGTTGTTATTGATCATTTCGAAACGACGCGTGGACTTAAACGAATTTTTGCATCCATTTTGGTAGACAAAGATAATCAAAAAGCGATTCTTTTGGGAAAAAAAGGCGAAAAAATGAAATTAATTGCCACACAATCGCGTCTTGATATGGAAAACGTTTTCCAAAGCAAAGTCTATCTGGAGGTTTTCGTCAAAGTGCGTAGTGGTTGGGCGGATGATTCTCAAATGCTTAAACAACTTGGCTACGAATAGTCGCGAAAAAGACTTTTTATTCCGCCACATAAAATTTTGTGTGGTGGAAGATTTGAGCGCAACTTATCTTACAGATTCTTTCCTTACTATCTATTTTTCCTCATTTTTGATATGCTTTTATGATATTTATCTTTTTTCAAAGATTAATATTATTTCATATTAGTTCACAAAATTTCTTGTGAGGTATCCTTGTCATTTTTCACCATGTCAGGCATACTTTTTGAGTATCCCTTACATTTTTTTTGTAAAAATAGAGGATGAAAAAATTTTTTTATCCTGCCATAAGCGCATCATTATCGATTAATCATACATTTATTACATGATCAAAATACAAACATAAAATCAGATTAGAAAAATTAAAAAAGAAAGAATAATCGGTTAAAATAAGCGCATCTTTGTCAGAGACAAAATAAATTACCTCATTTTACATAAAAAAATATATATTCTCGTCATCATGAAGGTAAAGCATTTCCCACAAAATTACTCGGATAATGATTTGTCCTTTCTGTTTATACTCGAATCATTTTGACAGTTAAGTAATATTCATCATTTAATTACGTATTTGGAAAGATTATGGCTCAAGTTTGTCCAGTTTGTGGATCAGAACAACCAGATAATAATATTATGTGTAGTGTTTGTGGCTGTGATCTTGCAGCTGTAGCCTCAAACCCTACGAAATTAAAAGTCGCAAAACGGGCTTGGGAATTAAAAAAAGGGCGAGGGGCTGGAGGTGGAGAAAGTAGCGCCCCCATGGCACCTCCACCCGGACAAATGATGGCACC
>CAZDFJ010000043.1:0-14597 GCA_964504875.1 uncultured Burkholderiales bacterium | reverse complement strand
TGACTATTGATAAAATTAGATTTTTTCCCCGCGTGCGCGCAGTTCTGCTAAAACAACATCGATCCCTTTTTTGTCGATAGTACGTAATGCAGCATTAGTAATGCGCATGCTAACCCAACGGTTTTCACTTTCAACCCAGAAACGGCGGTATTGGAGGTTTGGTAAGAAACGACGTTTGGTTTTGTTATTTGCGTGGGAAACATGGTTTCCGCTCATGGGTTTTTTACCCGTTACTTGGCAAACTCGCGCCATGTTTTTTCACCCTCTAAAAATTCTGAAAAACTGTGTTTATATCACATTTTTGTCTTTTAGGCAAAAGGTTTTGTGCTTAACTACTTCATTTTGCTTAAAAAACAGTATTTTCTTTGTAGTTAATCCACATTTGAATCTGGAATGAAAAAAAGAGCGTGTTTTCTGGTGAAGACCAAATGATCATGTTGGTGAAATGTATGACCAAAGCGCGTGTTGCTTCTCATTTAAAGATGAATCTTCAAAAGAAAAAAAACGTGTCTTTCTATAAAAATAGTCAAAACAGGAGGCGTCTACATACAGTGATGTCGTCTAAAAACACGTCCAACGTATTTCATACAGAGAAAAACTTGGATTGTTATAATAGTGATCATTGCAGGTTAGCAGAAAAACTTATTGAATGTCAAGGATCAATGTATTTTTTGCCAGAGATAAAAACGTTCAATGTCATCACCTGGGCGATAACCTTGCCAAATCAGATTGGCATAACCATCATGTAAATTGGCTTTAAATTCCCCTGATTGTTTTTGAATCAGTAAAAAATCGCAGGTGTGATGCGGATCTTGATTACCACGTAATCCCGTATAGTAGTAAAACATGGCGCGTTGTGCGCGTCCAAGTGAACGTGTGGAGACACAAGCATGATCTTCTAGTGGAATACGCCGCATTTCTTTAGTTAAAACGCGTTGCAGCGCGTGCATGGGCCGCGCGTAACTTTTGCCTGTATCAATCCAAGAAAGCCACAGTGTCGAGAGTAATCCCCACATCAGTGTCAAGCCCCCAGTCCAGAGAAAAATTGCTTTTTCACCTAAACGGAGTGTTTTTTGGTGCGCAGTATGAAGCCATGTAATTAATGCGAGCCACAACAGACTAATACCGCACGCCATAATGAAAACAACCCAATTGATTTGCGGTACATATCCGGGTTGAAATTTCATAAGTTTGAGAACAATCGGAAAGATCCAATGTTTTTGAAGGCTCAGCCAAATGATCCATAATCCCCCTGCAAAAACTGTGAATCCCATAAAACTAAACCAATTGAGCGCTGCGAGGGCACCACGGCGTAAGCTATAAAGTGCAGGAGTTGCCAATAATGCACAAAGTAAAATCAAAGGATAAAGCAATAAATCTTGTGTATTGGGTAATAAAATAATCAGAAATAAATAAACAACATTGAATAAAATTAAAAGTAAATAAGCATGATTTTGCAAGGCTAAACGCTGTTCGAAAAGTTCGAAATGCGTATTAAATTGTCCCCACCATGAAAGTTGATAAGAACGCAAAAATTGATGATGGTGCCAAATTGTCCAAATGGCCAGCGGTAAACTGGGTAATAAATACCAAAAACTTAGCTTAATATAATATAAAAAGTGTTCAATATATTGAATATAATGTTTTAAAATAAATGGAGAAAGAATCACAAAAGGATATTGTGTTTGTATCCAGGCGTTTTTTAATGCGGGGGCGTAATGGGTAAAAAAGAAAAAGCTACTGAAAGTATAGCCAATTAAACAGATTAAAGTTAGCGCAAATAATAATAATTGATTTTTTCGCGGATAAATAAAAACATAAATAAAAAGTGTGAAGAAAAAAGCAAGACCTAACATTAATCCCTTAAATAGCAAGACTGAAATAATTCCAAAAAAGTAATAGAGACTTCCCTTTAAAGGGCGCTGCAAAAATAGAATGAGTCCGTAAAAAGTCAGGCTTATTGCGAATAATACGCCATTATTGGGGTTAATTTCATGGCCACGTATGAGTAAGCCCAGTGAGCCCAATAATAAAATAATCGTATAGTAATGATTTTTATTTTCGAAGAGTAACCGACTGGTTTTAAATAAAAAGTAACAACTGGAAAAAATATAAAAACTTTGTGTTAAACGTACCCAATCATGAAAATGAATATCCGGAAAAAGCCACTCTAAACAAAAGCGCAGGGCTCGTGCAAGCCAATAACTCACCGGATAAAAAATACTTAAATATTCAAATAATGGTTCATCAATGAGCGTAGGAATCATCCAAGAAATCCACGTTTTAGCATGATGTGCATAGGTCAAAATAATGCCAAAATGGATAGGTTCGTCTGGCTTCCAAGGAGCATGTCCAACAAGCCCCGTGCTAATCCAAATGAAAATTAAAGTCAAAAAAGCCAGACGAAAAACACGCATATTTTAATAAGACATAAATTCGGTGACGAGTTGTTTCAATTCAGGGACAGCTTGTGTGGCTGTTTTTAGAATAGAAACATCAAAAAAATCATTGATAAAAATTTGTTCGTAATAGTGTTCTTTTTTAGGATTGACAAGGACACTCTTTTTTACATATTGGGTAAAAGGGACGACATCAATGACTTGTCCACTGGTCCCAATGACAATCAGCATCTCTGCCTCGTCAAGGGCATCAGCAATAAAACGATAAGCGGGGGCGGGCTCATTAAACATGACGATATTATGTCGAACTTGTTTACTGCCACAATGTGGACAAGTCATTTCTGAAGTAATTGGCATATAACCAATAGGTGTTAATGTCCCGCACGCCTCACAACGTGAATCCGTAAGCGTCCCATGCAAATGAATCACAGAATGACACCCCGCCCGTTCAAGTAAGTCGTCGACATTTTGAGTGAGATTTAAAATTCGATTGGGATACATTTTTTGCAATTCGGCAATAAGAAAATGCATCGCATTCGGTTGGACACGATCAAGTTGTGCGCGGCGCATATCGTAAAAATCTAACACAAAACGTCGATTTTTTCGGAAAGCCTGCGCGGAACAAACTTCCATAATGTCATAACTTTCCCATAATCCGTCATTATCACGAAATGTTTTTAAGCCACTTTCTGCGCTCAGACCTGCCCCAGAAAAAAAGAGTATTTTTTTATGATTGTGCATAATAATTTATAGAAAAAAACTGAAAAATTAAAAAAACTCGGGCGGCTTGACTAGCATACCTAATACTTGTACCCCGGCGCTTTCTAAATTTTCTTGTAATTTCAACAAATGGGTTTTAAATAAAGTTTGTGTTTCAGGATCGGTCGCATGGAGTTCAATTTTAGTTCGTCCGCCTTGATAAGTGACACGCCCCACCACTTCTCCCAAACTAGGTAAATTAAGCCGAATCTCACTATGCCATTGACGTAAATGCTTGTCTAAATTTTTATTTTGCTCCCCTTCAGGCAAATCTTCTTTTAGTCGCCATTCCATAGATTGCTTTTGCCAGACTTGCCCTTGCCAAAGAATTTGATTTGGATTATCTGCGAGTTCCATTTGTTGCTGTAATAGGGGTAAAGCCGCTTCATCAACGGGCTGAAAAATTTCTTCTTTATAATTCAGTTCTTGAACAAGTTGTGTAATTTGCTGATTCAGTTTGTCTAACTTGGCTTCTCGTTCCTGGCGAATTTCCGCCGCATTTTCTAATGGAATCGCCGCATTTTGTTCATATTCTGCTTCTTTGTGGAGCAATTGAGCATCCTTGAGCAGATTCATTATTTTTTCTTTGAGTTCATCCAAATTGTTAGGGGCGATTTTTGCTTGGGGCTCTTGTAAAATATCCGCTAAAGAACGTGTTTCGTTGAGCCAAGCGACCAAATGTGATTCATAAAATAATCCACTTTTTTCAATGGATTGTAAAAGGGCTTGTGTTAATTGTGTCACTTCAGTTGGATTGGTTGAGAGGACTTGTTGAGTATGTTGGATAGTTGCGCTCCGCTCAAAACCAAGGGGGTTCATAACATTTAATGCCGCGCGAGGTGTATTTGTTTGCGGCGTAACTTCTTCGGCTGTAACCAAAAATTGTGTCAGGGCCTGTTCTGCTTCAGTTTGAGAGGTTTTGGCTTGATTTAATAAACCTGATTCAAGTTGGGCTTTCACTTCGCCCATTGTTGTGGCGAGGCGTGACGTGCCTTGCGTATTTGCCTGATTTGTTGCATGATGGGTGGAGTGTTCCCCTTCATCGGTTTCGTTTGTGCCGTGAGCCTGTTCTGTATTTTTTGTTTGATTTTGTGATCCGATTACATTGCCCGTCAGTGCATTTTTTTTGCTTTCAACAGCGGCTTGACCCGCTAATAGCGTACCCAGCATTGTTGCTGTATTACTTAAAGAAACTTTAGAATTCTCAAGTGTGCTATTTTGATGTCCTGTTTGCTGTTGTTGTTCTTGATGTTGTTGTCGATGGTGAATATCGCGGGACTGGAGCAAAAATGTCAGACGTGGCGCGCGATTAGAATACACCGTCATTTCAATATTATCGCCGGCTTGTGTATTTCTGGGTAATTCCATTTCTAAAATAGAATCAGAAATAGCGACCTGAAAGCGTCCATTAGGTAAAGCCGCAAGAACCGTTGCAGATAAACGTTGCCCAACCTCCCAGCGTCCCCCGCCTGTGTCTAAAGGGGATTCAATTACGCGTAATAACGGCGGTTGCACCGTTTTGATAGCGTATTGTAGTTGGTTTAAAATGTCATTGTGAATCATTTTATTTCGGCAAAATGCCGCCCCCGTTTAAAACAAAGCTTTTCATAATGAAATGCGTGGTCAGACGTCAAATTTAAAAAGCAAGACAAAAAGAGTGAGCTATATTTGCTCACTCTGTGTCGACTACATGACAAGCCTGTCAGAAAAATAGATTAAATATCTTTGTGTATTATAACGAATTTAGATGAAATGAAGATTGTGTTTCCTGTTTTTCTGTAAGAAGTCAAATCATGAAAAAAGTGCACAATACCATAACATAGCGCGCCAGACCATGAAAAATTAGCGGGGACTATTTCGATAGAGTGAAATAATTAATTCGGCTTCCCCTTGAGAGATACCGCAACGTTCGACGAGTTCAGCAGTAGAAATACCTTGTTTTGCTAAAAAAATCGCCTGATTATGTGGCGCTTGTGCAGATTGCAAATCTTTGAGTTTATTAAATTCATTGCGCAGTTCAGCGAACTGTTCTTTCAGTTGATCAATTTCTTGACGCATTTTTTGATATTCTTCCCGACTAATGGTGTCTTCCCGACTATTGTCTATTTTTTTTGGAGGGGAATCCACTGTTTTAATGGAAGCCGCATAGGGTGTATGTGGTGCCTCTTTTGTTTCTGTAGCAGGTTGCTTTTTTAATACAGTTGTTAGGTCAATTTCTTTGACGTCAAATTCGACTGTTTGAGCCTTTTCTACAGGGTCGTTCGAAGAAGGTATAGAAGATGCGGGGGTAGTTTTAATAGATTTTTTCGATAAAATAACCGCTTCTTCATCAATCACAAGTGGATCAAATTCATCATAATTATGCCCCACGCGTGATTTAGATAACGTACTAGAGTTTTCGGGTGCATTTTTTTGTGAAGTAGACTTAACTTCACCTGTTTCAATAGTAAATTTAGGCGAAATAGTTGGTTTTTTTGTATATGGGCTACTCTTTTCTGACTTTTTTGCAAAAGGGAGCTTTTGTAAAAACTCCTCGCGTTTTTTGAGTGGAAGTAAAAACCACATAGCCGTAGCGTAGACCATTAAGACAACGAGAACGATCACAAAAAGATCGCCCCAAGTCAGTGTCTGAATAAAAGTGAGTACTGTATCCAAGCAAGTGCTCTCAACAAGCTAATAGAAAAATTTTTAAACAATAAACTCGGTTACAACAAGAAAAAGTGAATTTATTTGAATTGAACCATTTTGAATTATCAAATTAAACACAGTCTTTTTTTGATAACAAGAATGGCAATTTTGAGTGATTCCAAAAATTATAGAAAAAATAACAAGTTTATTCAAGTTCAAAGAGAAAACAAATGTATCTTCCTGAAGATTTTATTCAAGCAATCCGTGAACAAACGGATTTAGTCGAATTAATTCGTGCGTATGTGCCGAGTTTGAAAAAAGCAGGGATGTACTATAAAGCACCGTGTCCTTTTCATCAAGAAAAGACCCCTTCATTTATGGTACACCCGCAAAAGCAATATTATCATTGTTTTGGGTGTGGCGCACATGGGGATGCGATTCGTTTTTTACAGGAACATTTAGGTGTTTCTTTCATGGAAGCCATTCGTTTTTTAGCGGATCAAAACGGATTAATCATGCCAGAAATGCAAAAAGAAAAAGCGATTGATTCTGATCCAAATGCGGTTCCTTATGCGGATCATGTGGCTTTCTTAAAAATGGTTTCCCGTTTTTATCGACAACAATTAAAGAATAGTCCTGAAGCCATTGCTTATTTAAAAAGTAGGGAAATGACAGGACAAACTGCTTACTTCTTTGAAATTGGGTATGTTCCAAATGGTTGGCAAAATTTAACAGCTGTTTTATCTCCTCCACAGGAATATGTACAGCATGAAAAAATTTTATTACAAACAGGATTGATCATCAAAAACGACACAGGCAAATTATATGACCGTTTTCGAGATCGCATTATGTTTCCAATTCATAATATGCGTGGAGAAATTATTGCATTTGGAGGGCGAATCTTTCAAACAAGCCAAAAAAATGAGCCCAAATATTTAAATTCTCCAGAAACAGCATTATTTGTAAAAAGCAAAATATTATATGGTTTATATTTACAACAAAAAGAAATTCGGAAGGCACAGCGTGTTTTAGTGGTTGAGGGATATTTAGATGTCATCATGTTGCATCAGGCAGGAATTCATTATAGTGTTGCAACGCTAGGGACAGCGACAACTGCGGAACATATTAAAGTGCTCTTAAAAGTAACAGATCGGATTATTTTTTGTTTTGACGGGGATGCAGCCGGTGAAAAAGCGGCGTGGCGGGCGCTTGAAAATAGTTTAGAGGCCTTAGTAGATGGCTGTATTCTTGAATTTCTGTTTTTGCCCAAAGGAGAGGATCCTGATAGTTTTGTGCGAACAGTTGGCAAAGAAGGCTTTGAGCAATATCTGTATAATACACTTTCTTTATCGCAATTTCTTGTTAATAAAATTCAAGAAGATTTGAAATTAGAAATTGGGGAAGAGCGAATTCGTTTATTGCACCGTGCCGCGCCTTTATTGAAAAAAATTGCGCTTAAAAAAGCAAGAGGAATCAGTTTGTTATTACGTCAAACGGTCGCAAAATTAGGTCAAGTTTCACTTATTGAACTTGAAACGCTTTTGCAATTAGAGCCACAGGCACAGAATGAACAAAATCTTTCTTTTCAGCAATTTTCTAATACCCCTGTGATACAAAAAACAGGGATTGATCATCAATTTCAAATCTTGCTTCTTCGATTTTTTGGTCTGTTGTATCATTTCCCGCAATTTCTGTTCTTATTGGCTGAAACGGAATGTACAGCTTTGTTAAATTTTTTAAAAAAACAAACACAACCCAGTCATTATGGTTTATTATTGACGCTCATTGCGTTCATTCAAGAGAACCCAACGCAACCTAATTTAGAACAGCTTCATTCCTTTTTTGATCAACATCCTGTTTATCAAAATATGGTACGGAAGATCCAAAATAAAATAGATGCCTATTTGGAACTGTGGCGTACTTTCCCCATAGAAAAATTGCAACAAGAATTCCATCATACTGTACTTGCTTTCGGACAGTTTATTAAAAAGCAAGAGCAAATCAAAATCATTCAACAACAATTGTCCGTATAAAATAAAATTTGTTTTGAGATCCCGTTGTTCTGTGTGAAAATAGAGAAACCATATTTTGTTATAAAAAGCATCATTTTATTGAAAAAAAATTAGATTTGAGCGTCAATATGCTTGAAAAAGCGCGAATGCATCAAATATTAAAAATAGGGTAGGAGAGATTACACACAAATTATTGTCTCAAATAAAAAAGAGAAACAGGTTGTGTAATTTTTGAAACAAAAAGAGAATGCGCGAAGGTTTTTTTCTAATAAATAAGAAGCTCTCAAAGCGCGTTTGTAGCGCAGTAAAAAAATTACTGTGATAATGTACAAAAAAGGCGGTATCGCCTAATAAAATTGAATAGAATAAAAACGCAATCTTATTGTCATAAGATCAAAAATACAAAAAGCATTATGACTTATCAAGTAGGCCAAGGCAAATAAGCCTCTGTCGCATGTTTGTTTATTCTGTTTACTGGTTTGATTGACCAATTAAATTAATATTTTTAATCACGGAATGTAGATTTATGCAACCTCAATTAGAATCAATTAGCAATTTAGAACGTCGTGTCACTTTTGGTATTGATTTAGATGCAATTAACGCAGATGTGACTGCCCGCCTGAAAAAATATGCGCCTACCGTTAAAATGAATGGCTTCCGTAAAGGGAAAGTACCATTTGCAATGGTACAACAACAATATGGTCCGCAGTTTCATCAAGAAGCATTAGAATTAGCAGTCAGCCAAACATTTAATGATTTTGTTCGTGAACAAAAATTGCGTATTGCAGATGAACATCCTCATTTCGAAATGAAAGAACCTGA
Organism: uncultured Burkholderiales bacterium; assembly: GCA_964504875.1. GTDB lineage: Bacteria > Pseudomonadota > Gammaproteobacteria > Burkholderiales > CAZDFJ01 > CAZDFJ01. Next base: position 5,977 of record CAZDFJ010000043.1, on the reverse strand, counting down.
AGAAAATTCTAAAGTTTTAACTTTTGAAGCTACTTTTGAAGTGTTCCCAGAAGTGCAAGTTGGCGATTTAAGTGCTGTCACATTGAAAAAACCAACTTTAACTATTACTGATGTTGAAATTGATAAAACTTTAGAAGTCTTACGCAAACAACGTAGTACATATCTTCCAGTTGATCGCGCTGCCGAAAATGGCGATCGTGTTGATATCGATTTCAAAGGCATTTTAGATGGCACACCGTTTGAAGGCGGGACAGCGGAAGGATATCAAGTTGTATTAGGCGCGGGACGTCTTTTAAAAGATTTTGAAGCTCAAATTTTAGGAAAAAATGCAGGAGAGAGCGTTACTTTCCCATTTACTTTCCCTGAAGATTACCACGGAAAAGATGTAGCAGGAAAACAAGTTGAATTTACGATCACATTAAATGAAGTGGCCGGCCCAGTTTTGCCTGAAGTCAATGAAGAATTTGCAAAACAATTTGGCTTAGAAGATGGCAATGTTGAAGCATTACGTGCTGAAATTCGTAAAAATCTTGAAAATGAAACACGTCGCCGCTTGCGCGCCCGTGTCCGTGAACAAGCAACAAATGCGATTCTTGAAGCGACCACTGTTGAATTGCCAAAAGTTTTGGTAGAGCAAGAATGTCAACAATTAGTTGAACAAACCAAACGTGATTTTGCTGAACGTGGTTTATCCAATGATATTCCTGCGGATACAGATGTTTTCAAAACAGAAGCAGAACGTCGCGTCAAATTGGGTTTAATTTTAGCTGATGTTGTCAAAGCAAATGATTTATATGCTAAACCAGAACAAATTCGGGCTTTGGTAGATGAATTTGCAGAAAGTTTTGAAGATAAAGAATCTGTCGTCAATTGGTATTATAGCGATCCAAAACGACTTGAAGAAGTCGAAGCGATTGTCATTGACGAAAATATGGTGACTTGGATTGCAGAAAAAGCGCAAATTGAAGAAGTAGCGATTTCTTTCGAAGAATTAATGGGTTATAACGCTTAATCCTAAAATCCCAAAGAGGAATATGTTGAATCAATTAGACTTCATGAAAAACGGTGCCATGGATGCACAAAACATTGGATTAATTCCAATGGTTGTGGAACAAAGTGGACGGGGCGAACGTGCCTATGACATTTATTCACGTCTCTTAAAAGAACGCGTTGTCTTTTTGGTCGGTCCTGTGACGGATGTCAGTGCAAATCTGGTTGTAGCGCAGTTACTTTTTTTAGAGTCAGAAAATCCTGATAAAGATATTCATTTGTATATTAATTCTCCGGGTGGATCCGTCACGGCAGGATTAGGGATTTATGATACGATTCAGTTCATCAAACCAGATGTGAGCACATTGTGTATTGGTCAAGCAGCCAGTATGGGAGCTTTTTTACTGTCTGCAGGAACAAAGGGAAAACGTTATTGTTTACCTAATTCTCGTGTCATGATTCATCAACCATTAGGTGGTTTTCAAGGTCAAGCTTCTGATATTGAAATTCATGCGCGGGAAATTTTGTATCTTCGTGAAAGATTAAATACGATGATGTCTGAGCATACAGGACAATCATTAGATGTAATCGCACGCGATACAGATCGCGATAACTTCATGAGTGCAGAAGCCGCTTTAAAATATGGCATTGTGGATCAAATTCTGAAGAATCGTAAAGAAGCAGAGTAATTTTTTTATTCTAGTCTCATGCTTTTCAAGACAAACCTTATTGAGTCAAGATTGAATGATGTTTGTAAAAATCAGTCAAATAGTAATAAGGGTATAAATGAAAAGGATGAGGCTAGATTTTCTTTTTTGTGCGTGAGAAAGAAAAGGTCGCAAGTGCCATAATGTCTCAGGAGAGCGTGGAGGGCGGTCTTTTAGGTAAAGATCATTCGCGATCTTCGATATTATTCAAATTAGGGATCACGTCATGTCCGAAAAAAATAGTGAGACTTTATTGTATTGTTCTTTTTGTGGCAAAAGCCAACATGAAGTCAGAAAATTAATTGCTGGTCCAGATGTTTTTATTTGTGATGAATGTGTTGAATTATGTAATGATATTATTCGAGAAGAATTACAAAATGATGCACAAAATGGGGACGAGTTAGTTGCTAGTAATTTACCCACCCCACAAAGAATCTTAGAAATTTTAAATCAATATGTCATTGGGCAAACGCCTGCAAAGAAAATTTTATCTGTTGCTGTGTATAATCATTATAAACGGCTGCGTGTCTTAGACAAAAAACATGATGATATAGAATTATCAAAAAGTAATATTTTGCTGATTGGGCCAACAGGTTCAGGTAAAACGTTATTAGCTCAAACTTTGGCGCGTTTGTTAAATGTTCCCTTTGTTATTGCGGATGCGACAACCTTAACCGAAGCGGGTTATGTCGGTGAAGATGTTGAAAATATTATTCAAAAATTGTTACAAAAGTGCGATTATAATATTGAAAAAGCACAGCAAGGCATTGTTTATATTGATGAAATTGATAAAATTTCTAGAAAATCAGAAAACCCATCTATTACGCGTGATGTTTCTGGCGAAGGGGTGCAACAAGCCTTGTTAAAATTGATTGAGGGGACGGTCGCGTCTGTCCCACCACAAGGGGGCCGAAAACATCCTAATCAAGAATTTTTACAAGTCGATACGACAAATATTTTATTTATTTGTGGCGGCGCGTTTGATGGCTTGGAAAAAATTATTCGAAATCGTTCTGAAAAATCAGGAATTGGTTTTGGTGCAGCGGTCAAAAGTAAAGATGATACTAAACGTGTTTCTGAATTATTTAGAGACGTCGAGCCGGATGATTTGATTCGTTTTGGTTTGATTCCTGAATTAATTGGACGTTTACCCGTTGTGGCAAATTTAGAAGAATTAGACGAGCCAGCCCTTATCCAAATTTTAACAGAACCCAAAAATGCTATTGTCAAACAATACCAAAAATTGTTCAGCATGGAAAATGTGGCTTTAGAGATTCGAGAAACGGCTTTGCATGCGATTGCACAAAAAGCAATTGCGCGTAAAACAGGGGCGCGCGGGTTGCGTTCTATTCTTGAAAACGCCTTATTAGACACTATGTTTAACTTACCTTCCATGACGGAAGTGAAACAGGTTATTGTTGACGATAAAGTGATTCAAGGTGAAACAACGCCCCTTTTGATTTATGCTGACGAGGCAGAAAAGCGTTTGGCCTCCTAAAGAGCAAAAAGGGAATGACAAAAATTCTCTGAATGAGTCAACATGGTGTCTATTTTTGCAGAGCAAAATGATCGTGTCTGACTCATTCATGAGGAGATCATTTTGTCTGTAAAATCAAATATAAAAATCGATTTTAAATCATAAGGATTATAACTATGACAACGCTTCCGCTTTTGCCACTTCGCGACGTTGTTGTTTTTCCGAATATGGTTCTTCCGCTTTTTGTGGGCCGCACAAAGTCAATTCATGCGCTCCAATTAGCTTCGGAAAGTGAAGAAAAACAAATCATGCTTGTGGCACAAAAAGTCCCAACACAAGATGAGTTAGGTGTAGAAGATTTACACAGTGTTGGCTGCGTTGCCACATTATTACAAAGCTTAAAATTACCCGATGGCACAATTAAGGTATTAGTTGAAGGAAGTTATCGGGCGCGTGTGATCGCGGCCAAAGAAGAAGACAGCCATTTTGAGGCAACGATTGAAAAAGTTGACAGTTTTGTTGAAGAGACGCCAGAACTTGAGGCACTCCGTCGCACTTTGATTACGGAGTTTGAACAATATCTGAAGCTAAATAAGAAGATTCCTCCGGAAATTTTAGGATCATTATCTCAAATTGATGATGCGAATCAGTTAGTCGATACCATTTTGATGCATTTGCCTTTAAAAATAGAGCAAAAGCAAGAAATGTTAGAACAACTTGATGTGGCAAAGCGTTTTGAAAATACAATTGCTTTACTTGAAGTTGAAATTGATATTTTACAGGTGGAAAAACGCATCCGTGGGCGTGTAAAACGCCAAATGGAAAAAAGCCAACGGGAATATTATCTTAACGAGCAAGTCAAAGCAATTCAAAAAGAATTAGGCCGAAGTGAAGACGGAACAGATTTTGATGAACTGGAAACTAAAATCAAAGCGGCCCAAATGCCTCGCGAAGCACGAGATAAAGCAGAATCTGAATTAAAAAAATTACGTATGATGTCGCCCATGTCTGCTGAGGCAAATGTGGTCAGTAATTATATTGAAGCCTTACTTGCTTTGCCGTGGAAGAAAAAAAGCAAAATCAATAAAGATTTAAAGAAAGCAGAAGAAGTATTAGAAACAGATCATTATGGTCTTGAAAAAGTTAAAGAACGAATTTTAGAATACTTAGCCGTACAGCAACGGGTCGATATTGTAAAGGCTCCGATCTTGTGTTTGGTAGGGCCTCCAGGTGTCGGAAAAACCTCTTTAGGTCAATCTATTGCGCGGGCAACTAATCGTGAATTTGTCCGGATGGCATTAGGTGGCGTTCGGGATGAAGCTGAAATTCGCGGGCACCGTCGGACTTATATTGGTTCAATGCCCGGAAAAATTCTACAAAATATGACCAAAGTAAAGGTTAAAAATCCATTATTTTTGTTAGATGAAGTGGATAAATTAGGGGCAGATTTCCGTGGAGATCCCGCTTCAGCCTTATTGGAAGTTTTAGATCCAGAACAAAATCATACTTTTGTGGATCATTATGTCGAAGTAGAATATGACTTATCTGAAGTCATGTTTGTGGCCACTGCAAATACGTTGAATATTCCTGCGGCATTATTAGATCGTATGGAAATTATTCGGTTATCAGGCTACACTGAACTTGAAAAAATTAGCATTGCGAAAAATTATTTGGTGACAAAACAAATTAAAAGCAATGGCTTAAAATCGCAAGAAATCGAAATTGAAGAAAGCGCGCTTGTTTCTATAGTACGGTACTATACCCGCGAAGCCGGCGTGCGAAGTCTTGATCGTGAAATTGCCAAAATTTGTCGTAAAGTTGTCCGCGAATTGATGATTAGTGAAAGCGAGCGAAAACGCGCTTTGCGTCGCAAGGCTGAAAATAAACCTGAACGTCTTGCGCTTCCTATTAAAGTCAACGCCGAAAATATTGAAAAATATCTGGGTGTAAAACGTTATACTTTTGGTTTGGCAGAAAAAGAAAACCAAATTGGTCAAGTAACGGGGCTCGCGTGGACGGAAGTAGGCGGGGAATTGCTGACTATTGAATGTGCGCTCATGCCAGGTAAAGGCAAGATGATTAACACAGGAAAGTTAGGCAATGTCATGCAAGAATCAATTCAGACTGCTTTAAGTGTGGTCCGGACGCGCGCAAAAGCCTTAGGCATTGTGGATGATTTCTATCAGAAAAATGATATTCATATTCATTTGCCTGAAGGGGCAACGCCCAAAGATGGTCCGAGTGCAGGGATTGGGATTTGTACAGCGATTGTTTCTGTTTTAACAAATATTCCTGTGCGTGCGGATGTTGCCATGACAGGTGAAATTACATTGCGTGGTGAAGTTTTACCGATTGGTGGCCTAAAAGAAAAATTATTAGCCGCCCAGCGTGGTGGAATTAAAATCGTTTTAATTCCAGAAGAAAATGTTAAAGATCTCGCAGAGATTCCAGATAACATTAAAGGAACGCTTGACCTCCGCCCTGTAAAATGGTTTGATCAAGTTTTAGAGATTGCTTTAGAAGTCAATCCTAAAACAATTTGTCAACAAAAAGAAGAAACTGAATTGGAAGATGTTGTAATTTCGCAACAGTCTGTTGTTTCCAATGAAGAATTAAATTCCACAAATGTAACGAAACACTAATCACGGTCATTTGTTGTATTTTTACAACGATATGAACGGTGTAAAGAGGGGGTAGTAGGAGGGTTTTGGTCCATATTCCCTCCTTTTACAAAAGAGATTTTTATACTTAAAGGATTGATTATTTTGAATAAAACTGAATTAATTCAAAAAATCGCTGAGCA
>CAZDFJ010000042.1:0-14917 GCA_964504875.1 uncultured Burkholderiales bacterium | reverse complement strand
ACTTCAATGTGTTTTGGATTAACAACACATTTTTCAATAAAGACTTCAGGCTTACCAAATGCTTTACTTGCTTCAGAAACAACACGATCATAATTAGAGACAAGTTCTGCATCGCTATTACAACGACGAATCCCGCGGCCGCCCCCACCATTTGTTGCTTTCAACATAACGGGGTAGCCAATTTCAGCAGCGATCTTACGTGCTGTTTCTACATCAGGGACATTGCCATCACTACCAGGAATGACTGGAACCCCAGCTTCAATCATGGCTTTACGTGCTTCGATCTTATCCCCCATACGTTGAATAACTTCTGCGCATGGGCCAATGAATTTGATGCCACTTTTTGCACATGCTTCAGCCAGTGCAGGGTTTTCAGATAGGAAACCATACCCAGGATGTAAGGCATCACAGCCAGCAGCCACAGCCGCATTCACAATGGTATGTGGATTTAAGTAGCCTTGAATCGGATCTGTCCCAATATGGATTGCTTCATCTGCTTTTTTAACATGTAACGCGTGACGGTCAGCATCAGAATAAATCGCGACAGATTTAATGCCCAATTCGGCGCAAGCACGCACGATACGGACAGCGATTTCTCCGCGGTTGGCTATCAGAATTTTTTTGATCACGTATTCCGTTCCTCCAAACTTGCGTGACGGATGACTTTTGAAAAGATTTCAGTTTAAGAGAATGAATTCACTTCAGTCATCAATGAAAATTACTTGCAAGACAAAATAGCAACGACTTGCAGCATTTTTGTTTACAACGTGTGATTTTTTTATTTTTTTGATACGGATAAACAAAAAAATCATTTAAAACTTTTCATGCTTTTATATCAAAACTACTGTTTTTAGCTGCATAAAAACCGCCCCAAAATGATGCATCTTATTTTAAAGCCTGTCATATGCAAAGTGTCAAATCGTCGCAGGTGTACAGTTTATCAAATCTCTTTTTATGTGACATCCCCTAGATTTGTACTTTTTTTCACGCTGCTATCTTTATAGATAGGGGCATCGACCATTATTTTGCTTTTTTACATAGACAAGCAATTTTTGGGCACACCCCCGATCAACACGCTGTTTCTTTCAGTTAGCCTTCCTGCTCAATAACGCAATCTTACTGCTCGATTCCTTAGATTTTTTTTTGTTCAAAGAAGACAACTTACCAAAACGCCCAGTTTTAAACTCTTCCAATAATACTCTTTTTTTTTATTTTTGGCTTACTTTTTTCGATTGTCTAGCCAATAAAGCAAGCCTTGGGCATTCAAATCAAGATCCAAATCCAAAGTCTCTTGAATCGCTGCACGCGGCAAACGACAACCGATCGCTTCAATTCGTTCCAAACAAATTTGATACAGTGCATCATACAATGCGCGATGTTTTAATGCAGGGGTATTTAATGACTCATCCTGCCCTGTTACTTTTGCTAACGCAGTAAATTCATCCAATAAATCATGCAAGGATTGGGCAGCCTGTTCTACTTGTGTGACCTGACTATAATGTGTCAAATACATCGCCTGCGGATGATAAGACATCAATCGATCAATAGAATGATGGGCCGCTTCTTCATCAAATTGGATAGGACTTGTTGTTGGAAAGATAAATTGCTGATCAGTCATTACAAATTCTGGATATGCAATCCCGAATGTATCACCCGTGAAGAAACTTTGGCTTTTTGTGTCAAAAATACAATTGTGATGACGACAATGTCCGGGAGTATCTAAAATTTGGAAAACACGACCATTCATAGTGATTTCCATTCCATCGACCGTTTGAATAACACGATCTGAATGAATAGGAACAATTTCACCATATGTTTTTTTCATTTCTTCTTGCCCGTAGACGGCCGTTGCCCCATCGATTAACACATCAGGGTCAATCATATGACGCGCCCCGCGGGGGTGAACAATCACTTTCGCATTGGGCAAAACCTGGGCTAATTTTCCGGCTCCCCCAGCATGATCTAAATGCACATGGGTCAAGAAAATATATTCAACTTGAGCAACATCAATGTTTTTTTCAGACAAAGCTTCTAAAACATTTGGGAGCGAATAACTTGTGCCAACGTCAACAAGCGCGGCTTTGTCTCCTTCTTGAATCAGATGAATCGCCGCCAATTTTTTGCGCTTTAAGAAAGCATCAATCGCACTGATGCCGTAGTCATAATTTGTAATCATATGCTTATCTTTAACAGAAATAGCTAAAACAAAGCAAAACTAGGGAAGTGTAACATAATCCCAAGCTCTAACAAAGAAAAAAATCTTATTTTAGCCAAAATCAATCTAATAAATTAAAAATAACTTCAATAAATTTTCTATGTAAAACAAAATGTTAGCTTGTTAATTCTCTTTTTGAGTTCAATTATCTAAAAAATGGTTATTCTTTAAGCATTCATTATATTAAACTCTTTTAATTCTGCGAAAAATACAGTTGTAAAATAAAAAACATTTTTAATTTTACAAAAGAAACAAAGTGATTTAATGCTAACTTCTAAAAATAAAATAGACTGCACCCAGTAAACACAATGTAGCCCATAAATAATCTAACTTTAATGGTTGATGCATATAAAACACGACAAAAGGAACAAAAACTGTCAGAGAAATGACTTCTTGCATAATCTTAAGTTGCGGCAAAGAAAGAATTTGATACCCTAACCGATTTGCAGGAACCTGTAATAAATATTCAAAAAGCGCAATACTCCAGCTCAATAAAGCAGCAAAATACCATGTTTTATTACCTAATTCTTTCAAGTGGGCGTACCACGCAAATGTCATAAAAACATTTGAACAAATAAGCAATAAAATGGGTGAAACTAACGGACTCATGATAGCAATTTAATCTTCTAATCGTAGTTCTTGAATTTTACGCGTGAGGGTATTTCGGCCCATTCCCAAAATTTGGGCGGCTTCAATGCGCCGGCCATGTGTGTGATGTAACGCTTTTCGAATCAGAATTTTTTCTAAAATATCTGTATAAAGCGGCATCAACTCATTTTGATTTGTTTCAAGCATAGTGTCAATTTCTTTCTCTAATAATTGCTGCCATGAGGCTTGTCCTTCTGAATCTTCAGCAAGCATAAGATCGCTAGAGACGCGAATGGCCTGCTGACTTGAATCAATATGCGGCAAAATTGGGGTTGTTTGTTTTGGGCGTAAATCAGGTGGTAAGTCTGAAATATCAATCGTTTGCCCGGGTGTCATGACGGTTAACCAATGGCACAAATTCTCTAATTGCCGAACATTTCCTGGAAAAGGAAAATAACTCAAATAAGTCAACAAGGTATCTGAAGCCCGTTTCACCTCTAACCCAAGATTCCGCGCGCTTTGCTGTAAGAAATGGCGAATTAATAACGGAATATCTTCTTGCCGCTCACGTAATGGCGGCAGACGCAAACGAATAACGTTCAAGCGATGAAATAAATCTTCTCGGAAAAGATTATTACTAACCCGCGCTTCTAAATCTTGATGCGTGGCCGCAATAATACGCACATTTGCTTTAACAGGTTGACTACCTCCTACACGATAAAAGTGTCTATCAGATAGTACACGTAATAAGGCGGCTTGTAAATCCGTTGGCATATCGCCAATCTCATCCAGAAAGAGTGTTCCCCCCTCGGCTTGTTCAAAACGTCCTCGACGCAATGTTTGCGCCCCAGTAAACGCGCCTTTTTCATGTCCAAATAATTCGGATTCTAATAAATCTTTAGGAATCGCCGCTGTATTAATCGCGACGAAAGGTTTACTACTCCGCGGACTATGACGATGTAAAGCCCGCGCTACTAGTTCTTTTCCAGATCCGGATTCTCCTGTTATTAATACAGTGGCATCTGATTGAGAAAGTCTTCCAATCGCCCGAAAAATTTCTTGCATAGCGGGCGCGCGCCCTAAAATTTCTGGAGTCACCGCACAATATTCTTCTGTGACATCCGGTTGTGCGACCTCCATCAAGGCACGTTGAATCAATGCGACGGCTTGATTGACATCAAAAGGTTTGGGCAAATACTCAAATGCGCCTTCCTGAAAGGCAGTCACAGCACTTTCTAGATCAGAATAGGCTGTCATAATAATGACAGGAAGATGAGGGTATTTCTTTTTAATCATGGCTAGAAGATCAAAACCCGAGCCCCCCGGCATTCGAATATCACTCACGACGACATGCGGCGGTTCTTCTTGCGCCAGCGCATCGATGACCTCTTGATAATAGCTAAAGGTACGCACTTTAATATTTTCGCGGGCAAGGGCTTTCTCAAATACCCAACGAATTGATTTATCATCATCGATAATCCAAACTGGTATGGTCATTTTTGGTAAAAATAAATAGGTAGTAATTTTAAATAAAAATAAATTGGCTGTTTGCGGCATGCGTGAGTCATCTTACCTGATTATTGAATCACGAATGTATCTATTATTAATATTTTTTTTTGTGTATTCAATAAAAAGTCACACTAATTCTTTTCTAATAAAATTTTTAGCAAAATCTTTCTTGCAAATCAATAAAATTTGTTTAGTTCTAGAGAATGCTTAATTTTTTAATAGAAAAAATCTATTATTTAAAAAAAAAGTCGAATTTTGTGACAAAATGAAATAAAAAAGACAATATCAATAAAAATATATTCTGTTTTTAGAAAAATAGGCTTATAAATGAATAGGTTACCCATCTTTTTAGGCAAGATGCTCTATAGATAGATTTTTATTTTAACATTTTTTTTTTGAAAAAAACTAATTTTTACGATTAAAATTCATTGTAGGATTAATTTTTGCTTTTCTTTGTAAATGCGCATGTATTTACTGAAAGTTATCCCTATTTTTTAGGAATTTATAACATAAATTGTTATATTTTTAATGCAATAATTAATTTTCTTTTCATTACGTATAACAAAAATTTTTTATTTTTCTATTCAGATTTATTTTTTATTTTGGAAAGACTCATGACACTTACTGAATTACGTTATGTTGTCGCAATCGCGAAATATTTGCACTTTGGAAAAGCCGCTGCCGCTTCACATGTGAGTCAACCAAGTCTAAGCATGGGCATCAAAAAACTAGAAGAAGAATTGGGCGTGACCATTTTCGAGCGCCGAAATTATGATGTCAAAATCACGCCGATTGGGGAACAACTCATCAAACAGGCAGAACGCATTCTTTCAGAAATTCAACAATTTAAAGAAATTGCTTTGCAAGGAAAAGATCCTTTTGCAGGCCTGTTAAAAATTGGGGTAATTTATACAATTGCGCCCTATTTATTACCTAGCTTTATTCCTAAACTTCAGGAAAATGCCTCGACTTTGCAGTTATCTATTCAAGAAAATTATACGTCAGTTTTACTGAATTTATTAAAAAATGGCGAACTCGATTTATTAATTCTATCTGAACCCATTCAGGCATCAGGCATTACCATGCAAGCACTCTATGATGAACCATTTTATGTGGTAATGCCTAAAAATCATCCTTGGACACAATATCATGCTATTCCTGCCAAAATGTTGACTCAAGAAAATTTATTATTATTAAGTGCCGGAAATTGCTTTCGGGATCAAGTCCTAAAAGTGTATCCTGACTTAGCCTATGAACAAAATGTCTTACAAAAAACACTCGAAGGCAGTTCATTACAAACTATTTATCATATGGTTGCTTGTCGGATGGGGGTAACTGTCTTACCCAGCACAACAATTCGTCATGGGACAATTGATCATGATTTAGTGACGATTCGTCCTTTTGTCGAACCAATTCCTAAAAGACGTATCGTTTTGGCATGGCGAAATCATTTTTCACGGACCGAAATCGTTCAGCATGTTCGACAGACTATTTTGAGTTTACCGCTCGAAGATATCCATTTTTTGCCGAAAGCAAAAAAAGAAATATTGAATTAATCTCATTGCCCCCTTTCGGGGGCTTTTTTTTAAGCAGGAAATAATTTAGCAAATTTGAACGCGAGCGTTTTTTGTCCATGTCGCTGAAAATCAATGCTAATCATTGCCTTTTCGCCCTCACCCACAATTTTAGTAATCGTCCCAATACCAAATAGTTTATGTTGCACGCGCTGGTTCACGCGAACCGTGAGTAAAGGCGCTTCTCCATCTTCTGACGCGGAGGCTAACGGGGTTGGCGGCGGGGATACAGTCGGTTCAAGTGAAACAGTTCGATTGAGACTTTGCAAATAACCTTGCATTAAAGCCTGATTATCTAATTTTTCAGGATTTTTCCACTGTCCTTGACGATAGTATTTCTTTTGAGCAGATCCAAAATAAGCCGTATAATCTAGCACATCACTAGGCAACTCATTCAAAAAGCGCGAAGCTTGTGATTCTTCACTGAAACGCGAGCCGGCTCCTAATCGAAAACGCTGTTCTGCATGACATAAAAAAAGTTTTTTTCTCGCACGAGTGATCGCGACATACATTAAACGGCGTTCTTCTTCGATCGCCTTTTGTCCTGATCGTGTACTATTTGCATGCGGAAACAAGCCCTCTTCCAATCCAATAATAAACACGGTCTCAAATTCTAGACCTTTTGCATTATGCACAGTCATTAATTGCACCGCGTTAGTTTCATCTTCACGGGCTGCAAAAAGCGAGCTTTCCAAAATAGAATACGCTAAAAAAGCACTTAAACTATTGTCTTCTACATTCTGATATTTAAAATCACGGGCCGCATGCACTAATTCGTGTAAATTTTCAGTTCGATCTTTTTCAGACTGATCACGATGGTTTTGATAATAATCAAGTAAACCACTCATTTGAATTGTCATTTCAATTTGCTTTTCTAAATCGAGCAATTCACACTGTTTTTGCATTGCTTGAATTAATGTCACAAATTTTTGGACACTAGCATGTGAAAAAGAAAGACCCGCTTCAAATAAACTGGTTTGCATTGTTTCAGCCTGTTCAGTCAAACCTTCTATTGTGCGCAAACCAATGCCCCGAACAGGAAAATTAATCACACGCAATAAGGCTGCATTATCGTCAGGATTAATTAACAGTCGTAAATAAGCAAAAACATGTTTAATTTCTTGGCGATCAAAAAAGCGCATTCCTCCATAAACACGATATGGAATATTCGCGGCCATCAACATTTGTTCTGGAATACGAGATTGTGCATTTGTGCGGTAGAGAATCGCCACTTGTTGATAAGCAATTTGTTCTTTTTCGTGCAATAGCTGAATTTTTTCTGTGACAAAACGCGCTTCTTCTTGTTCTGTCAGTGCAACATGACAAACAATTTTTTCTTTTTGATGATTATCTGTCCAAAGATTTTTACCTAAACGCTGCTTATTTGCTTGAATTAAATAATTAGCCGCATTCAGAATTGCAGAATGAGAACGATAATTCTGCTCAAGACGAATCAATGCTTCAGTCTTAATGTTAAACTCTGTTCGAAAACGTTCCATATTATTTGTTTGGACGCCCCGAAAACTATAAATAGATTGATCATCGTCGCCAACTGCAAAAACATAATTTTCGTCAGGTTGATGTAACAATTTAATCAAGGCATATTCTAATTGATTGGTATCTTGAAATTCATCAACTAAAAGATAGCTAAATTGCTGCCGATAACGTTCCCGAATGGTCTCATTTTTTTCAAATAATTCGTAACAACGGAGTAATAATTCAGCAAAATCAACTAAGCCATCTCGTTGCATTACTTTTTCGTATTCACTATAAATTTTGCTAAAATATTGATCAAAAGTTGCGCGAGAAAAAGGCAAGTCAGCTGCACGACGGGCTTGCTCTTTGGATTTATTAATTAAGCTTTGAATTTTTTTAGGTTCGTATTCTTTGTCGTCAATTTGGAATTGTTTTAAAATCCTTTTAATGACATTAAGTTGATCTTGTTGATCTAAAATTTGAAAATGCTGAGGCAAATCAGCCGCAACATGATGTATACGTAATAAGCGATGACAAATACCATGAAAAGTGCCGATCAACATACTAGGATAACGTTGCCCCAGCATTTTTTCCAGACGATGGCGCATTTCGGCGGCCGCCTTATTTGTAAAAGTCAACGCAAGAATTTGTTGCGGCTCTGCTTTTTCTTCATGTAATAGCCAAGCAATACGTGTTGTTAAAACACGCGTTTTTCCCGTCCCTGCTCCCGCCAAAATCAAAAGGTTTTGATTGGGAAAAGTGACAGCACGATATTGTTCTGGATTTAATCCATCCAGTAAACGAAGAGAATCTGTTGTCATAATGTTTGATTCGAAAAGGATCAAGCAATAAATTATTTTAAATTAAATAAATTAAAAAAAGCGTTGACTCAATCATAGAGGACAACGCCCTCCCGAAATTTTACTTATTTTAACTAAATAACTAATGAATTTAAATTTTTTTACTAAAAAATTAAGTCTTTTTTTACCTTTTTTATTAAGCTGCCAAAGTTCATTACTTTATGCAAATAATGTGGATTATTCAACAATGATTCGGGCACATATTCATGATGCGCCGCTTGCGGAATCCACGGAATCTGAAATGAATTTGCCTGATTTAGGAGCCAGTGCAGGACAAACGATGTCTCCAACACAAGAGCGACGGCTGGGTGAACAAATTATGCTGGATATCCGTCAAGATAATGATTATATTGATGATCCGATTGTTTTGGCTTATCTGAATAATTTAGGTTATCGTCTTGTTTCTGTGAGTCCGGATAATCGCCTGAGTTTTGAATTTTTCCTTGTAAAAGATGCCACGCTCAATGCGTTTGCTTTACCAGGGGGATTTATTGGTGTTCACACGGGATTATTTAGTGCAACACAAAGCGAATCTGAGCTTGCTTCGGTCTTGGCTCATGAAATTGCACACGTGACCCAAAAACACTTGACCCGTCTCGTGAATAATCAACAACAAATTGGAATGACAACAATCGCTGCGATTGCCCTAGCAATTTTGGCCGCCCGCTCCGGAAATGGGCAAGCAAGCCAAGCTGCGGTGGCGACAGCCCAAGCCGGCGCCTTACAAAGTCGTTTAAATTTTACCCGCCAATATGAACATGAGGCTGATCGGACCGGTTTTGCTATTTTACAAAAAAGTGGTTTTGATGTACGAGGCATGTCCCAATTTTTTGAACGCCTTCAAAAAGGCGGGCGACTCTACGAAAATAATGCGCCAGCCTACCTAAAAACACATCCATTGACAACAGAGCGGATTGCAGATATTCAAAATCGGGCCCAAAATTCACCCTACCGTCAAGTTCCTGATAGTTTGGAATATTTATTCATTCGTGCAAGAATTCGCGCACTTTATGCTACAGAACCTTTAGATCAGAAGCAATTTTTTCTCACGCAGCTGGCCCAAAACTCACGTTCTGAGATCCAACTAGCCAATTATTATGGATTACTTTTAGTTAGCTTACGTTTAAATCAACCTAAAGAGGCTGAAAAATACGCTTTAATTCTCCAAAAAAGCCCAGCGCCCCCCATTTTAACACAAGCGCTTCTTTCTTATTTTGGTCAAATCACTTCGCATCCAGAGAAAATTGAACGGGAATATGAACAAAAATTAAAAACTTTTTCAACGTATAAACCTTTGATTTATGATTATATTCAATTTATATTAAATCAAAAACATTATACACTTGCCGCCAAGTTTTTAAATAAACAACTCGATTGGACCAGAAGTGACCCGAAACTTTTTTCTCTTCAGGCAGAGCTTTATGCGCGTTTAGGCAAAAATCTGTTGCGTCATCAAGCGCAAGCAGAAAGCTATTATTTACAAGGAAATTTGGCGGCGGCAATTGAACAACTTGAGCTCGCCCAACGAGCGGGCGATGGCGATTTTTATCAACAATCCAGCGTAGAGGCCCGTTTAAAACAATTTAAACAATTAAGAATGAATTATCAAACTGAAGACAAAAAGAAAGAAAAAGAACAAAAATAACATCGCGAATCAAACCACTTTGCGGGAATCAAAGTGGTTTTTTCTTTTAATTGCGTGATGGCTTTGGGGCAAAGCGGGTCACAACATGTTTTGCCATGCCAGTGGCCAGTTGTTCTTCTGCAAAAAAGACAATATGCCCTTCTTCTTTAAATAATAATGATTCTTCTTCACTATGGCTACGCAAAACAATTTCTACAGTCGGATTTAATGTTCGGGCAGTTTGAATCATATGACGGACAATCAACGGATCAGGACACGCTGCGACAAGCATTGCGGCATGGGTAATATGTGCCTGGATTAATACAGCCGGATCGGTAATATTTCCAGAAACCGCGGCCCAGCCACGGTCGCGGAGCATTTCCACAATTTCCCGATTTTGTTCAACAACAACAAAAGGGATCCCGCGTTGTGTTAAAACCTCTGCAATGCGGCTTCCAACACGGCCATAACCTACTAAAACAACTTGACCTGATAAATATTTTCTTTCTGTTGAAACGGGCAATTCAGCATAGGGATCTTGACGCCGATCAATTTTACGGGCCCATTCGAAACGATCTAACAACCAGATTCGTAACGGTTTGATTGCCGCAAAAAGAACTGGATTCAGGGCAATTGAAATTAATGCTCCAGCTAAAATAAGACTCATGCCTTCTTGTGGTAATAGACCTAATGTCAACCCTAAACCCGCTAAAATAAATGAAAATTCTCCAATTTGAGCCAGGCTCACAGCAACAGTCAGGGCGGTATTAAAGGGGTAACACAAGATGAGTACTAAACCTAAGGCTGCGAGGGTTTTACCGAGCATAATGATTAGGACGGTTGCAAAAACTTGCCAAGGTTGTTGCAATAGAATTGCAGGATCAAATAACATCCCGACAGAAACAAAAAATAACACTGAAAACGCATCCCGAAGGGGTAAAGATTCTTGCGCAGCCCGATGACTAAATTCAGATTCGCGCATTACCATTCCTGCAAAAAAGGCCCCTAATGCAAAAGAAACACTAAAAAGTTGGGCCGCACCATAAGCAATCCCAATGGCGACGGCAATCACAGCCAATGTGAAAAGTTCGCGTGAACCTGTTCGTGCCACTTGCCATAACAACCATGGCATAACCCGTCGACCGGCGATTAACATCACTGCAATAAAAGCAAAGACTTGTAATAAAGTTTGTCCAATTGTAATCCAAAGGTCAGGTTGATTCAGTGAAAACGAGGCCGATTGGCCACTGAGTAATCCCGCAAGGGGAGGTAATAAAACTAAAATAAAGACGGTTGCCAAATCTTCTACAACAAGCCAACCAATGGCGATTTTTCCATTCATCGTGTCCAAAATACCGCGTGTTTCAAGGGCTTTTAATAACACAACAGTACTCGCGCAGGATAAAGAGACACCAAATACTAAGGCGGAGCCCCAAGCCCATCCCCACCATAATGCGACCCCCATACCTAAAAAAGTCGCTATAGACATTTGGAGGACTGCTCCCGGAATGGCGATGCGTTTGACAGCAAGAAGATCACGTAATGAAAAATGAAGCCCAACACCAAACATGAGGAGCATGACGCCAATTTCGGATAATTGGCTGGCAATATGCACATCCGCAACAAAACCAGGTGTGCCCGGCCCAATTAAAACACCTGCCAGCAAATAACCCACAAGCGCAGGGAGACGTAACCTTTCGGCTAAAACTCCAAAAATGAGCGCCATTGCAAATCCAGAGGCAATGGTTGTAATTAAAGAAAAATGATGTTCCATTTTTTTTATTTCCAATATGAAATTTATAGAAATTTGATTAAAATCAATAAATTGTATAATTTTTAATAAAATAATTAATTTTATTAATTATATGAATAACAATCGTTTTCATGTTTTTTTATGAGTCATCAATAAATTTTGAAAAATTACAAAAAGAATGTATTAAATACTGTTTAGTATAAAATCATGAAAAAGCTTACTCATAAATGAGTCGATTCGAAAAAAAATGGTTCAATTTTAGTTTTTGAAAATAAAAAAAATGACCTTATTTAAATCAGTTAGGATCTTGTTTTCATTATCGAAAATTATTTTTATGAGAAAATAAAAAATGCCGTATCTTTTACAAGTTGATTTTCCCTATAATGGGCCATGGGACAATGAAATGACTCTCAAGATGACAGATCTCGCCCAATCTATTGCGCATGAATCGGGACTTATTTGGAAAATTTGGACAGAAAATAAAACAACAAAAGAAGCCGGGGGCATTTATCTTTTTGATACGATGGAAAATGCCTCTATGTATTTAACAATGCATACTAAAAGATTAGTATCTTTTGGGATTCCTCAAGTACAGAGTAAGATTTTTGCCGTCAATCAAACGCTCTCTGAAATCACTAAAATGGTTTTTTAAAATCAGAAAGGCTTCCCAAATTGGGAAGCCTTTTTTGTTTATGACAATAAAATTATCACGTTAATTTAAATTAAAAGGCTGCTTTTGGATATGATCCTAATATTTTAATAAACGCCGCTTGTTCTTCCAATTTTTGGAGGGCTTGGGCGACATTTTGCGCAGTATGATGGCCTTCAATATCGATAAAGAAAATATATTCCCACATTCCCCCAATATGAGAAGGAGACGGACGAGACTCTAATTTCGTCATATCTACATCATATTCTGAAAAGGGTTCTAATAAATCTTTCATGGCACCGGGCCGATTTTTAGCCGATAAAATCAAAGAGGTTTTATCGCATCCTGAAGGATTGGCTTCTTTTTCCCCTAAGACTAAAAAGCGAGTCGTATTATTTGGCTCATCTTCAATGTGCGCATGCAAAATGTTCAAATCATAATGTACGGCCGCCAGTTCACCCGCAATCGCCGCTGAATCAGCATCTGCTTTCGCCCGTACCGCGGCTTCTGCATTACTTAATACGCTAATTTTTTCCGCATACGGCAAATGCAGGGCTAACCATTCGTGACATTGCCCTAAAGATTGGGCGTGAGAATAAACGCGTTTAATTTTTTTCAAATCAGTTTGCGTCGCCAACAAATTATGGTGAATCCGTAAAAAAACCTCCCCACAAATTTGTAACGGCGTATCGACCAATAAATCAAGGGTGCGATTTACCGCCCCTTCGGTTGAGTTTTCAACAGGAACAACGGCATATTGTACTGCGCGTGAAGCCACTTGCCGAAAGACTTCATCGATTGAGCGACATGATAGACTATCGACAGCATGTCCAAAATGTTTTAAAGCGGCAGCTTGAGAAAAAGTGCCTTCTGGTCCCAAATAGGCCACCGAAACGGTTTTTTCTAGTGCTAAACAAGCTGACATAATTTCCCGAAAAAGAAAACCAATGGTCTGATCCGGTAAGGGTCCTTGATTTTCTTCCTGCAAACGGCGAAGCACTTGCGCCTCACGTTCAGGACGATACATTGGACCGTTATCTCCCGCTTCTTTTTTTGCTTCGCCAACTTTTTGCGCCCACTCTGCGCGTTCATTCAATAGTTTTAACACTAATGAATCAATTCGATCAATATTATTTCGATATGTTTCTAATTTTTCTTTCATTTTTCTTTAATATTTTGTTAATTTAATCAATCAATTTATTACTCTTTGATGGCTATAATTCCTGTGAGTAATTCTGTAATATGTAATACGCGCGTACCCGTCTGGCCATGACGTTTAAGATAGCCTTCAATGTTCATGAGACAGCCAACATCTCCGCCAATAATTGCCTCTGCATGGGTGTTTAAACCACTCGTACATTTATTTTCGACCATTTTTCCTGAAATATCGCCATATTTGACAGCAAAAGTTCCTCCAAATCCACAACAGGTTTCAGCCGCTTTCATTTCCTCAAGCGTAATTTCTGGACGAAGTGATAACAAAGCACGGGGTTGTTGTTTTATTTTGAGCTCTCGTAACCCAGAGCAAGAATCATGATACGTCACTACTTTTGGCAAGACTTGACCTGATTCTGTAGGTGGTAAAGTTTGTACTTTTAGTATAGAAACTAAAAAATCTGTAATTTCAAACGTTTTTTCAACTAATTGTGACAAACGGACATAGCTTTCTGTTTTTTGGTCAAAAAGGCTTAAATAATGCGCTTTAATCATTCCAATACATGAGCCCGAAGGCGCAACAACATAATCAAATTTTTCAAATTCATCCAAAAATTTTAGGGCCAAATCCCGTGTTGTTTGCCGATCGCCACTATTAAAACCAGGTTGTCCACAACATGTTTGTGTTTCTGGAACAATCACTTCACAGTCAGCATGTTCTAACAAACGTAATGTAGCAAACCCCACACTGGGACGCATAAGATCAACGAGACAAGTCACAAAAAGACCCACACGCATAAGAGATCCCTCGCTTAAAAATGATAAAACAAACTTTAATCATATCATAAGATAGTCACACGCATAGGAGTTTGAAATTGACTCCATTAGATTTTAAAAAATAGAGGGTTTTGGATTGTGAAAAGGCTGTTTTGTCAATAATTTTTGATATAACAAAGGATCGCCCCATTCTTGTTGGACTTGATCTGAAAAAATTATTTTTTCCAGAGAAATCAAGCCCATATGAGGATTATAAGCGTCCTCACGAAAACCCTGTGCGTAACCTGTATCTGTTTCATGAACAATAACAGAATGCAGTGCAACACCTTTCTCACCATTTTGCATAATAGTTTGATTTAAAAGTGTATCAATCAAAACAAAAAAGAGACGGCAAAACTGCTCTGCAGACGGGGAAATCGGCAGTTGCACCCAACGGGCGCTCAGATTTTTGCAGGCTGCTTGATATTCTGCTATATCTTGATCCCAAAATGTGATAGCATGATCAAAAGAATCAATCATATCCCGAATTGTTGTTTTCATGAGTCCAAAGTCATAAACCATTTGTCCCTGATCTAAAAACTGGGCTTCTAATAAAACCTCTACTTTATAACTATGTCCATGAATAGAACGCTTACAACGGTCTGAAGTGCAATTTCTGACGACATGTGCGTTTTCAAATTTATATAATTTACGAATTATCATTTTCTTTATGAATTATCAAACTCACGTTAAAATAA
>CAZDFJ010000041.1:0-16905 GCA_964504875.1 uncultured Burkholderiales bacterium | reverse complement strand
CCAAAGCTGCTGCATAATAGGTTATAACGATGACAGAAACTGCAGAAATTAAAATTAAACGTACGTTAAGTGGGCGTGTTGTCAGTGACAAAATGGATAAAACCATCACTGTCGTAGTAGAACGTCGTGTAAAACACCCATTATATGGGAAAGTGATTATCCGTTCTAAAAAATATCATGCTCATGATGAAAACAACGAATGCCAAACTGGCGATCTCGTTGAAATTCAAGAAAGTCGTCCTTTATCTAAAACAAAAACATGGACGCTTGTTCGCTTAGTCGAAAAGGCGCGTATTGCTTAGTTTTTAGAATGTTTCAGGACATTGCAATATCCAGGATAGAGTGAAAACTCTATCCTTTTTTTATGTTTTTAAATAAGGAAGATACGTCATGTATTTTTTAAAAAAAAGCCTCTGTTTTTTATTTTTAACGATCATTGTGGTACCACAAGTACAAGCGGGCAACAAAGAAGAAGCGGCTAAACTGCAAGGCGCGATTTGTGATGTAGTCGGAAAAATTACGAAACAAGCTGGACAATTTCGAGATAAAGGTTTATCACAGCAAGAAACAACAAATACCTTAATGAAAGGAGTCAATCCAAAGGATACACAAGTGACAAAAATCGTAAACCATTCGATTAGTTTGGCTTATCAAAATAAGAAAACCACGCCCGAACAACTTCGTGTAATGGGGCATGATCAATGTTTACAAGCAAAATAATCTAAAAAGAAATACGATTTCGGAAGACATTCGGTTAAAATAGGAAAAAACGTAATTTTTTTCTGAATGAGAATAAAAATGAGTATGCCTATTTTATATACTTTTAGGCGGTGTCCTTATGCCATGCGTGCCCGTTTTGCCCTGGCATATGCAGGAATCAATTGTCATATTCGAGAGGTTGATTTAAAAAACAAACCGGCCGAACTGTTGTCGCTTTCTCCTAAAGGAACAGTGCCTGTTTTGTCTATCAATGAGCAGCATTTAATTGAACAAAGCCTGGAAATTATGCGATGGGCTGTAACACAATCTGATCCTGAAGGTTGGCTTGATTTTTCAGAAAAACAGCATGAATTTGGTCATATTGTTATGGAAATGAATGATTCAGAATTTATTCCGCGATTGATGAAATATAAATATTTTGAACGTTATCCAGAGGAATCTCAATCCACTTATGCCAGTCAGCTATTGCCTTCTTTAGCAGAATTAAATTTACGCTTTGCCAAGATGGGTGGTTTTCTTCTCGGCAATCGTTGTTCATTCTATGATATTGGTTTGTTTCCATTTATTAGACAATTTGCTAAAGTAGATCTAGATTTTTTCGAAAAATTACCGTATTCTTCTCTCAAAAAATGGCTCGCTTTTTTTGAAAATACAGTATTATTTCAACAAATTATGAAAAAACACCCAGTCTGGGACTCGACCCAATCCTCATGTTATTTACTAGAAAAATAGCATAAATTAATGTTTGATTTAAACCTATTCTATTCTTGGTGGCACGATAAAATAAAAAATCAAAAAAGAGATCATAGTGCCTCTTCAAAAAATGAAGATATTCCAATCACATATCATTCAAAATCTCATTTTTTATTTTTGGAAAATAATATTGATTCTTGTGATGAAAATAGTCATGAGTGTGATGGGGATGTTGGAGGAGATGGCGGAGATGGTGGTGGAGATTAGGAACGAACCACCATCCTGTCAGCAATGTTAATATTTATCCATCATATTGACAATTCGTGCGCGTCTTTCACGATCAACAGACGTAATAAATTGTTGTAATATCATTTCCATCATGGGGGGAAGTCGTGTTATTTGACAGCCAACCCGTTGTGCTTTACTACCATCTGGCATTTCTACTTCAATTAAACTTCTAATAATTAAATCAGTAATAATCACTCCCAATCCTGGAAGTCGAACTTGGGTATTTTTTAAAAAAAGGCCCAATTGTGGTGTAAACACATTAAATCGACTTTCTGGAACAGTAAAACTAACTCCACCTAAACTTAAATCATGAACTTTGAAATCAACAATATTTTTATTAGGAAGATTAATACTACATGTTAAAGGATAAGCTTGTTCCATATCTAGTCGATAAAAAGCCCTTCTTTGTAGTTTCAACATATTGATAGGAATAGAACATTCAAAAGCCTCCCCCTTATTAAAACTGGTTTTTCTTACATTTTTTAAAATAAATTGTGTTTTGATACTTTCAAAATAAGTAATACAGATAAGTGTCGCATTATTAATAACCGTTTGATTCACATGTGCATCACGAGCAATGTCAAAAATGATGATAGATTTGGTAGTATCTATGTCAAGTAATAATGTCCGAAAGGATTGGTTTGAATGTCCATAATAAGCTACAATATTTGCACTTGTTTTCATTAAATGACGTAAAGTAACAAGAATTTCCCCACGGGCTTGAACAGCATAATCGGCCGCATTTGCGCCAGCAGGTAATTCTATAGGACTGTAATCGAGTGCAGAATTGGAATTATTTTCAGTCATGTGATTAATTAACTCTAAACTTTTCTTTTATTTTTGGGATATTTTTGTCTTTTTCTATTTATTCTTTTGCATAAAAAGATTATTATTTATGGGGTACGCATATAAAGTTTATAATAAAATAAAAATTATATTAGTAACATTATCAAATAAGATTTCTCTTAGAGACGAAGCATTTGCGCCAACTGTTTAAAACTAAAAATTATTGTACAATAGAGTGTTTCACTTTCAAAATTGAACAATTGAAAATTTATAAAAATAGATGAAAAGAAATAAAATAGCATATTTCTACGTAAGATTGAAATAAATCTGTTTTTTTTGAGTACTTTAATGTTACAAATAAATTTACAATATTTCTTACATAAAAATGTAAGTTGGCATGAAAAATGTTTAAGATGAAGTGGGAAGAACATTTTTGTTAAAAAGTGTAAAAAAAATTTGTATTTTATTTGAATTAAACTCAACTAAAAGATAAAATATTATAGAAAATGTATTTCTAGCTTATTTAAAAATAAATAGAAAAACTAAGAATATGGTCATTTTGATTTTTAGTCCCGCTCTTTTTCTTTGAAATAGAGCAGAGGCTATGCGTGTGTAGTTTGAGTTATTTTAGGTTTTTTTTGCTTGTTTAACCAGCATGTGAGGCATACATTATGTTTAGAACTGCGGAAGTTGGGCATAAAATCGAAAAAGAAAAATATGATGAAGAAGTTCCGAAGCTCCGTGAAGCTTTGTTAGAAGCACAATTTGATGTTTCCGAAGCGAAGAAATTTCCTGTCATCATTTTGATTGGTGGGGTTGACGGTTCTGGAAAAGGTGAAATCATCAATTTATTAAATAGTTGGATGGATCCACGTCACTTACGCGCTTATGCATTAGGCGAACCTAATGATGAAGAACGTTCCCGCCCGCCAATGTATCGTTTTTGGCATCGCTTACCTCCAAAAGGAAAAATGGGATTATTCATTGGTGGATGGTACGATCGTGTCCTGTTTGAAGATTGGAATGGTAAAAGCGATAAAGCTCAACTTGAAGTAGATGGTATTTTGGATCGTGCTACAGAATTTGAACAAATGCTTGTTGAAGAAGGGGCATTGATCTTAAAATTCTGGTTACATCTTTCCAAAGATGAACAAGCAAAACGCTTTAAAAAGTTAGAAAAAAATCCTGACACAGCTTGGCGTGTGACGAAAGACGATTGGAAACGTCATAAACAATATGATGAATATCGTAAAAATATTGAGTATATGATTCGTAAAACCAGTACGGGTCATGCTCCTTGGACCATTGTCGAAGCGACAGATCCCCGTTATCGTAATTTGACAATTGGTAAACGCATTTTAGAATCACTCCGCCATCGCCTTGAGCAACAAGCTTCCCGTCCCCATATGCCAACGCCGCCTGTTATCCCAAGTTTAGATAACAAATTGTTATTACAAACTTTGGATTTTACCCAAAAGTTGGAACGGGATGAATACAAAAAATTATTAGATAAATATCAGGCTTTATTAAATCGTTTAACGCATGATCCGCGATTTAACAAAAAAGCAGTTGTTTTAGTTTTCGAAGGCAGTGATGCAGCAGGAAAAGGCGGGAATATTCGTCGAATCACCGCGGCTTTAGATGCGCGTCAATATCGTGTTATTCCAATTGCGGCTCCAACAGAAGAAGAACGTGCTCAGCCATGGCTCTGGCGCTTCTGGCGACATATTCCGCGTCAAAGTCAAGTGACAATTTTTGACCGTTCTTGGTACGGTCGGGTTTTAGTTGAACGGGTGGAAGGTTTCTGCTCTGAAGCAGATTGGAACCGAGCGTATAGCGAAATTAATAATTTTGAACAGCAACTTGCTGCGAAGGATTTCATTGTTGTGAAATTCTGGATTTCAATCACAAAAGAAGAACAACTTCGTCGTTTCGAAGAACGTCAACAAACTGGTTTCAAACGCTATAAGATTACAGATGAAGATTGGCGTAACCGTGATAAATGGGATGCGTATGAAGTTGCGGTGAATGACATGATTGAAAGAACCAGCACAAATTTAGCCCCATGGCATCTTGTTGAAGGGAATGATAAATACTTTGCACGGATTAAAGTCTTAAAATTAATTACTGAAGCTATTGAAAAGAACTTTAGACAAGACTAATTTGCTGTTTGTATGAAAGTCATCCTGTATGATTGTGAAATAAACATTTCATACAGGATAACTATTTGGAAACGCTAAAAAAATGGCGTTTTAGTCGCGAATAACTGGATTACCTTTTGCTACCCAATCCAAAATCCCGCCTTGTAAATTATATAACTCTTTGAATTCACGGTTCGCAATGAAAGAACATGCTTGGGCAGAACGGCCGCCTGCTTTGCAGTAAATCACTGTTGTTGCATTGGAATCTAACTCATCCGCACGCATTGCAAAAGCATGCAATGGAATGTGTTTTGCTCCTTCAATCATGCCTTCACTTTCTAATTCAGCCGCTGTCCGGACATCAATCAAGACTAAATTCGGTTTTAATTCTCGTAATTTTTTGAAACCGTCAACAGTAATATTTTCAAAACCCATAATTTCGCCTTCCTAATGAAAACAATTTATAATATATGTACGCTTGCAAAATTAATTGCAGTATGGACTATCAAACAGCATTCATCAACAAAAATAAATAATAGATTAGCCCGCTAATTTTTGTTTAAGGATGTCATTTAATTGTGCTGGATTGGCTTTTCCTTTTGAGACTTTCATGGCTTGCCCAACAAAGAATCCAAATAATTTGTCTTTACCAGAACGATATTCTGCGACTTGATTAGGATTTTTAGCAATGATTTCATCAACAAGTTGCTCAATAGCACTACTATCGGAAATTTGGCGTAACCCCTTGGCGTCAATAATTTGATCCGCATCGCGCTCATAATCACCTTGCCACATTGCCTCAAAAATTTCTTTAGCAATTTTCCCAGAAATGGTGCCATCTTGAATACGATTCAGCAATTTTGCTAATTGCACCGTACTAATAGGGCATTCAGTGATTTCAAGGCCATCTTTGTTTAAGAATCCAGAAACATCACCCATAACCCAGTTTGCAACTAATTTGGCTGTGGCATTTTTTTCGCCTGAAACCTGAGTCAGTGTTTCCTCAAAGAAAGCAGCCAATTCGCGTGAACTTGTTAATACGCTTGCATCATATTTGGATAATTGGAAATCTTGCATGAACCGTTCACGTTTGGCTTGTGGTAGTTCTGGAAGATTTGCTTTGATATCCTCAATAAATGTGCCTTCAACAAGTAACGGAGGCAAATCAGGATCGGGAAAATAGCGATAGTCGTGTGCTTCTTCTTTAGAGCGCATGGAACGAGTTTCATCTTTAACTGAATCATAAAGACGCGTTTCTTGTACGATTTCCCCGCCATCTTCGATAATTTCAATTTGGCGTTGAACTTCAAATTCAATAGCCCGTTCTAAGAAACGAAATGAATTTAAGTTTTTGATTTCACAACGTGTTCCAAATTTTTCTGTACCTTTGGGTCGTACAGAGACATTTGCATCCACGCGGAAAGAACCTTCTTGCATATTCCCATCACAAATTTCTAAGTAACGAACGAGTGCATGTAATGACTTTGCATAGGCAACGGCTTCTTCAGAACTACGCATGTCAGGCTCGGAAACAATTTCGAGCAAAGGCGTACTCGCCCGATTCAAATCAATACCAGTCATCCCATGAAAATCTTCATGTAAAGATTTTCCTGCATCTTCTTCTAAGTGCGCACGGGTGATTCGAATCGTTTTTTCGGTTTGTTCTTTACCTAATTGGATAACAAGTTCGCCCCCTTCGACAATGGGCAATTCATATTGGCTAATTTGATAACCTTTTGGTAAATCAGGATAAAAATAATTTTTGCGCGCAAAAACAGATTTTTGGTTTACTTTTGCACCAACCGCTAAACCAAATTTGACCGCCCGCGCGACCGCCCCTTTGTTAAGAACAGGAAGAACTCCTGGTAAGGCAATGTCCACTTCACATGCTTGTGAATTAGGTGCAGCACCAAATGCGGTTGATGCTCCAGAAAAAATTTTAGAGTTGGTAGACAGTTGGGCATGCACTTCAAGCCCGATCACGGTTTCCCATTGCATTATATTTAATCCTTTTTGTTGAATTAAACGAATTGAGTCGGATATATAAAGAATCCTGTCTTTTTTTGTGGACAGGATGAAAATAACATTTTTAAACAATCATACTGATTTATCGCAAGATAGGGATGTGCTTATCATAATTAAACCGACCACATCACTAGATATAACGAGCTATGTTTTTCTTGAAACAAGCAGCAATTGAATTATATCCTGAGTTTTGGTTCGGATAATATTTTGGATTCACTTTTTTGTCCCCAAATGACATAAATACTCATTTATGACATCAGAGGCTGGTGAACCTTCTGTAAGAAGACAGAAACTTTTTGACCAAAGTGTATTCTGTGATAGAACGGGCTTAATCTCTGGAAAAAATTTTTTTATCTGCCGAGAACTAGCACTTTTATATGCATTGATAAATTTCGAAAGCTCTGTATTTGGATGAGCCCGGAACACAATCTGTAGATGATCAGCCTCTGCTTGCCAAGATTCGAGCACAATATTGTAGTTTCCACTCAAGCGATAAAACATGTCTTTAGCGTATTCAGAAAGCGCTTGATCAATCACAGGACAACGTTGCTTTACAACGAGAATCAATCGATAGCACAATAAGAATACTGAATGATTATTATTATCTAATCTCATTGATATAAAAGCCTTTCTTATGATTAAGACCTATTATATCATATCGTTAAAAAAAAACAATCTCGAACTAAAATTGATAGTTAAAAGAGATTATAGTTTATGTAATAAAAATGAGAATATTTAATCAAATAGACAAATTATTTTCAATCAAAAAATAAATGGAAGCAAAAAATGTGCTTCCCCTATGTCATGTGAGGCTTAAAAGAAAAAACCCAGTTAAACAAACTGGGCTTTTTTTTTATGAATATTTTATTTACGCCAAAATTGGGGAGTGAATAAAACAAATAATGTAAAGACTTCCAAGCGACCTAGCAACATTACGATAGTAAAAACCCAAATTTGGGGGATCGTCAGTACTCCATAATTGCTAGCGGGGCCAACTTTGTCCAGGCCTGGGCCGGCATTATTGATACAAGCAATCACGCCTGTAAAAGAAGAAATAAAATCGAGATCTAATCCCATTAATACAAATGTTGCCCCGACAATACTCATAAAATATAAGAAAATAAAGCCTAAAACGGAAACGGCAATTTCTGAAGGGATTACAGCGCCCCCAATTTTAATAGGATTGCAGATATTCGGGTGAATCATTTTCTCGAGCTCACGGGTTGCTTGTTTTGTGAGAATGAGCGTCCGAATCATTTTAATGCCGCCCCCTGTTGATCCAGAGGAAACCGCAACACAACTCAAAAACAAGAACCATAATGGTGCAAAAATCGGCCATTTCCCATAATCTGTATTGGCAAAACCACAATCTGTTGCAATAGAAACAAGATTGAAACTCACATAACGCAGGGCGGTTAAATATTCAGGATACACCCCTTTGTGCCAAATATAAGCAGCGATCCCTAAACAGCTTAGCACAGTTAAACCTACAAACATGATCGCTTCAATATCACGTAAATAGGGTTTGAAACTCAAATTATGCCACGCTAAGAAATGTGTAGCAAAGTTCATCCCAGCAATCATCATGAAAACAATTAAGACACCTTCAATGACTGGGGATTTGAAAAAACCAACACTATCATCATGTGTGGAAAATCCCCCTAATCCTAGTGCAGCGAAGGCATGATTAATTGAATCAAACCATGACATTCCTGCTACTTTTAAACAAATAATACATAACACAGTAATGCCAAAATAAACCATCCATAATGATTTTGCTGTTTCTGTAATACGGGGAGTCAGTTTAGAATCTTTCATAGGGCCGGGGGTTTCTGCTTTATAAAGCTGCATGCCCCCTACGCCCAAAAGCGGTAAAATGGCGACAGCTAACACAATAATTCCCATACCCCCTAACCAATTGAGTTCATGTCGCCAAAGATTAATCGAAGGGGGCAGATTATCAAGTCCAGTTAAAGCGGTGGCCCCTGTCGTTGTCAAACCAGACATGGTTTCAAAATAAGCTTTGGTAAAATCAAGATCAGGAATGCCTAGTAATAACGGAACAGTAGCAAAACCTGCCATACCTGCCCAAGCAAGCGTTACAAGAATATAGCCGTCTCTTGGTTTTAATTCACGTTTAAAACGATGCGTAGAAAGCCAGAGAAAAAAACCAAAACCAGCATTGATTCCCATTGCCTCAACAAAATAAAGAAATGTCCCGTCCGTGTAAATGATTGATGTTAGAATGGGCATAAAATATGCCAAACTAAAGAGCATTTGCATAATGCCAAAGACGTTTGCAATTGGTAAAACTTTATTCATGTTTATTTATCTAAAAGTCAAGTTACTAATGTTATTTATATATATGAAGCGCTTTATTTTCATTCATGCATGAATTTTCCAGAGCATAACAATGAAGAAAAAACATCCTATTATTGCGGTTACAGGCTCATCTGGCGCAGGAACCTCTACTGTAAAAAGTGTGTTCCAGAAAATATTTGTCCGCGAAAAAGTAAAAGCCCTTCTTATAGAAGGGGATAGTTTCCACAAGTATGATCGTAAAGCAATGCAATTGCAAATTAAAAGTGCGATTAGTGAGCGTCGTCGTCCTCCAAGCCATTTTGGTCCGGAAGCAAATTTACTTGAGGATTTAGAGCTATTATTTGCGACGTACAGTTATTTTGGACATGGATATCATCGGCATTATATTCATCATGAAGCAGAATCATTAGTACTCGATGCACCAATTGGCACTTTTACGCCATGGGAACCTTTGCCCCAAAATAGTGATCTTTTATTATATGAAGGATTACATGGCGCGTTTGTCTCAGAACATGTGAATATTCCACGTTATGTTGATCTCCTCATTGGTGTAACCCCAACGATTAATTTAGAATGGATTCAAAAAATTCATCGAGATACAGAAGAAAGGGGTCATACACATGAAGAAGTCAAAACAACTATTTTAAGACGCATGTATGACTATGTTCATTATATCACACCCCAATTTTCACGAACGGATATTAACTTTCAACGTGTTCCAACGATAGATACAAGTAACCCTTTTATTGAAAGGGATATTCCATCTCTTGATGAAAGTTTCGTTGTGATTCATATTCGTAAGCCAAATTTAGTTGATTTTCCTTATTTACTTACAATGTTACATGGATCTTTTATGTCTAGACCAGATACGATTGTGGTACCAGGGGGAAAAATGGGCATGGCATTAGAGTTAATTACAACGCCAATTATTCATCAATTACTTCAAAAATATGCCTGTGCGGAAAACAAGAGAGATTTATCCTAAAAAACGCCCTATTTTTGTGCATTTCTTAAAAATCAATTAATACATTAAAAATGATTTAATTAAATCAATTATTGGAACAAATATTTTATATAATAAAATCAGTTGCTTTATTTACTGATATAATAAGACCTTATTGGGGGCGAAATTGGGTCCAATTTGAATCAAGGTCTTGTTATTTTTAGGCAGAAATTTTGAAAAAGATGCACCAGATTGTATCATTCTTGAATCAAGCCTCTTTTACCAAGTCCAAAATAAGTAATTTTTCCTCCCATTTTTTCTAAAAGAAATAACGTTATCTTTTCCCTGTGCATGAAGAAAGTCTTTTTTGGAAGTTCGATACGGTTCGATACGATACGAACATTCAAAAATAATGACGGGGCCGTTGATGAGAGGGTGATGTAACGTAATGTAATCTCTTTGAGAAAAACTATCATTTCCTAGCAAATACACTCAATTTTTCTATAAGTAGCGATTATTAAAACATTTTTTAAGGCAATGCTTCACCATGAGCACACGTGTTTGACTATTTTGGAAAAGACAAAATTTTTAACCAAAGATAATCTGGCACATGCCTTGCTTATTAGTCTGTGCAATTTTGATAAACATAACTTAAATCAGGAAATTGTTTATGAACTTCAAAAAATTAGTTAGTGCACTTGTTGTTGCAGGGGTTTGTGGTACTTCCGCTTTAGCACACGCAGAATCACCCTTAAGTGGTAATTTAAATTTTGTAACTGACTATCTTTGGCGTGGCCAAACCCAAACTTGGGGTAAGCCAGCAATTCAAGGTGGTTTTGATTATAATCACGCGAGTGGTTTATTTGTAGGTGCTTGGGCATCTAATGTAAGCGGTAATATTTTCACAAATGGTAACGGCATGGAATTAGACATCTATGGCGGTTACAATGGAAAAATTACAAATGATTTGAGTTATCAAGTTAAATTGGTGCAATACCTTTATCCTGGTGCAAAAATCAATGTTCCAACCCGTGACAAATATGATAGTGCTGAGCTTGTTCTTGGCTTGACATATAAATTCTTCAATATTGGTTATAGCAATATGTTGACAGATTTCTATGGCTTGAATAGCAACACTGCTCCAGGTGCATTATCAGGTCGTGGCGATTCTAAAGGTTCTGATTATATTCAATTCAATATTAACTATGAAGTAGCGGATAAATTGATGTTGAATCTTCATGCGGGTAAAACACGTGTGAAAAACTATAGTGAATTAAACTGGAAAGATTATTCTATTGGTGTTTCCAAAGAAGTGGGTGGGTTTAATGTTGGTTTGACCTATACAAAAACAGCTGGCATTTCAGACTATGCTAAAGATAATTATTTTACAGCTGTTGCACCAAATGGCGATACAAAAAATTTAATGGATAGCCGTCTCTTCTTATCAGTCGGTAAAACATTCTAAGTTGTGAGCGCACTATCTTATATTATTTAGTGTTTTATTCAATTTAACTTATGAGGATCGCATAATGAAATTTGTTTCTGCGATTATCAAGCCCTTCAAACTTGATGAAGTGCGCGAAGCGTTGTCAGAGATTGGCGTGCAAGGAATTACTGTTACAGAAGTGAAAGGTTTTGGACGTCAAAAAGGACATACCGAACTTTATCGTGGGGCGGAATACGTTGTTGACTTTTTACCAAAAGTTAAAATTGAAGCCGCTGTGCGTGATGATATTTTAGACCAAGTCATTGAGACAATTGAAAAAGCTGCAAATACCGGCAAAATCGGTGATGGCAAAATCTTTGTCTTTGATTTAGAAAATGTTGTTCGTATTCGTACTGGTGAGAGTGGACCAGAAGCATTATAACCGAATGCCGCGAATCGAGAAAAACTTGTAAATATTTGATTTGTTAGCTAGGAAGGGAATGAGTTATGAAAAACAAAATCGGTCGCTGTGCCCTATTACTAGGAGGGGTACTTGCAAGTACACTTGCTTTTGCTGATGCTGCACCACCAGCACCAAAGTTAGATTCAGGCAACACTGCTTGGATGTTGATTTCAACTGGATTAGTCCTTTTCATGACTCTTCCCGGACTGGCCCTATTCTATGGTGGGATGGTTCGCAAGAAAAATGTCTTATCTGTTCTAATGCAGAGTCTATCGATTGCGGCTGTCGCCTCCGTGTTGTGGATGGTTATTGGTTATTCTTTGACATTTACTGAAGGATCACCTTTTTTGGGTGGCTTAAGTAAAATTTTCCTGAAAGGGATTTCGTTTAAAGATATTTGGACGGGAACAACAATTCCAGAAACTGTCTTTTTATCCTTTCAGATGACGTTCGCAATTATTACGCCTGCTTTGATTACTGGGGCTTTTGCAGAACGGATGAAGTTTTCTTCAATGTTTGTCTTCATGATCTTATGGGTTTTATTGGTTTATGTTCCAGTGGCGCATTGGGTATGGGGACCAGGCGGTTGGTTGTTAGATAAAGGCGTGTTAGATTACGCAGGCGGGACAGTTGTTCATATTAATGCTGGGATTGCAGGTTTAGTCTGTGCACTTGTATTAGGCAAACGGATTGGTTTTGGTCGTGAATCTATGGCACCCCATAACTTGGTTTTGACCGTAACAGGGGCGTCTATGTTGTGGGTGGGTTGGTTTGGTTTTAATGCAGGTTCTGCTTTAGCTGCGGATGAACGGGCAGGGATGGCTTTATTAGCAACACATATTGCTGCGGCCGCTGCTGCATTAAGTTGGATGTTGGCAGAGTGGATTGGTAAAGGAAAACCAAGCGTATTGGGGATTGCTTCTGGTGCGGTTGGTGGTTTGGTTGCGATTACGCCTGCTGCGGGGTTTGTTGATCCAATGGGCGCGTTGATTATGGGTTTACTCTCCGGTGTCGTCTGTTTCTGGGGTGCAACAACACTCAAACATAAATTAGGTTATGATGATTCTTTAGATGCATTTGGTGTACATGGTGTGGGTGGGATCTTCGGTGCAATTATGACTGGTGTTTTTGCTGTAAAAGATATTGGTGGAACAGCAGGTTTAATTGAAGGTAATGCAACACAAGTTGGTTTGCAAGCATTAGGTGTTGTTGTAACGATTGTATATTGTGCGATTGTTACGTTTGGTTTGTTGAAAATCTTAGATGCTGCGATGGGATTACGTGTTGAGTCTGATGAAGAACGTCAAGGTTTGGATATTTCTATCCATGGCGAACGGGTTGAATAATCAAGAGCATATCATTTAAGTAAAGTTTGAGAAAATAAAAAGCCCTGTATACAGGGCTTTTTTTATGGAAAATTATTTAATAAATAATCCTATTAGTACACCTAAGGCGACAATGCTCATACCAAAAGCACATTGTTTTGCTAACTTGCCCCCGGCAATAAATAAAACTAATGAAAACTTGAAAATCATATTAGCAATAATGGCTAAACTGATTGCTGTAACGACTTGGTCAGCTGTTAAATTATGCAAGTCATAAAGACGAATACTAGATAATGTAATGGCGTCAACGTCTGTTAAACCTGAAACCATTGCAATAGTATAAAGTCCGCTACTACCCGCAATGTCAGAAAGCCATGCTGTGGCAACAAGTACAATAGCGTAAAGCCCCCCAAACGTTAGGGCCGTTTTGATTTCAGTCGGATTTTTAACTTCTAATTTTGCCAGTGAGGTTTGTTTTTCAAGTCCACGCCATGCATAGACGACCCCAATTAATCCAAATAAAAAAGCCGTTCCAAATACCGGAGCTGATTTGATAACCAATTCCATATCGCTCATAACTGCAACTAAACCAGCGAGCCGTAACATCACAACCAAATTAGCTAATAAAATAATAACAAGGGCTAATTGAATCATTGTTGGTGTTGCATTTTTCCCTTGACGAGAATAAATTAATGTTGTCGCCGTACTTGAGACTAATCCCCCAAAAATGCCTAAAAGAGGGGCAC
Organism: uncultured Burkholderiales bacterium; assembly: GCA_964504875.1. Taxonomy (GTDB): domain Bacteria; phylum Pseudomonadota; class Gammaproteobacteria; order Burkholderiales; family CAZDFJ01; genus CAZDFJ01. Next base: position 3,027 of record CAZDFJ010000041.1, on the reverse strand, counting down.
CATAACGTTGACCGACAAGACGTAAAGCAATATAACCTGCTAAATTAATTCCAGAAATTAAGACAACCATAATCCAAATTTGATGCGGGTTGAGCGCATGATAAGGACCAACATTATGATTTGGTAAAATAGGTAAAACAATAAAACTTAAGATGCCAAATTGAAGAATAGAAAGCAGATCCCGCCGAGATAAGTTTTGGGCAATACCATGCAGCTCTGGTTTAAAGTACAGTAACATTGTTGTAATAATAGCGAGCATAACAACAAGCGTAATCATTTGAAGTGCAATCAATATACCAAAACAATAAGTAATGAGTAATGCTGCTTGTGTTGTAATACCCGGTTCATTTTCGATCAAAGTTGCTATCTCATTTGTCCGTGTTCCATTTTCAATATTCCACCGCTCACTCAAATAAGCGACCCCACCCAAAATTACAATCGCAAAAAGTCCTATTGGCAAAATCCAAACAAGGATATTTAATTTTTGCCCAATGATTGTGAGTAAAGTTCCTAAAAAAGAAACAAAACCAAAAGTACGTAGACCGGCAACACGCGTTCGATCTCGCTCACGTTCTAAGCCAATAAGCAAACCGATTCCAAGGCTAATCAAAAGTGGAACAAGATGTGTTAATCCATTTTCTACAGGAAGATTGGGTAAAGTGACCATGAGTAGCTCCTTTTTTTTGATTTAATTTGAGTATTTAAATCAAAATATTATTATTTTTATTATGAATCTAAAAAGGGGAATGACATTATTTTTAGTATGATAGAGGGTGAATGGTAAAAAAACTGATGAATTTAGTCTAACATGATTATGCTAAAAGTAAAGCAATAGTCTGTTTTACAAAAAAAGTTCTATTAGAAACTATTTTTTTCCATTAAGAATGGAAAGAATATCGACTAAAATCGTTCTGATTTCTTGATCGGGAAGTGTTTGTTTAGGAGAGAGATTTGTAGGAATAGTGGGTAAAGTTGAGACTGTTTTTTGAGGAGGGGGAATATGCGTTGATTTTTCAGTAGAAATTGAAAATAAACCTAGTGTATAAGAAGAAGTCGGTGCGGTAGAAAGTAATTCCTCTTCGAGAGGGTGTGTATCTAACCATGCTCGCGCGGCATGCGTGCTCATTCCTTGACGTTGAATTAAATATGCAATGCGATAAACTAAAATAGTTTCTTCCCGACTAAAAAAACGCCGATTTGTTTTCCGGCGTTCACTACGCAATTGACTAAATTGATTTTCCCATGCTCGCAATACATCAGGGCGTACTTGGCACAATTCGCACACTTCACCTAATGTAAAGTGTGCCTTGTGTGGAATACACTTATCTAACATTGCACGAGATAATAATTCTCTAACTTGTAGATTTGGAGCTTGTGTCATCTACCACTCGTTTGAGCTTTTGGCTAGGATGAAAAGTGACAACACGGCGTGCAGAAATAGGAATTTCTTGCCCTGTTTTTGGATTTCGTCCCGGACGTGTCGGTTTTTGACGGACCTGAAAATTACCAAATCCAGAAAGTTTAATCTTTTCTCCATTTGATAATTTAACACGTAACATTTCAAAGAAGTCGTCAACAATAATCTTTGATTCACGACTATTTAAATTTTCGATATTTTTAAATAATAATTCAGCAAGTTCAGCCTTGGTTAAGGTTGGCATAATCTATCCTGTAGATTAATTAAAACAGCGCCCAAAAAAGTGTGATTATACATGAGGTTGGGCAATTTTTGCGATTATTTTTCTGGATGTTTTCCCTTTTTTTATGGACTTGCGTCACGCTCCCAAAAAGGGAAAAACCTCATTTCTGTTTGATCATTTTCTTAAAGAAAGTGAGGCGATTTCTACGCATCATTTTCCTTAATTATTAGGATCAAAACGGACATGAGGTCTATATGCCCCCAAAATGGATATTAAGGGGCTGTGGAAGCGTTGCTATTATTCATATTAGCTGTAGCAAAACTAATTTGAGTATATCCTGCTTGTTGTGCAGCCTCCATCACTTTAACAACAGATTGATGCGCCGCTTTCGCGTCAGCATAAATCACAATCACAGGATCGGGACGTCCGTTCACTGCGCGTTTTAATGCTGTTGCCAAGTTTTCTAAAACAGTTTTCCCACCCTCTACAGGATGAGAATCAATTGTATAATTACCAATCGCGTCAACATTGACTTGAATAAGTAACGGTTTTTTCTCATCTTGAGAAACATTGGCACTTGTTTCGGGTAAATTGATTTTTAGTTCGCTAATCTTAGAAAATGAGGTACTCACCATCAAGAAAATCAAAACAACCAATAACACATCAATCATTGGAATCAAATTGATGTCAGGTTCATCGCGTCTGCGTTCACGTTTGAAATTCATAGCGAAAACTATCCTTGACGGCTACCATGTAAAATTTCGATGAGTTTCACTGTTTGGCGTTCCATATCAAGTGTCAAACTATCTACTTTCGCACGAAAATAGCGATAAAAAATCAGGCTTGGAATAGCGACAATTAAACCAAAAGAAGTGTTATATAATGCAACAGAAATACCGTGTGCTAAGGCAGTCGGATCATGACTGGCTGGATTTTGCGAGCCGAAAATTTCAACCATTCCAATAACGGTTCCTAATAATCCAAATAATGGACTCACTGCTGCAATCGTTCCCAATGTTGTCAAAAAGCGTTCTAAATCATGGGCAACACTTCGACCCTCATCTTCTATCGATTCTTTCATGACTTCGCGAGAACTACGCAGATGTTTCAACCCAGTAGCAAACAAACGTCCTAATGGGGAATTTTGCGAAAGGCGTTGTAATAATTCAGTGCTGGGACCTTTTTGACGGCATTCTTGAACGACTTCTGCAAGGAGATCTCGGGGAACAATTTGACTATCGCGTAACGACCAAATTCGTTCTGCAATAATCGCAAGGGCTAAAATAGAAGATATAATAATAGGCCAAATGGGCCATCCTGCTGCTTGAATGATTGACCACACAGTCAGTCTACCTCGTCTTACATAAAATTAAATTTTAATCTATTC
>CAZDFJ010000040.1:0-17401 GCA_964504875.1 uncultured Burkholderiales bacterium | reverse complement strand
GTTGCAGATTCAGGACGGACATTGGTTGCAGCCATCCTTTTTATTATTCCGGGGATTGTAAGCGATATTTTAGCACTAATTGTTTGGTTTTTTCCATTAGATTTTATTTTTGAGAAAAAAACACAACCAGATACACCTGAGGCACAACCCCATCAATCAAGCCCTTCACCGACCTCTCAACCCGTCATAATAGAAGGCGAGTTTAAACGAGAAGACGAAAGACGTTAAATTGCATCAAAAAATAAAGCCACCTACTAACAGGTGGCTTTTTCTAGCTGGCTGAAATTAGCCTAAACGAGAAAGTTGGGCAGCAAGATAAGTACTTGTTTGATTCATTGTTCCTAATGTTGCATCCAGTTTTGAATATTGTGACCGTAAATTTTTCTCAATCTGATCCAAACGCAATTGCAATGCATCTTGTTGAGATTGATTATCTTTTACCATTTGGTTTAACCCTTTGGTGCGAATATCAATCGTCCCATCATAACCAACCACTTGGTTTAACGCATTATAGGCAGAAGTAGCAAAACCTGATGTTGTATTGGTAAACATGTTCACAACATCAGTAAAGTTTTGATCTAATGCTTTGTTCAACTTGGAAGAATCAGCAATGGATAATTTACCGTATTTATCACGCTGAATACCAATATCAACTAAATATTTAATAGAACCGCTTCCACCACCAGAAGGATTATTCAAAATATTAGATAAATTACTTTGGATGCTTAATAATGTATTGTCATTTGCTAATGTCCCGCCAGAACTGAGCGTGGATTGAACTGTATTATAAGCATCTACAAAAGATTGTAAGTTTTTCTGAATCGCACTGTTATCTCGCCCGACTGTTAATGTATATGCTGCAGTAGAATCAGCTTTATTTGCATTAATCGTCACGCCTTGAATTGCATCAGTAAATGTATTTGTTGAACTAGAAACATTCACTGTATTATCAATCGTCATGGTTGCATCTTGACCATTTTTAATTTTCTTAGATGCATCCCCTGCGTTGGTTGGATCGTAATTTAACAAATTAGATAGTGCACTTCCTGCTGCATCACCATTAACAGTGACTTTAATATTATTATTTGCACCAGAAGTATTCGATGTCAATGTTAAACGATAAGGATTGGCACTCCCATCGTTCAGAATAGAGGCGGTCATTTGGTTTGTTGTCACGTCACCATTATAGTTTTTTGCGGCGCTATTAATGGCATCACGAATGCCTTCTAATGAAGTCGGACCATTTAATGTGACAGTTAATTTCCGTGAGTTACCGCTAGAATCATTGGTTGCAGCAAAACTACCACTTGCTGTCCCAAAATCGACCTCAATAGTGGTGCCAGCCTGACCATAAGTTGCTGCTGTTTTATCCGCTACATTTGATGTAATCATTTTAGCACTTTGTGCTAACTGATTGATTTTAATATTATAATTCCCTGCATTAGCAAATTTATCTGTTGTAGCAGAAATCGCGCTAGTTGTTTGCCCACTGGCATCAACAGCCTTTGCTTGGTAAATATTAAATGAACTAGTATCTTTTAAAGTTGTTGCTGCACTTTGCAAGGTAGAGAGTTGTGATTTTAATGTACCATATTCAGAAATTTGTGATTTATAACTAGATTGTTTTTGTTGTAGGACGGTCAATGGACGTTGTTCAATTGACATCAACTGGGTAACAATCCCGTTCACATCCAAGTTAGACCCAATTCCTGATGCAGTAATACCCATGTTCGTTCTCCTAATTGATCAATAAACAAATTAAATAATAAATATAATATGAACCAATAACGGTTTAGATTCAATAAACTTAATATGTTCCCACCAAAAAAAAAGGACATCTCAAAAAAAGATGTCCTTTTGTGTATTAAAATTCTGCCAAAATAGCAGATTTTAATGCATGATTACATGTGCAATCCACCATTGATGGAAAGATTTGCACCAGTCATGAATGCAGCTTCTTCAGAAGCGAGGTAACATACTGCTGCGCCAATTTCTTCTGGTTTTGCTAAACGTTTCATTGGAACTTGGTCAATAATAGTTTGGAGAATGTCTTCACGAATCGCCATAACCATATCAGTTGCAACATATCCAGGAGCGATAGAATTAACAGTCACGCCTTTTGTGACAACTTCTTGTGCCAATGCTTTAGTAAAACCAAAAATCCCTGCTTTTGCAGCAGAATAGTTTGTTTGGCCAGCTTGACCTTTTTCGCCATTAATAGAAGAAATGTTGACGATACGGCCCCATTTGTTTGCGATCATATCTTCAATTACATGCTTAGTTACATTAAACATGCTAGTTAAATTGGTGTTAATTACAGCATCCCATTGTTCTTTTGTCATTTTGACAAAGAATTTATCACGGGTAATCCCAGCGTTATTCACTAAAACAGAAATTGTCCCAACTTTTTCTTTGACTTCTGCAACCATACGCGCTGCGTCGTCGAAATTACCGACATCCCCTGCAACGACATGTACATCTTCAAAGCCTTCTGCTTTGATTGCTTCTAACCATTTTTCAGCCGCAGCAACGCTTTCTTCACCACCATTGTAGTAACCAGCAACAACTGTGAAGCCTTTTTGAGCTAAACCACGGCACATTGCTGTTCCTAAACCACCTGTTCCACCAGTCACTAATGCAACTTTCTTGCTCATGTTTAATCCTTTATTTTTTATTGGTTTTACAATCAGGGAATGCCTAACTTACTTTCATCATAAATTAAGCATTATTCAATTGTGATTCGGTTTTGACTAAATTAGTCGCGTTGAATGGCTAATGCAATACCCATTCCGCCGCCGATACATAATGTTGCTAAACCTTTTTTCGCATCACGGCGAGCCATTTCATAAAGTAATGTGACTAAAATACGCGCGCCAGAGGCACCAATTGGATGGCCTAATGCAATAGCCCCACCATTTACATTAATTTTGCTTGTATCCCAACCCATACCTTTATTGACAGATAAAGCTTGTGCTGCAAACGCTTCATTAGCTTCAATTAAGTCGAGTTCTTCGTGTGTCCAACCTGCTAATTCCAAACATTTTTGGGATGCAGGAACAGGTCCATAACCCATAAGACTAGGATCAACCCCAGCAGAAGCATAAGAAACAATACGACCTAAAATAGGTAAACCTAATTCTTTTGCTTTTTCTTCAGACATTAAAATGACTGCTGCGGCACCATCATTGATACCAGAAGCATTACCCGCCGTCACTGTTCCATCTTTTTTGAATGCGGGTTTTAATTTTGCTAAAGTTTCTGCAGTTGTTTTTCCATTGATGAATTCATCTTGGTCAAAAACAATGGTTTCTTTGCGTGTCACAATTTCAACAGGAATAATTTCATCTTTGAATTTGCCTGAATCTTGTGCTGCTTTTGCTTTTGTTTGGGAAGCTAATGCAAACGCATCTTGATCTTCACGAGAAATTTCATATTTTGCTGCTAAATTTTCAGCAGTAATACCCATATGATATTGGTTATACACATCAGTCAAACCATCTTTAATCATGGTATCTTCTAATGTCGCATTACCCATACGGAATCCATCACGCCCGCCCATCAAAACGTGTGGGGACATGGTCATGTTTTCTTGACCACCAGCAATAATAACTTGGGCATCGCCACATTTAATTGCTTGTGCACCCATTACAACAGATTTCAAGCCGCTACCACATAATTTGTTAATACCTGTTGAAGGAACTTCAACTGGCAAACCAGCTTTAATCGCTGCTTGACGTGCAGTATGTTGTCCTAAACCCGCTGTCAAAATGTGCCCGAGAATGACTTCGTCCACACTTGCTTTATCTAACCCAGTGCGTTCGATTAAGGTAGAAATTACTTTCGCGCCCAAATCCATCGGGGTCACTTTAGCTAACGTGCCATTAAATTTACCAATTGCGGTACGACCAGCTGCAACGATTACAACATTAGACATAGAAATTCCTCAATAGAAATTATAAAGGTTAATTTAATATCCTCTTGAGCCTATACAAGAGGCTCCTCCCTGAGTTCAGTAATGTGTAACTCACATCTTTGGTGAATTTTTTATATTCAGGACAACACTGACTCGTTTTAATTTACTTCTTGGGGGAAGCTTTTTCCCCCTTTTTTTCAAACAAAATCTAACTAGCTAGCGCAACGCACTTTAACATAGCTACCAGGTGCGGCTTCAATGGCTGGATATTTTTCAGTTCCTACAGGACGAGCTGGAATTTGCTTCCCGCCTTTTTGTTTGAGCCATTGCATCCAGTGAGTCCACCAACTACCTGGCATGGATTCAGCGGTTGCTAACCATTGGTCCGCATCAGGACCCATTACACCATTCACCCAATAATTACGTTTATTTGCGCTTGCTGGATTAACAACCCCTGCAATATGACCACTTGCACCTAAAACAAATTCTAATTTTCCACTGAGAATCTGTGTGCTTTCATAAGCAGTTTTCCAAGGCACAATATGATCTTCTCGGGCTGCAAACACATAAGTTGGGACATTAATTTTAGAAATATCTACAGGTGTGTTGCACATTGTTAATGCATTAGGTTTCCGCAAATTATTTTCGTAATAAAAATTACGCAAATAGTATGCGTACATTGTACCTGGAAGGTTTGTACTGTCGCTATTCCAGTATAAAATATCAAAGGCGTCTGGTGTTTTACCTTTGAGATAATTATTCACAACGTAGAACCAAATTAAATCATTTGCACGTAAAGAAGAGAAGGTTGCGGCTAATTCTTGACCGCTCACTAAACCCCCATCTTTGAATTCTTTCTCACGTTTTTTGATTAAATCTTCATCAATAAAGACGCTAATTTCACCTGGATCGTTATAGTCCAATAATGTTGTCAGTAAAGTCACAGAAGCAACAGGCATTTGCTTATGGGCACGTAACACAGCCAATGCACTTGTCAATAAAGCTCCCCCAATACAGAAGCCAAGCGCGTTCACTTTTTCAACGTTACCAACTTCATTAGAGACTTCAATTGCTTTCTGTACTGCTTCAACATATTGATCAAACGTCACTTTTCCAAGTTCTTCTGGAACATTCCGCCAAGAAACTAAGAAAACAGTATTCCCTTCTGCTACAGCATAGCGTACAAAAGAATTTTTCGCTTGTAAATCTAAAATATAATATTTATTAATACAAGGAGGGACAATTAACAAAGGACGTTCACATACTTGTTCTGTTAAAGGCGTATATTGAATCAATTCGAATAGATCATGACGATAAACAACGGCCCCTTCAGTAACAGACAGATTTTTACCGACTTCGAACGCCCCTTCATCTGTCATGGAGATGCGCCCTTTCTCTAAATCCTCAAGCAAGTTTTTCAAACCAGAGGAAATACTTTCACCTTTTGTTTCAATCGCCAATTTGATGACTTCAGGATTAGTTGCCGCGAAATTGGTTGGGGATAAGGCATCTACATATTGACGTGTATAAAAAAGCAATTTTCGTTTGATTTCTTCATCGACATTTGTTTTTTCGACCATGTCAACCATCCAATTGGATGTAATCAAATAAAATTGTTTTAAATAATCAAAAAACGGGTATTGTTCCCATTCTGGTGAATTGAAACGACGGTCAGTTTTTTCTGGTTTTGCAACTGGATCAATTTCTGCACCTGTTTGGCGCCCAAACATACTCATCCATAATTGCATTTGTTGTTGATAGTAACGGTTTTGTACTTCCATCCAACTTTCTGTGTTTTCTACCAAATTTGAAAACATGGATTGATAGAGCTTGGAAATTTGCGTACCTTTTGAATCGTTCCCAAAATTTGACATTGTTTCCTCGAAAATTTCAAGTGTTATCAGATCAAAGTCTTGAAAAAGTTGATCTAACAAGAGATCAATTTCTAAATCAGGATCTAGCTCAATTGTAATACTGTCCATGTAGCGATCTACTTGAGTTAATGTATCAAACATCCTAGTTGAATTAGTCCTGATCAAACATAAAAATGGTGATGTTGCTATAAGAAATTCAGCTTATATTATTCAACTATTGATTATATGGAGCATGAATCGTACCTGACAATTAATTCCCCTCTCAATCAATTGGAAAAGTCATTTCAAGCATCTTTTCTCAAATTAAATTTTTGCTAGAAATAGCACATCATCACCGACTCTTAGCGTTTTTGATTATGATGACTATTTTATGGCGAAAAGACCGACGCACCTATTTTTGAATCAATGTGTCATGCCACATTATAAATTGCAGATCAGTGTATTTTTTTGATGCGAGTCATACAAACTACGTGCTCCATTTCATGAAGGGAAACAACAGATTATTGTAACAATACCACCCATCATGTCATTTCATTATTAAAAAGTAGTCTATATTAGAAACTAGCATATATAGATCATACATCTTATTGTTTTTGGCTGATCTGATATGATCATTATTACATAGATCAAAATGGTATGCAATGCTTGCGCAGGGTTGGATCAAGTGGATTAAAAATTGCTAACTTAATTCTCACGGAATCTTCTTTACTTTTGCAAGTCGAGACATTTTACAATAAAAAATATGACATTTTCTTTACATTGTGCTTTGTCAATCTGCAACTGTCAAGCCTCTCTCCCTTCAATAGTGAAAAAAATTCTTTCTTCTAAAAACTTAGAGCCTCTCTCCATTGTGAAACAACAGAGTAAGCTTTTATTTTTTTGGAATAACCGCTTGTATTTACAATAAAAATCTGAAAAATTATTGTGAAAAACTTAGTAAAATTAATATAATAAAAATGTATATTTTTATTAACATGCTTTTTACTTATTCAGTATAATCTTCAATTGTTAAATTAATCTGACATGTAAGAAAACGATTGCTTAATAAGTAAAAAAGACATAATAAATTTTGACGGCGTATAATGACCTATTTTCTCTAAAAAACAACGAATCTATTTGAAATATATAAAAAAAATGCAGTATTTTTATTTTTTTTAAAAAAGATAACAAAAAAAATAATTGAGAGTAGAAGAAAAATCTTTATTTAATTTTAGAAAATTTTTTTAATTGCCTAAATTAAAATAAATAATATGAAAAAAAATGAACTTTTATACCGTAATTAAAATCAAATTTTTTTGTAAAAATCAGAATATTAATTAAATCATTAAAAAAAATGTGAAGCTGTCCTATATAAATCAACTTGACAAATAAAAGTATTAGAAATATAAGTTAAATATAATACATTTTCAATTTTTAATTTACGCCTAGTGAGATAAAAAAAGTGTTTCAGCTTGCGCTCGATTCTGAAGTCGATAAAAAAGATATTGTGGATGTTTTTTTGCAGCCGGGGGATTATCATTTTGGACATGGTAATACTCGAATTCGCACTATTTTGGGATCGTGTGTTTCAATCGTATTGTGGCATCCAAAGTTGAAAATAGGTGGAATGTGCCACTATATGCTGCCAAAACGGACAAATGCAAGTTGGAATCAAAAGAAAAATAATGTTGCCATGACACGTGGTCGATATAATTCAATGTTAGAACATCTGGACGGACGATATGCAGATGAAGCCATGCGTTATTTCTTGCATGATATTGCACAAACGCACACAGTTCTTTCGGATTATCACGTCACTTTGATTGGGGGCGGGAATATGTTTCCTACACACAAAAATAATTTAGTGGTCGATGTGGGTGGTAGAAATATTATTATTGCACATGAATTAGTGAAACAATATCATTTACGGGTGGTTGCAGAACACTTAGGCGGTTATGGGCATCGTCAAGTTGCATTTACATTGTGGGATGGGAAAGTTTGGACAAAGCAATTTGAACAGCAAGTGACTTCTCCTACTGCTTCTGACAGCTCAAGGCAACGAATTATCATCAATAATATTACTAAAAATTTTTTGTGAAATTGAAAACAAAAAATATAATTAACTTCTCTTAAGTTTATTTTTTTTTAATGCGCATGTAAAAAAATGACTACACCTGATCAATTATCTTTACCTACAAAAAAAATGTCATTACTAAAGTGGATGTGGCGCGCTTACTTTCGAGCGGCTTTGATTCCCCTTTTGATTGTTGAAACTGCGCTAATCGCGATTTATCTTGTTACAAACAGTCTGGCTAGAGATAGAAATATTGACAGTATTCAACAGGTTGCGAATGAAGAGTTACAGCGGATTGTTCAACGTGAAAGCGTAGTGATTCAAAAGCAACTTCAAGCCGTTTCACAAGTAACAAATGTCTATCGAAAGCAGGCAGAACGCGTTCTTTTAGATACGGATTACACACCTCCTTCGGATGAGGTTGAACGTTATACGCAAAATAAAGAAGGTGTTTTTTACACAAAATATAGTAATGGTCGCTCTGCATTATTTTATAGCGGATTTATTCCAATTGGCCAAAAAGAGAAACAAAAAGCTTTTCGGACATCTCAATTAGATCCAATAATGCGCGATATTCAACAATCTAATCCTTTGATTGTCCAGATTTATTTAAATACTTTCGATTCAATGAATCGAATTTATCCTTATTTTGAAGTATTGTCACAATATCCTGCTAAAATGGATATTCCTTCTTTTAATTTTTATTATGAAGCGGATGCAAAGCATAATTCGCAAAAACGGGCCGTGTGGACAGATGCATATATTGATCCTGCGGGGCAAGGTTGGATGACCTCATGTATTGCGCCCGTTTATAATGGTAATTTTCTAGAGGGGGTCGTGGGGTTGGATATTACCATTTCAACGATTGTTCGGAATATTTTAGATTTAAATATCCCGTGGAATGGTTATGGCATGTTGGTTGGAAAAGATGGGAGTATTCTTGCGCTTCCGCAAGCGGGCGAAAGTGATTGGCATGTGAAAGAATTAACGTCGCATAATTATGAAGAAGCGATTCAACGTAATATTTTTAAACCAGAACAATTTAATTTATATAAACGCTCAGATTTTGGTTTTCTGGGCAAAGTGCTACAAAAAAATCTGAACGGGCTCAATAAAGTTGAATTTTCAAATGGTAGTCAGAAAGTACAAAAATTAGTAGCATGGGCGACCATTCCAGAGACAGGATGGAAATTAGTCGTTTTGATTCCCGCCTCTGAAATTTATGCGCACGCAACCACACTTAGTCAACAATTGATGCAAATTGGGTATTTGATGATAGGTGGTTTACTAGTTTTTTATATAGTTTTCTTTATTTCATTATACCGTCGGGCACATGCCATGACGAAAAGTATTTCCGAACCATTATTGGCAATTAATCAATTAGTTACACGGATTGGACAAGGAGAATACTATCAGGAAAAATTGGACTTTCCGGTTGAAGAGCTCAATGAAACCGCTTTAGTTTTAACAGCAGTGGGAACACAACTTGGCAATGCGAATAAGGCAATTGTCGATTCACAACTACAATTGAAAAAACAATTAGAATTTGAGCAATTATTGTTGGATATTATTCCGGTTCCAGTTTTTGTCCGGAATAGCAAAAATCAGTTTTTAAATTGTAATATTGCATTTCAACAATTTATTGGTTTGAATAATACGCAATTAATCAATCAATGTCCATATGATGTATTAAATATTGAATTAGCAAAACAAATTTGCGATCAAGATGAGAATCTTCCAGAAAGTGATAACATCAACTATTCCGTACAGTTGAAAAATCCAAAAGGGAAGACTTTATACGTTATTTTTCATAAAGCGCGTTTCAAATATACCGCCGAAAATCAAGAAGATTTTGGCATAATTGGTGTTATTTTTGATATTACAGAGCAAAAACGGGCTGAACATGAAATGCAAATTGCCCGCGATCAAGCATTAGAAGCTTCTCGCCTGAAATCGGAATTTTTGGCAACAATGAGTCATGAAATTCGGACGCCGATGAATGGCGTGATTGGGATGCTCGATTTGTTGCAAGATACACATTTAAATAAAGAACAAAAAGAATTTGTCTTATTAGCGCAATTGTCAGCTCAAAATTTATTGTCTTTAATTAATGATATTTTGGATTTTTCCAAAATGGGGGCTGGAAAGTTACATTTAGAAAATAATGCTTTTGATTTCTGGAATATGTTAAGCGAGGTTGTTCAAACATTAAATTATTCTGCAAAAACAAAAAGCATCAGTTTACAGCTTTCAATTTCCCCACATATTCCTCGGATTTTAATTAGTGATGCAAAACGTTTACGTCAAGTTCTCGTCAATTTAGTAAGTAATGCGATTAAATTTACTGATGTGGGCGGTGTACATGTCTCTGTTACGGTTATCACAGAGCAAGATAAACAACTGAAATTACTTTTTCAGGTAGAAGACAGTGGTATTGGTATTCCAGAGGAAAAACAACATTTATTGTTTAAAGCTTTTAATCAAGTCGATGGTTCTGCTACCCGAAAATATGGCGGAACAGGTCTAGGCTTAGCTATCTGTAAAGAAATTATTGAGTTAATGGGCGGGCAAATCGGTTTACATAGTACTTTAGGAAAAGGTTCAACTTTTTGGTTTGCACTTTGGTTAGAAAAATCTCAACATATTTTTAAGAGCGATATTAACCATATGTTAGATGATGGAAGAGCGAAAACAAGTGCCGCCTTACCGAAAGCCGTGCCCGATGATGACGAAAAAACAATAGAATTAAAAACAGGTTTGTTACAAAGTGCCATTGCTAGTGTAATGAATAAGCAATACGAGGAAAAACTCGCAGAGCAACAAAAAAATCGAGTGGATCCCTTATTAGAATCATTGGAAATGATGGCAATTACACATCATGAAGACAATACGGATCAATTAGCCTTTACGAAATTAACAACAATTGAAGAGGAAGAAATACCAACCAATTCGTTTGCTAAACAAGAGCAGAATGCTCATGTGGCCGCAGATTTGAATTCGATTGATAAAACATTAGAAATCATGCCTCTTTCTGTTGAAACAGTTATTGAGCAAAAAATAAAAGAGGAAAAAGTTGGCGTAGCAATTAATTCTGCCACGGAAGTCAAACCGGTTGAGGTGGCTGCCCCAGAACCTGAACCTATTGCCCAACCATATATCCTTTTGGTCGATGATAGTGATATTAATCGTAAAGTGGTTTTAAATATCTTGAAAAAATTAGGCTATACTTCTGAAGTAGCATGTAATGGTCTTGAAGCGGTTGAATTGGTCCAAGAAAAATATCAAAATTTGGGATTAATTTTGATGGATTGTCAAATGCCTGTGATGGATGGTTATATGGCGACGCAAAAAATTCGAGAATTTGAGGCAACGCTTGGCATACATTTACCAATTGTTGCGGCCACTGCTAATGCAATGGAGGGAGATCGGGAAAAATGTCTTGATGCCGGAATGGATGATTATGTGCCTAAGCCGATTAATCGTAAAGTCATTGAAACTGTTTTATCAAAATGGTACCCCAATAAACAACCTCCACAAGTCTAGACTTTTACAATATTAATCAAAAACGCCTTTTCAAAAGGCGTTTTTTTTATGTCTTTACATCAGTTGAATTTTGAAAAGTTCACAACTTTTACGACGAATCATTTCAATAAAATCAATTAGATAAGGTGTTTTACTAAATGATAAGGTTGTTGCTGCATAAAGCTTGCTCCACAATCCATGTTTAGTAATAGATTTGCCTAAAACATAATTTTTTTCTAAATAAGATTGAATACTCCAAACAGGAAGCGCCGCTAATCCGCGCCCACTTGCAACAAGTTGTAAAATTGCAACGGTTAACTCTGTCGTCCGCCGTTGTGGATGAATTCCTGCGGGCTCGAGAATATAACGAATTAGATCAAGCATTTCGGTTGGGACAGGATAAGTAATTAATGTTTCGTTCTTAAAATCAGTGGCTTCTAAATAATTTTTATGCGCTAACGGATGTTTTTTTGATAATAATCCTAGCATTTCAAATTGAAATAATGGGAAATAATGCACATTTTTACGATCTTGGGGCTCAGAAACAATGACAAGATCCGCGCGTTGTTCTTCTAGCAAAGTAAGCGGATCACGATGAAATCCTGAAACAAGATCAAGTTCTACTTCAGGCCAGCTTTCCCGAAAAACGTCCATTGCAGGCATAAGCCAATCAAAACAAGTGTGGCATTCGACCGCCACGCGTAAACTGCCTGCATTTCCTAAACGGATTTTGGCCAAATCACGCTCTGCTGTCGCGACTTGTTCTAAGATTTCATGAGCAAGATTAACAAGACGTTGGCCTGCTGTCGTAAAACGAATAGGCTGACTTTTTCGTTCAAAAAACGACATGCCATAATGTTCTTCAAGATTTAAAATTTGGTGAGATAAAGCAGATTGTGTGAGATAAACCCGTTTGGCTGCATTAGATAAATTTCCCGTTTCGGACAGTGCTAAAATTGCCCGTAGATGTCTTAATTCAAGCATATCTAAGTTCTCTACTTTTTTTGTAATATTACATTATGAATTTTATTCATGATAAAGTCAAAAAATATGCGATTGATTAATAAATTGAATTACTGAATAATGCATACTTTCAATTTAACGATAATCAATAGGAAAAGTAAGATGTCAGTCAAAGCACATATTTTGGGATTCCCGCGGATTGGGACGAAACGTGAATTAAAATTTGCGGTCGAGAAATTTTGGCGGGGTGAAATAACTCAAACTGAATTAGAAATTGTTGCAAAGACACTGAAACAACAAAACTGGGATCATCAAAAAGAAGCGAATTTAGATTATATTACTGTAGGTGATTTTGCTTATTATGATCATGTCTTAAATACTACGGTCTTACTTGGAGCCATTCCAACGCGTTTTGGAATTGAATCAAAAGCATTAAATTTAGAAACTTATTTTACGTTGGCGCGTGGAAATGCCGCCCATCCTGCCTTAGAAATGACAAAATGGTTTGATACTAATTATCATTATCTTGTGCCAGAGCTTACATCTGATTTATCTTTTTCATTACATCCAGAATGGCTTTTTGCGGATATTGACGCCGCTCAAAAATTAGGCCTTCCTGTCAAAGTTGTTTTGTTGAGTCCTTTAAGTTATCTTTATTTAGCTAAATCAAAAAATGAAAATGGCGACAAATTAGCATTCCTTTCGCAGCTTTTACCGTTATATACAACCTTGTTGGAGGCCCTTCAAAAACGCGGGGTGGCATGTGTTCAATTAGATGAACCGATTTTATCATTGGAACTTGAATCAGAATGGATTAAAGCCCTTGATGTTGTTTATGCTACATTAGCAGAAACAAAATTACCTGTATTATTAACTACTTATTTTGAAAGTGTTGCGAATTATGCACCTTTATTAAAAACATTACCTGTGACAGGGATTCATTTAGATTTAGTTCGTGCCCCTGAGCAACATCGCGCTTTTCTAACAAATTATGCGGAAGAAAAAATACTTTCTTTGGGGGTAATTGATGGACGTAATATTTGGCGCAATGATTTAAGCATTACTTTTGATTTTATTCAACAGCTTCAAAAACAAGTCAAAAATCCTATTTGGATTGCCCCATCTTGCTCTCTTTTACACACCCCTGTTGACTTAAACGTAGAACAGAAAATTGAGCCTGTTACTTTACAAAGCTTGGCATTTTCTGTCCAAAAATTAGATGAGTTAGCTATTTTAAAACGAGGATGCCAAGCAGGCAAAGAGGCAATCGCCCATGAATTATCTCAATCTGATGTGATTCAAAATCAAAAAAGAGCGTTACGTGCAGCAGCTCGTGAAGCGCGTCAAGTCAATGCCCGTTTAGAAAAAACAACCATAGCAGACTTTAGTCGTCAGTCTGACTTTGCGCATCGCCAAGCAGAACAACATGCGCACTTTGCGTTACCCTTGTTACCTACAACAACGATTGGTTCTTTCCCACAAACAACAGAAATTCGCCAATTGCGGGCGCGTTTTAAAGCTGGTGAACTGTCTCAAGATGGGTACGAAACTGGTCTAAAAAAAGAAATTGAATATGCGATTCGGGTACAAGAAGAAATTGGCTTAGATGTCCTCGTTCATGGTGAAGCTGAGCGTAACGACATGGTAGAATATTTTGGTGAACAATTAGATGGTTTTATTTTCACTCAAAATGGTTGGGTCCAAAGTTATGGTTCTCGTTGTGTGAAGCCTCCGATTATTTTTAGTGATGTTGCCCGCCCCCACGCGATGACCGTTGAATGGTCAAAATTTGCCCAAAGTTTAACAAATAAACCTGTTAAGGGAATGTTAACAGGACCCGTCACAATTTTACAGTGGTCTTTTGTCCGTGAAGATCAACCGCGTCAAGAAACAGCTTTACAAATTGCCTTAGCGATTCGTGATGAAGTTTCGGACTTAGAAGCGGCCCATATCGAAATGATTCAAATTGATGAACCAGCTTTTCGTGAAGGTTTACCACTTAAAAAATCCGAATGGAATGCCTATTTAACGTGGGCTGTAAATGCCTTTAAATTAGCCACTTCAAGTGTAAAAAACAGTACGCAAATTCACACGCATATGTGTTATTCTGAATTTAATGATATTTTACCTGCCATTGCTGCGTTAGATGCCGATGTTATTACGATTGAAACCTCTCGTTCTGATATGGAATTATTGACTGCATTTAGTCACTTCCGCTATCCAAATGAAATTGGGCCGGGTGTTTATGATATTCACTCGCCTCGCGTCCCTGCTGTTACAGAAATGGTTCATTTAATTCAAAAAGCAATTGAAGTCATCCCTGTTCGTCATTTATGGATCAATCCCGATTGTGGTTTAAAAACACGGGGGTGGTCTGAAACTAAGGCGGCCTTAATCAATATGTTAGAAGCAACTAAAAATATTCGTCAAAAAATTGAAATTTAATTAATTTTTAATTTGATTATTTAGTCTTTTTATACTAAAATATTTTTATTTTGGGGCGAAAAGACAAATGCGAACTGGGATTTTGTTTTTTACACTGGGAATCTATTTTTTACAAGTCCAGCAAACATTACCCAGTTCGTTTCTTTTTTTTGGCGGGAGTTTTAGTTTTTTAATTTATTTCTTTTTTCAGCGTTTTATTCATGTGTTGTGGATTCGGAGAATTTGTATTGTCGTCTTCAGTTTTATTGTGGGAATGGGTTATGCCGCTTGGCGCGCAGAAAGCCGTTTAGAAACGCGTCCTTTAGCCCAAGATTTTCATCATTGGGAATCCAAAAGCCTCACGTTGATTGGACGAGTCAAAACTTTTCCAATAGAAACTGAACAACAAGGCGTGCGTTTTATCTTTCAAAATCAGAGAAAATTTGCGTTTTCTGTACCCCAAAATTTAAGCCTTTCTCTGCCAATACAAACAGTGGGACAACCTATTCATGTTGGGATGTGTCTCAAAATTGTTACGAAACTGATGCGTCCTTATGGCACAGCCAATCCATATACTTTTGATTTAGAAAAATGGGCGTACGAACAACATATTGATGCTTTTGGCAAAGTGCGTACTGTTCAGCCCTCTGCTGAATGTGCGCCCCAGTATTTTGTTTTTTCAGATTGGATTGAAGCAACGCGGGAAAGATTACGTGATCGCTACCTAAACTTATTAAAAAACCAACCGTATCAGGGAATTTTAATTGCGCTCGCCATTGGCGACCAGCGTGGAGTAACTCCTGCCCAATGGGAAATCTTCTACAAAACAGGCGTCACCCATTTAATTAGTATTTCTGGTTTGCATGTGACAATGATAGCCAGTTTTTTTGCAACAATTATTATGACAATTTGGAAGCAATTTCCAAAATTAATATTATGGCGATCAACTAAAGAAATCGGCGCTTTTGTTGGATTTGTTACCGCATTAGTATATAGTTTAATCGCAGGCTTTTCGGTTCCGACGCAACGGACTATGTTAATGCTTATGGTGATTGCTTTTGCTTTATATAGCCGCCTTTCTCTTTCTAGCTTTGATATTTTATGTTATGCCTTATTATTTGTGTTGTTGATGGATCCGCTTGCTGTCCAATCAATTGGATTTTGGTTGTCTTTTGGGGCCGTCGCTGCATTAATGTTTGCAGGTGCTTACCGCACAAAACGCCCAGATTTTTTAAAAGAAACCATTAAAAGTCAATGGGTAGCAACAATTGCTCTGATTCCACTTATTCTTATTTTATTTCAACAAATTTCTTTAGTTTCCCCACTGGCCAATGCCTTGGCTATCCCTCTTGTTAGCTTAATGATTACGCCCCTAACATTAATTGGATTAATGCCTTTTGGGGAAATTATTCTCTGGATTGCTGGAAAAATATTGTTATTTTTGATGCTCTATTTAAACTGGCTGAGTCATTTTTCTTTTGCCATTTGGGAACAACAGGCCCCAAATTTGGTATCTGTCATTTTAGGGTTTTTAGGCATTGGTTTATTGCTCTTGCCGCATGGTTTTGCAGGAAAATATTTTGGGACAGTTTTTTTATTGCCTTTATTTTTAACTGGCCCGTCTCGACCTCCCACAGGCGAGGCATTTATTCATATTTTAGACGTAGGAAATGGGTTTGCCATTTGGATTGAAACAACACATTTTAATCTGATTTTTGATACAGGCCCCAAGTATTCTGTGCAGGCAGATAGTGGCGAACGTATTGTTACGCCAACTTTGCGAGCCGCTGGCGTAAAAAAAATCAATATGCTTATGGTTTCCCATGAAGATAATGATCATAGTGGTGGGCTAGAATCCATTGTAAAACATTTTGAAGTAGCGGATTTGCGTTCAAGTATGGTAGAAAATCATGCTAGAAGAAAACATCCACATATTAAGAAAAATACGCTGTGCTTGGCTGGCCAAAAATGGGAATGGGATCAGGTTTATTTTGAAGTATTACATCCAACAAAAGAAGATTATCAGGCAAAAAAGTTAGAAGATAATAATATGAGTTGTGTTTTAAAAATAAAAACGGCCCACCAGTCTTTTTTATTAACAGGGGATATAGAAGCGCCGATAGAAAAACGGTTAGTTGAAACCCTTCATCCTCAACAATTGAAATCAACAATTCTTCTTGCACCGCATCATGGTAGTCAGACTTCTTCTACGTGGCCCTTTTTGGCGGCTGTTCAGCCTAAAATAGCAATTTTAAGTGTTGGGTATCGCAATCAATATGGTCATCCTCACCCTGTGATTTTAAAAAGATATCATTCACTTGGAATTCAGACATATCGAACTGATCAGCTAGGTTATATTCGAGTGACATTACATTCACAACCAGCGCCTGTAAACATATGGTTTTATCGTCCAAATAACCAATATTATTGGATGGCTCCTTTATCTGGGAGTATTATGAGAGAAAATAAAAATAAAGATTTTATGCAGAAAATAATCAATTGACCGAAAAAATTGCAAAATTACAACATTTTAACCTCGCAGAATAAAATCTATTTAAATAATGTTTGACATTCTTTGCTTTCGTTCTCATTATCAGTATAATACTTTTTTTGCAAGGGTCTTCTTATCATGTTGCGAATCAGAAAAAAAGC
>CAZDFJ010000039.1:0-19364 GCA_964504875.1 uncultured Burkholderiales bacterium | reverse complement strand
TTTTAATACAGGTTGGTAAATAATGCCCTGTCGCAATAATACGCGAATAGACCATATTTTTGCCTCTTGTTCTGATAATGTTCTAATATAAAATGTGGGGGTGTTTGAGAATTATTAGGTTACATCCTCTGCACAACGATCTGTCATCTTGTTTACAATTCGATTGACTAAGTCGTGGCTGACAGCCTCAACAGCCCGCCGAATGGCTGTCTCGAATGCAAGTTTGTCCGCCGAGCCATGGCTTTTGACAACCACACCCCGCAAGCCAAGGAGAGTTGCACCATTATAGTGACGATGATCAACGCGTTGTTTAAAACTTTTTAGTACAGGCAGGGCAATCAAAGCAGAGAGTTTTGTTAACCAGTTTCGTTCAAATTCTTCTTTAAGTAAAGTGGCCAACATTTGGGCCAGGCCTTCGGAGGTTTTGAGAGCCACATTGCCGACAAAACCATCACATACGACAACATCAACAGTGCCTTTGTAGATATCATCTCCCTCAACATTACCATAGAAATTTAATCCACTTGTCTTAAGCAATTCTCCTGCTTCTTTGACAGTTTCATTTCCTTTGATATCTTCGGAGCCAATATTTAATAAGCCAACGCTGGGCCGGTCTTTACATTCAACAGTTTCAACAAGCATTGCCCCCATAATACCAAATTGGAGTAATTGCGAAGCACTACAATCAACATTCGCCCCCAAATCAAGCATATGAACATGCCCAGTTTTTGTGGGAATAATTGAGGCAATCGCAGGGCGTTCAATCCCTGGAAGTGTTTTGAGCACAAAACGTGAAAGGGCCATTAATGCCCCTGTGTTACCTGCACTCACACAGGCTTGTGCACTCCCTTTTTTAACAAGATCAATGGCTATACGCATCGATGAATCTTTTTTGTTGCGTAACGTAGAAGCAGGAGGCTCATCCATGGCAACGATTTCAGTTGCATGGTGAATCTGTAAATAATCATTTGTGTGAGCATGGTGTGCGGCAAGCGCCGCTTCAATTTGATCGCGAAGCCCCACTAAAATAATTTTTAAATTTGGATATTTTTCTAAAGCGGAAAGCACAGCAGGAACGGTCACGCTTAAACCGTGATCACCGCCCATCGCATCAATTGCAAGAGTGATATTCACTGTAGTTGTCGAAATACAATTACTAATAATTTAAGAAGATGTTTTTAATTAACTTCTTGTTTTTCATTCAGTTTGTCACAAAAAAACAAGTCAGCTAGCCAAAACGGGGATGTCATGCATATTGTATTAATATACTTAATTTATTGGTATGGAAGAATTTTTCAAGTGACCATTGGATGATTCAGTTATTAAATAAAAATACTGTGTTGATCATAAATCGTCTTGACGCGTAGAAAAAGTCGTAATGCGCTCTAAAAATTTCAAAATCTATAGCCATATATTGTTTCGTATTGCTATAAGAAAATTAAATACAATACGTGAATGTATTGGGGAAATCAACAGACTTTTTCTATTTACACACAATTTTTCTTGGAAAAATATGTGTTTGCGGCAAACTTGATAATAGAGATTAAAACATTATCAATCAAAATTTGCAAATTTTCCTTAAAGAGAAAAGGGACTTTTGTAAGAGAATGTATTATATTGTACTGCTTTTTTGTGAAGAAAAAAGAATTGTCCCCAAAAAGAGCGAGATTAATTCTCTAGATTAAATCTTGATCATAAAAAAATAAAAGATCACTTTAAACAAGGTTTTCTAGTGATCAAGCTGTAAATGATCAGACGATTAGTCTGTAGAAAGCGCCGTATTTTTATGAGACATCATTGTATGAATGTTCGCCATAAAATATTTTGAGCTGGCTCAGAAAAAGAAATAATGTATTTAGATAAGAAGAAAAAACTTTTGCTTCGAAAATGAAGAGAACAGGGAATAATTTCTTTTCATAAGGCATGTTATGCTAGAATGTGCATTGGTTTCTCCGTATGATTCGTGCGGCAGGTGGAGCTGTGTGTGTGAAAAATAGCCTGTTTTATTTACACTAGAGAATATAATTTCTACACAGAAAACCTTCTTCAAGAAAACTATATTTTTCGGGGAAAATGTGTCTCACGCAAAATAGCAAGTCGTCCATATATACACAGTATAATGCTCAAATCATTTGAAAAATGATGCTGTTTGTCGTGATAAAAATATCAAAAAGAAAACTATTATTCCACAATTAATATTCCAATTCGCATGAAACATATTAGAAATTTTTCAATTATTGCACACATTGATCATGGAAAGTCAACGCTCGCCGATCGTTTTATTCAGTTTTGTGGAGGATTAAGCGATCGAGAAATGGAAGAGCAAGTTTTAGATTCAATGGATATTGAACGAGAACGTGGTATTACAATTAAGGCCCAAACAGCGGCATTAAATTATAAAGCAAAAGATGGACAAACATATTTGCTCAATTTAATTGACACACCGGGACATGTAGATTTTTCCTATGAAGTTTCTCGTTCGCTTTCTGCTTGTGAAGGGGCTTTATTGGTCGTCGATGCTTCTCAAGGCGTGGAAGCGCAAACGGTCGCAAATTGCTATACTGCGATTGATTTAGGTGTGGATGTTGTTGCTGTTTTAAATAAAATTGATTTACCTTCCGCAGAGCCTGAACGGGTGATTCAAGAAATTGAAGACATTATTGGGATTGATGCAACGGACGCGGTTCAAGCCAGTGCGAAAACAGGAATTGGCATTCAAGACATTTTAGAAACCGTCGTTGCTTCTGTTCCTGCTCCCAAAGGCGATCCAAATGCCCCCCTTAAAGCTTTAATTATTGATTCATGGTTCGATAATTACGTCGGCGTGGTCATGCTTGTGCGCGTTGTTGATGGGGCGTTAAAACCAAAAGATAAAATTTTGTTAATGTCGACCAAAACAACTTACTTATGTGAGCAAGTTGGATTTTTCACGCCAAAATCTTTGCAACGCGACATCTTACAAGCGGGTGAAGTAGGATTTATTATTGCGGGGATTAAAGAATTAAAATCGGCGCGTGTCGGGGATACTATTACTTTAGCACAGCGTCCTGCGACCGAAGCCCTTCCCGGATTTAAAGAGGCACAATCACAAGTTTTTGCTGGGCTTTATCCAGTTGAACCGAATGAATATGATGCATTACGTGACGCGCTTGAAAAATTAAAACTGAATGATGCGGCTTTACAATATGAGCCAGAGGTCTCTCAGGCCTTAGGTTTTGGGTTCCGTTGTGGCTTTTTGGGATTGTTGCATATGGAAATTGTTCAAGAACGTCTTGAACGAGAGTACGATATGGATTTAATCACGACTGCGCCTACTGTAGTCTACGAGCTTGTGCTAAAAGACGGGACAGTGGAACATATTGAAAATCCCTCTAAATTACCAGATTTAAGTAAAATTATTGAAATTCGTGAGCCAATGATCTCTGCAACGATTTTGGTACCGCATGATTATGTCGGAAATGTGATGACTTTATGCAACCAAAAGCGCGGTCAACAAACCAATATGCAATATATGGGACGACAAGTCATGCTGAATTATGACCTGCCCATGAACGAAGTGGTAATGGACTTTTTTGACAAACTTAAATCAGCAAGTCGTGGTTTTGCTTCTTTGGATTATGAATTTAAAGAATATCGTCCTTCTGATTTGATTAAACTCGATATTTTGATTAATGGCGATCGTGTGGATGCGCTTTCTGCGATTGTACATCGTTCAACGAGTCAATATCGGGGGCGAGAAGTTGTCGCAAAAATGCGAGAATTAATTCCACGACAAATGTTTGATGTCGCGATTCAAGCGGCGATTGGGGCGCATATTATCGCCCGTGAAACAGTCAAAGCGATGCGAAAAAATGTCTTAGCTAAATGTTATGGTGGGGATATTTCCCGAAAACGTAAATTGCTTGAGAAACAAAAGGCGGGTAAAAAACGCATGAAACAAATTGGTAGTGTGGAAGTCCCACAGGAAGCCTTTTTGGCAATATTACAGGTTGGCGACAAATAGTCTTATCATTAAAAAAGCTCTCTTTAGCGGGGGCTTTTTGTTCAATCGTCTTTGTTTTTGAATGCATGACATGAGAAGGTAGTGATGTCGCTAAGCCAAGTAGAAATATTCCTTCAATATGAATCGTATCAATGAGTCCATTTGGCTTTTGTCTTTGAGTAATGTTCATTGCCATTCTTATTTTCTTTTTATTTAAAGATTAATTATTATGAATTTCGCTTTGTTTTTATTTGTCGCATTGGTCATCACAGGAAGTATTTGGCTCTTTGATATCTTGAGAAAAATGCGTCTGCGCAAGCAAACAGGACATATTGGTATTGAAACAGAATACAAAGAATCATTGCTTGTCGAATATGCGAAGAGTTTTTTTCCTGTCATTTTAATTGTTTTTGTGATTCGTTCTTTTTTGGTTGAGCCGTTTAAAATTCCTTCTGGCTCAATGATTCCCACATTACAAATTGGCGATTATATTTTAGTTAATAAATTTACATATGGCATTCGTTTGCCTGTTTTAAATAAAAAAATTATTGAAATCAATCCTCCAAAAAATGGGGATGTGATGGTTTTTCGTTATCCAGAAAATCCGACATTGGATTATATCAAACGTGTTGTGGGTGTACCGGGAGATAAAATTGAATATCGAAATAAACAATTAAAAGTGAATGGTCAAATTGCGGTCCAACACTTTATTTCAAATTTCGATTACGAAAAAGGGGGATTTAATCATACAATTGCGAAAAAATATAAAGAAAATCTAAATGGTGTGGCGCATGAAATTTTAGTACAAACCGATAGTCCGACAGTCCGTGTAGAAGAGGTGAAACTTTTTTCAGGACGTGAAAATTGTCAATATCAAGATGATGGATTCAGTTGTGTTGTCCCACAAGGACAATATTTTCTGATGGGTGACAATCGTGATGATAGTAATGATAGTCGTTATTGGGGGTTTGTTCCAGATGAAAATATTGTCGGGAAAGCCTTCTTGATTTGGTTTCATTGGGAACAGTTTGATCGCATTGGCATTTCGATACGTTAAGCAGACGAACTGCATCTTTAAACACTTCATTGATAATCATAAAATAACATGAATCTTGATAAGCTCCAGCGTAAGCTCAATTATCAATTTAATAACCCGAATTTACTTGAAAAGGCATTAACTCATCGTAGTTATCACGCTAATAATAATGAGCGACTTGAATTTATTGGCGATAGTATTTTAAATTTTGTCATTGCGGCCGCGCTGTTTAAACGCTTTGACAAATTGACGGAAGGCGAGTTAACACGTGTACGGGCGCAACTTGTCAATCAAGATTGTTTGGCCGGTTTGGCATTTGAGCTAAATCTGAGTGAACAAATGCGATTAGGGGAAGGCGAGTTAAAAAGTGGGGGATTTCGACGTCCTTCAATTTTGGCCGATGCGCTTGAAGCCATTTTTGGTGCAATTTATTTAGACAGTGATATCTTACAAGCACAAAATGTCATTTTGGCAATTTATGCCAATCTTTTAGAAAATATTAATCCTAAAGAATTAGCCAAAGATGCTAAATCTTTTTTACAAGAAAAAACTCAAGCCCAAAAATTGGGAGTGCCTCAATATAATGTGCTTCAAATCGAAGGGGAAGCGCATCAACAAACCTTCTACGTTGAATGTCTGATTTTAGATCTGAAAATTAGGACAACAGGAGTGGGCTCAAGTCGGCGTCAGGCAGAACAAAATGCGGCTAAAGCCGCGCTTGAAATTATTAAATCATCCGCAACGATAAAATCATAAAAATTATTTTCTCTACGAGTTTTATTTGCAATATGTCTGTTCCTCATAAAATATCATCCCTTTCAAAAAATAAAGACTGGATTTTTTTCTGTCTTATTTTTACATTATTATGGTTTTTACCATTGGATTATCGTTTTTTGGTCAAGCCAGATGAAGGGCGTTATGCAGAAATTGCCCGTGAAATGTTTGTTTCTGGGGATTGGATTACCCCGCATTTAAATGGTATTAAATATTTTGAAAAACCGGCCTTTCAATATTGGATGACGGCTTTATTTTATAGCATATTTGGGGTCAACGAATGGACAGCCCGTTTATGGAGCGCACTTAGCGCCTTTGCGACTATTGGGATAGTTTATTTTGCGGCTAAAAAAATATTTTCACCCGGAGTGGGGAGAATCAGTAGTTATATTTTAGTAGGAAGTCCTTTATTTATTGCGATTGGGCATATTAATACGTTAGATATGGGGGTTTCTTTTTTTATGTCAGTGGGGTTGTTTGGTTTTCTATTATCTCAATCTGAAACAACTCCCGCCCCTGAAAAAAAATATTGGTTATGGCTCGTTTGGCTTGCAATGGGATGTGCTGTACTGAGTAAAGGCTTAATTGGGTTAGTGTTACCAGGTTTTGTGCTGTGCGTCTATATGATTATCAAACGAGATTGGAGATTATTGCTTCGCCTCGAATTATTACGCGGGATAGTTTTATTTTTGCTTGTGACGGTTCCGTGGTTTGTTCTCGTTTCATTAAAAAACCCAGAATTTGCACATTTCTTTTTTATTCATGAACATTTTGAGCGTTTTTTTACAAAAGTACATCACCGTGAAGGGGCATGGTGGTATTTTTTCCCTATTTTAGGATTGGGTTTTATCCCATGGGTGATGAGTTCTTTTGAAGGCCTACGTATTAAAACGATCAAAACACTTTCTACGCCTGCTTTTGATCCAGTCTTATTTTTGATCTTATGGAGCGTCTTAATTTTCTTTTTCTTTAGTCTCTCTGGTTCAAAACTGCCTTCCTATATCTTACCAATTTTTCCCTCATTAGCAGTCCTTGTTGCATTAAGAATAGAAAAATATTCATTTAAGGCCTTTTTTGGATGGATTTTATTACCATTATTAATGGGCTTAATTGGGTTAATTTTGTCCGCCTATTTTATTCAAAAACAAGGGCGAACTCCTTTTGAGGTTGGTCTTTATCTGAATTATCAACCATGGATTGTCGCTGCTTGTGTGAGTGTCGCATTAGGAGGTATTGTGGCCGCGCTATGTTTTTATCGGCAAAATAAAGAGCGGGCTTTGATTGGCTTATCACTCTTAATGTTAACCAGTGTTAGTTTAATTTTGCAAGGGCATAATAGTTTGGCTCCGTTGAAATCAACTTATTTTCTCGTTGAAAAAATTAAGCCTTATTATGATTTGAATCAAGATAAGACGACCCCGTTTTTTGCAGTAAGAACGTATGAACAAACCTTGCCTTATTATTTAGGACGCACTTTAACTTTGGTAGAGTTTGCGGATGAAATGGCTTTTGGGGTGCAGCAGGAACCGCATAAATGGTTACCGACAATCCAGAAATTTAAAACAGTCTGGCTAAATGAGACCCGTGCTTTTGCGTTGCTCACGCCCACAGAATATGCGCAATTTCAAAAAGAAAATTTGCCTATGTCTCTCATTTATCAAGATGATGATCGCATTATTGTGACACGACAAGCACTAACAATGTTAAGCAAAAATGATAAATAATTCAAAAAAATAAAAAGAAAATAAGAGAGCTTATTATGAGTACACGGTTAGTTATTCAAGCACAAAATGTGGCAACACATGATTTAAAACAGTTGGCCAAGTTAACAAATGCCGTTCAAATTCATCAGGTTTTGCCAACAGCTTTTGCTTTACAGCTCGCCGATCAAGGAAAAAGTGATGAAGTCAAAGCCTATTGTGCGGAGGCTAAATTAGATTGGGGTTTTGTGAAATCAGAACAGTGCTTAAGTCATTTTGGTTTAGTTGTCATGGATATGGATTCAACGTTAATTAATATTGAGTGCATTGATGAAATTGCTGATTTTTGTGGAATTAAACAAGAAATTTCGGCGATTACAGAAAGTGCTATGCGCGGGGAAATTGATTTTCGTGAAAGTTTACGTCGCCGTGTAAAATTGTTAGCTGGGTTAGAAGAATCAACGCTTGCCCGTGTATATAATGAACGTCTTGAATTAAATCCCGGGGCTGAATTTCTGATTGAAACACTCAAAAAGCATCAAATTAAGACAATGTTAGTCTCAGGTGGTTTTACCTTTTTTACAGATAAATTAAAAGAACGATTAGGTTTAGATTTTACATTATCGAATCAATTTGAAGTAAAAGAGGGGAAACTAACAGGTGAAATTTCAAGTGATATTATTGATGCCCAACGTAAAGCAGATGAACTTGTTCGAATGCGCGATGAATTAGGATTAAAACCTGATCAAGTAATTGCCATTGGAGATGGCGCAAATGATCTAACAATGATGGCGGCTGCCGGGGTAAGTTTTGGCTATCATGCTAAACCCATTGTCCAAGAAAAAACAACTTATCAAATTAATCATGTTGGGTTAGAGGCCGTCATCGGGATTTTTACACAGCCAAAATAATCATTAAAATAGGCGTATTTTATGTCAAAAATAGATAAAGAAGAAGATTATCGGTTGTGTGTGATAGGTGATTCATTCACATTGGGATATGGCGATCCGACTTGTTTAGGCTGGACCGGTCGTTTAGGGGCGCGGGCGATCCAAAAAGGATATGATTTGACTGTGTATAATTTGGGAATTCGGCGAAATACAAGTCATGATATTGCAATGCGTTGGCATCAAGAATCCGAAGCGCGTTTAAAACAACATTCAGGAAAGTGTTATTTAATTTTTTCATTTGGTGTAAATGATTCAGTGATTGAATCTCATCAACAAACAACCCGCGTGCCTTTTGTCGAGACGTGTCTTCATTTTCAAAAGATTTTGTCTCATGCAAAAAAACAATATCCATTGATTTTTGTAGGCCCTCCCCCTGTTGCAGATTCTGCGCAAAATGAAAGAATTTTCTTATTAGATCAGACTTTTAGTCAAGAAGCAAAAAAATTAGAAATAGCATATATTCCTATTTTTTCTGAATTGATGAATCAACCAGATTGGATGAAAGAAGTCGCACAATATGATGGGGCCCACCCTCGTGCAAAAGAGTATGAAATACTTGCAAATTGGATTGAATCATCCCCTTTGTGGTGGTTCCAATAAAAAAAATCCCCTCTTTAAAGAGGGGATTTTTTCACGCTACATTTTGGCTAACCAAGAAAATCTTATAAGCTATAGTAGAGTTTGAATTCAACAGGATGTGTTGTCATGCGGAATTCTGTGACTTCTTCCATTTTGAGGTCGATGTAAGAATCGATCCATTCTTTGGAGAAGACACCACCACGTAATAAGAAATCGTGATCATTTGCTAATGCACCTAATGCTTCTTCTAATGAAGAGCATACTTGTGGAATAGCTTTAGATTCTTCTGGTGGTAAATCGTACAAGTTTTTATCCATTGCATCGCCTGGATGAATCTTGTTTTGAATCCCGTCTAAACCAGCCATCATTAATGCTGTGAAAGCTAAATATGGGTTTGCTGTTGGATCTGGGAAACGTACTTCGATACGGCGTGCTTTTGGATTAGCAGAATGTGGAATACGGATAGAAGCAGAACGGTTACGCGCAGAGTATGCTAACATAACAGGTGCTTCAAACCCTGGAACTAAACGTTTGTAAGAGTTAGTACTTGGGTTAGTAATCGCATTCAATGCTTTCGCATGTTTAATGATACCACCGATGTAATAAATCGCTGTTTCAGATAAACCGCCGTAGCTGTCGCCAGCAAACATGTTTTTACCATCTTTCCATAAAGATTGGTGAACATGCATACCAGAACCGTTATCACCCACGATAGGTTTTGGCATAAATGTTGCTGTTTTGCCATAAGAATGCGCGACATTATGGATCACATATTTTAAAACTTGTGTCCAGTCAGCACGTTGAACGAGTGTAGAGAAACGTGTACCGATTTCACATTGACCCGCTGTTGCAACTTCATGATGGTGAACTTCAACTGGTACGCCTAATTCTTCAAGTGCTAAGCACATTGCAGAACGGATGTCTTGGAAAGAATCGACTGGAGGAACTGGGAAATACCCGCCTTTCACACCAGGACGGTGACCCATGTTGCCGCCATCATAATCTTTAGAAGAGGACCATGCTGCTTCTTCAGAATTAATACGTACGGAAGTACCAGACATGTCTGTATGCCATGTCACAGAATCAAAAATAAAGAATTCTGGTTCTGGACCAAAGAAAGCAGTATCTGCAATCCCTGTGGATTTTAAATAGGCTTCACCACGTTTTGCAATAGAGCGTGGGTCACGATCGTAGCCCTTGCCATCTGCTGGATCAATCACATCACATGTTAAAATTAATGTAGTTTCGTCCATGAAAGGATCGATATTAGCAGTTGCAGGATCTGCTAAGAGTAACATGTCAGAAGCTTGAATGCCTTTCCAACCAGCAATAGAAGAACCGTCAAAAGGATGTCCATCTTCAAACCATTGTTCATCGACAACATGCGCAGGAATCGTAACATGTTGTTCTTTACCACGTGTATCTGTAAAACGAAGGTCAACGAACTTCACTTCATTATCTTCAATCAATTGTAAAACTTTTTCGACGGACATCTTCAATTTCTCCGAAAAAATAGACTCACAAGAAAACCAAAAAAATAAACACTAAAAACTAATAAGTATTTAGCAAAAGCTGTGCCAGTTTTTATAGTTTTTTCTTATAGGATTTTAAGCACTTTTTTCATTATCATGCCCCATATTAGGGCATTTATTCAATAATTCGCACTATAAAAGAGCACAATAGGGGTAAATATAGTTCATGTATTGGACTAAAAACAAACAGCTCATTTAACCTATTGATTTATAATCAAAATAGCAAAAACGCATCGAAAAAACTACGCTCTTGAAATGAACATGCTCACTTTTTTTGTTTTTAATCCATTCACTTGTTGCATGATTTATCTAAAAATAGGGAATTTTCCCTCTTTTTTTCTCGTATGGATAGTTTACCATACTCCAATAAGAAAGTGGGTATCAATTATAATTTAGATTAGTTTTATAAGAAGTCCCGTATTATGGCAGAGGCTTAAGAGAAGAAGAAACTCGAGAAAAGAGAAAAGCGCAACGATTAAGTTGCGCTTTTTGGACAGAAACTTAGGGACTAGCGTTTTTCAATAGGTAACCATTCACGTTGTTCTGGACCAACATAATTTGCATTTGGACGAATAATTTTACCGTCACGACGTTGTTCCATAATGTGTGCAGACCAACCTGTTGTCCGTGAAATCACGAAAATTGGTGTGAACATGCCTGTTGGGATGCCCATCATGTGGTAGCTAGAGGCGCTGAACCAATCCAAGTTCGGGAACATTTTTTTGACTTCCCACATCACGCTTTCAATACGTTCGGAGATATCAAATAAAACTGGGTTTCCGCCATCTT
Source organism: uncultured Burkholderiales bacterium (assembly GCA_964504875.1). Lineage (GTDB taxonomy): Bacteria > Pseudomonadota > Gammaproteobacteria > Burkholderiales > CAZDFJ01 > CAZDFJ01. The sequence goes on along the minus strand of CAZDFJ010000039.1, from coordinate 8,022 downwards.
CGCATAATGCACGAGAGGTTTCTTTAATGATTTCGTTACGTGGATCACGAATAGTATAAACAGGATGACCAAAGCCAATTACAATTTCTTTATTGGCAATACGATTGCGAATATCGGTTTCGGCTTGATCAGCACTACTGTAACGTTGAATGATTTCCATTGCAACTTCGTTTGCACCACCATGTTTTGGACCACGAAGGGCACCAATCGCCCCAGTAATTGCTGAGTACATGTCAGAATTTGTACCAGAGATCACGCGGCTTGTGAAAGTGGAAGCATTAAATTCGTGTTCTGCATATAAAATCAAAGAGGTATGCATTGCACGAACATGTAAATCACTCGGGGCTTTACCATGTAAAATATGTAAGAAATGTCCGCCAACAGACTCATCATCTGTTTCGACTTCAATACGACGGCCATTATGACTAAAATGATACCAGTAAACTAACATAGAACCAAAACTAGCGATTAAACGATCAGCAATGTCTAATGCTCCGTTTTCGTTATGGTCATCTTTTTCTGGTAATAAAGTACCGAGAACAGAACAACCTGTACGTAATACATCCATTGGATGTGCAGCGGCAGGAACTTGTTCTAAGACAGCTTTGAGCGGTGCAGGTAAACCACGGAGTTTTTTCAGTTTTTTCTTGTAGGCAGCAAGGGCTTGGGCTGTAGGTAATTCACCACGTAATAACAAATAGGCAACTTCTTCAAATTCTGCATTTTTTGCTAAATCATGGATGTCGTAACCACGGTAGTATAAATCTGATCCCTTTTGTCCAACAGTACAAAGTGCGGTATTACCAGCCGCAACCCCAGAAAGGGCAACGGATTTCTTTGCTTTTGGAGTTGTTGTTGCTTCGCTCATGCAATTGTCCTTTTTATCGAGAGTAATAAATAAAAAAATTTCTGCCCCACGATTAAAGCAGAGACTTACTTACCTTGACTAAACAATGCGTCTAATTTTTGTTCGTATGCGTGATAGTCTAAGTATTCATATAATTCTTTACGAGTTTGCATCATGTCGACGACATTTTTTTGTGTGCCTTCGTTCAGAATTGCTTGATAGACTTGTAATGCAGCTTTACTCATCGCGCGGAAAGCAGAAAGTGGATAGAGTACTAAACTCACATCTGCATTGCCTAATTCGTCAACAGTATAAAGTGGTGTAGAGCCAAATTCAGTAATGTTTGCTAAAACGGGGACTTTAACAGCTTCCGCAAATTTTTTGTACATCGCTAAATCAGTCATTGCTTCTGGGAAAATCATATCTGCCCCAGCTTCAACGCACGCACATGCACGATCAATGGCTGCTTCCAAACCTTCTACGGCTAAAGCATCAGTCCGTGCCATAATCACGAAGTCAGGATCAGTTTTCGCATCAACAGCTGCTTTGACACGGTCAACCATTTCTTCTTTAGAAACAATGGCTTTGTTTGGACGATGACCACAACGTTTTGCTTGGACTTGATCTTCAATATGGACGGCCGCCGCCCCTGCTTTGATCATAGATTTGATTGTACGGGCAATATTAAATGCACCACCAAACCCAGTATCAATATCAACCAACAATGGTAAATCAGATAAATCAGTAATGCGACGAACATCGATTAAGACGTCTTCAACACTAGTAATTCCTAAATCAGGAATCCCTGTTGAGCAAGCCGCGACACCGCCACCAGAAAGATACAGTGCTTTTGCACCAGAACGTTCTGCTAAACGTCCTGCGTAAGCGTTAACTGCACCTAACACTTGTAATGGTTTTCCGTTAGCTTTTTCAGCCGCTAATGCTGCACGAAAACGTGCTCCTGCTGATGATAATTTGCTCATTGAAACTTTTGCGAGTGTATTTGCTCCTGTCTATTGCAATAATACAACTCGCTTCCTCCATGAAAGTATCAAGCCAGAAACTTGTATAGAAAATAGATGATATCTTAAAATCAAAGACTCTGATTTTTTGGATCAAGGTCAATGTGCGAAATGGCGTTCTGGCATAGCCCCTCGCAACGATGAAAATTCAGAAATCGTTTTATTCTAGCATTATTTGCGCAATTGCGCTAATACCGAATAAAATTTAAATGGGCTTTTTCCATTGAGTATTTTCCTACTTTCATCTTGTGAAGTCTCTATTAATAATATAATTTATAATGATTTTTAATATCAAAATGGCCTAGCGAATCGTCAAAAAATATAATTTTTAATTTGCATTTAACAGCAATTTAATTTAACTTATATTTTCTTAACGCAAGGTTTTTTTAATTTTTTATTAAATTTTTTTTAAATAAAGTAATGCTTTTAGTACAAGTTTGTTTCGTTTAAATAAAAAATAAAAGAAGTGACCTTTTGTGTGGCGACTCAACAGGGGATACCAATGTTTTTTTCAAAATATTTTGGGCTTAAAAAAGAAACGGCTGAGGTCGATTTATTAAAGCAACAGGATTATTTTCGTTTAATCAAATGTTCTTCTCGTGAAGTTTCTGCTTCAATGATTGAATCGTTGCTTTTTCCTGAAGAAAAAACACGGTTAATTGTTGGTTTTATTTCGCCTCACGTGGATTTTAAAAATGTTTCGCAGATGTTAAGACAGCTTATTCCTAATAGAATTAAAGTTGTGTTGGTGTCGACGGCGGGTGAGCTGTGCTCATTAGGGCAAAATGTGCAGACAACTGCATTATATTTAGACACGCCTAATCAATGGGATAATATTGTTTTACAAAGTTTTAGTGTGGAATTAATTCAATCTGTAGAAGTGTATTCTATTCATTTAGGGAATGAGGACCTGAAAAAAGGATTACCGACAAAGACACGGGATGAACGAATTCGAGGGATGGGGCAACAATTACAGAAAATTACGCCTTCATTTAAGATTAATAGTAATGACACAATTGCGCTCACCTTTTTCGATGGACTTTCTGGAAGTGAAAACTTTTTTGCAGAAGCCGTTTATAAAACAAATCGTTTTCCTTGTCTTTTTATTGGAGGTTCAGCGGGGGGCAAACTTGATTTTCAAAAAACTTACATTTTTGATTCAAATCAAGTGGTTGAAAATCATGCTGTCATTTGTTTGATTAAAGTTGCTGAAGGGATTCGTTTTGGTGTTTTTAAAACACAAAATTTTGAGAAAACGAATGTTTCTTTTCCTGTGATTGAGGCTAATATTTATCAGCGTTATGTGAAGCGCGTTCAAGATAAAAAAACCGGCGAATTAATCTCACTTGTTGATGCTTTGAGTCAACATTTTCATTGTGCGCCTTCACAGTTAGAAACAAAATTACGTGAATATGCTTTTGCGGTGATTATTGAAGGTGAAATTTATGTTCGTTCCGTTTCTAAAATTGATTTAGAAAATAAAAATATTTACTTTTATTGCGATATTGCATTTGGGGACGAACTTTTTTTAGTGAAGACAAAAGATTTCATTTCGCAAACGCAGCAGGATTTTCAACGTTTTTCACAAGGAAAGCCGAATCAACCTATTATTGGAATTTTAAACGATTGTATTTTACGTCGTTTATTTAATCAAACTGAATTAAATCACTTACATATTTTCGATCATATTCCTGTGGCAGGCTTTTCGACATTTGGTGAACTACTGGGTGTAAATATTAATCAAACTTTGACGGCCCTGTTTTTTTATCATGTCGATCCCAATCAAGAATTTTTTGATGAATATATTGATAATTTTCCCATGTATTATGGTTCATTTAAGAGTTATTTTAGTATTGCAGAATTAAACCGTCAATTATTGGCAAATCGAGTGTACCGACAGCTTATTGAGAAATTGCAATCTTATCATCATTTTGTTGATGAACTAATGGACAGCTCAAATGAAATTCGGTCTTATTCTACAAGTGTGCATGAAAACATGCTAAAAGTTCAAGGGGAATTTAGTCAGTATGCGGGGACGGTGGATTATTACTCCAAAACCTATCAAATTTTATCAAAAGAAGTTTCTCAACTCGTAGAAGATATTGGTAAAATCGAAGAGGTTCTAAGCTTGATTGGACAAATTGCTGTCAAAACAAATTTATTAGCATTAAATGCAAGTATTGAGTCCGCGCGGGCGGGCGAAGTGGGCCGCGGATTTGGGGTTGTAGCAGATGAGGTGAGAAAACTGGCAACAAATACACAAGATAGTTTGGGAAAAACAAATGCCATTATTCAACAAATTGGACAAAGTACGGAAAAAATTGTTAAAGACATTAAAAATACAGAAGAACAACATCAATTAGTTGAAACACAAGGCCAAAAACTCACTGAACAAATTGCATTGTTAGATGCCCTATCAAAAGGAGCGGATGCTCATCTTGAGAAAAATTTAACATTGATTACACAAATTACATATTCTATGCAAGAAACAAAAATCGTCTCAGATGAATTGCACGACATTATGAAACAAGATTGAGAAATACCGCCCCACTGGGCGGAGTGGGCTATTTATTGTTCAAGCGGTTGGCTAAAAAGAAAACGATCATCAGGGGCTGTATTATAACGTTGAGAATGCCAAATCATTTCAGCGATGCGTTCAAGTAAAATATGTTCGGCGTCATGTAAATCCTGTGTTTTTTGACAAAGGTTATCAAATTCGGCACGAACGCCGACAGGCTGATCAATATCCAACATTTCGCGTAAGGCAAGATGTAAATTCATATGTAAAAACGGATTCGGTTGTCCTGATTCGGGGGAAAAATCCTTTTCTTGAAAGCGATTTGGGTGATCCAAAATTAAGTGGTATTCTGGATGACGCACAATAATCTCAAGCATTTTGCTTTCTAAGTCAGTCAGCGGCATACTTGCTTTAGATTTTTCCCACGTGTTGAAAATGAAAAGGCGAGATTGATCACGAGTCGGATTGAACATTATTTTTCTCACATAAATCTTGTATTAAACAATTTGTACAATTAGGTTTTCGCGCTTTACAAACATAGCGCCCATGCAAAATCAACCAATGATGCGCATGTTTGTGATAAAGTTGAGGAATATTTGCCAGAAGTTGTTTTTCAATGGCAAAGGGAGTCTGGCCTATTGCAAGTCCTGTTCGGTTTGAAACACGATAAACATGTGTATCAACAGCAATCGTATCTTGTCCAAAAGCCATTTGTAATACGACATTAGCCGTTTTTCGACCAACCCCTGCCAGTTTTTCTAAGGCCTCTCGTGAGGCGGGGACATGTCCTTGATGCTGTTCAAGAAGTTGTTGACAGGCTTGAATAATATTTTTAGCTTTGGCATTATATAATCCAATAGATTGAATATATTTTTTTAGTCCTGTTTCGCCTAATTGTATGATTTGAACCGGTGTGTTTGCTATAGGAAATAAAGTTGCAGTGACCCGATTAACGCTTTTATCTGTCGCTTGGGCGGAAAGAATGACTGCAATGAGAAGTTCAAAGGGGGTTGAATAATGAAGTTCTCCTTTGGGCTCAGGATTGTGTTGAGAAAAACGCTCAAAAATCGTGGTGATAGTAGATAGAGTCAACATGCTGTAACCTGAAAATGATAGAGTCAAGGCATATTCATACAAGCAGTGCATCAAAATGATACAGGTTGATCGATAAGATGAACCTGTTTCGCTTTTTTATGCCTATGAAAACCTTATTAAAATAGAGGATCTTAAGTTTTTTTTAAAGGTTTTTTTTAAATATTTTGAGTCTTTTTTATGGCGTGGATCTATTTAATTCTTGCCATTTTGTTTGAAATCGCAGGAACAACTTGTATGAAACTTGCTGAGGGGTTGACAAAATGGCTCCCCTCAATATTGTTGGTTGTTTTTTACGGACTGAGTTTGACATTTCTTACGTTAAGTTTAAAAAAACTGACTATCAGTATTGCCTATGCAGTTTGGTCAGGGGTAGGAACAACACTTATCACATTGATAGGTGTTTTATGGTTTAAAGAAACACTTTCTATTTTCCAAATCATTGGAATCATTTTGATTGTAGTCGGAGTCATTTTATTAAATTTTTATGGGTCACATTGATAAATATTTAATAATAAAACGAAACTTTTTTGTTTATTACAACATTAAAATAAATCTTTTGAAATAACTTCTTAATAAAAAAAGGAAAAAATTGTGTCTCATGTAATGAATACATATGCAAGATTGCCTATTAGTCTTGTCAAAGGTGAAGGGGTTTGGGTGTGGGATGATGCAGATAATAAATATCTAGATGCCCTTGCTGGAATTGCCGTTAATGGTTTAGGACATTGTCATCCTCAATTAGTTAAAGCCATTACGGAACAGGTAAAAACATTAATTCACGTTTCAAATATTTATCATATTCCACAACAAGAAAAATTAGCTGATTTGATTTGTGAAATTTCAGGGATGGATCAAGTCTTTTTTGCCAATTCTGGTGCAGAAGCGAATGAAGCTGCTATTAAATTAGCACGGTTATACGGTCATAAAAAAGGCTTGCACGATTCAAAAATTATTGTCATGGAAAAATCTTTTCATGGTAGAACGTTGGCAACGCTCAGTGCAACAGGAAACGCGAAAGTTCAAAAGGGTTTTGAACCGGTTGTTTCTGGTTTTTTACGGGCTGAATATGGTAATTTAGAGGCAATTAGAACTTTAGCACGGCAATATAATAATATTTCTGCAATTTTGGTTGAGCCCGTACAAGGTGAAGGAGGCATTCATTTAATGCCAGCAAGTTATTTGCAAGGTTTACGTCAAATTTGTGATGAAAATGATTGGCTCTTAATGCTAGATGAGGTTCAATGTGGGATTGGCCGGACGGGTACATGGTTTGCTTTCCAACATGCTGGAATTTTACCAGACGTAATGAGTTTGGCTAAAGGATTAGGATCAGGTGTTCCGATCGGCGCGTCTGTTGTCGCAGGGAAGGCGACAAATTTATTTCAACCGGGAAACCATGGATCAACATTTGGGGGAAATCCATTGGTTTGTGCAGCGGGATTAGCCACGATTCAAACAATGCAAGAAGAAAAACTTCTTGAAAATGCTGTCAAAATGGGATCGCTGATTCAGGCGCAATTAAGTGCTGCCCTCAAAGGGGTTGAGGGGGTGATGGATATTCGGGGACAAGGTTTGATGATTGGGGTTGAGCTGGTCAAACCATGTGGTGAACTTGTCAAGCTTGCGTTGGCTAAAGGATTGCTGATTAATGTAACAGCAGATAAAGTGATTCGGCTTGTCCCACCGTTAATTATTCAAGCACACGAAGTAACTATGCTTGTAGAAAAATTGTCTGAATTGATTTGTCAATTTTTGAAGAACTAGAAAATTTTGCGTTAGAATAATAAGTTTACTTCAACTAGGGGAGGGGATTTTTTTAAATCCCAGAAAACAAAATTTTATGCAGGTTAAACATTATTTAGAATTTAAAGATTTAACATTAGAAGAATATGAATATCTCTTTGAACGGGCTCGTATTCTGAAAAGTTTGCGCGATAAAGGTCAAAGTTATACGCCTTTGACTGGTAAAATTCTGGCGATGATTTTTGAGAAAAATTCAACCAGAACGCGTGTTTCTTTTGAATCGGGAATGAGTCAATTAGGAGGGGATTCATTATTTTTGAGTTCTCGCGATACACAGCTTGGACGAGGCGAACCGATTGCAGATAGTGCGCGTGTAATTTCTCGCATGGTTGATGCCGTAATGATTCGAACTTTTGAGCAAGAAATTGTCGAGCAATTTGCGACTTACTCAAAAGTGCCGGTCATTAATGGATTGACAAATGAATATCATCCCTGTCAAGTTATGGCCGATATTTTCACTTTTATGGAACATCGGGGCAGTATTAAAGGAAAAACTGTTGCATGGATTGGTGACAGTAATAATGTATGTAATACATGGTTGCAAGCTTCTCAAATTTTTGGTTTCAATTTGCATGTTTCTACGCCGCCTGGTTTTGAAATTGAACCTGAGCGGGGCGAAAATTTTAATGAAGAATTTTTGGAATGTTTCACTGATCCATTAGAGGCCGCAAAAGGGGCTCACCTTGTCACGACAGATGTCTGGACAAGCATGGGCTATGAAGAAGAAGCAAAAGAGC
>CAZDFJ010000038.1:0-19601 GCA_964504875.1 uncultured Burkholderiales bacterium | reverse complement strand
GTTCAGCGAAGTGCGTATTCTACTTTAACTTGTTTTGCTTGTCAACTACTTTTTTAATTTATTTTCAAAACTTGTTTCGAAAAATTTAGTTGATACCTGAGTGAGAATTCTAACACATTTCTAAAATAATGCAAGCAATTATTTTTTAATTTTTTGTGAAACTTACTCTTTCCCCTCAAGGAAAGAGCAATTTTAATGATTTCCAAAAGAATGTCAAGCAGTTTTTAATGTTTGTGCTAATAATCTTAATTTCATCATATATGAATGAGGCCGAATACTCACTTTATGCGCCTTATGTTCTTTATATCCCCATACAAAAATAGGACTACCCATCGATATGTGGATCCTATAATGTAAACTATTGTTAATAAAAATAGCTAATGTCGCATATAATGCAATTCCAGCAGTTACTAATTCACTTACAAAATTCAATTCATGCATTATATTAGGCATGAAACCAAACGCCATTCCAATGCTTGTAAGCAATACACTATTAATAGCGATAAACATTAATCCAAAAGTCTTATTTAAATGTAAAGCAGCTATAGTAAAAAAGAGTGTCATGCATTCGACAGCTATCAAACCAATTCCAGTCATTGGAGAATATCCACTTCCTTGTGACAAACTCATCCAAGTTTGCATGCCTAAACTTAAGCGCATCAATCCATATACGGCAAATACTGTCGCTCCAAAGGCATTATTTTTATAAAAGTCAATATAAGAAGCAATAAGCTGAGCAACGCCTGCGGCGATTAAGATGCTAATTAATACTATATTTGTTCCTGTATCGGTTGTTAACTTACCCATTGCAGAAATAAGCATAGATAGAGAGAGCGCAAAAACACCTAATACAGTTGGATCAGAGTAGAAAATCTCCATTTCTTCTACCTCTTCTGTTGCTTCTTGTTGCTCACTTAAAGGATCAATTGTTTGAATCCAATTATTTTTCAGACGATGGAATACTTTTTTCATCCTAATTTCATCGAGTTAGTTTTTATAGAGGCCTCATTTTAGGGGAAAATTGTGACAATTCACTACATAAAAAAACACGCCTTGAGCAAGAAAGACGTGTTTTATTTCTTAAAGAATACACTATTTGCTTATAGTGACTTTAATTCTAATAAGATATCATCTGGTTGTTTTAATAATGGTAATATTGCATACAATGCATTTTGAACGCCTTCTTCCACAACAGGATGATAAAATGGCATCTTAAGCATCTCAAAAATTGTGCATTCTTGTTCAATGGCCCATGCGAGCAAATGCGCTAAATCTTCCCCTTTTGGCCCGATCATGGCTGCACCTAATAATTTTCCTGTGTCATACTCTGCATATAAACGTAAGATCCCATATGGCTTGCCTATAACACGGGAACGTGTTTGATGTGCAAAATCTGTTTCTGCCATAACAATATTTTCTTTTTTATTCAAAGCAGTATAGGTTTCACCAACTTGAATAATATTTGGATCTGTAAAAGTAATGTAAAGTGGCGTTTTGCGCTTAAACGCTAATTTTTGACCTGTTAAGGCGTTTGTCGCCGCAATCCGACCTTCATCTGCTGCTTCATGCATAATTGTCCGCTCAGCATTCACATCACCCGCAATAAAAATGGGTAAATCGCCAATTTGCATGGTATTAGGATTAAAAAGCGGAACACCTCGCGCAGATTTTTCTATAGATAAATTTTCTAAACCAAGTTGATCTAAATTTGGGCGACGTCCTAAACTAGCAATCACTTTATCAACTAAAACGCTTTGTTCCCCATTCGATACCTGTATTTGTGAACCTATTTTTTCTAATGTAACAGGTTTTCCCAAGTATAAAGGCAATTCTTTGCCAATCAGCTCAATACTTTTTTCTAATATATTTGGATCTTGAATCCCGCCAATTGTATTGGCTTGATCAAAACCAACAACATTTAGTCCAAGTCGTTTTAAAGCTTGGCCTAATTCTAAACCAATTGCTCCCAAACCGATGATGGCTAAATTTTGTGGTAAATCAGTTTGTTCAAACAATTCATCAGTCGTGAGAATCAAATCACGCATGGATTGCCATGCATCAGGAATAATAGGAGTAGAGCCTGTTGCTAAAATAATTTTTTCTGCTTCAATTTCAAAATGATTAACTAACAGTGTTTGATTTGAAGTAAAACGAGCATAACCATGAATACAATGCTCATCATCTAATTTGTCTGTTGTATTCCCTTTTGTATGGCCAACAAAAAAATCACGCAAAGAACGTACGTGTGCTAATACTTTTGGTAAATCAATTTTCAACGCCTCCTCGCCAAGAATACCTTCTTTTGTAAAGTGTTCACGACGATGAAAATCTTCTGCCACTTGAATTAACGCTTTTGACGGCATACAACCGACGCGGGCACATGTTGTTCCAAAAAAGCCTCCATTAATTAAAACAAAATCATCTGTTTGGCGACGAATTTTACCTAATGCATAAAGACCTGCCGTCCCGCCACCTACAATTGCAATTTTCACTTTTTTCTTTTGAATAGATGCTTGCATATCATTCTCGTTATTTCAGTTAGTTTAGTTAATAAAAAACATTATTATATTCTTATATTCTAATGTAGATCGTAAAAAAAAGGAAAGAAGTCCACAGATACCTCTTTCCTTTTTTAGTGTGCTAGATTTCTACCATTTCGAAATCACTTTTTCGGGCATTACATTCAGGACATGTCCAATTGACCGGTACATCCTCCCATTTAGTTCCCGGAGGAATATTATCTTCAGGCATTCCTTTTTCTTCGTCGTACACGAAACCACAAATCAAGCACATATACGTTTTCATTATCTCAACCTTAAATTATTGATTTACAACTTGTTTTCTTAACAGGATAGATTTTTCTTTCCCGAAATAAAAAATGATATTATATATTGAGTTTTTATTTTTTAGAATTCTTATTATGACAGAAGCTTTTAAGTTCATTCATTCCGCAGAAAATACCTTTTTTAAAAAACTTAAAAAACTTACATTATCTAATAAAAATAGACAAGTAGAAAAACGGGTCTTGCTAGAAGGGGAACATTTATTCGAGAGTTATTGTGATACAGGAAGAATACCAGAAGCTATTATTTTTCAAGAAGAACATATTCCATATGATTATTTATCTGCAATAAAAAAACGTTTTGCTCTCCAATTGAAGAATACTGCTTTTTTTGTTTTACCAAAAAATTTGTTTATGCAATTATCTCAACTTGAGAGTTTGCCTTCTTGTCTCACGCTGGCCGTTTTGCCAGAAAGTCAAAATATTTCAATTTTTCAAGAATCACTTGTTTTACTTGATAATATTCAAGATCCTGGCAATATGGGAACAATTTTACGAACTGTGCGGGCGGCAGGAATTAAACAAATTATATTATCAAAAGGATGTGTAGATTTGTGGTCGCCAAAGGTGTTACGGGCGGGAATGGGAGCACATTTTGATTTAAATTCTCATACAGTTCATTCTTTATTGGAATTTGTATCTGCATTACGAAAAGAATCTCAATTTTCGATTTTTGCAACGGCTCTCGATCATACTGCACAATCATTATATGACTATCATTTTGATATGCGTCATCCTGTGGGCTTTATTTTTGGCAATGAAGGAAAAGGGATTTCTCCGGACTTACTTGGAGCAAGCACAAAACTTTTGTATATTCCAATGGATCAATCACCTGCAGTCGAGTCATTAAATGTTGCACAAAGTGTTGCCATTACGTTATTTGAATATCGTAGACAGTGTCTTTATCGTTAATTTTATAAGATAATTTATTATGGGTCATCGATTAACTAAAATTTATACAAAAACAGGAGATCAAGGTTTTACAGGTCTCTGTCCACAGAGCCGTCTCAGAAAAGATGATATTCGTATTCAAGCCATGGGCGATGTGGATGAATTGAATGCAATGATAGGTATGTTAATTACGTATCCACTTGTTGTTTCACATCAAGAAATTTTAACTTATATTCAACATCGTCTTTTTGATATCGGAGGGCAAATTTGTATGCCCACATATCAAGCATTAAAAATATCAGATGTTGAAATGCTTGAACAATGGATAGATGAACAAAATCAAATGCTGCCTGCTTTAAAAGAATTTATTCTTCCTGGAGGCTGTCAAGAAGCGGCTTTTTGTCATATAGCGCGTACAGTCTGCCGCCGCGCTGAACGTTCTTTAGTTGGATATGTACATGCAGATGTTGAAAACGGGCTGATTTTTTCAATCAGTTTGAGTTATTTAAACCGTTTATCTGATTGGTTATTTGTTTTAGCACGCATACTCAATCATTCTGCAGGTCAGACCGATATTTTTTGGCAAAAGGCATCCTGCTAATTAAGAAAAGTCTCAATTAGTTTTTTGAATTTTTTATCCCAATGCTCAAAACATTGGGATTTTTTATGTCATTTTAAGCTGCAAGCAGACGAGCTTGATGTTCAACCGCCGACATGAAGAATGGTGACTGCAAAAACGCTTCCATATAAGAAATATTTTTTGCTTTAGCTTGTCTTCGAACAATCGTATTAAACGGTGAACTACGCATTGTGTCTTCAAAAGCAAGTTGAACACATCTCTCATAAGTTTCTGGAGAACTTATCCGCCATTGTTCAAATTTCTGTATGGCAAGGTTATCTGCTTGCTTTTGTTCTTCTTGTTTACGTTTTTCTTCAACGCGCTCTTGAAGTAATTGATTTTCTAAATTACTTACTGCTTCGATTTGGCCAACATTGACTTGTTTAGGGGTAACTTCAAAGTTTTGGGTTAATGCTGCTGTTAACCATGCTTTTGGTGATTTTACTTTTGTTTGATTTTGTTTAAATAAATCAAACATTTGCATCATTTTTTCATTCCCGTATTGTTCATATAAGCGAACAACTTGTACTTTTTTGAAGCCAACCATGTAATAAGACTTAATCACTGATTCTGAAAGATCAGCTGGAACAACAACTTCTGTTTTTTCTTGAATCAATTCTACTTCTTTTTTTGCTACTTTTTGACATGTTTCTAATTTAACATCTTGTTTTTCAATTGTTTTTTCTTGTTTATTCGTTTCAACAGGAGTGGTCGTCATCACTTCTGTTTCTTCTTGAGAATCAGGGTTTTTCTCAGAAATTAGTTTTTTAAGACTAGTTAAAGTTGCATAACGGCCATATTGTTCAACAAAAGCGTGACGTTCTTCAGCTGTGAGTTCTAATCCAGATAAATCAAAAGCTTTTTCGATTGCAGCATCGACTTCAGCGTTTTCTTGTTGACGTTTAGCTAAAAGTTTTAAATGCTCCAATGCATCAGCACAAGCTTGTTCTTGTTGGTCTTCAGAATAAGCAGAACCACAACTGTGTTGTTGTTTTTTAGTTTTTAACTCAGTTTTACTTATGAGTGCGGATTTCGCACGGTGCGAATTTTTAGCCAGAGTTCGCTTTTTCTCTTGATACGAAGCTTTTTCACGAACTGGGAGCACTCCTGCCATTTCTTCTTCAGAAAGAGAATTAATATAGGCATCATATTCATCTGCCCCATTGAAAATACGATATTCAATGCGACCAGAATGTAAACGGCGCATGATCAAACGTTTTTTCAGGCGGAGTTCACGCAATAATTTTAGGGCTTGATAACGTGAGATACCTTTTTCAAGTCCAATACGTTTTGCACAAAGTGCATAAGTGGGCGGCTTAGAATTAATATATGCGAACAACCATGTTGCCAAAGCAGAGAGATCATCTTTTTGGATGACTTTATTTGGCATAAGAGAAAAATCATGATCGGGTCGCACGCCGTAAATAAGGATTTCGCCAGACGACATAACAAAATTCCTATCAGTACATAGTGGTTAAAAACAAAAAACATGACTGCATAACTAAAAGTCAAAGCAAACCTACGTAATATCAGCATGTAATCTATATTACGAATAAAAACCTTATGAAATATAAGGGAAATTTTTAATTTGTGAGATAAAACAGTTTTAATGAATATCTCGGATGGCAAGCATATTTTTAGAGAGACATCAAAAACAAATAAAATTGAGAAGTGAGCTTCTCTTGTTTTAATTATAAGTTAAAGTGTTATCGTAAAAAGTTTTAGCATGTGTGACAACCAAAGTAAAGTGAAATAAATAACGTACTATCACACACATCGAGTCAGGTAGTTTATGAAGAAATGACAAAGAGCAACTGATTCTTTATTTTTATTTTTTTGAATGAATCAGTGATTTTAATACTCATTAATATCATCTAATAAGATGAGTATAAAAATAATACGCATGTCTACGTATTTGTTTTCTTTTAGAAAAGAGCTTATTACATTTATTGTTTCTAATATTATTTTTAGAAACATCATATCATGTTTGTTACCTATCTGTCACAAATAGAGCAATCAAGATGTGTGTTATTATTTCATAATTACAAAAGGAAAACAATGTAACATTCAAGATTCAACAATAATTTATTCTTTGGTTTGTTAATTTGTTGTGGTTCTTACACAGATGAAGAGGAAAATTCTATCAAAACCACCAAATTTGTGGCTCAGGCATCGTTAAAAACCTATTTGTCTAGAAAAGGCAACCCTTAACAGAACGCAGAATTTGCGTTACAATTTGGGTTCATTTTGTTTTAGTTTTTATCTTTTTGAGTGAGTTTGCGTTTTGAATTTGATAACGCGCTATTTAGCGCGAGAAATTATTAATAGCACGATTTTTGTTTTTTCTGCCTTGTTAATGCTTTTTGCTTTTTTTGATTTAATTCATGAACTGGCAGATATTAACAAAGGGGCGTATTCACTCAAAAAAATCCTGCAATTTGTATTATTAAGCAGCCCAGGACATGTGTATGAGCTTTTTCCTATTGCCGTTTTAATTAGTACGGTGCTTTCTTTTGCCCGTTTGGCAAACTATTCTGAATTAACTGTCATGCGAATTTCAGGGTTATCAACCGCAAGAATAGGGATCTCGTTGTTGCAAATAGGATTGCTATTTGGGATGCTTGCTTTTGTTTTTGGGGAGTATATTTCACCCTTAACAGAACGCACTGCCCAACAAGTACGGCTAACTGCCACACGATCGGTCATTGCCAATGAGTTTCATTCGGGATTATGGGCGAAAGATCAATCTCGCTTTATTAACGTACGTTATATGATGCCAGATGGTTCTCTTGTTGGAATCAAAATTTATCAATTTGATTCAGCCCATCAATTACAGAATATACAATATGCAGAAACAGCGCATTTTGATCCTAAGGCAAAAAATTGGATTCTTGAAAAAATTACACAAACTTATTTTAATGCTTATCATTCAAGCATTCGTGTTGCGCATCAACCCACTATGATATGGCATAGTCAATTGACACCTGATTTACTTACTGTTTTTATGATTGTACCAGAGCAAATGTCGGCAAGAAGTTTATGGTCATATGTGGAACATTTACGTGAAAATCAACAACATACAACGCGCTATGAGATTGCATTATGGGGTAAAATTGCTTATCCTATTGCGTGTATTGTAATGTTATTGACAGCACTTTTGTTTGTATCACACTCCCCACGAAGTGGTGGAACAGCTTTAAAAGTTTTTATTGCAATTATGGTTGGGTTGGGCTTTCACTTGTTCAATCGCTTATTTGCCCATTTAGGGTTAATTAACGATTGGTCTGCCCCTTTTAGTGCATTTATGCCTAGTATTAGTTTTTTGGCTTTAACATTGATTTTAATTTATTGGAGAGAACGTAAATATTAAGAAGAAATAGGCTTAAAATTAACGTTTAAAGTTTTCACCCAAATAAACTTGACGGACTTTTTCGTTCATAACGATTTCATCTGATGTGCCTTCAGCTAGCACGCCCCCATCGCTAATAATATAAGCTTTATCACAAATATCAAGCGTTTCCCGTACATTGTGATCTGTAATTAAGACTCCAATGCCTTGTTCTTTGAGGAAATAAATAATTGTCTGAATATCAATGACGGCAATCGGATCAACCCCTGCAAAAGGCTCATCAAGTAAAATGAAACGAGGCGAGGCGGCTAATGCCCGCGCAATTTCTACGCGTCGACGTTCTCCTCCAGACAGACTTACTGCAGGTTGATGTCGTAGACTTTCAATTCCAAGCTGGACTAATAATTCTTCTAATCTTTCTGCAATTTGAGAGGGACGCAAATTTTGCAATTCTAGAATGGCCCGAATATTATCTTCAACATTCAGTTTACGAAAAATAGAAGCTTCTTGCGGAAGATAAGTTAAGCCCAGTTGTGCGCGGTGGTGAATGGGAGCATGACTAATATCTTGTCCATCAATAGAGAGTTGACCCGCATCCAGACGGGTCAAGCCAACAATCATGTAAAAACATGTTGTTTTGCCTGCACCATTTGGACCTAATAACCCTACAACTTCGCCACTTTTCACTTTGAGGGAGACGTCTTTTACAACGAGGCGTTTCTTATATTTTTTTTGCAAATGTTGCACAACGAGTTCAGTCATACGTTATTTTTTCAAATCGTTATTCTGCGGGTGGTGTTGGGACAAAGTCACTAGATAATGCCTTTGGTTTTTCTAAAGCGGGAGCCGTAGCTGGTTTTTGTGCTTCTGGATTATCTTTATTTTTGGGCTGAATCAGCACACGCACACGCCCATTTCCAGATGTTGTGCCCCCACCTTGTTTAGAAACAGAATTTAAAACTTTGTAAATTTCTGTTCGTGAATCATAGGAAATATATTCGCCACGCGCTTCATCATCATTGCGTTTTACGCGCGCGCCATGAAATAATTGAATAAAGTCGTTTTTACTATCATATTCAATGCGTTCAGCAAAGCCTTCAATATATTCGTTAACGCCTTCTCTTTTCTGGCGGAAATAGGCAGGATGACCGGAAGCAATCCCATATTGAAATTGTTTTTCTTTATCTTGACGAACAACAAGTTTATCCGCACGAAGAAAAAGGGTTCCTTGAGTAAGATGAACATTTCCCTCAAATGTGCTAATTTGTTTCGCATCATCGACTACAACAGAATTAGATTCAATATTCACGGGCTTATTACGGTCTGCTTTTTCTGCATAGGCAGCATGCGTCACAAACCAAAATAAATGAAATCCCATAAACAGAGAAAGAATAAATTTATTGAGCTTTAACATAAGTGCCCTTTACACGGGAATGTAGTTTTACAATGCGTTGGTTTTGATAAAAATCAAGTCCTACCGCAGTAACAACACTTTCTCCCTGACGAATTTTTACATCAACTTCACTTTTGACGAATTTTTGATCAGGATAGACTTTGAGTTGATTGGTTTCTAAATTCAGAAAATCTTGATGGTCACGCGTATTTTGTCGAATCAAGTAGACATCATTAAGAAATTCATAATATTGACCATTTTCAGAAATCCGCCCATTTTTTGATTGAATAGAGACTGTTTCATCTGGTGCAAAACTGGAAAAATGCGGCATAATCAAATGTGTCGAGTTGTCATCAGGATAATGACGGAGCTCTTTTGCAACAAGTAAATATTTTTGTTTACCTGTTGAATCAAGACGCACCGCTTGAAAATTCTCAATAATATAGTCTGGATCATGGCGTTTTTCAGCAAGGCTTTGTTCATCTAATGGGGGCAAACTGTATTTGACCCAACTTGTTAAAGCCGCTAAACCAACGATGATTGTAAGTGGAAACCATGTGGCATTGACAAGGCGCATGATACCTGTATTCCTTAAGATTCACTGCGAGGTTGCCAATAATGTTCAAGAATGTCCTCAAACTTGTCTTGTATATTAAGAATTAAATCACACACTTCTCGAACTGCACCAAAACCGGCGGCCGCTTCAGCTACATAATGCGCTTTTTCTCGAACATAAAAAGGGGCCGTTGGGACGCTAAATGCGACTCCACAACGTGAAAAAATAGGCAGATCAATCAAATCATCGCCCATATAGCCTGTCACAGTGGCATCCAATTGAAGTTTATGAAGTAAATCTTGAAAAGCAGAAGCTTTATTTTCTACACCTTGATATAAATATTCTATGCCAAGCTGTTTAGCTCGTTCACTGACAATTGCCGAAGATCGACCCGTAATAATCGCAAGATGAATGCCGCTATCTGCAAGGAGGCGCATCCCTAACCCATCTAAACTACTAAAAGCTTTGAGTTCATTTCCTTGATGGTCAAAATAGAGTTTGCCATCTGTTAAGACGCCATCTACATCGAAAATCATACACCGCAGATTTTTGATTCTATTTTCTAAATCAGGAGTCATTATTTTTATCTATGAAAGCATATTTATTAAACAATACCCGCTTTAAGCAAGTCATGAAGATGAACTGCTCCCACAAGACGTTGATGACTATCTACAACAAGTAAGCTTGTGATTTTGTAGCGTTCAAGAATATTTAATGCATCAACTGCAAGCATTTCTGCCGTGATAAATTTAGGGCGTTTTGTCATGAGTTCATCGACTTTGGCGATGCGTAAGTCAATATTTCTATCTAAAGCCCGTCTTAAATCCCCATCAGTCAAGATGCCAATAACATGCTGGGCATCATCCGTCACAGCTGTCATTCCCATTCCTTTTTGAGAAATTTCCAAAAGCGCGTCGGGAATAATCGTCTCTCCCAAAACAAAAGGTACTTTCTCGCCCGTGACCATCAGATCGCGTACATAAGTCAAAAGTCTTCGTCCAATCGAACCACTCGGGTGCGTCCGTGCGAAATCATCATGACTAAATTGTCGTAAATCGAGAAGGGTCACGGCTAATGCGTCCCCTAATGCTAACATTGCTGTTGTACTAGCAGTCGGAGCCAAGCCAAGTGGACAAGCCTCACGTTTGATAGGTGTTTTTAAATGAATATCTGCCGCTTTGGCAAGAGTTGAGCTTTCATTTCCCGTCATGGCAATGAGGGCAGAACTATAACGTTTTAGCCCAGGAAGAACACGCAAAAGTTCCTCACTTTCTCCAGAATTAGAAAGTGCAAGCACACAATCATCTGGTCCTAACATGCCCAAATCACCGTGACCTGCTTCAGCTGGATGGATAAAAAGAGAAAGCGTTCCTGTACTAGATAAAGTAGAAGAGATCTTTTTTGCAATATGCCCTGATTTCCCAACCCCCGTCACAACCACACGAGCACCGGACTTGAGATTCAAAATAAGCTCGACAGCATGGAGAAAATGTAAATCTAATTGGTCTTTTAATCCTAAAATTGCATTGGCTTCAATTTCTAGCACATTTTTAGCAAGTGATAAGATTTTAGAATAACGCGCAGAATCCATAAAAAATGACTGAAGCGGTGAAGAATAAAATAGGATGAATTATAACATAAAGTTCATAGTCTGTATGAATATCCGTAAAATCGGCCTTTTCTCAATGATTAGAGCGGACTGCGCTTTTTCTTTGAGGATAAAACTTGCTATGTTTTTGATAAAAAAACTCTTTTTGAATAATTTTTTTAAAGAGTTGACAGAACTTCGCTTGAAAAATCTAATGTTAACTGCTAGAATGCTAGCTTTTCATCAGACTCGCCATCCGACCTGATTTTTTCAAGGGAAAACAAGGCGGTCAGTGTCGTGAATATTGAGGGCAGGTCACGCCCAGTGATCCTGTAATGAATGGTGTCGTCATGCCGTCTGCAGCAGGAACAGACCGAAAAAAGTGAGTAAAATTTACTCGCCCCAGTCGGGCTCCTCTGCCTTCAGACTGAGGAAGATGTCAACAATAACGTCATATTTCATTGTTTTTTATAAACAAGAAAAATGAAACCCAATAAACTCAGTGTATCGTTAAATCGTGTATCGTGTCTCGCAGTTCCATCTAGTCTGGAACGAAAAGAATAATATAACCATCAAAACGATAGATACTTACGGTGTATCAATGACCCGTTGAGAAAAATGCGGCGATACGTGTTGTCATATTTTTTAGCGTTAAAAATTAAAAAAATTATGTTTTTTTGATTTTTCAATGATTATAATCTTCCCCATTGTGACGCGTTAAATATATTTTTTTGAGGTGATTTATGAAACGTACTTATCAACCATCCGTAACTCGTCGTAAACGTACTCATGGCTTTTTAGTAAGAATGCGTACGCGTGGTGGACGTGCTGTGATCAGCGCACGCCGCAGTAAAGGTCGTGCACGTTTAGCTGTTTAATTTGATTTTGCACGCGATTGAATGATCTTAATCTTGGCTTGGGTGGCGTGACGAATTCTTATCAATTCCCAGCAAAATGTCATTTACGTTCTCCTTCTCAGTTTGAAGCAGTTTTCAAGCAACGTTGTAGTGTAACGGGGAAACATGTTCGTGTTTTTTGCCTGAAAAATGGGCTGGATCATTTACGAATAGGCTTCATCATTAGTAAAAAAGTTGCAAAACGAGCCCATACTCGCAACTACATGAAACGATTAATTCGTGAGACAGTACGTCTGAGCCAAGAAACATTACAAGGTGTTGACCTTGTAATACGTGTACTCAAAGCATTTGAGCCGGTCCAATCAGCACAAATTCGTGCTGACCTCATGCTTTTATTTGCGGATGTAAGCAGAAAATGTCACGACTCTTGATTTTGTTGGTGCGTTTCTATCAGTATTGTATCAGCCCATTTTTAGGTTCGAACTGTCGGTTTACGCCAACTTGTTCACAATATGCGATAGAAGCCCTTTCTCGGCATGGCTTTTTTAAAGGCTTATGGCTCACGATCCGTCGTGTTGGACGTTGTCATCCGTATAATGAAGGGGGCTATGATCCTGTCCCAAAATGATATTTTCCTTTCGTAGAAATAAGGAAATCTTAAAAAGATGATGCTTAAAAAGTAGTTTAAGCATCCCCTAAATGAATCTTAAAGTCTTATCAAACAAAATGATTAACTTGATAGCTTTTAGAAGATCAAATATAATCATGCCATGATTTTGGTGACTGCCTTTTTAGTTTTACTTGCAGTGAATACCAAAAAAGGGGATTTTCAGCACGCCATGTGGAAACTCCCAGTCAATTTATTCATCATTAATTGATAATTATTCTCTATGGATTTTCAAAGAATTCTTGCTCTGATTGCTTTTACTTTTGCGTCATTCTTGCTTTGGACTGAATGGCAAAAGCATAATGATCCAGCGGTACAAGTGGCACAGGTACAAAAAGCGGGGCAATCGGTTTCAAATGGACAAGTCGCAGTAAACTCGAGTGTTCCTCAAGTTACACAACGTGCTGCATTAATGTCAAGTGAAACGCAGTTACAGCATGGGCAACGTGTTAAAGTTGTGACGGATGTTTTTAATGTAGAAATCGACACTGTTGGTGGAGATATTCGCGATTTATCATTTAGAAAACACTTTAGTGTGGAAGATAAATCTGCGCCGCTCGTCTTTTTCTCAGATAAAAATCCTAATGCGCTTTATGTTGCACAATCTGGCTTGCTTGGGCAAGATTTACCAACACATAAAAGCGTTTTTCAATTAGCATCTGGACAACCAGCGGTTGTTGATCTTTCTCGTTCTGGCCAAAAACAAGCGCGCGTGACCCTTGTTTGGACAAGTCCAAAGGGTGTTGAAGTCAGAAAAATCTTTACATTTGATAAAGAAAATTATGTCATTAATGTAGGATATGAGATTCAAAATCATTCTCAGGCTGCCTTGTCCAATATTAATGCGTATTATCAACTGCTTAGAAATGATGCTCCGCCTGCTGGGGATCCACGTTTTGTGCACACTTATACAGGCACCGCATTCTTTACAGCAGAATCTAAATTTCGCAAAATTAATTTCAGTGATATAGAAAAAGGCAAATTGTCTGATTTGCCCACGCCCGCGAAAGATGGTTGGGTTTCTATGTTACAGCATTACTTTTTAAGTGCATGGTTGCCAAAAGATGGCACAATGACACGTGAATTTTATGCGAAGAAAATTGCAGAACATGTCTATTCCGCAGGGGTGATTTTACCTATTGCAGCGGTTTCTGCACAGCAAAAAGTGACGCTTGATGTTCCTCTTTATGTTGGGCCGCAATATCAAGATAAATTAAACAAGCTAGCAAATGGGTTAGAATATACTGTAGATTATGGCTGGCTCACAATCATTGCGACACCAATTTTCTGGGTTTTATCTTTTATTCAAGATTTAATCGGTAATTGGGGTATTGCAATTATTTTATTGACGGTATTAATTAAAGCTGCTTTTTACCCATTATCTGCAAAAAGCTATGCATCCATGGCTCAAATGAAATTGTTGGCACCAAAACTTCAACGTATTAAAGAACAATACGGTGAAGATCGTCAACAAATGCATCAAGCCATGATGAAATTATACCAAACAGAAAAAATTAATCCGTTTGGTGGTTGCCTGCCAATTGTTGTCCAAATTCCTGTTTTTATTTCGTTGTATTGGGTTTTATTGGCCAGTGTGGAAATGCGTCAAGCTCCGTTTATGTTATGGGTAACGGATTTGTCTTCTCCAGATCCTTTGTATATTTTGCCAGCAGTCATGGCATTGACAATGTTTTTACAGACTAAACTTAATCCGACGCCTCCTGATCCAACACAAGCTAAAGTGGCAATGTTTATGCCCTTGATTTTCGGTGTATTTTTCTTCTTTATGCCATCAGGATTGGTTTTGTATTGGTTAGTTAATAATGTGTTGTCTATTGCACAACAATGGCAAATTACAAAAGCAATGGAAGCCAAGCAAGCAAATAAAGCAACTTAAAAAAAGCAATCATTGATTTGAGATAATGATCGATAAAAGTAAGCGACTCCTCACGAGTCGCTTATTTTTTAGGGTAACGTTTTATAATCATTTGTAATCAAAAGATGGGAAAAATAATTACATCTTGATCTATTAACTGTATAATTAAATAAATTTTATACCCAGTCAGTATTATTCTAATGGAAAAATGGCTTGCTTTGGATGAAGTAAACACTCAATTTGTTTGAATAAAATGTTTGATAAATAATAAAAATAAAAACATATTGTTTTAAAATCGCGTCTGAATCTGAGGATTCATTGTGATTATTAGTTGAGTTATTTCTAAGTTCGCCTTGCGAGAAATTATGACACTGTTAGCTATTTTAATTATTTTAATTATTGAATATTATTCATTTGGTTTTACGCCACCTTATGGGTTACTTATTCGACGTGAAAATATGGCTTTATCGCCACAACGTGAATGGGTCCGTCAACTTTTCGAACGTTATGCTAATTATCTTGAATTACACTTTAATGCAGGGCAAAAGCAGCATGGTGTAATTGCGTGGTTTGTCGCAATATTGCCTGTTGCTACTTTGATTATTTTGCTTTGTTGGATTGCAAATACAATTCATCCTGTTGTGAGTTTTTTGTTTAATGTCTATGCTTTATTTTTAGCCATTACTGTTAAACCTGCCCGCGATTTTACGACATTAATTCATACTGCGCTTGCCCAAGATGATTTAGAAGAGGCACGCCGTTTGCTTTCTACTTGGCAACATAAGCGAATTGACTTATGGGATCAAGTGGCCTTGTGCAAGTACACAATAGAACGTCTTTTACTGGGATTGCACTTAGAATTTTTTGGGGTCCTTTTTTGGTTTTTTGTGGGATTGCCTTTTGGTTACAGTGCTGCACTGATGTTATTGTATCGTTTTACGATCACATTGAGCCAGAAATGGGGTGGGCTCCAGCAAATGGAAGACCAATACTTACAAAATGCAGAAATTTTAGATGCCACAGGCGGAATTTCTTTAGAGACAAAACAACATGATCCGCTTGCGCGGTTTGGACGCTTTGCAATTCATTGCGCCTATTGGTTTGATTGGATTCCTGCGCGTGTCACGGCATTGAGTTATGCCATTATGGGAAATTTTATTGATGCGCTTCAATGTTGGAAAATGCAAGCGCGTTTGTGGATTCCGCGAAATAATGCAGGGGTTGTTTTGGCAAGTGGGGCTGGCGCGTTAAGTATTCGTTTAGGAGAAGTATTAACGCAATTAGATGGTTCTGTGGAATATCGTGCACAGCTGGGGAGCGGGCGGCTTCCGGAGCAAGCAGATGTATTAAAAGCACAGGCATTGATTACGCGTATTATTATCTTATGGGTGACTTTAATTACATTAGTAACCGCTGCCTATTGGGCAAGATTTTTCTAACCTAATGTAACTGTATATGTAGTGGGATAAACATATGAAAATTTTAGTCATTAAACGTGATAAAATAGGCGATATGTTGTTAACAACTCCCATGCTCCATCATCTACGCGCACAATTGCCTCAAGCAGAAATACATATGTTGGCAAATGATTATAATGCATGGATTCTTGCTGAAAATCCTTGTGTTGATCATTTATGGATTTATCCACGCGTACGACATGATGGATGTTTGCGCTGGGGTGCGGTTGTAGAGCAAATTAAAATCTTCTTAAAATTAAGAAGTATTTTTTTTGATGCAATTATTATTGCGGGTGGTGATGAATCTCCTCGGGCGATCAAACGACTAAAGTATTTGCGCGGGCGAGAAAAAATTGCGTATTGTGATCAAAAAAAATGGCAATATTTTTTAACTTCTGCTTTTCCTGTTCCAAAAGAAAAAGATCAGCTTCATGAAGTTGAAAGAAATTTAACACTCTTGACGGCATTATCGATCCCAATGCCGGCTATTTCTCCCTTGCCTTTTTATACTCCCTCGCATGATGTCTGTGATATGGCTTTATATTGGTTACGGACACATGGTCTTGTTGCAAAGCAATTTGTCGTGATTGGCGTGAATGCCCGTCGTCTCAAAAGAAAACCGACATTAGAACAAGTGATTTCATGGGCCCAATATTGTAAGAATTTTTATCAATTAGATACGATTCTAATGTGGACTCCCGGTCTATTTCATAGCAAGCTTTATCCGGGAGATGATGCGTATGTCCAGCCCCTTCTTGAAAAAAATATTCCATATATTCATCCATTTAGACATGAAACATTAATGCCCGCTTTAGGTATTTTAAAATATGCCCGTCTTGCTATTTTGCCTGATGGGGGGCTCGTCCATTTAGCTTCTGTTCTGGCAGAAGGGGCAATTGCCTTGTTTGCAGAGACTAATATTTCTCCTCATCCAACCCAATGGGCCCCTCGTGGACAAAATACTGCTTTTATTGAGGCGAAAAAATCGGTTTCTGAGATTCCGGATCAGACGATTTTTACTTTGATTGATCGCTTACTTTCAAAAAATAAATAATATTAGGATTTTCCATGTTAAACCCTGCCTTGTCGCAATTACAACCGTATCCTTTTCAAAAATTACGGGCTTTATTGACACAAACTCATTCTGAAAAAAAACATATTAATTTATCTATTGGAGAACCAAAACATCCAACACCTGATTTGATAAAACAGGCTTTGGTCGATAATTTAAGCGGTTTAGCCGTTTATCCAACAACGCAGGGAACGGATTCACTCAGAACAATATTGGCAGCATGGTTGGAAAAGCGTTTTGTATTACCAGAAGGATCAGTGAATTGTCAAACACAAGTTTTACCTGTGAATGGCAGTCGAGAAGCGCTTTTTGCATTTGCACAAACGGTCATTGATGCATCAGGTGAAACCAAACCAGTTGTTATTATGCCAAATCCATTTTATCAAATTTATGAAGGTGCGGCGTTATTGGCAGGAGCAGAACCTTATTATTTAAGCCAATTGCCAGAACAAGGTTTTCAATATGATTTTGATGCGATTCCAGAAGATATTTGGGTTCGGACGCAATTAATTTATGTTTGTTCGCCTGGAAATCCAACAGGTTATGTCATTCGTCAGCCCGAATGGGAAAAATTATTTGCGTTGTCTGATCGTTATGGTTTTGTGATTGCTTCTGATGAATGTTATTCAGAATTATATTTTAATGAAACGACGCCACCCATTGGCGCTCTACAAATGAGTCAAATTTTAGGCCGGAAAAATTTTGAAAACATAGTAACTTTTGGAAGTTTATCAAAACGTTCTAATGTTCCTGGGATGCGTTCTGGTTATGTTGCAGGGGATGCCAATCTTTTAGCTAAATTTTTGTTGTATCGTACATATCATGGTTGTGCCATGAATCCCACTGTGCAAGCGGCCAGTGTTGCGGCATGGCAAGATGAACATCATGTTATTGAAAATAGAAAATTATATTGTGAAAAATATGATGCGGTTTTACCGATTTTAAATCAAAAATTTAAAGCTGTACGCCCTGATGGGGGGTTTTATATTTGGTTGGAAACAAAAGGTATGGACGATACCATGTTTGCATTAAAATTGTTTCAAGAAGAAAATGTGACCGTTTTACCAGGGCAATTTTTGGCTCGAACCGACGCAAAAGGGATGAATCCTGGCAAAGGCTTTGTACGTATTGCACTCGTTGCTCCTCTTTCAGAATGCATAGAAGCGGCGCAACGAATTGTCAATTTATTTTAAGTCTTAATAAAAAGACCCGACCTATTTTGGTCGGATTTTTTATAAAAAATCTTATGAAATTTGACTCGGATCAGGTGTTTCTTGTGTCCAGAAAAATCGGTCAGGTAAAGCCTGACCCATTCCTAAACGCAAACCTGCATTTAAGGTTTTCCAAGTAAATTCTTGGCCTTTGTAAACGGCTTCTTCGAGGTCAAGGCCTTGCGCATATAATGCTGCGATCGCGGAGGCGAGCGTACACCCTGAACCGTGATAATTGCCGGCAAGACGTTTCCATGAGTCAGAACGGACAAGTCCTGTTTGATCATATAAATGATTAATCACTTTTTGTGTATTATGATGTGTTCCTGTAATTAATACATTTTCACAACCTAAATCGATAATTTGACGAGCATTTTTTTCAAATGAAAGTTGCGGATCAGTTTCATCTGTTGGGTTTTCTAAATGCTCAATAATACGCATTAATTCAAGTGTATTTGGAGTCACTAATGTTGTTTGAGGCAAAATGAGATCGCACATTGCTTCAATCATTTCGTCATCGCTTAATTCATCGCCACGGCCTGATGCAAAAACAGGATCCACAATCAGTGGAATATCTACATAATCTCCTACTACTTCTGCAACAGCAAGTAATACATCAATACTGGATAAAACGCCCAGTTTGAATACATCTACTTGAATATCTTCTAAAATTGTTCGGGCCTGTGAACGAACAAGTTCTGGATCAAGAGGGAGTATTTGGGTGACACCAGTTGTGTCTTGTACGGTGACACCAGTCACAACAGAGACACCATAACACCCTAAACTTGCGTAAGTTAGCAAATCTGCTTGTAAACCCGCACCACTTGTTGGATCTGTTGCGGCAAAGGTCATCACAACAGGAGGTTTCAATTCATTTTGAACGAAATTAAACTGCACCATAATTGATAATTAGAAATAGTAAATAAAGTAAAATATTTATTGAAAAGTGTGAGATGAGGGAT
Organism: uncultured Burkholderiales bacterium; assembly: GCA_964504875.1. Taxonomy (GTDB): domain Bacteria; phylum Pseudomonadota; class Gammaproteobacteria; order Burkholderiales; family CAZDFJ01; genus CAZDFJ01. The sequence continues at coordinate 261 of CAZDFJ010000038.1, read as the reverse complement.
CACTTTTTTGAGCGTAAATGACGAAAAAGAAGCACTTGCTTTCTACTATATTAAACTAAAAATACGTAGATGAGAGTGAAATATTAATGATGTTTGAGAAAGCACAGACAGAAAAAAACCCTCACAACAAATCAATCCATGCGTGAGGGTTCATTTTTTGACATTCATCAATCGTTTAGTCTTTAACGTTTAAGACTTTGCGCCCACGATAAAAACCATTTGGGCTGATGTGATGACGTAAATGCACTTCACCAGTTGTTG
>CAZDFJ010000037.1:0-20842 GCA_964504875.1 uncultured Burkholderiales bacterium | reverse complement strand
AATCTTGAGACACAGAGAGATACACAAAACGACCAGCACCTGGAAGACGCTGTCCCACACCAACATCACTGTTGGCCACACGATTTAACCCGCTGAGGTGGTCGGCATAATATTTATCGAACAGATTTTCAACCCCAAACTGAATTTTTGTTTGTTTGAATGGTTGATATGCTGCCCGTAAGTGTACTAAACCGTAACCACCTGTTTGGGTCTCGCCGTTGTAACTTGATACTTTATCTTGACGTGAAACGAGCTCAAGATTCATGGTATAGTGCCATTGATTTGGCTTGTAATTTAAATTGACATGCGCACGGAGCGGGGCAATCCGATATAAGTTATCGCCACTGTCTTTATTTTTACCACGTACATAACTCATGTCTCCATCTAATCTAAGATTAGAACCTAATTGCTGTGCGAAAGCCACTTCAAAACCGTATAATTCTACATTAGGCACATTATTGAATTGTAAAACAGCAAGACGATTGCTATCCAAACGAGCAATAGGTGTCCCTTGAATGTAATCTTTGACATGATTCCAGAAGACTTTTGGATAAATCAGCGTTTGTTCAGATTGCCATTTTGCCCCAACCTGAATTTGATGTGACACTTCTGGTTTCAGATCGACATTGCCTAAATAAGAACGGCCATCTGCCAGACCATAGGTATTGCTTGGTGTCCAAATATAACGTTCTACAACAGAAGGGGAACGGACTTGACGGGCTATTCCAAATTCATATGAAAGTTGTTCATTGGCTAAATATTGTAATTGAACATTCCAATTAAGATTTTGGTCCGTTTTATTGCGATCTTTTTTATTAAAAGCAGTTTGATCTGCCATTACCATCATTGGATTCATCACTTGACTAATTGCGCCAGTATCCATTTTGACAGTTTCATGACGTATGCCAATTAAACGCTTCCATTGATTTGAAACCTGTTCCCATTCTAAATAAAGCGCCGTCCGGTCACGCGTACTTTGATTAAAGCTTTGTTGACGCAAGTTATTGACCATATTTTGGGAATATACATCAAAATCAAGATTATGTTTTTCAAAACCAAAACGATATGTTTGTCCTTCTTTGGCAGAAAGGTTAACACCAATCAAGACACCAGTATTTTTGCTTGTTGCAGGGGCGGCCATAGGCATACTTCCAACCGGCACGTTTCGCATAGCATAATTAGTCATTACATGATCAATTTTATGATCATAGGCTTTGACATCTAGCGTCGCATTCCCAATTTTGGTTTGATAACCCAATTTGATGCGATCAGCCCGATCTTCTCCCATGTCCATGCCCAATGCAGGTGTCCCGACATTGTGAGAACGCTGAGCTGAAGCGCCTAATGTAAACAAATGATCCTGTTTTTTCAACGCGACATCCAGGCTATTTTTGGTAATTTGATATCCACTCGCCCGAACTGTTCCACCATTAAATTTGAGATCATCCGCCACTTGACGCTCACTTTGATAGCGCAAACCGACACTATCCGTGGCTAAACCAACGTCTAAAAATAAGCCTTTACTATTATTGCTGCCATTAAAATTGGCTTTGGCTTGTCCGTAAATTTCTTTTTGATCGCCTTGGGCAAAGCGCGGAGTCGCAGAATTAGCCACGACTGCCCCACCAATATGATCCCCCGCTTGGCTCACGGGGGCGATTCCTCGCCAGACCTCAAGTTGTTTCAATTCATTTTGGGTCATGTAATGCATCGGCGGATCCATATGATTTGGACACGCTGGCGTAATTTGCATGCCATCTACAATGACATTAACACGATCGTGTGATAAACCACGAACTTGTACAATACCCGTTTGCTGACCATTACGTAATACGGCTGCCCCAGGAATTTGATTGATCAGTTGCGCACCATCACGGGCAGTTTCCGGATGAAGTTCAGAAAGCGGAACCACATTGTCCAAAACAGTTGGGGTTTTATTTTTTTCAATTGGAATGAAAATTTCATTTGTTTTAGTTTCTTCTGCAAAACTATTTTGGTATATTAAACCCAAAAAAAGGCAATAGGCTAACTTTCGAAGTTTAAATTTCATGGTGACAACTCAAGTGTGTTTGTTAGTTTATTTAAATATTCAAAGAATCAGCTTATTTTAAAGAAAATCTGTCTTTATGAAAATGCGACATAATGTCGCACTTGGGAACTTTATATTATGTTTACAACGATTCAACTAACGCATCTTAATTTTTTGCGTTATGGACAGTGTTTATTCGAACTAATTATTGTCCTTTTAGCTGTTTTTTATCTCGAAATGCCCTTACCTTTGCGTGAATTAATGATTATTATTACAATTCAATGTTTAATCATTAGTTTTAGTTTTTCACGCTTACGTTTTTTACGTTTTCCTATTACAGAAATAGAGTGGGCTATTTATTTAGGTTTAGATATTTTATGCCTCACAAATTTCTTTTTCTTTTCAGGAGGGGCAACCAATCCGTTAATTTCTTTTTTTCTCATTCCTCTTGCCATTATTGCAATGAGTTTATCATGGAAATTTAGCTTTCTTTTTGTCCTTTTGACTGTCAGTAGTTATAGTTTTTTAATGCATTATTATTTACCGCTTCCTAATGTAAATAATCCTCTTTTTGATAATTTTAGTTTACATATTTTTGGGATGTGGCTAAATTTTGTATTTAGCGCGATTGTTATCGGTTATTTTGTAACGGATTTAGCACAAAGTCTTAAAGGCCAAGCCCAATCATTACAGCGTACGCGTGAAAAAATGATGCGAGATGAGCAGATCGTTGCACTAGGAACGTTAGCGGCCGGCGCTGCTCACGAACTGAATACCCCGCTGAATAGTATGAAATTTATTACAGAACTATTGGAATCTGAAATTGAAAGTGAAACCGGTCAAGAGGATTTAGAGACGCTGACACAACAAATTCAAGTTTGTCAAAATATTGTGAGAGAATTACTCAGCAGTGCGGGACAGGCCGCTATTCAAGCCGGAAAACGCCAGAAATTAGATCATTTTTTGCGGTCTGTCATCGAAAAATGGCAGATTATTCATCCTCAGGCTGATTTGCATTATGTGATGACAACGACAATACCTGCTCCTGAAATTATCGCGGACCAATCTATTAGCCAAACGCTTTTAAATTTGCTTAATAATGCATTAGAAAGCGCACCGAATAAACCGCTTTATTGTGAGAGTTTTTGGGATGAGCATAATCTGACAATAACGATTCTTGATCAAGGCAAGGGGATTGATATGACACAGGCAGAACAAATTGGCCGCGTTTTTTTTACGTCAAAAGCGAAAAATATTCCTGGGGGGTGGGGGCTCGCCATGAGTCATGCAACTTTAGAACGTTTTCACGGACAATTGATTCTTGTGCCACGGGCTGAAGGCGGAACGATGACTCAAATTGTTTTACCCTTACAAACAATTCAAATTTCACAGCATTAAATCTAGCGACTCCAAGATTTTATTTACATAAAATTAAGTATAATATTTTTATTATTTTTGATCTGAAGTCTCTCACTCAGATTAGAGTCTGCTACAAAATAGATCACAATTTCTTAGCAGATTAGGCTACAATAATTGTGTTTTCCGAATAGATAGCCCGCAATGAGATGAATTGACTTCAAAGAAAATACTTTTTTTGTCCCAAGGGGCATCGTTTTTTCGTTATAAAACATATTTTTACAAAAATAACTTTCATTAAAAATTAAAAAATATATTAGGTATTGTTATGTCTGTTAATTTAGCTTATCCTCAAAAAGAAAATATTTTTAACATTGATGGAATTCAATTAGGTACTGCTGAAGCACAAATTAGAAAAGTAGACAGAAAAGATTTATTAATTATACAACTTGCAGAAAAAACCCGGGTGGCAGGGGTCTTTACTCAAAATCGTTTTTGTGCGGCGCCCGTTCAAGTTTCAAAGGCTCATTTACAAGCAGGGAATGAAATTCGGGCTTTAGTGGTCAACACTGGGATTGCAAACGCGGGAACGGGAGAAAGTGGTTTAGCGAATGCAAAAAAAACATGCGCGTTGGTGGCGGCCGCTTTGCAAATCCAACCAGAACAAGTGTTGCCGTTTTCAACGGGCGTGATTATGGAAGCGTTGCCGGTTGATCGTATTGAAGCAGGGATTCCACATTGTATTGCTAATCTCAATTCAGATAATTGGATCGCCGCCGCCCAAGCAATTATGACCACGGATACACAACCGAAAGTGTATTCTAAAAAAGTCATATTAGGTGAACATGAAGTCACTATCACAGGGATGGCCAAAGGTTCTGGCATGATTCATCCAAATATGGCAACAATGCTTGGGTATATTGCAACAGACGCTTGTCTCAGCCAAGCTTTATTAGAGAAATTAACAAAAGAAGCCGCAGATGTTTCTTTCAATTGTATAACCATTGATGGGGACACTTCTACAAATGATTCATTCATTACGATAGCCACCCAAAAAGTATTGATGCCTGAAATTGTGGAAATAAGTAGCCCTGAATTCATTGCGTTACAAGCGGCATTTAATGACATTGCGATTTTATTAGCTCAAGCGCTTATTCGTGATGGAGAAGGCGCAACAAAATTTATGACTATCCAAGTTGAACAAGGGCAATCTGTTGCAGAATGTCGTCATGTTGCGTTTGCAATTGCGCATTCACCTTTAGTCAAAACCGCGTTTTTTGCCTCTGACCCTAATTTAGGTCGGATTTTAGCCGCGATTGGCTATGCCCAAGGAGTAGAAGAGCCGGCATTGGATGTCAACAAAGTTCAGCTTTATTTAGGCGATGTGCTCGTTGCTGAAAATGGGGGACGGAGTGTCAATTATGAAGAAGCCCAAGCCCAAGCAATTATGAATCAAGCAGAAATTTTAGTACGGGTTGTTCTCAATCGCGGCCAAGCGAATGCGACTATCTGGACATGTGATTTTTCACATGACTATGTCACTATTAATGCAGACTATCGTAGCTAATCGACATAAGGTTGATCTTGTGACACAAAAACATACTGTAACAACAAGAGAAACAAAACGCGATGTTGTCGTGGGGGTTTTGCTTCGACCTGATGGAAGTTTTCTTTTGGCCCGCCGTCCAGCTGGTAAGGTGTGGGAGGGGTATTGGGAATTTCCAGGTGGGAAAATTGAGCCTGGTGAACCGCCTATGAGTGCCTTGGCGCGGGAATTGCGCGAAGAATTGGGTATTCAAGTACAACGTGTGTATCCATGGATTCGACGAGGTTATTTGCATTTTTACCGAATTACACGGTGGCAGGGTGAACCTCAACCAATGGAGAACCAAGAATTAAGTTGGCAAATTCCCGGAAAAATTGATGTCATGCCTTTGATTCCTGCCAATTATCCCATTTTGCACGCCCTGACGCTGCCATCCGTGTGTGCTTTAACTAATTTAGAAGAACTTGGTGTGAAAAAGTTTTTTTATGTTTTAGATAAAGCATTAGAGCAAGGATTACAACTGTTACAAATTCGGGAAAAGAATCTTTCTGCAAAAGAATTAGGTTATTTTTGTGAACAAATTCTTGAACGAACACAAAAATATCAAACAAAAGTTGTCTTAAATAGCGCACATGGTGACGATTATTTGATTAAATCGTGGGGATTAGATGGATTGCATCTGACAAGTTATCATTTGATGCGTTATCGACAACGCCCTGATGTCAAACTTTGTAGCGCTTCTTGTCATTCTCAATCGGAATTAGTGAAGGCTGAAAATTTGGGATTAGATTTTGCTTTTCTCTCCCCAATTAAACCGACGCGTTCTCATCCAGAAACACCCCATTTAGGATGGGCCCGCTTCCGAGAATGGGTCATGAATTCGAAAATGCCTGTGTATGCTTTAGGGGGCATGAATTCCCAAGACGTAGAAACTGCGTGGATTAATGGAGCGCAGGGAATTGCCACACAACGGGCATATTGGTCTGATTTTCTGAATGATGCATAAAAAATATTTTTATTTTTTTCTCGGACTGATTGTTTTATTACTCACAACAATGAGTGCGTACTGGCAAAAAACAGTGTGGGAAGCAAGACAAGCAAAACATGCCTCGCTTCTCCACTTAACTTGTCCTGATTTGGAAAAAGGCTGTTTGGTCTCCTTTTCTCGTTCTGAACATAAAATGTCTTACCATGTTCAAACAAAGGGACAGCCTAGTCCATTGACGCGTTTTACCTTAATTATTACCCCGCTTAATCCAGAAAAAGAATCATCAACACACTCTCTCACTGCTCGCTTTCGTATGGATGGAATGGATATGGGAGAACAACCTCTCACACTCTTGTGGAATCCGCAAAAAAGAATTTGGGAAAAGGAAACCGTATTGCCTATCTGTGTGGCAAGCCGCCACGATTGGATTTTAAATCTCACTATCAACCAATATTATGAGTCAGACATCCACTTTACGACAAGCCATCACTAAAACAACGTATTTATTTGTGGGAATGATTGCGTGTTTTATACTTATTGTTATTTATCATTATAATCATGAGTTTTTTGAAAAAAATCAAGTTGATACACTGATTATATTCGGTTTTGGCGTAATTTTTAGCGCCCTGGGATATGGTTTTTTTTCAATCCAAAAAACACTTGCAACCGTCTTATTACATCTTGAAAGTAAACAAAAAGAAATTGAGCACTTAAATCATTTACTTGAGCAAAAAGTCCTCGAGCAAACAGCAGAGCTGAAATATAACCAAGAAGAGCTTGCAAAGAGTGAGCAGCGTTTGAGTTTTGCTTTAAAAGGCAGTACGGATGCCTTATGGGATTTTGATATTTTAGCCTCTCAGATTTATTTCAATCGGCGTTGGTTTGAGATGTTAGGTTATGCTTATCAAGACAAAAAAGTCGAATTTGCTTTTTGGGAGGCATTATTGCATCCAGACGACTGTGCAAAAACGATTCGATTTTTAAAAGAACATCTTGAAGGTCAAACTGAAAGTTATGTCAGTGAGCATCGGTTATTTTGCAAAAATGGAGAATATAAATGGTTTTTATCCCGAGGACAGGTAGTTGAACGGGATGCCAACGGAAACGCCTTACGCGCGGCGGGCACGTTAACAGAAATTCATCAGCGAAAATTGCTCGAAGCGGATCTGCGTCTTTCTGCCAGTATTTTTGCGCATTTATCCAGCGGATTAATTATTACAGATGCTCACGGGATTATTCAATCAGTCAATCCTGCTTTTTCTCATATTACGGGATATCCTGCTGACGAAGTTCTGGGTAAAAGTCCAAAAATGTTACAGTCTGGACGCCAGACGGATGAATTTTATACTGAAATGTGGACCAGTTTAAAAAATAAGGGATATTGGCAGGGTGAACTTTGGAATCGGCGCAAAAACGGTGAAATTTATCCTCAGTTTCAAATTATGACGGCCATTCGGGATGAGAATAATCGCATGACACAATTCGCTTCCATTTTTACAGATATTACAGAACGAAAACGTCATGAAGAATTAATTCATTATCAAGCGTATCATGATATTTTAACAGGCTTACCCAATCGCTCTCTTTTTTACGACCGATTAAATCATTGTGTTTTACAAGCTAAACGACATAATACAATTTTTGCCGTTTTATTTTTGGATTTAGACCGTTTTAAATCAATTAATGATACATTTGGACATGATGTTGGTGATGCGCTACTCAAAGAAGTCGCCCAACGTCTGCAAAAAGTGATTCGTGAATCAGATACCGTTTCACGTTTTGCAGGGGATGAATTTACGATTATTTTACCTGAGATTGGGGATATGTATAATGCATTACAAGTGGCACAAAAGATTTTAGACAGTTTTGAGCCACCTGTTGTCATCGGAGAATGCGTTCTCACAATTAGTTCAAGTATTGGAATTAGTTTATATCCAATACATGGTGAAGATGCTGATATTTTATTAAAACATGCGGATCAAGCAATGTATCGGGCAAAACAAAATGGCCGGCAAAATATTCAAGTCTATTCTGAACTTTAATTATTTCTGCGCGTTCCATTCGGCCGGGGTCAGCGTTGTCATAGATAAAGCATGAATTTCCTCACGCATTCTGTCGCCTAAGGCGCGGTAAACCAGTTGGTGACGTTGTACCGCGCGTTTATTTTCAAATTCAGCACTCACAATGGTTGCAAAAAAATGGGCGCCATCACCTTCTACAATCAAATGGCTACAGGCTAAACCGTTTTCAATATAACTTTTTACTGCTTCTGGGGTAACGTGGCTCATACGCCTCCTTTTTTTAAATTAGCTTCGCAATTTATAGCCAGATTTTAATAAATAAACCGTAAAAAGCGAAAGTATTAAAAATGCACTTCCAATGATTGAAAAACTTAACCATGGATTCATGTCAGAGTGCCCTAAAAATCCATAGCGAAAGCCATCAATCATATAGAAAAATGGATTAAAATGCGACACATTTTGCCAAAATGGGGGCAATGAATGAATAGAATAAAAAACGCCACTCAAAAAAGTGAAGGGCATAATAATAAAGTTCTGAAAAGCCGCAAGTTGATCAAATTTTTCTGCCCAAATTCCTGCTATAATTCCTAAAACACCTAAAAGTGCGCTCCCTAAAGTCATAAATGTCATAAGCCATATGAAAGAATAGGGCGGGACGGCGACGAATATTAATGTGACTAAATAAACACCTAATCCAACACAGACCCCTCGCACTGCGGCCGCCGCCATATAGGCAAAGAAAAATTCCCAATGTGATAATGGTGGTAACAACACAAAAATGATATTGCCTGTAATTTTGGATTGAATCAAACTGGATGAACTATTCGCAAAAGCGTTTTGTAAAACAGACATCATGATTAATCCGGGCACTAAAAAAGCCGTATAGGATAAACCATGATAAACCGTGACGCGTGATTCCAACACGTGTGAAAAAATTAATAAATACAGCATAGCTGTAAGAATAGGCGCGCTGATTGTCTGAAAACTAACTTTCCAGAAGCGCAATAGCTCTTTATAAAAAAGTGTATAAAAACCTTGAAAAGAACTATATTGTAATTGAGATTGAGAGTATTTGCTCATGTTAATAAAACTCAAATGCTAGGCGGCGAGATTGTTCCCTACCAATTGAATAAAAACTTCTTCTAAATCTGGTTGGTGTAGGTCCAGATTTTTGATGACTAATTGATTTTGGTTTAAAATCGTTAAAATTTCAGCAAGATGTTGATAATTTTTCAGTTTTAAGACAAAGCTATTTTTTTCTTGAGAAAGTAAATACGGATATAAAATTTCTGGTAAAACATGTGGCTCTAGTGTTAAGTAAACACAGGAATTTGCAAAATTTTTCAGAAGATTTTCTGTCGTATCTAATGCGACAATTTCGCCTCTTTTCAACATCGCAATCCGATGACATAAAGATTCTGCTTCTTCCAAATAATGTGTTGTTAAAACAATAGTATGTCCTTCTTGATTAAGACGGCGTACAAATTGCCACAAAGTTTGTCTTAATTCAACATCCACGCCTGCGGTAGGTTCATCTAATACAATAACAGGGGGTTTGTGTACCAGCGCTTGGGCCACTAAAACCCGCCGCTTCATGCCACCAGATAACGCGCGCATGTTCACATTAGCTTTCTCTGTTAGTCCCAAATTTTCAATGACTTCGTCAATCCACGCGTCGTTGTTTTTGAGGCCAAAATAACCGGCTTGCATCCGTAACCCCTCACGGACAGTAAAAAATGGATCAAAAACAAGCTCTTGTGGCACTACACCCAAAGAAAGACGTGCGGCCCGATATTCATTTTGGACATCATACCCCATTATTTTAAGTTGGCCTTGGGTAGGACGGGCTAATCCAGCAAGTAAACTAATTAACGTCGTTTTTCCTGCTCCATTCGGGCCTAGTAGGCCAAAAAATTCTCCTTCTTTGACGTCAAAACTTACGCCTTTAAGCGCATGAAATTGTCCATAGGATTTATGGACGTTTTGAATAGAAATTGCGATCGACATAACTTCAAACTCAAATGAAAAATAAAACAAGACTGCTTGATCTGGTTAAGATCGCGCCATGTTATGACAGGGATACTTCCCTCAAAAAGAGATATCTATGTGCAAGATAACTTTTTCAAGGTGTTCGTGCAAAAATTGGAGAGAAAAAAGAGAAACCACGCGGTACTTTGTTTAAAACAAAATAAAAGCGTGGTTAAAATTGTTAAGGCCGTTTTACAAATTTCTGAATTCGGCCGTCTGCAATTAATATTTCGTCTACACCATATAGTTTAGTTAAACTTAAAAAGCTGCGTGGTGCATGGGCGACTTTCAATGTCAAAGTGGGTTGGATTTTGCGAATGATGCGCATCCATTCAAAAACTAAACTGATGGAAGCTGTATCCACATGAGAAACATGGGCAAAGTCGACAACAAAAATATCAGAAGGCGCACTATGGCGGGCAAATTCTTCTAATGTTTTTTGTGTTTTGACCAAAATTTGTGGGACTGTTTCAAATGTCAGTTCCCCACCGACCCCCAGACTTTGTTGTGCTTTTGTTTGCATGAAAAAATCATTTCACTCAAAAAAACAAATTAAGATTGGCTATTTTTATCTTTTAAGGCTTGAATCAGTCCGTCTATGCCCCCTTCTCTGACTTTTTGTGCAAAAGTACTCCGGTAATTTGTCACTAAACTCATCCCTTCAATGGCAACATCATAGACTTTCCATGAATTATTAGCACGTTCCATGCTGTAATCAATTGCAATTGGTTTACCGTTAGGTTGAGAAACTGCGACCTTAACGACAACTTCGTTGGCATTATTATCTGGGCGGACAGGTTTCACATCAATCGTTTGATTGCGATAATTGGCTAATGAATTAGAATAAGTTTTAACTAATAAGGTCTTAAACTCTGAAACTAAAACATTTTGTTGTTCTGGAGAAGCTTTTTTCCAATTTTTCCCCATTGCTAATTGGGTCATTCGATTGAAATTAAAATGCGGGAGAATTTTTGATTCAATCAAATTCGCCACTTTCCGCGAGTTATTTTTTAAATCTTTTTCTTGTTTTAAAATCGTCAAGACTTCTTGTGCTGTATTTCGGACCAGTACTTCTGGATTTGCATCAGCAGCATAAGCATAAACCGCAGGTTGTACTGCCCATAAACTCGTGGCTAATAAAAAACCAACACCCCATTTTTTCATTGACATTTTTGTTCATCCTAACTCAAAAAATTTTTTATTAAATAAAACCAGTTTTCCCTCTCTTTTTGATGAAGTGCAAAAACAGAGGGTTGATTTTTTATTTTCTTAATCAATTAAGGGATTATAAAGATCCTGGTTTGGGAATAGCATTATTTGTTGTATTTGTGTTTGTTCCTTTATTGTCACCTTGTTGGGCTTTATCAAAAAGAAACTTGCTAATAAGCTGTTCCAATACAACAGCAGATTGGGTATATTCAATTTTATCATTGTTGTCTAACATTTTTGAATCCCCCCCTGCTTCTAATCCTACAAACTGCTCACCCAACAATCCTGAAGTGAAAATGTTTGCATTCGTATCTTTCGGAAAATGATAATTACTGTTAATTAACATTTTCACAACTGCTTCGTGATTATTGGTATCATAACTAATTTCTGTCACCCGACCAATCATTACCCCTGCGCTTTTGACAGGCGCTCTGACTTTTAGTCCCCCAATATTTTCAAATTTGGCAACAAGCGTATAGCCTTTGTTGTTACTCCAATCTAAAAGATTCCCTACTTTGAGTGACAGAAAAATGAGCGATAAAATCCCAACTAAAACAAAAATACCGACAACAAAATCATAACGTGTACGTTCCAAAATAGACCTTCCTATACTTTTCCTGTAAACATAAGGGCTGTTAAGATAAAATCCAAACCTAAAATCGCAACGGAAGAAATCACGACAGTACGTGTTGTTGCCCGTGCGACCCCTTCTGCTGTCGGTTTTGAATCAATCCCTTCAAACAGCGCTATCGCAGACACAGCAAACGCAAAAACAACACTTTTGATCATACCATTTAAAATGTCATTTTTAAAGTCTACTCCTGCTTGCATTTGAGACCAAAACATCCCCTCATCAATACCAATCAGTGAAACACCGACCAGATGTCCCCCAAAAATCCCAACGGTACTAAATAAAGCGGCTAGTAATGGTAAACTAATGAGACCTGCCCAAAAACGTGGGGCAACAACCCGACCAATTGGATCAACAGCCATCATTTGCATGGCAAGAAGCTGTTCTGTTGTTTTCATGAGGCCAATTTCTGCAGTAATCGCCGTCCCTGCGCGCCCTGCAAATAATAAGGCACTAATCACAGGACCTAATTCTCGAACAAGAGAAAGTGAGACTACGACCCCAAGTGATTGTTCAGAACCATATTTTTGTAAGACCTCATAACCTTGTAAACCTAAAACAAAGCCGACAAACAGACCTGAGATAAGAATAAGGATAAGTGATAAAACCCCAACAGAATAAATTTCTTTGACAATTAACCCAAAACGTTTTGGACGTAAATAACGTAACGTACTGAGAAAAATTGAGACAATGAAACGCGCAAAAAAACCGAAATGCACAATTACAGAAAGCGTTGTTTGTCCCAAGTCTGAGATAAATTGCGTCACTTTATTAATAGACACGGGCTTAAAGTCCTAAATCTACGCTAAATGATGGAGCGGGATAATGAAACGGTACGGGCCCATCAATTTCGGCATTAATAAATTGTTTTACAAAAGGTAAGCGACTATTTCTAATTTCTTTGGGCGTGCCTTGTGCGATAATTTTGCCTTCTGAAATAAAATAAATATAGTCAACTATGCTGAGAGATTCTTCTACATCATGTGTTACCATAATTGAAGTGCCCCCTAAAGAATCATTTAGGTGGCGAATCAAATTACCAGTTACACCTAAAGAGATGGGGTCTAATCCTGCAAAAGGTTCATCATAGAGCACTAACATAGGATCAAGTGTGACCGCCCGTGCCAATGCAACGCGTTTTGCCATCCCTCCAGAAAGATCTGAAGGCATCAGCCCTGCTGCACCACGCAATCCTACTGTTTCTAATTTCATAAGCACAATGTCACGAATCATGTCTTCATTAAAATTAGTATGTTCTCGTAATGGGAATGCAATATTATCAAAAACACTCATATCTGTGAATAAGGCGCCGAACTGAAAAAGCATGCCCATTTTGCGACGAAGATCATACATTTCTCGCATACTAAGGTGTGTCAAATTCAGACCATTCACATGGACACTTCCTTCAGTAGGCTTTAATTGGCCACTAATTAATCGTAATAATGTCGTTTTTCCGCAACCACTTCCGCCCATAATTGCAATAACATGTCCTCGTGAAATATTAATATTAATATCTTTGAGAATAGGACGTGTACCATAGGAAAAACTAACATTTTTTAAACTGATAAAAGGCCCACTTGCTGCTTGTGTGGATTGACTTGTTTGTGTATTTTCCATAGGAAAACAAAAACCTCACCCTCTGTGAGTTCTTAAAATTAAATCTTGGAATTATAGCATATTTATACCAAGAAGACGATCTAACATTAATTCTTCATGCATCAATTCAGCATGAATTTTTTACAAATTAAGAACGATCATACAAGAAAAAATAGCGGGTATCTATTTAAAAAATTATTATTTTAAATATTGCTTTATCGAAATTTATGCTTTTTCTTGTTTTTTTCATAAAAAAATAAGTATGAAAGGTTTTAAACAAATTCTGTGGATCGTATCAATATTCACGTCTCAGTATTACTAAAATGATCTTTTTAGATGTATAATTTGGTCACCTTTTATTTACAAATGACTTTGTTTTTAATTGCGCGATAAAAAAACAAGACAGAACAATTTGATGTATTTTTGCCAAAAAAACAATAAAATCTCTTTTTTTTTGAAAAATTCAAGAATTTGAAAAAGACAGCTTAATTTAAATTAATATTATCTTTTTTTATTAAAAAATAATCATTATTTTCTTAAAAAAATAATAAATTTTAATCAATTAATCACGTTTAAAAATTTTAAAAAAGCGTGAATTTATTAGGAATTTGAATATCTTCGTATTTTGAAGAAAGTGAACGCATTATAATAAAAGACGCTCCAATATAAAGTATGACTTGAAAAATTCTTCCTAAAATGAGGAGGAGAACATGAGGATCTACTGCCGAAAAGCAATCAATATTCTTATAGAAAATGAAGCGTACTATCTATACGATCGTGTTTTCTTAAGAAAAATAGAATATGAAAAATGCATATCCAGAATAAGAATGCACTGATTCAAAAAGATAAAATTATTTATTTTTATTACCTTCAAAGAAAGCTCGCAATGAAAAAACGCCATTTAACTGCTTTATTGTTTCTCCCATTTTTTGCAGCCTGTGCCCAAGTACCACAAAAAAATACACAATCTGCTGATATAATATCTTCAGAGAAAGTGACGATCTCTCCCGACGCATCAACACGTCTTCCCCGTTTTACGGGCGATCCGATCATTATTCGGAAAAATGCAAATCTTATATTGCCCAAACAAGAATTAAAACCTGAAATTTTGTTTGGTTTTCTTATTGCAGAATTTGCTCGTCAGCGTGGGGATTTAGTGCTTTCTGCAGAAGCCTATGCGCGTATCGCTAAAACAACCCGTGATCCACGTCTTGCGCGGCGGGCGACTGAAATTGCAATGTTGGCACGGATGGGCCGTCAAGCTTTGGATTCTGCAAGATTATGGGTAGAAACCGAGCCTGATTCTCCTGTTGCGCAACAAACACTGACTGTCTTGCTGGTGACAACAAAAAACATTGATGAAGCAAAGCCTTATTTAAAAACAATGCTTGAAAAAGAAGGGGAGAATTTACCCCGTGCTTTGTCTTTGTTAAATAATTTATTTGCGCGCCAATCCGATAAAAAACAAGTTCTTGCTGTTATTCAAGAATTAGTTCAACCTTATCAGCAATATCCTGAAGCCCATTTTGCTATTGCCCAAGCTGCACTTAAAGCAAAAGAAATGAGCACAGCAAAAGTGGCCTTAGATAAAGTCTTAAAAATGAAACCTGATTTTCAGCGGGCGGCCATTTTGTTTGGGGAAACGTTAACTCAAGAATCTTTACAAGCAGGCACGACAGAAAATTACCGGCCGGCGTTAAGTTATTATCAGGATTACTTGAGTCAGTATCCCAAAGCGGACGAAGTCCGGACATATTATGCGCGGATTTTAGCGTTAGATCATCAATATAATGAAGCTCACAAACAGTTTCAAATTTTGGCAGAACAACATCCTAAAGAAACAGATATGCTGGTTATTTTAGGATTACTTTCAGCACAAATGAAACAATATAGTGAGGCAGAAAGCTTGATGATGCGGGCTCTTGCACAGACTCGTTATACCTCACAACAAAATACAATTCGGCTATATTTGGCGCAAATTAATGAAGAACGCCAAAATATTGATGAAGCGGCCCGTTGGTATTCTGCGATTGAAGACGGGGATTACTATCTGCCTGCCCAAATTCGGTATGTCACCCTTCTAGCAAAAAAAGGACGTCTTGAAGAAGGTTTAACACATCTTCATACCATTCAAGCCAAGTTAAAAGCGCGCAAAAAAACGCAAGAACATATTGATCTGATTGGAGCAGAAGCCCAACTTTTGCGCGAATATGACCAAACGCAAGCGGCTTATCAAGTTTTAAATCAAGGGTTGGCGCTTTATCCAAATCAAACAGAGCTTTTGTATGATCGGGCCTTAATTGCAGAGAAATTGCATAAATATGCGCTCGCCGAAAAAGATTTACATTATGTCATTAAAATGCGTCCGAATTACGCGCATGGCTACAATGCATTAGGTTATATTTTACTTGAAAACTACGCCGGCAAACGGCATGCAGAAGCGTTCGAATTCATTAAAAAAGCACACACTTTAGCCCCGACGGATCCTTTTATTTTAGATAGCCTTGGATGGGCTTATTATAAGGCGAAAAATAATCTGGTGAAAGCGATCCAATATTTAGAACGTGCTTATGGAGAACGCAGTGATCCTGAAATTGGTGCGCATTTAGCAGAAGTTTTGTTCAAGAGCGGTCGCACGGCAGAAGCCCGGAAATTATTAAAACGCCTTGTTGAAGAAATGCCAACAGATCCTATTGTCATTGAGCTCAAAAATAAATATAGTTTATAATTATTTGGCATTAATTTAAAAAATTAATATTTTTGTCAAAAAAGGCGTGATGATTAGATTCACGCCTTTTATTTATTATTATGTTGATTTTTCTTTTTATTTTTTATGTTTAAAAATGTCAATATCAGAATCCGTCCTCCTGTTCATTGGAGTGTCGGATATGATTACTTACTCCTATGGGTCAGTTTTTTTTTACTGGCTTTTGGAACAGTGATGGTTTTTTCTGCTTCAATTGCGACAGCAGATGCAAATAATCAAATTTATTATTATTTAACCCGTCAAGGCGTCTTTGTCACAATTGGAATTTTCTGCGGCATTATTGCTTTTAAGATTCCCTTAACGTTTTGGGATAGTGTGGCGGGCAAATTATTTCTGGCGGGAATTTTCTTGTTGTTAGTCGTTCTCGTTGTCGGAAAGGACGTGAAAGGCAGTAAACGTTGGATTAGTTTTGGTTTTTTTAACATTCAACCTTCTGAATTAGTCAAGCTATTTACTGTTTTTTATGCATCAAATTATATTGTGCGCAAAGCGCACGCAATGGATAGCATCAAAGAAGGATTTTTGCCTTTATCAATTGCAGTAGGTGGAGTCGGGGCCTTGTTGCTTATGGAACCCGATTTTGGGGCCCTCACAGTAATTGCTGCTATTGCATTAGGGATTTTATTTTTAGGCGGAATGAATGGGCGGCTTTTTGGAGCTTTGATGGGTGTCCTCATTATCGTCTTTGTTGGTATTGCTGTTTTTTCGCCGTATCGTCGCGACCGCCTACTTGGTTTTATGGATCCTTGGTCTGATCCTTATGGAAAAGGATATCAATTAAGTCATGCGCTCATTGCCTTTGGACGTGGCGAGTGGTTTGGTGTAGGCTTGGGTGGCAGTGTCGAAAAGCTTTTTTATCTTCCCGAAGCCCATACTGATTTTCTGCTGGCGGTCGTAGCCGAAGAATTGGGATTTGTAGGGGTTTTTGTTGTCATTTCAACATTTATGTGGCTAATTTGGCGAATGATCAAAATTGGTCGGGATGCGATTGCGTATGAACTTTATTTTGCAGGATTTGTTGCCCAAGGCATCGCAATTTGGTTTGGCATTCAGTCTATCATTAATATGGGGGTCAATATGGGATTATTGCCTACAAAAGGGCTCACCTTGCCATTATTGAGTTTTGGAGGCAGTAGTATTGTCGTCAATTGTATTGCGCTGGGTATTATCCTTAAAATTGACCATGAAGTCCGTAAGGCGCGAATTAAAAAAGCAAAACTCAAGCAGGTTTAATTTTTATTTTTGAAAAAAGACAGAAGAAATTATGCAACCGACATTAATGATTATGGCAGGGGGAACGGGTGGACATGTTTTTCCTGCCTTGGCGGTCGCTCAATATTTGAGTGATCGGGGTTGGGATATTATTTGGATTGGCACCCCTTATGGTCTTGAAAATCAAATTATTCCAAAATATGATATTCCACTTGTTCATATTGATATTGCAGGCGTCCGCAAAAGTGGCATTATGCGTTGGATTAAATTACCCTTTACATTATTGCGCGCTTTTTGGCAAGCAATGCGTTTAATCCAAAAGCATAACCCAACTGTTTTGTTGGGAATGGGTGGATTTACTTCTTTTCCAGGAGGCTTTATGGCCCGTCTTTTGGGAAAACCTTTATTAATTCACGAGCAAAATGCTGTTGCTGGGTTAGCCAATCGGATTTTATCCAAATTTGCAATAGGAACACTTGTTGCGTATCCGAATGCTTTTACTCAATCTTTGCCTGTCCAATCTGGCTTCAAAGCCTGGTTAAAAAAGACTTTTTATCCGCAAAAAGTGATTCATGTGGGGAATCCTGTTCGCCGCGATTTGGTGGAGTTAGCGAGCCGAATGGATCCAGAAAGTCGTCTAAAAGACCGGTCCGGGCCGCTCCGAATGTTAATTGTTGGCGGCAGTCGTGGCGCACAAGCGCTTAATGATGTTGTTCCTGAAGCATTAAAACTATTACCTCACGCGTTTCACCCAAAAATTTTGCATCAGGCAGGAGGCACATTACATGAGTCAGTAAAAGCCCATTATGCAGAGGTTGAATTGTCTCCACAAAGTGTGGTCACAGTTCAAGCTTTTATTGACAATATGAGCGAAGCCTACGCGTGGTGTGATTTTGTTTTATGTCGTTCGGGGGCGTTAACACTGGCAGAAATCACTGCTTTGGGTATTGCAAGCATTTTGGTTCCCTATCCACATGCAGTAGATGATCATCAGACTTATAATGCCCGCTTCTTAAGTGATGCGGGGGCGGCCATGCTTATTCCTCAAAATGAGTTAACTCCTCAACGTTTAGCAACACTTTTACAGACTGTGACACGTAAAGATCTCATGCAAATGGCAAAAAAATCCCGGCAATTAGCAAAAATTCAAGCGACTGAAGAAGTCGCAACTTTATGCGAACGTTTCTTGACATTAAAATAACTAGACTTTTTTGATGGATATGCTATAATCTGTCCTTCAAAAAATCTCGGGGCGTAGCGCAGCCTGGTAGCGTACTTGCATGGGGTGCAAGTGGTCGGAGGTTCAAATCCTCTCGCCCCGACCAAATCTCCTTAACACATTGTTTTCTTCTATACGACACTCTCCTCAAAAATTATTGTCTTATCTTTGAAAATAAGTGTATTCTGACTCCCTGTTCTGATTCATTCAGGATAGGGCCAAAGGATTGGCCTTTCCTATCTATTCAATTCGATTATTTTTCAAATGCTATAATTCATTCAGTTTTTTTGTGATCAATCAGCGTAGGCTTCAAGTAAAAGTGTCATTTTACTAGGGTAATATCATAAAATTCGTTATAATGCAGCGCGTGATTGATTTTTATAACCAAAACAAAAATGAATGCTTATTCTTATAGATTACCCACAGGTGAACTTTCTCTTGATGTAAAAAAGGCAGACTATCCCGTCGAAAAACTTTTAGGCATTGCAGCCCGTCAGAACGTCAGACGCGGTTTTTTATTTTTAAGTCGTGTATTGGGAAAACATGTCCCAGTTTCTCCCAAAATGATGGCAGAAACACATATTAAATTAGCCGAAAAAATCCCCACTTTACCAGACGGCGCCATCGTTTTTATTGCCATGGCAGAAACTGCTATTGGTTTGGGACAAGGAATTTTTGAAGCTTATTTAAAAGAACATCCTGAACGTTCTTGTTTATTTCTTCATTCAACACGTTACTTATTAAAAGCCCATCCTGCCTTAGAATTCGAAGAAAGTCATAGCCATGCGCCTGCCCAATTCTTGCATTTTCCCATTGACCCCCCAGCCCAACACCTTTTTTTAGAAGCGCACAATCTGGTTTTAATCGACGACGAAGCCAGTACAGGGAAAACATTTCAGCATTTAATTCAAGCCTATCGAAAGCAAAATCAAAATTTAGCCCATGTGCATATTAGTTTATTAACAAATTTTATGTCTGAAGAAGCTGAAAACGCATTATTTAAACAATGTGGCTTACCTTGTTCAATCGGCGCATTATTGACAGGAACATATCATTTTGAGCAAAAATACCATTTTGACCTTCCACAAAGAAAAGCACAGGCCCTTAAATTATATGAAAAAGAGCAATTGCCTTCTGTTTTTGGCCGTTTAGGCAAAATGGAAGCGGTGCAACTTGATGGAAATCAATTATATCCGTTAACAAAAATGATTGCTCCAAACGAACGGGTTTTAATATTGGGAACAGGCGAATTTATGCACCCTGCATTTTTGTTAGGACAATTTTTAGAAGCCCGAGATATCTCTGTTGCGATCCAATCAACAACCCGCTCGCCTATCTTACAATGGGGGGCCGTCAAAGAAAGTATCCAATTTTTGGATAACTACAATGAAGGTGTCTTAAATTTTCTTTATAATGGCGCACGGGAACAATATCATCATTGTTTAATCTGTCATGAAACCCCTCCTTCTGCTGCATTATTTGATTTAGCAAAGCAATTAAATGGGAGGTTATTTTATTTTCAGAAGGACACACATATTGAAGAAATTTTTGTTCCTTGATCTGGATGATACGATTTTTCAGACCAGGCGAAAATGTCCACCCGATGGACTTTTTTCGCCCGTTGCTTATTACGCCGATGGGGAAATTTGTTCTTGGATGACCCGAAAACAAGTGTCACTTTTTGAGTGGCTCCATCAAGAAATGAGTATCATTCCGACCACCGCTCGAGATGAAGCCGCGTTTGCTCGGGTGACCTTACCTTTCTCGAGTTATGCGATTTTGAATCATGGCGGAACAATTTTATTGCCTAATCATGATCCTGATCCTGTTTGGCACACGCAAATTGTCACGCATTATACACAAAAGAATTATTCTGAAAAATTGATTCATTTAGGTGAACAAATAAATCAATTTGTTGCAGAAAAAAAATTTGTCGGGCGGGTTCGTTTTGTTTACACACAAAATGTATTAATTTATTTAGTGTTAAAAGATCCTGATTGGAAGAAAGGCCACTTAGAAATAGTGAAGGAATTTTTTCTGGAGCATTGGCTCAAAACACCTGAAGGTCACGATTTTTATATTCATCTTAATGAAAATAATTTAGCAGTGTTACCTCAGGATTTAAATAAATCTTTTGCAGTGCGCTATCTTCTCGATACACTTCGTAATCATTATGGCGAAATTTTGACATTTGGAATGGGTGATTCCTATACGGATGCTCCTTTTATGACACAATGTGA
>CAZDFJ010000036.1:0-22918 GCA_964504875.1 uncultured Burkholderiales bacterium | reverse complement strand
CAAAATATTGGTATTGATTCATGTCTCGTCAACTTAGAAATATCGCAATTATTGCCCACGTTGATCATGGTAAAACAACCTTAGTTGATCAACTTTTACGTCAAGCTGGAACTTTTGCTGCCCATCAACAAGTCGCAGAGCGCGTGATGGATAGCAACGATTTGGAACGCGAACGTGGTATCACGATTTTCGCGAAAAACGCTGCAATCGAATATGAAGGCACACATATTAACATCGTCGATACCCCCGGCCATGCTGATTTTGGGGGAGAGGTCGAACGTGTTTTATCTATGGTCGATGGGGTTTTATTACTCGTTGATGCAGTAGAAGGCCCTATGCCACAAACACGTTTTGTGACACGTAAAGCATTAGCACTTGGTTTAAAACCGATTGTTGTTGTCAACAAAATCGATCGTCCTGGCAGTCGCCCAAATTGGGTTATTGACCAAACCTTTGATTTATTTGATAAATTAGGCGCAACAGAAGAACAGCTTGATTTTCCTGTTGTTTATGCTTCTGCGTTGAATGGCTTTGCTGCTCTTGATCCAGATGAAAAAAGTGAAGATATGCGCCCACTTTTTGAATCCATTTTAAAATATGTGCCCGTCCCAACTGATGACGAAAATGGATCATTGCAATTACAAATTAGTGCATTAGATTACAACAATTTTGTAGGTAGAATTGGTGTCGGCCGTGTAAAACGGGGATCTATTCGTCCAGGACAAGACGTTTTAGTCATGGCGGGCCCAGAAGGCGCGCCGAAAAAAGCACGCGTCAATCAAGTTTTAGGGTTTAATGGACTTGAACGCGTACAATTAAAAGAAGCGTTTGCTGGCGATATCGTTTTAATTAACGGAATTGAAGAAGTCGCGATTGGGGTGACTATCACCGATCCAACACAACCTGAAGCATTTCCAATGCTTGAAGTGGATGAACCGACTTTAGTAATGAATTTCCAAGTCAATAGTTCTCCTTTTGCGGGACAAGAAGGTAAATTTGTTACAAGCCGTCAAATTCGTGAACGTTTAGCGCGCGAATTACATACGAATGTTGCATTACGTGTTGAAGAAACTGAAAATGCAGACGTCTTCCGGGTATCCGGACGAGGTGAATTACACTTAACCATCTTGTTAGAAAATATGCGTCGTGAAGGATACGAACTGGCTGTTTCTCGTCCTCAAGTTGTGTTAAAAGAAATCGATGGTGTCCGTTGCGAACCTTATGAGCAATTAACGCTTGATTTAGACGAAAATAATCAAGGTACCGTGATGGAAGCAATCGGGATTCGTCGTGGTGAAATGCTCGATATGGTTCCAGATGGTAAAGGCCGTGTGCGTTTAGACTATCGTATTCCAGCGCGGGGATTGATTGGTTTTCAATCTGATTTCTTGACCATGACACGCGGTTCTGGCTTAATGAGCCATATCTTTGATGGTTACGATGAAATGAAAGGCGATATTCCAGCCCGTCATAATGGGGTGTTAATTTCTGCTGAGCAAGGGGATGCGGTTGCCTATGCGCTCTGGAAATTGCAAGAACGAGGTCGCATGTTTGTGAGCCCAGGTGAGCGTCTCTACGAAGGGATGATTATTGGGATTCACTCTCGTGATAATGATTTAGTCGTTAATCCTATTAAAACCAAACAATTAACCAACGTTCGCGCATCAGGAACAGACGAAGCGATTATGTTAACCCCACCTATTCAATTAACTTTAGAAAGTGCAATTGAATTTATTGCGGATGACGAACTCGTTGAAATCACACCTAAACATATTCGGATTCGCAAACGTTATTTAACAGAAAATGAACGCAAACGGATGTCTCGTCTGGATGCGAGCGGAAATAGCTAATTAATTCATTGATGTTTCAATAATGCTTTTATTATTCTGAGGGGAACGAAATTCCCTTCGGAATGATAATTTTTCTTTTTCCTGCGATTTCTTCTCTTTGTATTTTCTTAAAAAAAATCATAATATAATAAAGTTTCTTTGCGTTCTTTCTGTTTATTACATACAATACAAGTCCCCTTTTCTTATTAAAATGAAAAAGCAAGGCATTTTGTCTGTTGACACAATAAGTAAAAAACTATGACTGAACCTTCTCTCACACCAAAATGTGACATTATTCTAAAAAAAACGCTGGGGTTTTCCCAACATGATACAGATACAGCGGGCATGACTTATGTGTATCCTGTCGTTTCACGTCGCGCCGGCGGGGTTTCAATTGGAATTAATCTTAATCCCAATCATGCGTGTAACTGGCAATGTGTCTATTGTCAGGTGCCTCATTTGACTATTGGGACCGCTCCTGAAATCAATTTACCACAGCTTGAATCTGAATTAGATAATTTGTTGGCGCATATTGTTTACGGTTCCTTTATGCAAAAGGTGCCTGAAAATTTACGGACACTCAAAGATATTGCCTTTTCAGGAGATGGTGAATCCACAAGCTCCCATGCCTTTCCATTTGTCATTGATATTGTTAAAAAACTATTGATTAAATACCAGTTACTTAATCACATTAAAGTCATTTTAATTACAAATGGTAGTTTGCTTGATAAAAAATGGGTACAAATTGGCCTTGAAAATTTAAAAACCATTCAGGGCGAAATTTGGTTTAAATTAGACAGTGCGACGCAAGAAGGTCGATGGCGCATTAATCGAACGCGTCAATCTTCAGAACGGGCGCTGGCCCATCTTCGTATCGCAACGCATTATTGCCCCACATGGATTCAAACTTGTGTGTTTGCTTGGCATGGCAATCCACCTGACGAACTTGAAAAACAAGCTTATCTTCAGTGGCTCAATACGGCGGTCACCCAAGAGATTCCAATCCAAGGTGTACTTTTATATGGGGTCGCCCGCCCCGTTATGCAGCCGGAAACGCAGGAAGCTGTCTCTCAAGTAGATCCCGTTATTCTAGAAAATTGGGCAAAAGCTATTCAAGAATTAAAAATTAATGTTAGAATTAATCAGTAACTCGTTACGATCAGTTATGATTTTATAATGACTATTTTATTTAGCAAGAATTAATAATTAATAAAAAATACAAGCAGTGATAACACTGGCGAGTTTTATTCGTAATGGATAATCAACAATTACTTTTACTTTACCAAACTATTTTTGAGCAATCTTTTGATGGCATTGTTTTAAGCAATGCAAATAATGTTATTCTCAATGTGAATCCCGCCTTTTGTGAAATTACAGGTTATTCTCGTGCCGAAATCATCGGTAAAAGTCCCAACTTTTTGAGTTCTGGAAAACATGACGCTGATTTTTACCATAAAATGTGGCATGATTTACAAGAAAAAGGGGTCTGGTTTGGTGAGATTTGGAATCGTCGAAAAAATGGGGAATGCTATCCAGAATGGTTAAAAATTGCAGCCGTTCATAATGATCAAGGGGAAATCACTCATTATATTGGCATTTTTACTGATATTAGTGAGGTAAAAGAAACCGCTGCCCGTGTCACACATTTGACAAATTATGACACCCTGACAAATATTCCAAACCGAACGCTGATGCAAACGCTCACGACTTCTGCAATGAAAGAAGCCGATAGCTTGCAAGAAATTGTCGCCATTATTTTTCTAGATATTGATAAATTCAAGCGCGTTAATGACATTGTGGGACATACAGGTGGAGATGAGTTGCTTTGTGAGGTAGCCAATCGTCTACTCGGATCTGTCCGGCGACAAGATACTGTTTCCCGATTAGGGGGCGACGAATTTGTCATTATTATGACCGGCCTCAAACAACGTGATGAAATTCATGCTGTTTTACGTCGTGTCATGATGCGTCTTAATAAGGCGTTTCGAATTCGTCGTCACGAAATTAGCATTACTGCTAGCTTGGGCATTAGTTTTTATCCTTTTGATGGCAAAGATGTCCACACTTTAATGCGCAATGCAGATATTGCCATGCACTATGCTAAAGAAAATGGCGGAAATCATTACGATATCTTCACTGTAGAAATGAATAATCAAATTATGGAACAGCTCTTGCTGGAAAGTAATTTGCGCAATGCCCTGCATAATCAAGAATGTTTTTTGGTTTATCAACCACAAGTATCGATTATGACAGGCAAAATTATCGGTGTTGAAGCTTTATTGCGTTGGAAACATCCACACTTGGGGCTTGTTCCCCCAAGTAAATTTATTCCCATTGCTGAAGAAAGTGGGATTATTATTTCAATCGGAGAGTGGGTTTTTCGCACAGCTTGCCGTGAAATGAAGCAACTTTATGATCGTTTTGGGCAATATCTAGAAGTTGCAATTAATTTATCAGCGGTTCAGTTTAGACAACTTAATTTACTCGAAATGATTCAAACCATCCTGTGGGAAACACAGTTTCCGCCAGAGTTTATTAAAGTTGAACTGACAGAAAGTATGGTCATGGAAGATGTTGAGCAAACTATTACGACATTGCGCGCGCTCAAAGCTATGAACATTAAAATTTCTATTGACGATTTTGGAACAGGCTATTCTAGCTTAAATTATCTTAAACGATTCCCAATCGATCAACTCAAAATTGATCAATCTTTTGTGCGTGAGATTCGAGAAATTGACCAAGAAGAAGTGATTTCAGAAGCCATTATTGCGCTAGCTCATAGTATGCATTTGATTGTGATTGCAGAAGGTGTGGAAACCCCCGAACAGCTGGCGTTTCTCCGCAAACGTCATTGTGATGAAATTCAGGGTTATTTATATAGTCGCCCTTTATGTTATGATGATTTGGTTGAATTTATGCATAAACCTCCATATTTATCTTATTAGTCTTTCATATAAAATATTTTGACAGAAGGGAAGGCCCCTTCTGTTTGTATTCAAATGTTATTTCCGGCCGGAGCGCCAATTAAAACCAAAACGAT
Organism: uncultured Burkholderiales bacterium; assembly: GCA_964504875.1. GTDB lineage: Bacteria > Pseudomonadota > Gammaproteobacteria > Burkholderiales > CAZDFJ01 > CAZDFJ01. Next base: position 18,049 of record CAZDFJ010000036.1, on the reverse strand, counting down.
AAAACAGATCCGCTTTTTCATGATCCATAAAATAGCGCTCTTCTTTGGTTATCTGAATTTGATTAGAATGATTTTCAATGAGACATACCGCACAAAACGGATTCCGTTCGTCTGGATTGTCTAAATAAATGCTGATATCATATTGATTTTGATCCAAAATTTGGACACGACTTTGCACTGAACGAAATAAATTGGTCCCTTCATAAATAAATGCAAAAATTAACACGCGCTTGATTAATTCAGGCCGGTACAAATAAAGATTTTCACCATCTTGCGCTTTCCCACTGCGATCGTCTTTATCTAAAAAGATAAAAGGATCTTGATTTTTATCACCAAAATACCCTCCTAATGGTTGAATCACCCCTCGTTCCCCATTTTGCAATTCATACATACACCCTAAATCTAAATCAATTTGATCCGCTTGGCCTCGATGAAATAAGCTACCCAAAAATGCACCAAAACCTCTTTCACGGGGAGCCGGTTGATTTTCTCCTACAGGCATCCAATTCAAATTAATATGAATCGGTTGCGCCGTATTACGTTTTGTTAAATCAATTTTTTGGGCATCCCCCCGTTTTTCTAACGTGATTTTTGTCAAACTTAATTTATTTGAATGGGACGCCGCAGCGGGAGGGGACGCTGGGGTTGGAGCCGACGAATTCGCGGCAGGTGTCTGCGTTTCCGTGCCCCCAAAATATTTTAAAATATCAGAAAGACCTCCCGCAAAACCTTGGCCTACATTCGCTAAGCGCCAAATATTTTCTTTTTTATATAAATCCAAAACCATGATTGCTTTTTCAGTTGTGTAATCTTGCCCAACGATCACACTCGTTGCAACGCGTTGCGACCCATTTATTACCACATTAAAAAAACCTTGCTGAATTTGAGACATCGTCAAATGACCATCAATCGTAGCAACAAAACTCAGTTTTTCAATTGTGGCAGGCAATCTTGCCAGATCCAAACTAAACTGTTGCGGAAAAATATTAGGCGCACTGAGTAAGTGCAACGCATTTTCAGGAGAGCTTTTTTGATTATAAAAAATCATATAACGATCATCCGATAACTGACCGTGTGCATCCAACCCAAAGCAAGAAATATCAACGGCTGCATTTGGAATTTTGATTCCAATTTCTATAACTAATTGTTGATTCGGTGTGATTGTTGCCAGCTTTACTTTTTGACCACGTATTAATGTTTGCATGGACTTCTTCCTCTAAAATATTATTACAAGATTACAGTATAATAAATTTTTTTCAAAGAAAAAAGCACAAAATGATGGGATTTATTTTTCTTCTGTATAATAAATGCGCTATCACCTCAAATAAGGAAAAAAAACATGAATTTTTCAGACGCAGAACACGCTTTTTTACAACAAAATTATTTGAAAGCCAGCGAAATTTGTGCACAGTTGCTTCGAGCGGATCCCGACAATCGAGATGCTATTTATTTAATTGCTTATATCGCTTACAAAAAGAAAGATTATGGACGCACAATTTCTTTAAGTGAATATGGTTTAAAAATTAATAAACATGATCCCCGATTTTATAGCCTTATTGGGCTTGCTTATAAAGATCAGGGCGAATTTTTGGCGGCCTTCCAAATTTTGCAAGATGGGTTACGCATTATTCCTCACGATTTTTTACTTTATAATAATTTAGGCACAATTTTACAAATATTAGGTTCTCCCCAGGCCGCCGAACAAGCTTTTCAATTATCCTTGCATTATCGAGCAGATTATCCAGAAGCCCGCTATAATCTTGGAACCGTGCAATTATTATTAGGCAAATATAAAGAAGGGTGGCGAAATTACGAAGCGCGTTTTAATATTTACGGCGAATTTGATCATGTGATTCCGCGTTGGGATGGACAACCGCTTCAATCTCATCAAACACTCTTAATTTATACCGAACAAGGACTAGGCGATACGTTGCATTTTATTCGCTATTTGCCCCTGGTCATGGCAAGAACAGCACATATTATCTTAAAAGTACAAGATGTTATTTATCCTTTTTTAATGACACAAAATTTTGCTAAGCGAATCCAGAAAATCTACAAAAATAGTGAAGCCAATCCATCATTTGATGCCCATTGTTCTTTGCTCAGTTTACCGCATTTATTTGAAACAACTTTAGCAACAATTCCTGCACAAATGCCTTATTTTCAAGCATTGCCTACTCTTCAGGAAAAATGGCAACATTTTCTTACACAAGTCATCCCCTCTAATAAACCATTCAAAATTGGTTTAGTTTGGACCGGTTCTATTGAACATGAAGCGAACGCCAGACGGAGTTGCCCTCTTGAGTTATTTCAGCCCCTTGTCTACGATTTTCCAACAGTACAATTCGTGAGTTTACAAAAAGGCGCTGGGAGCGAACAACTCGAAAAAGTTTCTTTTCAAAACAATATTTTAAATATTGAATCGCAATTAACTGATTTTAACGAAACGGCCGCTTTAATTACACAGCTTGATTTGGTCATTTCTGTTGATACAAGTATTGTTCATCTTGCAGGTGGGCTGGCTAAACCCGTATGGATGTTAAATCGTTATGATAGTGATTTTCGTTGGATGTGTGAACAAACGGATTCCCCTTGGTACCCCACATTACGCATTTTTCGGCCTGAATCCTGGGGCGATTGGCAATCCGTTCTAAAACAAGCCCATGCTGCCCTAACAGATCTGCTCGCAGCACGGCTATAAAAAAATTTCGACCAAATCTAAATAGGTTTTTCGATACTCAAAACGTGACCAGCGCCCGACACGTTTTCCAAGATGAAAATAAGAAATAATCTGTCGTCTTACTAAATGAGAAGCAAAAAGGGTTTCGCCTAAAGGCTTATTTTTTAAATGACGCACGCGGCGCCAAAGCGGATGATTTAACCACTTACATGGAAGTAAACTAACTGCAAAAACAATTGGCATATTATCTCCATGTAATAAAACAACCCGTTCCCATTCAGATTGATGAATTCCCTCAAACAGGACTTCAACCGAAAAACAAGAATAATGTTGTTTTAATGCTTTTGTTAACGACGTTGAAAGGCGCCACCATTGATCAATTTGTTTTGGCAATGCGTTTGTATGTATGGCCCGTTTCTGCTTAAAAGTGAGCATATTTTCTATCACCAAAAATTAGAAAGACGAAGCAAATCACTTCGTCTTTCATTGAGATAGCCTCTAATTATTTGAATTAATTAGTAATTTTCAAAAGTTTCACGTAAATCAATCAATTGGTCCTGATTGCGAAAAATCCCAAAAGTCGCCCGTGCAAAAGGATTATATTGTGCGGATAACAAATCGGAAAGGGGCTGGACATTATCTTGATCCCAGATGTATTGTAGCCAATAGGGCGCCGTCATTTTGACATCTACGTAGCCATATTGATATGGCGCTGTCAACAAAAGATTTCCCAACCCATTTTGGAATTTTACAAAACCGCATCCTTCTGCTTTCACACCCGATAACGCAGGAAGGGGAGCGCTCATCCCACATGCAGATAAAGCAGTATTCGCATCTTGGGACGTACTGAAACCACTGCCTAAAACTGGTAATGTTACAGGAGTAGGCGGGGTGGTATATGCAATTTTATTCCGTAAATTTAAGGGATAAAACAACATATAACCATGCGATCCATATGTGTAATTCGGCGATCCAGCGCGAATTAATGTACCCTGTTTAGCCGTATCTGTGCTATTAAGATATGTTTTTGGCACTTCAATGTAAGTACAATTATCATCGGAGTTAATTAAAAAATCATTTTTACCGTCAAAAAATTCTGTCCGTAAAACTAAACTCAGATTTTGATTTTGGGGGCCAAACGCATTATAAACAGCCAGCCGGCCATAACGATGTTGTAAAGAAGCAAGCAACCCATTATTTTTGCGCGAGACGGTACTCGGTTGAGTGACGCGAGTCCACATATTATTGGTCGTATCATCGGCAGAATAAATATTCTGTAAAATAATTTCATTGCCAATGCGCCCGTTACTTTTCCCCTCCGAAACGGTATTTAATGCCATATTCCAACGGGCTTCTCGAATTTCAAAAATTGCCTGCCCATAATTTTTAGTATTTGAGGCATCATCACGTTTTATGTCAAAATCTTCACTTGGAACATAATCTAAATAACGATAATACGTTGCGCCGCTTTCTGTATTATTCAGCGGATAGCCCGGAATATAAATAACATTTTCTGTTAAATCACGTTTCGTACTATCATAATCATAGGTACTGACTTGATCGGCTGTCGCAAAAAAAGTCGAGCCATCTGGGTTCCGTCCATTCAAATAATTACTTTTTGTGGGAAAAGGAAACGGCTGCGCACTCGCAGAATAACGAAATTCTCCCCCACTACCCAGAATTTTCATGCGCGGCATTTTACCTGTTGGATCCCCTGTGCCAAATACTAAATTATTAACAGGCATACTTGCATTATTAATTTTTGGAATAGAAACAAATTGATTCCGATAATTTGTCGTTAATTCGCCGTCTTTATTTTCTGCCTGAATTTTAAACCGGCCTGGCTTAAGTGGTTGACGTGAATAAGTAAAACTGCCACAAGCATTTTTCAGCGCCCAATCTTCTACAACACGATAAACTATGGGTAAATCGACCACCGTATAATGATCAGGATAAAAACGTCCAATATGATTCGTCGTTTGTTCACCAATCACATCCCCCGCATCTAAATAAGTCCCATTATTCATGCGCGGCGTCATTTTAATGATGCCCACTTGTCCCCATGAAAATGTGTCCGCAGTCGTATTTTTTCCGTTCGAAAAAGTCTGTGCAAACCCAATAATTGCGGGATTGTAAATATTTCCATCGGCGGATTCTTCATTGGGTTTTAACGCAGTCGGCGCATCACCATTCGGTAAATTGGGGGCGATCAATTGTGAATCAAATTTTACTTTTTGAGGAATACGTTCTAAACCAAAATTTGGGGTCGCCAGTGAAGCATAATTTGCCAAAGTCGGCGGCGTTTGTGTATTGGGATCGTAACCCGCAGCGGTGACCAGCGTATAAAACAACTCCCCCGCCCGGGCGAAAATTTTCCCATCATTTGCAACACTTGTACTATTTGGTTTTGGGTTAATAAGATTTGTTACTTTATTTTTAATCGTATTTTCATCAATAAAAAATGAAGCCGGCTTGACTGTAAAAGGGTTACTATATCCTTTAATCACAATATTTTTTGACGGATCATCTGGGTTTTTCATCGTAATTTCACTAAAAATCCGGATTTTTCCGACATCGGGATAATAAATAGAAAGCGGAATGCTATTTGATGTCGCCCCGATCGCACTGGTTCCTAATGTGGTGAGCGTGGGCGCGCCTCCATTCGTCACATAAGAAGCAGTATTAATCGCTAAATTATTAACCACTACTTTTTTCTTACATGTAGCAGGATCAATACAGACCGCGCCCAAACTAACGTTAGCAGCATTAAACGGTGCATTTCCTGAAGCATTGGTGTAGGGAACACACGCAGAATTATCAGAGTTAGGTTGATATAATGTTAACTTCGTATTCGCCCCAAAAAGTTTCCCTGCGATTTGATTATCAATAGATAATCCATTGGAACTCCCCTCAAATTTCATGCCATATTTTGAGAACGCAATCGGCAACGTTTCTTTATAATAAGCAGAATCATTCCCTGCTGTTCCCGAAGTATTTGAAATCGCCTGATTAACTGTCAAATTATTCACAGTTTGATTCAGCGTCGCTGTTAAACCAAATTGCGAATCCGAAAAAGAAACACTTCCGGTTGTTCCTGTAAAAGTTTTATTACTCAAATTAATCGTTACAGGACTACTAATTGATGCATTTCCTGTGGCGCTATATTGTGTTGGGGAAGTCGTAGATGTTGCATCAAGAATATCAATTGTCGCAGGTGCAGCACTGATTGACACATCGCTACTTGCAATAGTGACACTCACATTAGGTAAAACCATTGTTGCAGTACCCACAAAATCAGCGCTTGTAGTACCTGTTAATGTTAAATCACCGTTAATTTTCAAATTACTTGACACAATTGAACTCGGCGTGCCTGTGACAGTAAAACTGCCTGTATTTTTAATACTCAATGCAGAACTTAAAGTAATTTTTTCCGCACTGTTTTTGACATAAGTATTGGTTCCAGAACTATCAAAAACAGCATTATTTAAGGTCATTGTCACATTCGTTAATGTTGCTTTTTTTCCGTTACTATCTACGATCGTCGCTGTTCCCGAACCCGTGGCCGCCCCTAATATTAAAGTATTTTCTTTAGGCACCGTCCCTTGAAAAACACTTTGTTTACTATTAGATACATTACTAAACGACCAAGTATCGATGGCAAGATTATGTGTGGCATCTATTGAAGCTGTATTAAATGTACCACTGCTAATATTGCCAGAAACTTTTAATAAACCAGTGCTTGCTTCAAATGGATAAGTCAATCCAACCACAAAGCTACTTTCATTATTAAAAGCGTACGTATTGCCGTTTAGATTTCCTTTTCCATTGACTAAAGACCACGTTCCCGCAAGCGGGCTACTTCCTAATGTCACTGAATAACTACTGTCTAAATTCACAGGCATATGCTGGTCATCATGCGCTGTAATTCGAATCGCTTCCGCTTCACACGTTAATGCAGTTCCATCATGATCAATGGCAAGATGATCAATCACAGCACAAGGTTGAGTCGCTTGCATTTTTGCAATAATACTGGATGAACTCAAAACCTCATCATACACTTGAACACTGTCTAAATTTCCATAAAATTTACCGAGCGTCATCCCCACATTATCAACAAATTTTTGTGGGTTAAGCGCAACAGTTCCAACACTTTTCGTAAAATTTGCGAGTGTTTTGGCAGATTTTCCATTCACAAAAATTTCAATGGCGTTTGAACCATTTAAATTTAAGGTGACTGCAATATGTTGCCAAACAGGAAGCGCCGCAATCGTTCCCCCTGAAGCAGTCGCAGTAAAAGAACTAATATCGCCTGATGTACACGAAGAATCTCTGCCATCTGTCCCTTGAAAACACACTGATGTCGCAGCACTATACGTTGATGTATTTGATTTTTTTAATGTCATCAAATTGGGTAAATCAATGAGAGTTCCTGTTTTACCTGCATCAACCCGCACCCACCCCATAATTGTTAATGTTTTTTTACCAGAAAATAAATTACTATTAAAACTTATAGAATTATTATCAAAGCGACCCCAATATTTATTAGCACAGGCCGTTGAGCCTTCAATCGTTTTAACTGTTGTGCTTCCTCCAGAAACGGTTGGCAAAATCGGGTTTAAACTAGCGGCGGTTTGTGCCGCATTCGAAAATCGATGATCAAAAATAAGATCAGCCTGCACATGAGGAGCCATTCCAAAAGCAAAAAGTCCTTGCATGACTAAATAGAACCATTTTTTTTTGTGAATTTTCAAAGGAACAAGCCATTTTTTTTGTGGAGAATATTTTTTTTTCATAAGCGCAAAACAAGGCAAATTGATATCAAAATCTGTTTTTTTCTACTATTTGACAGAAAATCGTTTTGCCTTCATCTTAACACTTCATGCTCTATCACGCATTAATCATTTTTAACAAGTCAGCTTTTTTTGTGAAGGGCGATTCAAGAGAATTTAACCCTTTTCGCTTTCATTAGATTTTTATAAAAAATAGATTTATTTTTCAAAATTCCGTTTTTTTATCTCAATAACATCACTTTATAAATTATTCAAGAAAATGAAGAAAGTTGATTACTTTGGATGATCGAGAGAAAAAAATTTTTTTATGCTAGAATAGAAAATTTGTGATTTACAATTTGAGGATATTATGGCAGGACATAGTAAATGGGCAAACATTAAACACAAGAAAGCCGCCGCGGATGCAAAACGTGGAAAAATCTTCACACGGTTAATTAAAGAAATTACAGTTTCCGCAAAAATGGGAGGAAGCGATTTAACATCTAACCCTCGTTTGCGCCTTGCTGTCGAAAAAGCAATGGATCAAAACATGCCTAAAGATAACGTCGAACGCGCGATTAAACGCGGTTCTGGCGAATTGGAAGGGGTTGTTTATGAAGAAATTCGTTATGAAGGATATGGTGTCGGGGGGGTAGCGGTGATCGTAGACTGTATGACAGACAACCGTGTTCGCACCGTGGCTGATGTACGTCATGCCTTCTCAAAACATGGTGGAAATTTGGGAACAGATGGTTCTGTTGCTTATTTATTCAAACATGTTGGGATTTTCGTTTTTGCACCTGGAACAGACGAAGATAAATTAATGGAAGCCGCCCTCGAAGCAGGGGCAGATGATATTGTGACCGATGAAGACGGCAGCATTGAAGTATTCTGTTCACCCTATGAATATGTCAATATTAAAGAAGCTTTAGAAAAAGCTGGATTAAAAGCAGAATTTTCAGAAGTAACCATGAAATGTAGTACAGAAACAGTACTCAGCGGTGATGACGCGATTAAAATGCAAAAAATGTTGGACGCCTTAGAAAATCTAGATGATATTCAAGAAGTCTATACAAACGCCGTTTTACCAGAAGAAGAGTAATTCAATATTAAATTTTCCCTGAAAATGATGCGCATTTTTCAGGGAAAGTGATTACCATTTTAATAATATAGTTAGTTGGCGAAAACTGATTGCGTCGATTTGGTCTCTCCAAATGATCAAAGCCGGAAGGACATGTCCCTCATAGGTTCGTAATTTTAAAATAATCACCCACGGCGAACAAAAATGTGCATCACGAGCCTCTACTCGTAGCCAGCACCCTGCTTGTGTCAAAATCGCCATTTTTCCTCTATAACTCACTTGAAGTAATCGAATTCGTTTCTTATAATTCGGTAAGAATGGGCGAATTTGTTGAAGCATGATTAACCCTATTCCTATCATGAAAATGACGCGCATTTTTATATCAAAAGGCAACAGGAAAATACTAATACAGCTTACTATATAAATCATTGCCCATATTAGTAAATAAATCACAGAATAAGATAAATTTATATTTAAATATTTTTTCATCGGATTAATTATGAAAATAGTTCATTTAGACCATTTTACACTCATTCATGTTTTTGGAAAAGAAGCCGAAAGTTTTTTACAAGGACAATTTACAAATGATTTACGCCAATTAGTCGAAGGGAGCAGTCAATTATCAGGATATTGCACCCCAAAAGGTCGATTACTTGCAACATTTTGGGTACTCAAACAAAACATTGAATCTTACTTTTTATTTATTCCAACAACTTTACAAGAAAAATTTCAAAAACGCCTCCAAATGTACATTTTACGGGCTCAAGTGAAATTAAATGCTTTAACAAGCACAAAATGTGTTGGCATTCTTGATGTAGATAATACCAATCCATTCATTCAAAAATGGCAAAAAGAAGGCGTTCTTTTCCCTTTAACGAGCTATCAAAGTGTTGCATTATTAGACACGCTCCCCCCCCTAACCGGAGAAAAAAACGATTGGGACCGTTGTAGTATTGAACAAGGTTATGCAACAGTTTTGCCTGAAACACAAGAAGAATTCGTTCCTCAAATGCTCAATTTTGACTTAAATCATGGTGTGAGCTTTCAAAAAGGTTGTTACCCTGGGCAAGAAATTGTGGCTAGAACACGTTACCTAGGTAAGATTAAACGTCGTCTTTATGTACTCAAAAGTCTTCATCCTTTGAAAGTTGGTATGTCACTTTATACTTCTGATATACCTGATCAGGCGAGTGGTATGATTGTCAATATTGCCCAAGATGGAACAACCTATTTAGCCTTAGCTGTTTTACACGTTTCTAGCTTTGAAAAGACGGATGTCACTATTGAAGCGGAACAAAATTCTGGTCATTTCTTAGAGAGAATAGCGCCTCAAGAAACGTTTAATTCTCATCAAATTTAATGTAATCATGTCTTTATTTTATATTTTTTGTGTCTTGCAAAATGCCTGCAAACGAGAAAGACTTTTCTCAAGAAGAAAGTGACAGATTGTTTATTTTAAACTATCATACGATGTATTATTACAAAAACAGATAGACGTTCTTTATCTGCTAATTTAAGATTCATCTATTAAAATACAGCGGCTTGGCCTACAATAAAAGGCGCAGCCTATGAATTGAGTTTCACATGAACAACAAAAATATTGATTATGATGACAATGCCTCAGAATATGATGAGACATTTGAAAAGCCCAGTAAAAGTCAAAAAAAACGAGAAATGATAGCTTTGCAAGAATTTGGAGAAAATCTTGTTAAATTGACAAAAAGTCAATTAAATAAACTGATGCTTCCAGAAATACTTGCAGACAGCATTTTAGAAGCACAACAAATTCATTCTATGAACGCAAAACGGAGACAATTACAATATATTGGAAAAATACTTCGTGATATTGAAAGCGAAGAAATAGAACGATTACGAAGAGACTATGCCCTTCTCTTGAGAGGTTAATACCCGATTTTATTAGAACAATTTTAGTATATATAAAAATGGATCAAAACAAAACTGAAAATCAAACGGGCCTAAATTCAAACAGCGATGACAGAACTCACGCATTAATTGTTCATCATAATAGTTGTGTGAAGTGTGCGCGTTTTCCAATTTGTCCTAATCCAAACAAATCTAAAACGCATAGTTGCCCACAATTTACGCGTAGAATTTCACCTCATGCAAATCAATCATAACACTAACTTACTGTACATTCGTAAATTTTTGTTTTTACTATGTAGTTGTTTCAGCGTCGTTGCACTAAGCGGCTGGGTTATTAACCAGTCTTTATATACATGGTATGTAAATTTAAATAAACCTGAATGGCTTCCAACACATTCTCTCTTTATTATCGTTTGGGGCGTTATTTATACCCTTATGGCCATATCTGGCTTTCTTATCTGGAAAGTAAAATATGATAATCGCCATTTTATGTATATTCGTACAACGTCCGCGGCGATTCTTTTTTGGGTACAATTAATTATTAATGCAGCCTGGAGCATTTTGTTTTTTGGCTTACATAATCCTTTTTTAGGCTTAATTGATGCTGCCCTCTTATTTATTTTAGTTTTACTCATGGTATTAGAGTTTCGAGGCATTTCTATTGTAGCAACATTACTGCTTTTGCCTTATCTAGCCTGGGTTGGTTTTGCAACCTATATGAATTATCTTATTTGGCAACTGAATTAATTTCTTCCTCTCAACAAAAAAGCGCATTCTCCTAGAATACGCTTTTTTTCTTTTCAAAATTTTCAAAAAAAACTATTCATCTTTTGCGGTATGCGACACGGCTTCGTTGATCAAATGAGTCATATAAACCCCTTTTTCAATCACAGCGTCATGTAAAAACTGCAATTGCGGAATCACACGCAATTTGATACGTTTTCCCAAAAGCCCACGCAAATATCCTGCGGATTCCTGCAATGCATGCTGAATCGCCTTTAATTCATTCGGATTATTCGTCGTTAAAACACTAAAATAGACTTTTGCATAACTGTAATCGCTGCTGACATCTACGCTCATAATCGTCACAAAAGCTAAACGCGGATCATGCAATTCTGCACGAATCAAAGCAGCTAATTCTTTTTGAATTTGTTCCCCAACGCGTTGGGGGCGTGAAAAATGTCTCGCCATTTTTATGTTTACTCAATAAAAAAAATAGGACAGATGTAAGAAAAGCGCGCCTTTTTGAGGCGCGCTATCATCTATCTTATTAGACAGTTTGTTCTTCAAACAAGAACTTAGGCAAGGCTTCGGGCAATCTCAATAATTTCATAAGATTCAATTTGATCGCCAATATTTAAATCATTAAAGCCTTTTACAGATAAACCACATTCAAAGCCAGATTTCACTTCTTTAATATCGTCTTTATAACGTTTTAATGAATCTAATTCGCCAGTAAATATCACGATATTGTCACGCAAGACCCGTACAAGTGAATGACGTTTAATCATACCTTCTGTAACATAACATCCAGCAATTGTTCCAACGCGAGAAATTCGGAAGACTTGACGAATTTCAACCAAGCCCGTAATTTGTTCACGTTTTTCAGGTGCCAACATTCCAGAAAGGGCCGCTTTTACTTCTTCTACAGCTTCATAAATCACATTATAATAACGGACATCCACCCCAGTTGAAATAATGAGCTTGCGCGCGCTCGCATCGGCCCGCGTGCAGAAACCAATAATGACTGCACTAGATGCCAGTGCCAAGTTAATATCACTTTCTGTAATCGCCCCTACCGCGGAGTGAATAATATTCACTTTCACTTCACTAGTAGACAATTTTTCAAGCGCATAAGCCAATGCTTCGTAAGAACCTTGAACGTCAGCTTTAATAATTAATGGCAAGGATTTCACTTCACCTTCTGCCATTTGTTCAAACATATTTTCAAGTTTTGCTAATTGGCGACCGGCTAATTTCACATCACGGAATTTTCCTTGGCGGAATAACGCGATTTCACGCGCTTTACGTTCATCATTTAAGACAACGACTTCCTCGCCACCTTGTGGTACTTCGGATAACCCTTGAATTTCTACCGGAATAGAAGGCCCAGCCTCATCAATATTGTGACCGGCTTCATCTAACATCGCACGTACACGACCATAGGCCACCCCAGCCAGAATAATATCTCCTCGGCGAAGGGTTCCAGATTGAATCAGAATCGTTGCTACTGGACCACGACCTTTGTCTAATTTGGATTCAATCACAATCCCTTTTGCAGGAGACTGTTTCGGTGCTTTTAATTCTAAAACTTCAGCTTGTAATAAAATAGCTTCGAGTAATTCATCAATGCCGAGTCCTTTTTTCGCGGACACGGGCACGCACATTGTGTCGCCACCCCATTCTTCTGAGACAACGCCATAATTGATTAACTCTTGTTTGATCCGCTCTACATTCGCGGCAGGTTTGTCAATTTTATTGACTGCAACAACAACAGGCACATTGGCTGCTTTGGCATGATGAATCGCTTCAATTGTTTGTGGCATGACACCATCGTCTGCCGCCACAACCAAAATAACCAAATCAGTGACTTTCGCACCCCGCGCACGCATCGCTGTAAACGCTTCATGCCCTGGCGTATCCAAAAAGGTAATCATACCGCGTTGTGTTTCAACATGATACGCCCCAATATGCTGCGTAATCCCGCCCGCTTCACCACTCGCCACACGTGTACGACGAATATAATCCAACAAGGAAGTTTTACCATGATCAACGTGTCCCATCACTGTTACCACAGGGGCACGATGTTCTAATACATATTCCTGATGCTGTTCATTGGTTTCTGTCAAGAAAGCTTCTGGATCATCTAATTTAGCTGGTTTTCCAACATGACCCATTTCTTCTACTACAATAATTGCTGTTTCTTGATCAAGTAACTGATTAATCGTGACCATTGTCCCTAATTTCATTAAGGTCTTGATAACTTCAGCTGCTTTCACCGCCATTTTTTGGGCCAGTTGCGCTACCGTAATCGTTTCTGGCACGAAAACTTCATGAACAATAGGTTCTGTTGGCAAAGAAAAACCATGTTGCGGCTCGCTTTGACGTTTATGTTTTTTACTACGCCATGTTTCCGGATCAGTATCGGCACCACGTACTTTTAAACCGCGTTTTTTATTGCCTTCGTCCCAGTGATCTTTACCCGTTTTCTTTTTCTTGGCATCTATTGTTTTTGCTGCCCCATCTTGACGCGGTTTTGGTGAGGTAGACATCCCATTGGCTGGTGGGGAAGCCGGACGAGGGCGACCTGGCCCCCCATTTTGATTTTGTTGCTGCGCTGGACGCCCATTTTGCGCATTACCAGCATACCCACCTTGTGTGTTTGGTCGATTACCGCCTTGACCGCCGCCTGTGCGGTTTCCACCTTGGCCACCGCCTGTGTTAGATCGGTTTCCGCCTTGGCCACCACCTGTGCGATTGCCACCTTGACCGCCGCCTGTGCGGTTTCCACCTTGGCCACCGCCTGTGTTAGATCGGTTTCCGCCTTGGCCACCGCCTGTGCGATTGCCACCTTGGCCACCGCCTGTGTTAGATCGGTTTCCACCTTGGCCACCGCCTGTGTTAGATCGGTTTCCGCCTTGGCCACCACCTGTGCGATTGCCATGTTGTGATTGTCCTTGGGTGGAACCTTGGTTTGTATTGCCACGTGAGCTGTTAGAATGATTAGATGTGCGTTGTGTTTCTTGTTTGTTAGGAGCTTGTTGTTCGTTGACCATTGTTTCTTGATGTGTATCGTTTGGAGTTGCGTTGACGGAAGAATTTACGTGTTGAACCTGTTTAGGTTGCGCCTCAGGACGGGCTTTTGCTGCTTCTGGAGACAATCCAGAAGGCGAACTCATCTCTACTTTGGCAACCTGTTCTAATGATGATGCGGATTCAACATTTTGTTCGGATAATTGTTGTGTTGTTGATTGTTGATTATTTACTTGCCCACCAGATGTGTGCTCAGACCGAACCGTTTCTTGTTCATTCGATAGGGTTGGCGCATGATTTTTCACAGACTTGGGCATGACAGCAGCTGTTTTTTCCCCTTTATTTTCATCAAATAGCAAGGCCTCTTCCTGTCCTTTTTGAACAAATGCCGTACTTTCACCTACAGAAAGCACTTTCGGAACAGGTTCTTGGTTTTCTTTTAGTGTATCATGTTGTGTTAGTTCGGGTAAAGCTGTATCACGCTTTACAAATGTTCTTTTCTTACGAACTTCTACTTGAATCGTTTTCGCCGTTCCTGAAGTCCCTGCGCTGCTATACGCAGTTTGTTTAATGGCAGTCGTTTGGCGATGGGTAATCGTCACTTTCGGTGTCGGTTGCCCTTTTTTTGACGCTTGAATTTGTGCTAATAACGATAATTTTTCTTTCTCAGTAATGGCATCCCCCAACTGCTTTTGAATGCCCACTGTGGCTAATTTCTCCAACAGCTGTTCCGTGCTTAAGTTTAGTTCTTTTGCTAATGTCGCGACATTTGTTGATGTCATTTACACCCCCTATCCGAAAAATCGACTGTGCGCAGTCATTTCTCTTCATGTCGCATTTGTTTTGGTACTCGATTCGTTCAATTCATAAAAAGAATCTTAGCAGAAATCGACGTATATTATGATTAAAAAATTGTTTTTTGGTCTTTTTAGACAAAAAATTATAGCTTTTTTATATTTTAAACCATAATATACGTTTAAAACAAATACGCATTTTGCATTTCATCGCAACGTGGAGTTTTGCGCGCATATGGCATGCAAAATAAATAAGTCGAATCGGATTGAATTAGTTAATTAAGCGGCATAACAAATCGCCCGTGCCGCAAGAATCATACGTTTTGCATTGTCTTCATTAATGTCAATTAATTCCATCAATTCATCTACAGCTAACTCAGCAATTTCTTGGATTTGTTTAATGTCTTTTTCATCCAATTTTTGCAAAATGTCTTCTGTGATGCCATCTAATTTTGCTAGTTCAGAAGAAACTTCTTGTTGACTATTTTGTTCTTCTTGATCAGCTAAAGCTTCACTTAATAATTTATTCCGCGCACGGTTGCGTAGATCATGCGCGACCTCTTCCGTCAAGCCTAACTCTAACATCTCTGAAATAGGAATATACGCAAATTCTTCAATGGAACAGAAACCCGCATGCACTAATTTGTCCGCAAGTTCATCATCAATGCTTAATTTTTCAACAAATAATTGATGAATCGCTGCAAATTCAACTTCATTCCGTTTATGTGCTTCTTCAACAGTAATAATATTCAATTCCCAGCCGGTTAATTCGCTTGCAAGACGTACATTTTGCCCGTTACGACCAATAGACGGCGCGAGCTGATCCTCTGTCACAACGACATCCATACTGTGCTTATCTTCGTCAATAATAATACTTGAAATTTCAGCAGGAGCCAGGGCATTAATGACAAATTGAGCAGGATCATTTGACCATAAAACAATATCGACACGCTCGCCTTTCAATTCATTCGTGACGGCTTTGACGCGTGAACCATGCGGGCCAATACATGTTCCAATTGGATCAACACGACTATCATTTGCTTTCACAGCAATTTTAGCACGAATGCCTGGATCACGTGCTGCGGAACGCACTTCAATCACTTTCTCTTGGATTTCAGGCACTTCCAGTGTAAATAACTCAACCAAAAATTCTGGAAGTGTTCGAGATAATCGCAAATTTAAACGGCCCCCCGTCCATAATTTTTCTGGATTGGGCTCAATTAAAAAAGCGCGAATACTATCCCCTACCCGCCAGTTTTCGCGCGGAATCATATGATCACGTGGCAACAAGGCTTCAATTTTTTCAAATTCGACAATAGCATTATTTCGATCAAGACGTTTTATCGTCCCTTTAACAATTTTTTTGCCCTTTTTGAGGAAGTCATTTAAAATTTGTTCGCGCTCAGCATCACGAATCCGTTGTAAAATAACTTGTTTACCTGTTTGCGCACCAATTCGCCCAAAAGAACTGTCTAATTTTTCTTCAAAATAATCCCCAATTTCTAAATCAGGATCCCGTTCTTTTGCTTCATCTAACGTTAATTGGGCCGCCAGTTCGTTGAGATCTTCATCCGCAACAACTAAATAACGTCGAATCACAGTTGTATCACCCGTTTGGCGATCAATATGTGCAACGATGTCACTTTTTTCATCACACTGTTTTTTTGCAGCATAAGCTATGCCGTATTCCAGTGCATTAAATACAACTTCTTTACTCACATTTTTTTCGTTTGCGAGTGCTTCAATTTGGAGTAAAATTTCTCGATTACTCATCCAAATCCACGTGGTCTTTGCACCTGCTCGGTATGAACCACGCCCTCCGTATACCTATTTTTGTTAATAATAAGAACGTTATAAAATTAACCGTGCGCCTTCATACCACCGCAGCAGAAAAATTAACGCTGTTCGCTTTTAAAGTTGATTACAGGCACTAAACGGGCTTTATCTAGATAATTCATTGGAACAACCAATATTTGGTTTTCCTCTAGTTGGATTTCTAACTTTTCTTCGTCAGCAGACAGTAAAATGCCGATCATTTTTTTGCGATTTTCAATTGGCATACGTAATTTCAGTTGAACTTTCGAGCCCTGAAACCGTTGAAAATCACTCAATTTTTTCAGTGGACGATCTAATCCAGGTGAAGAAACTTCTAAACGCTCAAAATCGATCTGTTCAACTTCAAATAATTTGCTCAATTGGTTGCTGACTAAAACGCAATCGTCTAAACTTACCCCTTCTGGTTGTTTATCAATAAAAAGACGAATAAACGGCACGCGTCCTTGCAATTCAAGATCGACGAGTTCATACCCTAGACCATTTAATGTGGGTTCAATTAGCGCAACTAAATTCATTGTTTTTAAAATCCAAAACACAAAATAAAAAAGGGCAACACATTGCGCCCTAAGATAACAGGGCATTATAACATGTTTTTTAAATTACAAATATTTTTTAAAACAAGATGTTATTTTAAGTCCTTCTTTGCTTTCTCTGCGTAATCTTCGATCATTGTGTTCATTTTGTGTTAGAATTCTAAGCCAAATTCATCAAATTATTTCGTTTCTCTCTATGCAGAAACCTGATTTATCATTTCTATTGCACCGCTTCATTCAATCATTAAGCTGTGTATAAATACTTATCTGTCTTTTTAACATAAAAATACAATAAAAAAGGTTCCCTATGCGTACATCGCAGTTTTTTCTATCTACTTTAAAAGAAGCCCCCGCTGAAGCAGAGTTAATTAGTCATCGTTTGATGCTGCGTGCAGGTTTAATTAAACGTTTAGCCAGTGGTTTATACACATGGATGCCGCTCGGTTTGCGTGTTTTACGCAAAGTTGAAAATGTTGTTCGGACTGAAATGAATGCGGCGGGCGCGATTGAATTGCTCATGCCAACAGTCCAACCTGCCGAACTGTGGCAAGAATCCAAACGTTGGGATTTTTACGGTCCTGAATTGCTTCGCTTAAAAGATCGTCATGAACGTGATTTTTGTTATGGTCCTACCCATGAAGAAGTCATTACTGATGTGGCCCGCCGTGAAGTCAAAAGTTATCGTCAATTACCGCTTAATTTTTACCAAATTCAGACAA
>CAZDFJ010000035.1:0-23712 GCA_964504875.1 uncultured Burkholderiales bacterium | reverse complement strand
CCATTTGCATTTTGGAACGATCTGTATCTTGAATGGAAGAGTTTGTACTTTGAACTGCAATCTCACGAATACGTTGGAAATTGTTGACAACTTGTGTTGTTGCACCTTCAGCCGTTTGCGTCATGGAAATTGCATCGTTTGCATTACGCATTGCGATGTCATTACCACGGATGCGGGAGTTCAATGTTTCAGTAACAGCCATCCCTGCAGCGTCATCTTTGGAACTGTTAATACGCAGACCAGAAGATAATTTTTGCAATGTGGATGTTAAAGCACTTTGGTTACGGCCAACTTGACCTTGAATGCCAAGAGAAGTTGCATTGGAATTGACGACTAATGCCATTTTAGTTCTCCTTAAATTTTACGAACTTGCACTTTAGTTGATTTGTTCATAAAGACTAAAATAATTATCTTTTTAAACTATAATCTAAAGTCTTATTATTTTATGGGAAACAACATTAAAGTCTTTAATGACTTTTACTTTTTCTAGTTCACAATAACGGAATCACTTTTAAAAACTTTAGACTAATTTTACATAAAAATTCATTATTTTTTTATTTTTTGAAAATCACTTCATTTCGTAAGATAAATTTTTTTACCACGCTTTTATAGGCCATAAGCTATACTCTTCTCATATTCACAACAAAATGAAAAGATTTATAAAGGAAATTATTATATTTTTTTCATATATAAAAAATAATTTTTCGTATCAAATTTAAATCAAAAACGAAAATAAAAAAGTGAATTTAAAAACTTTTATCATATTAATGTAATATTTTTATTAAATTATTATTTTAAATAAAGAAAATTATTATAAAAACAAAAGATTGTTATTAAAATAGGAGTCTTACGGTGTCGTACTTTAACTGGACATCTTTTGAAACAAAACCAACACGTCTCGTTCAAGATCATCGTCTTATTCAAGCAGGAGATTGTTTTATAGCATGCGCAGGAGAAAATTATGATGCCCGAAAAATGATTTTTGAAGCCATCAAAATGGGGGCAAGTTGCATTCTATGGGAAAAAGACGAACATATTCCTATTGATACGCACCAAATTTCTGTCCCTCATTATGGAATTCCACACCTCAAAGAACATTTGGGCGATATTATTGCGTCCTTTTATTCTCATCCCAGCAAAAAAATGTGGGTTGTTGGCGTGACTGGAACAAACGGCAAAACTTCTTGTTCGCATTGGATTGCACAACTCTTTTGCCATTTGGGCATACGAACAGCCGTCATTGGCACCATTGGAAATGGTGTTGTCGAACATGCATTAACGCCCACACAAAACACCACGCCGGGCGCGCTTGAATTACAAAAACTTTTCGCAGATTACTATTCTATGATGCCTAAAGTTCATGCAGTTTCAATGGAAGTTTCTTCCCATGGTCTAACACAAGGACGCATTCAAGGGGTTGATTTTGATGTCGCAGTTTTTACTAATTTATCGCGAGATCATTTAGATTATCATCAAACTATTGAACACTATACAGCAGCAAAACTTAAACTTTTTCAGTGGCCTACATTAAAATATGCAATTTTAAATCAAGACGATCCTGTGTTTGATGCGTTTTATCACGCTGCAAAAAATAATCCGGCTCAACCTAAAATCTTAACTTATAGTTTACGAAATCCAAAAGCGGATTTATTTGCTGACCATATTATTTCAAATGGGCACTACAATACGAGTTTTATGTTACATCTAAAAAACACGCATCCTCTCTTAATTAATAGTCAATTAATTGGTGAGTTTAATATTTATAATTTACTCGCTGTTATTGCCAGTGTAATGGTGAAAGGACACGCGATCGAAAAAATTGCAGAACAAATTCCATCAATTCAGGCGGTCTCTGGGCGAATGGAAAGTTTCGGCAAAACGCAATCACAACCCCGTGTTATTGTAGATTATGCCCATACACCGGATGCACTTGATAATGTTTTACAAACACTCAAAGCACATCTTGCTTCTGAACAAGCTAAAATTCATTGCGTATTTGGATGTGGTGGCAACCGTGATCAAGGCAAACGCCCTCTAATGGGAGAAATTGCAGCCCAACAAGCAAATTTTGTTTATCTTACAGATGATAATCCTCGTTCCGAATCTTCACTATTTATTTTGAATCAAATTTTAGATGGCATTCCAACAGCCACACGCGACAAAGTTATAATTATTCCTGATAGAAAAACGGCGATCGAAACTGCTATTCAACAAGCACATATCGGTGATATTGTTCTTATTGCAGGAAAAGGACACGAAAATTATCAAGAAGTTAACGGCATTCGCCATCATTTTAGTGATCAAGAAATCGTCAAAATGACACTTGCACAAATGCAAAAATAATTAAAAAAAAAGCGCGATAAATACTCGCGCTTTTTTCAAAAAATTATATGACTGATTATTGATCTACAATGCCATATTCTGCTGAGACCACTACTTTTACTGTTTTATCAATAGTTGTTGTGTCATACAAACCAAAATCAGCGGTTTCTGTAGAATTCTGAGGCACAATTTGAAACACACCTTGCGTAGCTGCACGTAAGTTTCCTACTTTCACTTGACTACTTTTTGCAAACTCTTCTGCCCGTTGACGGGCATTTTTTGTCGCTTCTGCCAAGAGAGAAAATTTGACTTCTTCAATTTGAGACACATAGTATTGTGGCACTTGCCCCCCAATACCGATTCCTTCACGAACCAAATCTCCAGCTTCATCATATAAACTGCTAATTGTTTCTACTTTCTTAGAAGTAATTTCAAATGGCAAATCAAGAGAATAACCAATAATTTCATTACTTTGATTTCCATTTGGGAGCATTTGATAAATAGGAGCAGATTGCATTGAACCGCGTTTGATATTTTTATCTTCGATTCCATGCGATTTTAAAAAGTGTTTAAAAGCGCTAACATTTTCTTGTAATCTTGCATAGGCATCTTGCAAATTACTTCCCCGAACATTTACAATGGGTCGCCATACTGCCAAATCAGCTTTTACATTCTTTTCAGCTAATCCTTTTACTGTAATCCGTTGCGATTTTTGAGCGATGTTCTCGGCACTGCGCGTTGCAATCAGCGTACTTGTGACCATCCCAAATGCAAGTGTTAGCCCTAACATGATCATTCCAATTTTACTACTTGTACTACTTTCACTCATTCTTTTCGCCCCTAAAATATGACTATTCAAGAGAGGACGCTTCATCCTCATTTTGCTTATTTGCGTCTACTTCATCGTACCATGCTTGTTGAATCGCTTCTAAAATCTTTTCATTACAATGCTTAGGATCATCGTCAAATTCTGGCAAATCTAAAACCCATTGACGTAATTCAGTAAAACGCACTTGCAAAGGATTTACATCTTCATGTGTTTCAACTAAAGCCATGGCAATGTCTTCTAATTCTGTCCATTTCATAACTGTCTTCCTTTTCTCTTTGATTTTTCACGCTTATTTTTGACACCAAAAAATCCCCAAGGGACGAAAAAATTCAGGATGGGATTGTTCACATGTCGCTAAATGATGCACAATTTGGTTTTTATCTTTATTTTTATGACATTGTTGACTAAAAAAGTCAAGATCAAATTGTTGAGAAGAATGAGGGGCCTCACATTGTAGAAAATTTAAACCCGCAGCTTTAAAATATATCCCTAATTGTGACACTGAAAAAGTTTGTTCATAAGAATGGCATAATAAATCATAACTTTCTGGAAAAGTATATAAATCATGCCATGTTGCTAAAGTTGGCCCCCATTTTTCTTTAGACATCAAATCAATTAATTGCGCCCGCCATTTTCTAAAAAGAGGCGGGGATAAAGATGCACTAAATGGATAAAATTGTTGAATAAAGTGAATAAGTTGACGGGCTTGCGTGATGTACAGACCTAAACGCAAAAAACCATTTGGTTTTAATAACGCCGCACATTTTAATAATCCGGCTTGTGGATCAGCAAGATGCTGTAAAACACCCATGCTTTCAATCAAATCAAATTTTCCAGCGTACGTAATCGGCATTTTTAAGATATCTGCTTGTTTCCATTGAATATTTTTTAAGTGAAATTTTTCATTTTGCCGTTTTGCATAGGCCAAACTAGTTAAACTAATATCAATCGCTAAAACCTCTGCTTGCGGATAACGCTTTGCTGCTTGTAATGCATACTCCCCCGTCCCACATCCTGCAATCAAAATAGAACGCGGTTGAATAATGAGCGGTCGCGCCGTTAAGATCAGTTGTTCCCACATTGGATAAGGATGGGTTTCATAATGATTTTTCACAGAAATTGAAATCGGATCCTCACAAAATGAGGTCAATACACCTATTGTCGAACGCAATTGCTTTTCCCGAATCTTATTTTTAATTTCCCGTTGAATCAAATTTTTTTGATTCCAATCATTTGTTTTTAAATAAGATTTTCTTAAAAAATACAATGCATAAAGAGACTCAAAACAGGCATAAAATAATAATAAATCAGAAAAAGATTTTAATTTTTTATGCCGAAAAAAATCAGCACCCTGCCTGAAACGAGCACGATATGGCGGAGAAAAATACCAGACAAAAGCATTGCGGGAAGCTTGAGCAGCACAAACAGATAAAATTTTTAAAACCGGTTTTGGAAAAGAAACAGAATCGGAAAAAGAATGGATTTGACACAACTGTCTTTTGAGGAAGAGACACGCTTTTTTTTCCCATAATGGGGAACAAATTAAGTGCGAACAGACGTTTTTATAATATTTTTTATCAAAAATAAGACGACTGAAAGAAATAGTAAGAAATTTCAAACCTTGCTCCTTTTTGCTCAAATTTGGCTTGAACAAGGTTTGAATCATGTCTTTTTAGAATTAAACTTCAACAATTTTAACCCGCGGGGCAATGGCACACATTAATTCATAACTGATTGTTCCACAGGCGGCCGCCACTTCATCAATTGGTAAACCTTTTCCCCACAAAATGACTTCACTGCCTAAATGCGCCTGCGGAATATGACTGAGATCAACACAAAGCATATCCATTGAAACCCGACCTAATGTCTGTGTCCGCACCCCATCAACCATAATTGGCGTTCCTGTTTCAGCATGACGAGGATAACCATCTGCATAACCACAGGCTACAATTCCAACACGCATTGTTCCTTGAGCAGTATAGAGGGCGCCATAACCCACTCTGTCTCCCGCGTTTAATTCTTGAATTCCAATAAGATGACTTTTTAATGTCATGACAGGTTTTAAATCAAAATAAGCAGCCGTTTGATTTGTAAATGGAGACGATCCATAAAGCATGACTCCTGGACGAACCCAATCAAAATGCGTTTCTGGATAGCGCATAATCGCCGCTGAATTGGCTAAACAATAGCGTAATTGTGTGCTCAATTCCAAATCATATTGCTTAAATTGTTCTGTGACCCAATAGATTACTTCCATTTGCGCTTGAACGCCCTCGGCTTCATCCGCTAAAGCAAAATGAGTCATTAAAAATAAATCACGCACAATTGGGCAAGCTTTTAATTGCAAATACGTATTAAGAACATCATTAGGCGGTAATCCTAAACGATTCATGCCTGAATTAATTTTTAAAAAAACATCAATCTTCTGTGTATCAGTTGGATGTTCAAGCACAAATTTTTGTAATAAATGCAATTGTTCACTATGATGCACCACCACACTCATTTGCTGTTCTAATGCTGTCTTAACTTCATCATAACTAAATAAGCCTTCTAACAACAAGATTGGCTCGGTCAAACCCGCCTGACGGAGCTCAAGCGCATCTTCAATACGTAATGTGGCAAAACCATTCGCGTTTACCTGATGCAATGCCCGTGCAACACGCACTTGACCATGACCATATGCGTTTGCTTTTACCACAGCAAAATGACGACTATGCGTCGTAAAAGCTTGTGTACGAAAAAAATTATGTTGCAGTGCAGCTAAATCGATTTCTGCCTGAATTGGACGAGACATAATGAGTAATCTTTGAAAACAAAAAGAAAATTGGGATATGATTAGAATTTGTTCAAAAAATAGTAACATAAGCTTTCTGATAAAACAACTTCAAAGCCATTTTTTCATCTTGCTATTTTTTAATATAAATACTTATTATTTTGATTTAACATATTGATTTTTCGTTACTTCAAAGAGTGCGAGCGTACTTTCACGGGCTTGAGCATGATCCACAATTGGAAAAACATATTCCTTAGGGAATAACAATGGTTCCAGCCATGGTGTATGAATACTTTCTCGATCATAATATGATAATTCAGGCAAAAATTGGCGAATAAACTTCCCTTCCGGGTCAAATTTTTTTGATTGCAATATCGGATTAAAAATTCGGAAATAAGGTTGGGCATCACATCCTGTTGAAGCCGCCCATTGCCACCCACCATTATTACTTGCCAAATCAAAATCTATTAATTTCTCAGCAAAATAGGCTTCTCCCCAGCGCCAATCAACTTGTAAATCCTTCACCAAAAATGAAGCCACTATCATACGTAGGCGGTTATGCATCCATCCTGTGTGATTTAATTGACGCATTGCAGCATCAACAATTGGATACCCTGTTTTTCCTGCACACCATGCTTGAAAAAATCGTTCCGAATTAGGGAAAGGAATATGATCAAATTCAGGCCGAAAAGTGTGTCCAACCACTTGCGGAAAATGCGCTAAAATCATGCTAAAAAAATCACGCCAAATTAATTCACTCAGCCAAGTGCTGGCCCCTTCTGATTGTTGTGTGTCAAGGCGCTGTCTAGCTAATTGAACCAAAACCCGAATAGAAATCGTTCCAAAGCGCAAATGAGGAGATAGCAAAGAAGTCCCCTTTTGAGCTGGAAAATCACGCTGTTGATGATAAAAATCAAGGGTAGGTAAAAAAGATTTTAATGTTTGTTGGGCGCCTTGCTCTCCATAAGCATAACCTAATGTTTTTAAATCTGTTTTTTCAAAACCAAGTTGATCAAAGGCAGTAATTTGCACACTGATTTTAGGAAAAAAATTACTATTATGAGCGGGGGCTAAGAATTGGGTAAACGCATGTGTATCATAATATGGAATATTTTCTACTTCAAGCTGATTGAGCCACGCTTTTTTGTAAGGTGTAAATACAGAAAAAGCTTGTTTTTGCTTAGATAAAACTTCATTTCCTTCGAAAATAACGTGATCTTTATAGTGATGAATCTGACAACCCAAAGAAGCAAGTTGCGCACTAACTGACGCATCTCGCTCTTTCGCAAACGGTTCATAATCATGATTAAAAAAAACGGCCTCAGCTTGCTCATATTGTGCCACAGCGGGAATGATTTCTCGGGCATTGCCATGTAAAATGATTAAATCACTCCCTTTTTCTTGCAAAGTATGGCGTAATGCTTGAACTTGTTCCCAAATGAATTCGACTCGTCTATCTTGTGTATTTTTTTTCCGAAGCGGGGCCAAAATGGCCTCATCAAATACAAAGATCACTTTTACAATTTCGCTGGCTTGAAGTGCATGGTATAAAGCAGCCTGATCTTCATAACGTAAATCACGTCGGACCCAACATAATGATTTTTTGTATTTTTTTTGCATATTTAGACTAAAAAAGAAAAGAGAATAAAAAAAGGACGACTCAATATTGATCGTCCATTTTTAATTGCATAGGGTAAATTATTTTAAAACGCAACGATTTTTACCTGCCATTTTTGCGTCATTTGCAGCATCATCCGCTTTAGAAATGACTTTTGAATAATCAGGATGTCCATCATAGATTGAAACCCCACAACTGACAGTTACATGGATCACTTGATCATTGTCCAAATGGAAAGGCGAACTTTCTACTACAAGACGCATCCGCTCTGCTACTTCAAGCGCCTTTTCAGGGAGCGTATGACTTAATAAGACTAAAAATTCTTCGCCACCATAACGAAATACAAAATCACTCGCGCGGACAGAAGATAAAATTAATTCCCCAATTTGTTTTAATACTAAATTGCTCGCATTATTTCCAAAATTTTCATTAATGACTTTGAAGTTATCGGTACTAATTAGGACGACTGCAAAGGTAAATCCATGACGCTGACTAATTTCAACTTCACGTTTCATAATGGTTTGCAAATGACGACGGTTCAATAAGCGTGTCAAACTATCGCGTCCACTTTCTAAAGAAATGGATTGCTCAACCATGACTGTTAGTAACCAAATAATTAACTTAACATGTTGTTGTAATTCATCAATTAAATAATTGAAATTTTCGCTAATACCTTCTTCACGCAGGCGGATTCCGTTTTTCAGCGAAATATCAATCACTTCAATTTGACTACGAACGTATTGTAAAGCTTGTTGATCTAAAAAAAGTAACTCCCCTTTAAATAAGACCCACAATCCAAAATCAGATTGTTGAAGTGGAATCAATTTTTTCATTTCTACTAAATCACCTTGATACAATACTTTTGTGACTGTAAACAACCATTCCAATACGCTATATTTAAGACGCTCACACTCCAGCGCAAAATGAGAACCCACAACTTGGGATTTAAATTGCTCAGTATTATTACGATCCATTGACATATTGCTCAAATATGTCTCATTAATAATCGTATGACATAAATCTAATACGTCATTACAAATCAGCAACAAATCAATAATAATTTGGTTTTCATGATAGCACTCAACCAAACAATTTGAGATCTCTTTCTTTAAAAGAGACATTCCAAAATCAACTAAATTAGTAGGTAGATTAATACGACTATGCACTTGACCAATGTGAACTTGACGAGAAATGAAAGTATCAAAAGGACCGCGTACATCCACAAATAAACCCAAAAGCCAAGCTGTTAAATTACTGAGGAGTCTTTTATTGACAACATCATGATCTAAATAATTTCTTGCTTCTGGAATCGCTAATAGTTTCGTATAAAAAACTTCTATTAATTGAGGGGCTTTTGTTTCGATCAAGGCTTGAATTTTTTCAAGCAAATCTGCCCGCTCTTGAATCGCTTCTAGTTTTTTATAAATAATTGCATTGTTTTCTAAGCTCGATTTCATATTTGAATATTGGCGTTAAAAATAAAGTTGTTTATATTAATAAAAGTATTGATTATCAGAAATAATGATAATCGTCATTTTTTAAGGATAGCACCAAATTTCTCAATTTTTAATGTTTTTTCTAGATCATAGAGGGAATTTATTTTTAGTTCAAATATTTCCAAAGTCTTGATTTCAGTATTATTATGCTTTTCTTATGTAATTTTTTTTATTCACAATCCTGCATTTTTTACTAAAAAGATTTTGTTCTTTCTTTCTTTTTCTTTTTTTTTGTAATACCCGTAGCCTATATTACATGATTAAAGCTTTGTAACACTAATTATCCTAACATAATTTTTTGAAAAAAATATAATTTTTACTTCTCTTTGCAACTTATCTTTAATATTTTTATATATTTATCATATTAACAAGAATTATATCTAATAAAAAATAAATTATTTTAGTATTATCATTTTGGAATAAAATTCACAAATAAAAAAAGGGATAAATTTTTCAACTAAAAAAGATTTTTTTGATCTCTAAACATTTAACATTTTCTCATTACAATCGCAGAGAAAAGATGTCTGTTGTCTAAAAGGACACAGCGTAGTATGATACTGAGCAACTTCATATTTTTCATTATTATGACTATGTTTTGTCGAAAAAATATCAAAAAACATCGTTTTCTCTCGGCATTACCGTAAGTATAATCAATAATTTTTCTTTTGACAGCGCTTCATTGCTTATATTACATCTATTACAATATGATGAAACCAACAGAAATACATAGCTTTACCAATCATTTTTTAATTGCAATGCCGAGTATGACGGATCCTTATTTTACACGCACTTTGACACTCATTTGTGAACATAATGAGCATGGTGCATTAGGAATCGTGGTCAATCGACCTATTGATCTCACGTTAGAGTCCCTTCTCGGAAAAATTGATATTTCTATCAGTGGCAGTCCTTATGCAGAAATGGCAGTTCATTTTGGCGGGCCAGTCCAAGTCGATCGCGGTTTTGTTTTACATCAACCCGTCGGAAACTGGCAATCTACATTGAAAATTCAAGAAAATTTGGGATTAACGACTTCGAAAGATATTCTTGAAGCCGTCGGAAATGGCGAAGGGCCGCCTAATATTTTGGTGACCTTAGGCTATGCAGGATGGGGACCAGGACAATTAGAACTTGAAATGAAACAAAATTCATGGCTGACACTGCCTGCTGATCCAGAAATTTTGTTTCATACGCCTCCTGAACAACGTTTAAATGCCGCAATGAAACATTTGGGGATTAATATTATTCATCTTTCTGGTGAAGCGGGCCATGCATAATTTGCCTCTTCATGGATCTGTCCTTGCATTTGACTTTGGAATCAAACGGATTGGAATCGCTTTGGGAGAAATCAGTCTTAAAACAGCCCATCCTTTAGAAGTCATTCATAAAGAAGATAATGCCTCCCGTTTTCGCATAATTGAGCAATTAATTCAAGAATGGCAACCTGTCGTACTGGTTGTTGGCATTCCTTATGACTTAGATGGACAAGAACAGGAAATGACTAAACGAGCGACTCGTTTTCAACATCAACTTGAAGGCCGTTTTCGCCTTCCTGTTGTAACCGTTGACGAACGCTTTACTTCTAAAGCAGCAGAACAAAGTCTTTATCATCAAGGATTGAATAGTAAAAAACAGCGACCCGTTTTAGACGCAGTCGCTGCATACCATATTTTAACAAACTGGTTTGAAACACTTTGAATGATCATCCATTCGTTTTCCCTGCTCAATGTGCAGGGAAAATATTTTTATTATTCAATCGGGTCTTTACGAATACGATAAAACGCTTCAACAGACGTAATCCATAAAATACCATCCCCTAATTGACCACTTTTTGCATCTTCACCAATAATTTTAACAATCTGATGGACCATTTCATCGGCAGCCAAAATTTTGATTTCAACTTTGTTAGAATAATCCGTCAATTCATCGAGCTCTGTTTTTAAACTATATCCTGCCTGAGCATGTTCTGCATTGCCACTACAACCACGTACCATTGTCACTGTCATTCCCGGAAAATCTGGAATACGACTTAAATCATCACGAATACGGGTCAATCGATACGGCTGAATAATCGCTTTTATTTCTTTCATGGTCATCTCCTTTACGCCTTTTTAATTTTTATATGATAGAGATTAGTTGAAAAAGGGAGCGATTAATCGCTCCGTTCTTTATATTAAAAACAATATCCGTCAAAATTAAGCTTCAACTTGTTTCTCTTCAAACCATTGATAGAGCGAAGGCACAACAACAAGTGTTAATAATGTAGAACTGACTAAACCACCAATCACAACAATCGCAAGGGGGCGTTGTACTTCTGAACCAGGACCATCTGCAAATAAAAATGGCACTAATCCTAACATTGCAACAGTTGCAGTCATCATAACAGGTCGAAAACGTTGTTGGCAGCCATATGTAATAGCCTCAGCTTGAGCCATCCCTTCAAGGCGTAAACTACGAATATAAGAAACCAAAACCACCCCATTTAAAACCGCAATCCCCCATAAGGCAATAAACCCTACTGAAGCAGGAACGGATAGATATTCCCCTGTTAAAAATAATGCAATCACCCCACCAATTGAAGCAAAAGGTAAGACTAAAATGATCAAGGCAGCATAACGTACAGAATTAAATAATACAAATAACAAGAAGAAAATTGCTAAAATTGTAACAGGGACAATAACCATTAATCGTGACATGGCCCGCTCCATATTTTCAAATTGCCCCCCCCATTGCAATGTATAACCTTCTGGTAATTTTACTTTATTTAATACTTTTTCTTGTGCTTCTGCAATGTAACTTCCCAAATCGCGGCCATCTACGTTTGCGCCAATCACAATTCGACGTTTTGCTGTTTCCCGACTAATTTGAGAAGGCCCGTCTACGACTGTAATCGTTGCTAATTGAGATAACGGCACTTGTGCCCCATTACTTGATTTCACTAAAATATTTTGAATCGCTTCAATATTATTACGATATTCTTCTGGAAAACGTACCAATGCAGAAAAACGCCGTTCGCCCTCATAAATTTCAGTGCTTATTTTTCCCGCAATCGCTGTTTCAATTAAGTCGTGAATTTCAGAAGCATTAATACCATAACGGGCGATTGATTTACGATCAATATCAATAGTCAAATATTGCTGACCACTCACACGCTCAACACGCAGATCAGTTGTTCCAGAGATGGTTTTCAATACTGCGGCAATTTCATCTCCTTTTTGTTTTAACGTTGTTAAATCGTCCCCAAAAAGTTTAATCGCAACCTGAGAGCGCACCCCTGTGACCATTTCATCAACCCGCTGTGCAATAGGTTGATTCATCACTAATTCAATACTCGGTAAATCTTTCAATTTCTGACGAATAGCATTTTCAAAATCCGTTTGATTCCACCCTTTTGGCCATTGATCACGAGGTTTGAGTGTCACAATTGGATCCGATTCATTTGGACCCGCAGGATCAGCAGGACTTTCCCCGCGGCCCAGCTTTGATACAACCATTTTGACAGCGGGCACTTCCATAACACGGCGCATCGCTTCAAATTCTATATTCAAAGATTCTTCTAATGAAATATTAGGTACACGAATAATTGCCGGCGTAATATTACCTTCTTTCATGGTTGGAATAAAGGCTTTCCCTAATAAGGGGAAAAGGCTCAAACTGCCCACCAATAATGCAATAGAAATCATTAAGGTTTGCTTACGATGTGCTAAAGCAAGATGCAATAATTTTAAATAAGGCCGCTTCATTATTGCGATGATTTTTGTATCTTCATCGGCCCCGCCTTTCAAAATATACGAACATAAAACAGGCGATAAAGTCAGGGATAAAACTAAAGAAACTAGCAAGGCAATTGCAATCGTATACGCCAACGGGGCAAACATTTTCCCTTCCATGCCTTCCAACATCATCAAAGGCAAGAAAACCAAAACAATAATACTGACCCCATAAATAACGGGTTTACCTACTTCAACGGCGGCAGCCAAAATCGCCCGTAAACGACTTTCGCCTTCTCTTAAATGTCCTAAACGATGAAAAGTATTTTCAACTACCACCACTGAGCCATCCACCATTAAACCGATCGCAATGGCTAAACCACCTAGTGACATCAGATTTGCTGAAATATTATAATGTCCCATAATCATAAAAGTGATTAATGGCGTCAACAATAATGTCCCTACAACAATTAAACTACTGCGCAAATCGCCCAAAAAGATAAATAAAATTAAAACGACTAAAATAACACCTTCAAAAAGGACTTTTGTAACTGTCAATAAAGCAGAATCAACTAATTCAGAACGATCATAAAAGGGAACAATTTTTAATCCATGAGGTAACATGCCTTCTTGATTAATTTTTGCCACACGATTTTGGATTTCTTTGACAACTTGTTTAGCATTGCCCCCTCGCAACATCATGACAATTCCGCCCACAGCTTCTGTCGTTCCATTTTTGATCATGGCCCCTTGGCGGACTTCTGCCCCAATCGTGACCTCCGCAATATCACGTACATAGACAGGCGTTCCATCTACTTCTTTTAATACGATATTTTTTAAATCATCTAATGATTTAACTAAACCCACCCCGCGAATTAAATATTGCTCGGCGTAATGTGGTAAAATACCGCCACCGCTGTTGGCATTATTTCGTGCAATCGCTTGATATAAATCTTGCAAAGTCAGCTTATAATGTAAAAGCCGGTCAGGATTTGCTAAAATTTGATATTGTTTTGCATAGCCTCCCTGAGAATTAATTTCAGCAACATTTGGAATACTCCGCAACAAGGGACGAACCACCCAATCTTGGATCGTACGCCGTTCTGTTAATTCTTCAATCGAAAGCGCACCACTTTGGGCATCATCAGCCCGTTCAATTGTATATTGATAAATTTCTCCCAAGCCTGAAGAAACCGGCCCTAAAACAGGAGTAATCCCTGTTGGGAGTTTCGATCCGACTTCAATTAAACGTTCCATAACCAATTGACGCGCAAAGTAAATATCCGTCGCATCATTAAAAACCAGTGTAATAATAGAAAGTCCGTTTTTATTAAGCGAACGCATTTCTGTTAAGCCCGGTAAACCAGTCACACCGATTTCAATTGGAACAGTAATAAAACGCTCAACTTCTTCAGGAGAACGCCCGGGGGCTTCAGTGGCAATTTGTACTTGTATATTAGTCACATCAGGAAAGGCATCGACAGAAAGTCTTTGGAGTGATAAGACCCCAAAGCACATCAATGCGAGCGCGACAACAACTACAATCACGCGTTGTCGAAGGGAGGCACGAATAATAGATTCTAACATTCTTATAGTCCTTTTTTAATTATTGAACAGCGTTAAAAAAATTAATTAGGACTAATTGGCATTACGGGCATTATTTAAATGAAATGCCCCATCAATGACGATTTTTTCACCGACTTTAAGACCGCTACGAATTCGGCGCATATCATCAATGGCGCTGTCCAAAGTGACTTCTCGTAAACGATATTGTCCGTTGGCTAAAATAACAAAAACATAATCTTTATTATTTTCACGAATGACCGCCGAAGCAGGCACTACAGGAATTGTTTTTGGTTTGCCTTGGATTAACATATTGGCAAGCATGGCAGGTTTTAATTCGTGCTTTAAGTTTAAAATATCCATGCGAACCGTAACTGTACGTGTTTCAGGATTCACAGTATCCCCCACAAAAATAAGCTTTCCTTCAAATTTTGCATTGTTTAATGCTGGGATTTCGGCTTCAACTAAATCGCCTTCATGGACAAACTCTGCTTGTTGTTCGGGCACTTCTGCAACAACCCATACATGGTCTAAATCGGCAACGGTATAAAGCAAATCAGAAGGTTGAACAACCTGTCCTTCTGTTACTTTGCGTTCAATAATGGTTCCATTCACTGTAGAAATAATAGGAGAAACAGAATGAATTTTGCGGGTACGGGCTAATTTTTGAATATCTTGAGCACTCATACCAATAACTCTGAGTTGGTCAGCGGCCGCCTCTTTTTCAATTTCAGCCTGATCTCGCTCACTCTCTCTTTTTTGCAATTCAGCAGTCGCAATGACATCCGCTTGAATTAAAACTTGAGCCCGCTCAACAGCTCGCTGTTTCAAATTCGCATCACTCATCGCTTTGAGATAATTCATTTGAGCAGTGCCTAATTCAGTGCTATTTAGGATAGCCAAGACCTCCCCTTTTTTGACATCCTGTCCTAAAATCGCTTGAATTTTTAAAAGCCGGCCCGTGACATTGGACCCAATTTTTGCAACAGCAGTATCGTTGACAGAAACCTTACCTGTGACACGTAATGTCTCGTTCAGTGTTTTTTCTTTAACAGCTTCCACTTTGATTTGTTTATTCAAAGTTGCGTTTGCTTTGACTACCGAAGGATCATAAATGGTGGTGGCATCTTGCGCATGGCGGGCTTCTTCCTCTGAAGCCGATTCTTTTTTTTCACCACACGCAGTTAATATCACTAAACTACTGAGTAAACTCAAAACAATTTTTTTTTTAATGGGAGGATACATCATAATATTATCAACTCTCTTTTAGCGGTAACGCACGGAGGCGTTCTAATTCAATAAGGGCAAACTGGCGTTCAAAAAGGGCTGTATTATACTCAGCTCGAATGTTACGATAAGTCCGTTGAGCATCTAAATAATCTAAAATACCGCGTTCTCCATAACGGTAGGCCGTTTCAGCCACTTTCAAAGCATATTCTGCTTCTTTTAATAATCCTGTTTCGAAAGATTCTACTTGGCGCTCTGCAATTTTATAGCGCGTAAAAGCACTGTCTAAATCTCGTAATAAGCCAATACGGGTAATATCCCCTGAATACATTACACGTTGTTTTTCAGCTTGAGCTTCAGCAAGAGGACCTTGATTTTGATTCCAAATGGGCACAGAAAAGACCACGCCTAATTGATATTGTTTTGCATCTGGCGAACGGTCCATACTTCCTTTCACTGCAAAAGTAGGATTTTTGAGAGCCCGTTGGAGTTCAATTTGAGATTGTGCTTTTTGAACATCAAAAGCGGTTTGTTGGACTTGTGGATGACGCGCCAGCGCATTTTCACGCAATAAATGAATATCTGGTAACGTTAAGTGTGGGGATAAATGGCCATCAATATTAAAATCAATCGTAATTTGTAACCCTGTTAAGGCCCGTAACATGGCTTTAGATTCGTTAACACGTAACTTTGCGCTCCGTGCAACATTTAATGCAGAAGAAAGTTCTGCATCAGATTTGACTAATTCATAGCGGGCTGCTTCTCCCACTTTGACGCGTAATGCGACTTTATCACGAATTTGCTGTAAGATTCCCGCATCTTCTTCAGCAAGTTTTAATTCATTTTGTCTTTTTAAGACCTCAAAAAATGATTGTTTAATCTGAGATTCTAAATCAAGTTGATTTAATGCATAATTTGCAACTGTTGATTTGACATTATATTCCGCACCTTGAATCCGCGCGCGGCGGATACTGCTCCATTCAATTGGTTGTGTAATTGAAAGAGACGTGACCTGCCCGCTTGTCCCATCCACAACACGTGGTTTTGTTTTACCTGTCAGCAATTCTACTTCTGGATTAAGAAAACCTTTTGCTGTTTGGACGCCCGCTTCTGCTAATTGTTTTTGTGCTGCCGCTGTTTTTAATATTGGACTATTGACTCTTGCCAAATCTACCATTTGCTCTAATGTATAGGTTTCAGTGGCGTGGGCATTGTAGTACACACATAATAAAGCGGCTGTTAATGTTTTCAATAACAATTGTTGTATTTTCATAATTGCTCAACTTTTTAACAATGTAAACCAGACAAAAAAATTTTTTTAAAATTCCCAAAATGAAAAGATTTTCATTTTTTGTTCACGTTTTATAACGACTTGGGATATTTTAAAAGAACGAGATGAAGCGCAACTTAATATTTTATAATGACTTTAAACGTTTTCTTTCAAGAAAAACGCATGTCTTCTTTAAAAGCTTTATAGCAGTTTTATGGTAATATTGATTTTTTTATATTTTTTTTAAAATTTATTAAATAGGTCACAAATATGAAAAATAATTTTGTTATTGGAATGGTTGGAGAATCACGCGGTGATAAAAATGGTTTAATCATTCCCAAATTAATTAAAGGCACAAATGATATCTATGAACATGCGAATCCCAATGATTTTCCCAATAATGGACATATTTTTGTTGTTTCAGAATTTCAAAGGTTAAAAGAACACTATGCAAATCAATTATTTAAAATTCCTTTTATGAATAATCAAAATTATGAATATGAAAAAGATTTGGATGCGCATTCTTTGTACTTAGCTAAAGGCGAAACAGCAAAACCAATTGAGTATCACGAACTATGCCATGTGATTTCTACTGCCATACCTGATGTTGAAGACCGTATTATTAAAAATCTAAACTTTAAGCCAAAACGCTATATTTTCTTGGAAGATCTTGAAAAAACATGTTTTTATGGACCTTTCAAAGCAGAAGTGATAGCAAGTTACAATAATGATACGCTCTTTGATATTCGTCTGGATCCACTAGAACGTCTTTCTACAGTGCTCCCGCGCATTGGGGATCGTGATTGGGGAGAACATATTTTAGCCATCACACACAAAAATCTGCCTGAAAATCTTTTTTTACACGTTACGATGCCAACTTATACAGACAAGTTATTATCCAGCATTGCCTGTTTAGCTGATTTAGAATATGACGTGATTGATTACATGAGCAATGAAAAATTAGTGCGTTGGGGAAACGAACTTTTTCCACGACTTAATCAGCGTAGCTTGGATAAACAAAGTCTTCAAAAAATACTGGATTTACTAAAAAGTCGTCAACTTAGTGCGCCAAATAAAGTACACAAAGTATCCCAAGCCCGCATTGAACGTCTCACGCAATTGTTGTACGCACTAGATGCATGGGAAAAAGAAGGTTTTAAATATGTTGAACAATACCTTGCTACAGCAAAAGGTAAAGAACATATTACTGCTTATATTGAAGCCCACTCAGAAAAAATTCTTGAACTCTCACAAAAACGTATTGGTAAAGAAATTCAAGAAAAAATTGAAGCGGAAACCAAAAAAGAGTTTGAACCAAAACGAAAAGAACTTGAAACAGAAATTAAACGATTACAACAACAAATTGAAAGCTTAAGTCAAAATCGCAATAAACTCAAAGATGAAATTGAGTCACTTCAAAATGACAAAAAACAAGTTCAACAAAATAAAAAAAATCCGATTTTGATGGTACAAACCACACAACTTGAATCTGAAAAAACAGAACAAATACAAGAACTTGAGAAAAAAATTGATGAGTTAAAAAAACTCAGTCATTACCATGAAATTCATGAAAGCAAATTAGCTGAAAAAAGAAAAATTACTGAAGAATTATTACATCAAAGCGAACAAGCACTCAAGCGCAAATTAACCGAAACGCATGCATTATTAGAACTTTTATTGCCCCAGCAACAACAACACCATCCTCTTTTGTCTTCCCCAGAAAAAATACCAACAACCATTCCTCCTACATATCCCACCATTTCCTGCCGGCAATTTAATGGCTCAATGAATGAATATCTCACTGAATTAAGCCAATTATTAAGACAAACTGGACGAAATTATTCTCAAGAGCAAATTGCAAATTTTGTCATTAATATTCAGCAGAATTTTTTAACTGTTTTTGCTGGCTTACCCGGAGTGGGTAAAACGTCTCTTGTTAAATTATTGGGTGATACACTCGGACTATCAGAACGTTTTCTGACAATTCGTACAGCCCGAGGTTGGACATCCCAGCGGGATTTATTAGGCTATTTTAATCCGCTTGCCCATCAATTTCAAAAGGCCCCCACTGGACTTTTTGATATTCTCAAACAAATCGAGCATGAAAGCACACTCTCTTCTGAAATGATTAGTCCGTATTTTGTTTTACTTGATGAAGCCAATTTAAGCCCAATTGAGCATTATTGGTCTTCTTTTATGGGAATGTGTGATCATGAAACAGAAAAAGTGTTATATACGGGCATTCCGAACGATAATAATAGTGCGCTGACTGTTGGCGAACATCTACGTTTTCTCGCTACGATTAATTATGATCATTCTACAGAGCAATTATCTCCCCGTTTAATTGATCGCGCGCCTATTATTTTATTAGATCCGCCTGCTATTGATGAATTTTCCAGTACTGGCAAAAATTTGACACAAAAAATAGAACCTATTTCCTACGCTGATTTGAACACATGGTTTGATTGTGCGAATGGACAAGCCCAATTTAGTACGCTTGAGGAAACAGAAATCACAAAAATTATTCGTGTTTTACAAGAAAATACACCTCATTTTGGCTCACCCATTATTGTCAGTCATCGTAAGAAAAAAGCAATGCAAAAATATTGTTATGTGGCACGGCGATTTATGGGAAGAACAAATTTAATCGCCTTAGATTATGCCGTCACACAACATCTTCTTCCTTTAATTAATGGTTATGGTGAAAAATATGGCGCACGATTGAACACTTTTTATAGCATTCTTTCTGAACAATTTGTACACACAAAGGCAAAACTCAAAGAAATTATCGCCATTGGTGAAAGTGAACAGCATTCTTACAGTTATTTTATGCATTAGAACTTTTTTTCACTTTTTCGAGAGATAAAAAACCATGCCTGTAGTGACACTTAATCTGCATATTAATTATTCAAATTGGTTATCACTTGCCAAAGACCCACATAGCGAAGAACAACAAGTCGTTGATGTCCTTGAAACAGATACGATTATTTTTTATGTTTTATCTCCCGAAACATATGGCAAACCCACTGTCTTTTTACAAGACGAAATCTTTGAAACCGCAACATTAATTCAGAATATTAAGGGAGAATGTCTTTGGAAAATGCAATCTAATTCTGCACCGGGTGCATTAGCCAATAAATGGTTTGCTTATCATTTTGGACTTTATGCGCCTTCTGTTGAATTTACACAAGTTAAACAATCATTTGATGCGTTCAAATGGATCAATATTCTTGCGACTATGCAACATGCAAAACAAGCCGCGCATATTATTGATTATTTAGCACAAAAAATAGACAATATTACTGCAATTTGTTTTAGCACTTCCGAACCCAAAAATACTATTTCACAATATTACCAAAAACGAGATATTGATTTTTTGTTGGCACATATCAAAAATGGGCTGGCTTTGTTAGAACAAAATTTACCGCATTTTCGGGTACGACGGCGTTGTCGACTTACACCCAACACACGTCGTATGCCTTACCATAATGCGGTGCATTACAATGAACAGACACTTTGTTGGGTAATTAATCATTTGGATCAACTGATGCCTGCTGATCCTGCTTCTGAGCAGGCTTTTAAAGTTGAAAATCAATATTATACGCTTCAGGAAATTGAATCAGATGAATTAAGCGCAGATACAGATTTATATGAAAACCGCGTGATTTTAGGATATTTATTTGATATTCGGGATTTTCTAAGAAATGTCATTACATTTAATCAAAATGCGCAACGTGACGATCGTAATATGAAATTATTACATGTTAAAGATGAGCAAGATTATTGCTCTTTTAGTGAAGTTCTACGTTATTATAGCCGCACAAAGTTGGCATCACGCCAAAAAGAATGTGATTTATTATTGAGTCAAACTAATGCCTGCCTCAAAGTGCTTATGCGTTATATTCCCGCCACGGTTCATACCAATATTCGTAAACCTCAAATTACTCCATGGGTACAAAATCATTTACATTACCGGCAAATGTTTTCCGTTGTATCCGAATGGTACGCGCTTGGTGAGCCTTTTTGGGCGGCAGAAGCCTATCTTTTTGGCTGTCGTTCTCTTTTCAAATTATACGAATTTTTTTGCCTTTACCGCATTATTGATGCAATTGAACAAAATGCCTTTCAAGCAACACATGATGATACCTTATTTATTCCTAAAAACATGTTTTCTCAATCCGAGACGCTAAATGAACATTTACTAAGTCATTATTATTGTTTTGAAAATCAAGACGGGGTCAATATTCGATTATTTTATGAGCTTAATATTTGGGCGGCGGTACTGAATCGCGTCATGCCACTTGATTTGGTGGATGTCACGCATACAACTTATGGGGATTTTTCACGTTGGACACCTGATTTCACCTTGGAATTTCGCTATAAAGAGCATAGCTATATTGCAATTTTTGATGCGAAGTATTCTAAATTTGAGACTGTTAAACAACATGCTTTGCCTAATTGCATTCACAAATATGTTCACGGTATTCGCCGAAAAAATGGGGGCTTTTCCCCTGTACTCATGATGTATGTGTTACATCCTCAAG
This sequence comes from uncultured Burkholderiales bacterium, assembly GCA_964504875.1. Taxonomy (GTDB): domain Bacteria; phylum Pseudomonadota; class Gammaproteobacteria; order Burkholderiales; family CAZDFJ01; genus CAZDFJ01. Next base: position 2,360 of record CAZDFJ010000035.1, on the reverse strand, counting down.
ATGAAACAAAAAGTACAGTGACCCCCACTTATATCTCAGATAATTATTACTCTATTTACGGCAAAAATTACGATATTTTATCGAGTGAACACCCCGCTTTACCCGCCATTGGGACGCTCACCTTACATCCAGATATTGATTCAGAATATTTAACAATACTGATTCAAAAAATTATTGAATGGATTAAACAGACACATGCTTAATACAATACACTATCTTAATGTGTATTCAATTCCCAACGTGGAAAAACTTGAAAATTTTGCCCAGCGGATGTTGCTTTTTCCAAATGAAAGGACCCAGCAAGGGCAATCATGGCACCATTATCAGTACATAAAGACAAAGGCGGATAAAAAACCATAATTTTTCGTTTCGCGGCTTCACAATTAAGATGTGCTCTTAATTGTGCATTTGCGCCGACGCCGCCTGCTACAACAAGACGATGACATTGTGTTTGTTTCAGAGCTTTTAATGCTTTTTTCGTAAGGACATCAACAATCGCCTCTTGAAACGCGCACGCAATATCTGCTTTTTGTTGATCTGTTAACTGACCTTGTTTTTGCTTTTCTTGCTGAACTAAGGTTAACACCGCTGTTTTTAAACCACTAAAACTAAAATTTAAATCACCACTTCCTATCATTGGACGAGGCAAATGATATACCCCTCTTGTGCCTTTTTCGGCTAGTTTGGATAAAGCAGGCCCTCCTGGATAACCCAAATCTAACAATTTCGCTGTTTTATCAAAAGCTTCCCCTGCTGCATCATCAATGGTTTCACCTAATAAGGTATAACACCCAATTTCCTCTACAAGCATGAGTTGTGTGTGGCCTCCTGAAACCAGCAAGGCTATAAATGGGAAAGGCGGTTTAGGATCACTCAATAAAGGAGACAATAAATGTCCTTCTAAATGATGCACACCAATAATAGGTTTGTCTAAAGCAAAGGCAAGGGCATGGGCCACACTCGCCCCTACTAATAATGCCCCCGCCAGACCTGGACCTTGTGTATACGCAATCGCATCAACTTCCTTTAATTGCATATTTGTTTCAAGCAGGACTTTTTTGATTAATGGCACAAGTTTTTGAATATGTTCACGCGAAGCTAATTCTGGAACAACGCCCCCATAGTGTGCGTGTAAATCAATTTGACTGTGTAAAGTGTGAGCAAGCAGGCCCTTATCTGTTGCATAAAGTGCAACACCTGTCTCATCACATGAAGTTTCAATTCCTAAAATGAATGCACACATAATCAAAATAAAATTTAAAAAATAAATAAAAACAAAATCGCACTCAAACATAAAAACACATTAAAAGCCATTATGCTTTAAATGTTCGTTTTTATCGTGCCATTCATACTCGAAGAAAAATACATAACACAATATCGACACTCTCTCTAAAAACTAAATTTTTAATTCTGACTTTCTCTTTTGAAATAATCAATGTGATGATTAAAAATGCCCTATAAATATTTTTCTCTTTATTTATCTTTTTGAAATTTAAAGATATTAACTTTATATTTAATCAAAAAAAATGGCATTATTGTTTTACAAAAAAAAAGAATGGATTTTTCTTGAAAAATTCCCTAAAACATGTATTTTAAAAATCGTATGAAAAAGACGGTCAAATATAAAACATTTTAGAAAAGAGTGAATTGAAGAGACAAAAGCGTTTGATACTTGCAACACCAGTGTATACTATCATGCCTATTTGAGAGCAATAGGCTATACATTCTAATTGATAAAGTGTTATTATTCTAGATTGAAAGAAATCAACGCTTGGTTATGAAAATTTAAAAAAAAATTGATCGTTTCTTGACTAACTCACTTAACCTTACTTGACAAAGGATTTACAGTATGACCAAAGGAAAAAAATTAGGCTTGGCATTAGCCTTAGTTTTGGGCTTGGGCGCAAACCTTGCGCACGCTGAAAAAACTGAAGCATATGCAACTTCCGAAAAATCTGGCGAAATCGTTAAAAACAGCTTTGGCGAATGCTGGAGAACTGGTTCTTGGACAAAAGAACAAGGTTTAGTTGAATGTGGCGACGCAGAAAAAAAGCCTGAACCACAACCTGTTGTTGAAGCCCCTGCTCCAGCACCAGCCCCTGCTCCACGCTATGAACAAACTACTTTAGCAGCAGATGCTTTATTTGATTTCAATAAAGCAACATTACGTTCTGCTGGAAAACAAAAATTAAATGGTTTAGTGGACAAATTAAAAGAATCCACCAAATACGACAACATTATTGTTGAAGGTTATACAGATCGTATTGGTTCCGATGCGTACAACTTGAAATTATCCCAAGCACGTGCTAACTCTGTGAAAAAATACTTAGAAAGCAAAGGCGTTGCTGGCGATAAAATCA
>CAZDFJ010000034.1:0-25439 GCA_964504875.1 uncultured Burkholderiales bacterium | reverse complement strand
AGTATAATTTGCTGTTCAACTATTTTGACTAGAAAAACGATAAATTGCAAAAAAATATGTTGCAAATAAAAAAGAGGACTGATGCATGATTATTGTAATGAATTCAGAATGTACAGAAGAACAAATCGAAAATGTAATTGGTAAAATTAGACATGTCGGATTAGACGTCAATGTCTCGCGCGGGATTGAGCGAACCGTGATCGGGGCGTTAGGCAATGAACAAAAATTAGATTTGAAATTAATTGAAGCGTTCCCTGGTGTCGAATACGCCATGCGTATTATGAAGCCTTACAAAATTGTTTCTCGTGAAGGCCATAAAGAAAATACAATTGTAGATATTCGCGGGGCATTAATTGGGGGCAATGAAGTTCAAGTCATTGGTGGGCCGTGCTCAGTTGAAACACAAGAGCAAATGGATACTGCCGCAGAATGGGTGTCTAAAGCAGGGTGCCGTTTAATGCGTGGGGGCGCGTTTAAACCACGTACTAGTCCGTATAATTTCCAAGGTCACGGCGAAGAAGGCTTGAAAATGTTCCGTCAAGCGGCTGACAAATATAATTTGCCGATTGTGACTGAATTGATGGACGTTCGTCACGTTGAACTTTTTGAAAAATATGACGTGGATGTGATTCAAATCGGTACACGGAATATGCAAAACTTTGATTTGCTCAAAGAAGTCGGACGTTTAAATAAACCCGTCATTTTAAAACGGGGGATGTCTGCAACGATTTCTGAGTGGCTCATGGCGGCGGAATATATTGCGGCAGGGGGGAATCACAATATTATTTTCTGCGAACGTGGAATTCGTTCTTTCGAAACGGCTTACCGCAATGTTTTAGACGTGACAGCAATTCCCGTCTTGAAAAAAGAAACACACTTGCCTGTGATTATTGATCCTTCTCATGCAGGTGGGAAAGCATGGTTAGTGCCTGCCTTAGCAAAAGCAGCGATTGCTGTTGGGGCGGATGGTTTATTAGTAGAGATGCACCCAACACCATGCGATGCTTGGTGTGATGCGGACCAAGCTTTAGCGCCTACAGAATTTATGAAACTGATGCAAGATTTGCGTCTGGTTGCCCAAGCAGTTGGGCGTGTTATTCCAGAATAAGTCAATTCAAGCCATAAAAAAAAGCGGCGTGATGCCGCTTTTTTTTTGCCAAATTATTTTGTCCCTAAACGTTTTAGATGGGCTTTAGCCTGAGTGTTTCCTTGTTTGGCAGCTAAATGATATAGTTTTTTAGCTTCTGTCACATCTTTTTCAAAACCAAGTTTGCCCTCTTCGTATAGTTGACCTAAATAAACTTGCGCTTCGTCTGAACCTTGTTCGGCCGCTTGTTCATAATAATCGCGGGCTTTACTAATATTGACACTTCCCGTTTGTCCTGATTCGCTCAGGCGCCCCAAACGATAGAGCGCTTCCGCATAGCGTTGTTCAGCGGCTTTTTGATACCATTCCACTGCTTTAGGAATATTTTTTTCAACGCCATGGCCTTCTTCGTATAAAATGCCAATATTCGTTTGACCAGCAGGACTGTTATGTTCGGCTGCTTTACGAAACCATTTTAAAGCTTCCGCATAATTGCGTTGTTTAACGCCTTTTCCTTCATAGTAGGCCCATCCTAAATTGCTTTGTGCGTCTGCACTGCCTTGATCAATTCGATCGGCGGCGCGGCGAAACCATTTGACTGCTTCCGTTGGATTTTCTTTAACGCCAATGCCTTTATAGTATAAAAATCCGAGATTACTTTGCGCATTCGTATGCCCTAATTCTGCGGCGCGGCGAAACCATTTCAAGGCTTCGGCATCATTTTGTGGGGTAGTTTTGCCCACAATATAAAGTAAAGCAAGGCTATTTTGAGCTTTAGGATGTCCTGATTTTGCGGCTTTAGTGAGCCAAAACATCGCCCGTTCTTCATTGCGTTCTAACCCTTTTCCGTCCCGATAACGAATCCCTAATTGATATTGCGCATCGGTTTCGCCTTGTTCCGCACTTTTTTGAAGTGAATCAACGGATTCTGCATATTCTGCGGCTTCTTCTGAACTGACTGCACTAGTTGCATATCCTGCTTGGATATTTGTAAAGCTTAGACAGAAACTGCTCAACATGACCAAAAGCCAAGAGTGATTTTTTTTCATTTTTATTTCCTTAAAAAATAATGTTCTTTTTCTTTAAAATCAAGAACAGGTTCCTACAGAATGAGGTGCGCAAATATGACCATCAACCCATCGCACGCCACTTAAAATTGCATTTTCTAAAGAAATATTTCTAATATTTGCATGCATCAAATCTGCCCCTGCCAAGTTCGCATAACTCAAATCAGCATTGGTCAAATTAGCCCCCACAAAACGGGCGCCGGCTAAATTCGCATGACTAAATTGTGTATTGACGAGCTTGGCTTGCGTAAAATTGGCGTTTTGTAAATTTGCATTATTAAACAAGCTATTTGTCAATATTGCCCCAATAAAAGACGCATGAAATAAATTTGCCTGCTCAAAATTGCTGTTGGGTAATTGTTTTTTATCACTGTTTAAGTGGGCTAAATTACGGTTTTGGCAATCTGAACGATTTGTTTGTGAGCATGGATCACTTTTTTTTTCCAAATGGTTTTTACCAAGTCCGTGAGGATTTCCAATCGTGATATTTTTTTGATTCCCTTTAGTATTATCTATAATCAAAATTTGATTGGTATGTTTTGCATTTTTGGGCGTAGCTTGTACAATATCATGATCAATTTTGACATCGTAATTCACGTTGCCAGAAATCACTCGGTCTGTTGCTTGCGCAATGCCGATACTCAAAAAGACTCCGCCACAACACAATATTTTGAGTAAATTCATAATGTCCCTCATTTTTGCAGATTGAGATACAATAAATCGTACACGATATTCTATCCTAGCATGTTTTTAACGATTAATACATTTGTCTACGCTTAATACTCCACCTTGTGTGGAAACGCTGGCATTTGTTCCTGTTTCGCCAAATTGACTGGCGGCATTCCCCAAATTAATTTGTCCACATTGCGTTTCAATCACAACTGCGTTTTTATTTTTTTTCCGCAAGGCTGTGGCTTTCGCGCGGGCCCGAGCCAACCGTGCCGCCTCAATGGTTTGTTGTGCTTCCGTTTGTTGTGCATTGGGAGGCAGAATCACTACTGATTCATGCGTATCAGCTTCGTTGGGCTGCTCAGGTGTGGTTAACGTTTTTGCATTATTATTCGCGCGCCGAGCGGCATTGATTGTCGCGTCCGCATCTGTTGTGCTTCCGTTTGGTGGTTGAACGACAATAATATTTTGTTGATTTGGATTGTCTTTTTGTTTTGTATTTGTTTTTGCGCGGGTGCGGGCATTTTGAGCATCAAGAAGAGCTTTTTGTTCGTCAGAAATAGGAAAAACAACAGTGGGAGAAGGACTAATCACGAGTTCATTTTCTGTATTAATTGTTTGTAAAGCCTTGGCATTGCTATTTGCCCGCTGTGCATCTGTTATGACAGAATTATGTGTATTGGGAGCAAGCGTTCCATCGGGTTGAACCACTAAAAGAGGCTCACCAGAAGAAGTGATATTATTTTTATTTTGTAAAGCTTTGGCATTGGTATTCGCCCGTTGAGCGGCGTTAATGGTTTGTTGCGCTGCTGTACGCGGCGCGGGCAAAATTGTACCAACAGGTGTCACGGTTAAAATTTTGCTAGTCGTTTTTTGTTTATTTTGTAAAGCTTTGGCATTGGTATTCGCCCGTTGAGCGGCGTCAATGGTTTGTTGCGCTGCTGTACGTGGAGCGGGCAAAACAATACCAGAAGGTGTTACAGTCAACACTTGTGTAGGAGAGGAAAGACTTTTGTTATTTTGAAGATTTTTTGCATTAGCATTAGCGCGTTGAGCGGCGTCAATGGTTTGTTGCGCTTCCGTGGCGAGCGGAGGGGGCGCGACAATAATTGGAATGGGTTGTGTTAAAAAAATACTTTGATCTTTTTCAAATTGTTGTAATGTTTTCGCATTATTATTAGCCCGTTTCGCTGCATTCATTGTATTTTGTGCTTCTGCATTGGGTCCTGTCGTCGGGACAGAGCGAATAATCAAAGGTTCAAAAACAACGTCATTGATATTATTGACATTATTTTTTTGTGTGGCCTGTTGTTGCACGGCCTTTGCCCGAGCTCGGGCTTGTTGTGCTGCATTTATTGTTTGTTGTTCTTCAGGAGTTTGAGCATAAAGAGAAGGACATAGAAAACTAAAAGCAAGCACGGAAAGAGTAAAGATTTTTTTCATTATGATTCTCAAATCTGAAGGGAGAAAAGACAATCTAATTAAACAAGATTGTTCTAATTTTTCAAACAGTATTTTTTTTATACTAGATTACTTTATAGTAACGTTTTTTTGAAAAATTGTGTTGAATAATTCAGGCAATATTTTTTCTTTTAAAATATTCAATAATCATGTTTAATTCCCTGAAAAAAATTTTATTTTAAATTGATTCTCTCCATTTTTTTTTATGAATTGTTTCATTATGAGACATAAAAGAAACAATTTGCAAAAAAAAGATGTCAAACATTTCTTTTAATATTTTTTATTACTAATTCAATTTTTATTTGATTTTTGATTAAAATATGAAATCAATTTTATCAAAAAAAGCGTCAATTTGAATTGATTTAGATAAAATATGAAATAAATTGAAAGAGATAGCAAATATTTGAGTGCGTATAAAAAATATTTTTTCAGTTAAAAACACTGTTAAATTAAATAAGACCATTCAAATTGTTTGAAATTAAAGTATTAAAAAAATTTGTGCTTATAATTGAGGGACATCTTATAAAAAACAATTCTATTTTGCAATGCACAAATTTTTCCACAATTTGAAACAAAAGTGACATAATAATATTGTTTAATTGAACGTGAATCATTACTAATGAACATCACACATCTGGAGTAATCAATATGACAAAAGGCATAATCAGTCTCGAAGGTAAGCGCGGTTTAGTATTTGGTGTTGCAAATGATCAAAGTATTGCATATGCATGTGCAAAAGTCTTACACCAAGCTGGGGCGCAAGTCGGTTTGACTTATCAAAACGAAAAAACCAAAAAATTCACGCAACACATTGCGGATGAATTGGAAGCACCTCTTTTCTTGGAATGTAATGTAGAAGAACCAGGCCATTTGGAAAAGATTTTTGCAGATGCAGAAAAATTGTGGGGTGGGCAAATTGACTTTGTCATTCATTCTATCGCGTTTGCGCCGCATGATGATTTACATGGCCGTGTTGTAGATTGCTCTAAAGAAGGTTTTGATTTAGCTATGAATATTTCTTGCCATTCTTTTATTCGGATGGCGAAATTGGCAGAACCTTTAATGAAAGACGGTGGAACGCTCATCACAATGAGTTATTATGGTGCCGAAAAAGTTGTTGAAAATTACAACGTGATGGGACCTGTCAAAGCGGCTTTAGAAAGTGTTACCCGTTATTTAGCGGCAGAATTAGGCCCGCAAGGCATTCGTGTTCATGACGTTTCTCCTGGTCCATTGCCAACTCGTGCGGGTTCAGGGATTGATCATTTTAATGATTTAATGAAAAGTGCAGAAGAACGCTCCCCATTGCGCCATTTAGCCCGTAAAGAAGATGTGGGTGCATTGGTTGCATTGCTTGTAAGTGAACATGGTCAATCTATGACTGGAAATTCCATTTTTGTGGATTCTGGCTACAACATTATGGGCTAAGCAGCACGCTAAAAAAAGAGCCTAAACGTGGAACTCGTGTCTTATCAAATGAAACAAATTGATCATGACATGAGTTCTGCATTTTTTTATATACAAGCCGTATATAAAAATTATAAAAAATAGCATGATGCAAAATTAACAGAGGATGTTATGGGTCACTTACAGACAGCAGCTTTAGCGCAATTAGCGGCGCATTCTGATACGACAAATGGTGCTTCTTTTGTAGAAAATCGGATTTTTGATGAAATTCAACTAGATGATAGCGCGTCAATTAGCCGTATTCTCACAGAAGAAGATGTAAAATTATTTGCTATTATTTCTGGCGATGAAAACCCAACACATATTGATGAAGAATATGCAAAAACAACAGGGTTACATGGGTTAGCAGGCCATGGAATGTGGGGTGCAATTTTGATTTCTGCCGTATTAGGAAATCAATTGCCAGGGCCGGGAACAGTTTATCATTCTCAGACAATTCATTTTGCACGTCAGGTTTCTGTTGGGGATTCTGTGACAATTACCGTGCGAGCAACCGGTAAAATTGAAGAAACAAAAATGATTACCTTTGCTTGCCAAGCGGTCAATCAAAATGGGGATATCATTTTAGAAGGGGAAGCGGAAGTGATTGCGCCAACCACCAAAGTAAAACGCCCCCGTGTGTTATTGCCTGAAGTTCGTATTGCCGATAAAAGTTCTGGTTATCAAAAATTAATTAAGAAAACAGAAGGCTTAGAAGCCATTCGGACGGCAGTTGTTCATCCAACAGATAGTGCTTCTTTATTGGGTGCGATTGAAGCGGCGAAAGCAGGCTTAATTGTGCCTATTCTGATTGGGCCAGAAAGTAAAATTCGTTCTGTAGCCGATGCAGAACATATTGACTTAAGCCAGTACGAAATCGTCTCAACAGAACATAGTCATGCTGCCGCATCAGAAGCTGTCCGTTTAGTTCGTGTGGGTCAAGCGGAATGTATCATGAAAGGAAGTTTGCACACTGATGAATTAATGCGTGAAGTTGTCGGGAAAAACGGTTTACGTACAGCGCGTCGGATTAGTCATGTTTTCGTAATGGATGTGCCGACTTATCCGCGTAATTTGTTAATTACTGATGCAGCCGTGAATATTGCCCCAACGTTATTGGACAAGGCTGATATTTTACAAAATGCAATTGAATTAGCGCATGTGTTAGGTGTTGAATTGCCTCGTGCGGCGATTTTATCAGCTGTTGAAACGGTGACGCCAGATATCGAATCCACGATTGAAGCGGCTGCATTGTGTAAAATGGCGGATCGCCGTCAAATTGTAGGGGCTTTAGTAGACGGACCTTTGGCATTTGATAATGCAATTTCTGAAGCGGCTGCAAAAACAAAAGGAATTACTTCTCCAGTAGCAGGCCGTGCGGATATTTTATTGGTTCCTGATTTAGAAGCAGGCAATATGTTAGCAAAACAATTAGAATATTTAGCAGATGCCCGCTCTGCAGGGATCGTATTAGGGGCACGTGTTCCAATTATTCTTACCAGCCGTGCGGATACGGTGTTAACACGTTTGGCTTCGTCCGCCGTGGCGGTTTTATTAGCACATGATCGTCGTAAAAAATTAGGCATTAAGCCGATTGCAAACGACTAAAATTTGATGAAAAAAAGCCCTTTGTGATAAAAAATACAGAGGGCTTTTTTAGTTTAATACAAATTATTCTCTATTTTCTGTCATAAAAAAAGTGAGTGTAACATGGCAAAAGGAATTTTAGTTTTAAATGCTGGATCATCGAGTATTAAGTTTTCTTTGTTTGAGTTAAATGCAGGACAATTTACGGCAATTTATCGTGGCAATATGGAAGGAATCACGGTTCGGCCACACTTTGTTGTCAAAGATCAACATGATCAAAAAGTTTTTGATGCAGATATTGATATCGAAATGATTGAAGGCAAACGTCATGCGCAAACGTTGTCTGTATTGTTAAAATGGGTTGATGATCACATGGGTGATTTAGAACTCGTTGCAGTGGGACACCGGATTGTGCATGGTGGGGATCATTATGATCATGGTGTTTTGGTGACACCTGAAGTCATTGCTGAATTGGATGCACTCACTCCCCTTGCGCCTTTACATCAACCGCATAATCTTCGGCCAATTCATATTATTAATGAAACACGAAGTGCCTTACCTCAAGTTGCTTGTTTCGATACTGCATATCACCGGACACATCATCCTGTTTCCCAAGTTTTTGCTTTGCCTAAAAAATATACAGAAAAAGGCATTAAGCGTTATGGTTTTCATGGTTTATCTTATCACTATATTAGTACAGTTTTAAGTGATTATTTACCAGAAGAAAAAGCAAATGGCCGCGTTTTAGTCGCGCATTTGGGAAATGGTTCAAGTGCCTGTGCAATTAAAAATCGTAAAAGTTATGCTTCTACATTAGGGTTTACTGCGATTGAGGGGTTGCCTATGGGCACCCGTTGTGGCACTTTGGATCCGGGCGTTGTTTTATATTTGATTGAACAAGAAGGCCTTTCTCCTGCTGAAGTGAATCGTGTTTTATACAAAGAATCTGGTTTATTGGGCATGTCAAATGGATTAAGTAGCGATATGCGAGATTTATTGTCCAGCGAAAGCCCTGATGCAAAACAAGCGATTGAAGTTTTTGCCTATCAAATTGCTCGTCAACTGACCGCGTTAACAACTGATGTGGGGGGGATTGATGCGCTTGTCTTTACAGCAGGAATTGGGGAGCGTGCCGATTATGTTCGTCAACGCGTATGTGAATGGATGTCTTGGTTGGGCATTGAATTAGATCATAAAGCTAATCAAGATCATGCACATATTATTACCCGTCCAAATAGTCCCGTGACAGTGTGTGTCATTCCGACGAATGAAGAACTTATGATTGCGCAACAAACTGCTACTGAATTAAATTTAATCTAATTCATTCGTGAATGAATTGTTCAGAAAAACACTTTTTGTCTGCACAGATAAAGAGTGTTTTTTTTGTCTTGAAAAAAGATGAACGCGGGAATTAAATTTTTTGTCTAAAATTTTTTTTCAAAAAAAGAAAAAGCAAAAAGAATTTTTAGGATTAAAATAAGGGCTTGCTTTTTCTTTAACACAATCTATTTTTTGACAATTAGGGTGTAAAGTTGAAAACAGATACGTTTTCGCATCGGCTTTTTGAACTATTGAGTTCAATGCGCTTTGCTGTGAGTTTATTAACTGTTCTCTCGATTGCTTCTATTATTGGAACAGTTTTGGTGCAGAATCAACCATATCCAAATTATATGATTGAATTTGGAAATTTTTATTTCAAATTATATGAGTTATTAGGATTATTTGATGTTTACCATAGCAGTTGGTTTTTAGTGATTTTAGTTTTTTTAGTATTATCTACGAGTTTGTGTATTTATCGACATACGCCAAATTTTATACGCGAAATGAAGACGTTTAAAGAAAATTTAACGTATGAAAGCTTAATGCAATTTCAACATCGGGCCACATTTGCGGTCAATGGAACACATTTTGTTAATCCAATTCAAGATTATTTAGTCAAAAATAATTATAAAGTCAGCTGCAAAGCCCAAAAAAATGGGGAAACCTTGATTGCAGCAAAATTAGGAATATATCAGAAATTAGGCTATATTTTTACACATGTCGCGATAGTAATTATTTGTATTGGGGGCTTAATGGATGGCAATGTTCCGTTAAAAATCCAAGAATTATTGGGATTAAAAAAAGCAGAAACACGAGATCTTACAGCTAGTCAGGTTGGAGCGTTGAGTCGTCTAAGTCCAAGTAATTTATCTTTTCGAGGCAATATTTCTATTCCTGAAAATTCAAGTGTGGATGTCGTATTTTTGAATGCAGGCGACGGCTATTTTGTTCAGGATTTGCCATTTGCTGTGGGGCTCAAGAAATTTCATATTGAACATTACAATACAGGCCAGCCGAAATCTTTCGCAAGCGATGTGATTATTTTTGATAAAGAAACAAAAAAATCTTTTGAGGCAACGATTAAGGTCAATCATCCTTTGACATATAAAGGCGTGAGTATTTATCAGGCCAGCTTTGAAGATGGCGGGACAAAGCTGAAATTAAATAGTTGGAGTCTTTTTTCTCCCATAGAAAAACCTTTTGCTGTTGCAGGACAAGTCAAGAAAAATACAGAATTATCTAATGGCGAACAAGATTATACAATTGAATTTACTGATTTCCGGCCATTTAATGTGGAGCGAACCGGGCAAGAAAAGCAAAAAGTTCGGGATAAATTAAGCGGGGCGATGGGTTCAGGTGCGGCGTCTCAAGATGAGAAAAGCTTACATAACGTCGGCCCAAGTTTTATGTATAAAGTCCGTGATAAACAAGGTCAAGCACATGAATATCATAATTACATGTTACCTGTACAAATAGAAAATCGTTGGTATTTTATGAGTGGAATGCGGGGGGCGCCAAATGAAAACTTCCGTTATGTGTATTTTCCATTATTAGATGGTTCATTTGATGATTTTAACCGTTTGCGGGCAATTTTATTCAATAAAAAAGCTTATCCAGATATTGGCAAACGTTTTACTGATTTTGCTTTGAAACAAGAAGAAAATCCAACACTGAAACAACAATTTCAAGAAAGTACAGAAAAGATTTTGAGCTTATATGCAACAGGAGGCATGGACGCTGTTGCTCGTTTTATTAATAAAATTGTTCCTGAAGCCCAACGGACGGAAGTTGCACAAACTTACATGAAAATGTTAGAAGGCTTAGCTTTTCAAGCATTGCAATTAAGTCGTGAACAAGCAAAATTACCGGCGTTGGACCCAAATAAACCTGAGACATTGTTTTTTGTTCGAGATACGTTGAACGCAATCAGTGATAGTTTCTTTTATGGCTCCCCGGTGTATTTGCAATTGGTGCAATATGATCAAGTACAAGCAACTGGGTTGCAAATGACGCGTTCTCCAGGAAAAAATATTGTTTATCTTGGATCCGTATTATTAATTTTAGGCGTTTTTGTGATGTTGTATATGCGTGAACAACGCGTTTGGTTTTATCTTAAAGAAAATGAATGTTTGTTTGCGATGTCGGCTAATCGTAAAAATTATCAATTTGAAACTTCTTTCAAAATGCAGCAACAAGCTTTGTCTGAACTTTTAGGCATAATGCCAACGGTTGATACAGAAAAAAATGCTTAGTTAAAAAAAGCCCCCATTTTGGGGGCTTTTTTTTCATAATAATATTATCCAGATAGAAATCTTTCGGCAAAAGAAAGATCATTTTCTGCGACAGGCGGATTTTTACTAATATAACGTTGAATACCACTGACAATAGCCGTCGCCATTTTTGCTTGAAACCAACTTTCTCGTAAACGAGTTTCCTCATCTGGATTGCTTAAAAAAGCTGTTTCAATCAGAATAGAAGGAATTTCTGGTGATTTGAGAACCGCAAATTCTGCTTGCTCAACGCGTCCTCGATGTAATTTATTGATTTGTCTGATTTCTGTGAGCATACCAAAGCCTAATGAAACGCTTTCGCGAATCGTGGCTTCTTGTTTTAAATTTAAAATGGTTTTCGCTAAATCTTGATTATCCGTTTTAAAATTGACATCTAAAATCATATCCGCATTATTTTCTTTATCAGCAAGCCAACTTGCAGCGGCACTTGAAGCCCCATTTTCAGAAAGCGCGTACACGGAGGAGCCAAATGTTTTGGGTTTGCTAAATGCATCTGCATGAATTGAAATAAAAAGATCTGCTTTAGCATTGTGTGCCTTGACAACCCGGTCTTTTAGGGGAATAGCATAGTCTGATTCCCGAACTAAAATACAACGTAAATTACTTTCTGCATTAATTTTGTCATGGAGACGTTTTGCAATAGAAAGCGTAATATGTTTTTCTTTGGTTCCTTGTTGTCCAATGGCCCCCGGATCTTTTCCACCATGTCCCGCATCAATTGCAACAATAAAGCGTCGTTTTTTCTTTGCATGGGCTGCGAGTTGGATGGAAGCATTTTGTAAATGATTTGTGCCAAAGAGATCTAAAAATTGGGCTTGGACTGCTGAAGGTAAAAAAGCACCGCCTACTAATCCAGTAATTAATTTTCTACGTAATGGATCGGGAGAAGGCGGGGTTTCTTTAAGTAATAATTCATAATCTTTTTTATTAAAGTGAAAATATTCTAGATATTCTAAAAGGAGTTTAAGTTTTTTCTTCATTTTTGTTGAGTAATTTCTTCAAGCTGTGTCAAACAATGGTAACCAAGAGGGCTTTTCGCAATGAGATTGACTTCTCGACTAGAGAGCGATTGCGTCGGAATGGAAAATTGAATCACTAAGTCAAAAGGCGGCGCAAGGGTATTTAGTTTTTCTGCCCATTCAATAAAGCACAAACTATTGGCATTAAAATATTCACGAAATCCGGCATATTCCCATTCTTCTGGATCATTAAATCGATAACAATCAAAATGGTAACAGGTTAATGTTGTAGATAATGGATAGGATTCAACTAAGGTATAAGTTGGACTTTTTACTTTACCAGTATAACCTAATGCATATAAAAGCGATCGAACTAGAAAAGTTTTTCCCATTCCAAGATTTCCATCTAAAGAAATAACCATGCCAGCCGTCACGGTTTTTGCGAGATGTTGTGCCAATATCTCGGTTGCTTTTTCATTTTCGAGAAAAAAATACATTATAAATAAACCTAATCCGTTGATTTTAATTAAATTTTATAAAAGAAACAATATTTTTGAAAACAATACTAATTTATGCCATAATAATAGCATCAAATCTAAAACGAAAATTCAAAAAGCAGATTTCTCGTGTAATATAGTGAGTTCATATTGAACCTGTTTGTTCAAAAAAGTGTGCGTACCCCAAAAATGTTATAAAACACTTTTGATAAATATATACAAATGTAGTACTCAAATTAAACAATAAGAATAAGAAATAAGATCATTTTGAATAAATCTTATTTACGTTATAATTTTATTTATAATCTATTTTTGATCCCTCTAAAACTGAATGAAATTAAAAGTATTAGGTTGTAATGGCGGAATAGGTAAAGGGCTGCGAACAACATCATTTTTATTAGATGATGATGTATTAATTGATGCAGGAACAGGTGTTGGAGATTTAACACAAGATGCGCTGAGTAAAGTGCAAAAAGTTTTTTTGACGCATTCCCATCTTGATCATATTGCCATGTTACCGCTACTTGTGGATACAGTCGGTGTAATGCGACAATCCCCGCTGCATATTTACGCGCTAGCCGAAACAATTGACGCCCTGAAAAAAAATATTTTCAATTGGAAAATTTGGCCGGATTTTACAATGATTCCGTCAGGAGCCAATCCTTGTTTGAGCTATCATCCAATTAAAGAATATGAATCAATTAATATAGGGAAAGGTCGTCGAATTCAGGCGTTACCTGCCTTACATGTTGTACCAACAGTGGGATATCATATTGATAGCGGCCACGGGAGTTTTGTTTTCTCTGGCGATTCTACAAGTTGCCCAGAATTTTGGGAAGAGGTTTCTCAAATTAAAAACCTGAAATATCTCGCAATAGAAACAGCATTCAGTAATGCCGAAGCGGAGATTTCCCGCTTATCTAAACATTTTTATCCTGAATTGCTTTTGAAAGACTTGGGTGACTTTCAATTGAACAACGAGGTGGAAATTTATATTAGTCATCTTAAGCCTTCCGCATGTACACAAATCAGGCTGGAGCTGGCAGAATTAATGGGAAATAATTCGAAAGTACAGATTTTAGAAAAGGGCCAAATATTTACATTTTAAAGCCCAAAAGATGAGTTTATTTGTTTCATTCACTTTATTTTATTCTATTTCAAAAAGATATGGCGCAAATCGCAAAAGAATTATGTGTTTTGTTTGCTGATGTAAGTGGCAGTACCCGTTTATATGAATTATTGGGCGATACTATTGCCCTCCGACTTGTTGAAAAATGTTTATCATTGATGACACAGGCAATTCATTTGAACAATGGGCGAGTTGTCAAAACCATTGGCGATGAAATTATGGCTGTATTTGACAATGCGTTAAGTGCAACGTACGCCGCATGTAAAATGCAAGAACTGATTGCAGAACTCGAACCACAACAAGGTATTATTTTAATGATTCGAGTGGGCTATCATTTTGGCAATTTAATAGAAAATACAGAGACGATGGATGTCTTTGGAGATTCAGTCAATGTGGCTGCCCGGATTGCAGGTTTGGCAAAAGCGGGAAAAATTTTTACATCCAAACAAGTGATACAATCTTTGCCAAGTGTTTTACACAATCAGGCAAAGTTTGCCTATACAACGACAGTGAAAGGGCGTCAAGAACCTGTTGATATTTATGATTTTCTGTGGAAGGCAGATACGGACGGGACGGTCATTTCAAGTTTACCGGGTAGTATTGATGCGATCACGCCGCCGCCGAAAAAAAGTATACTAGAAATTTTGTATGGTACGCAACGAAAAGAGCTCAGCGAGGTTTTACCGCAAATTACCATTGGGCGGGGCAGTAATAATGATATTATTTTAGATCAAAAATTAGCCTCACGGGATCATGCGCATATTGAATATCGTCGGGGGACTTTTGTGCTGGTTGATCGCAGTTCAAATGGCACATTAGTCGTCAATGATGATGGACAACGCTTATATGTTCATAAAAATGAATGTGCTTTGTATGGCAGTGGGCAAATTATTGCAGGGCAAACGGCCCAACCAGATTTTAATAAGGCTATTTTCTTTAAAATTTTATCATAAAATTTTTTTAATACGTTCTCTTTTGTTTATCAAAGAGACCTATCATCAATAGGTCTCTTTTTGCTATCGAAAAAATATTTCAATTTTTTGGATTTGTTTTGAGGGCTTTAATATGATTTCTTCCTCCGGTTCTTTCAGCAAGACGAATTAAGTCTTCCCCATCTAAAATCAGGACAACCCGTCCATCACCCAAAATAGAGGCCCCACCTACCCCAGGCAAGGCAGCCAATTGCGGATGAATGTCTTTCACAAACAGTTCTTGGCGCCGATGCATTTTATCGACTTCAATACCAACACGGTGTCTCCCATTAGAAAGGACGACGATTGCCATAGATTGAGAAATATTTTGAGTTCGTGTGCGCCCTAAGAGATAACTCAAATGAACAACTGGTAAAAAAGCATTGCGTAATAAAATAGCTTCGCGGCCTTTTACAGATTGAACGTCATTGCGTTGGGCTTCAAAAACTTCGGCCACATAACGATCAGGAATCGCTAAAATTTGTTCATTGACTTCCACAAGAAGTGTGTTTTGAATCGCAACAGAAAGGGGCAATTGCAATGTAAAAGTCGTCCCATAACCTGCTTCGGAAGTAACTTTAATATCGCCTCCCAATCGTGTCACACTACTACGCACGACATCCATTCCGACGCCTCGTCCTGACGTTTCAGTGATTTTATCCGCCGTAGAAAAACCGGGAATGAAAACAAACTGAAAAATATCATCTTCTGATAATTTTTCGGCTTCATGTGAATTCACTAAATTTCGTTCAATCGCTTTGCTTAAAATACGTTTTGCATCTAATCCCCGCCCATCATCTTTTACTTCTACAAGGACATTATTACCGCGTTGCATGGCGGTCAGTGAAACAGTAGCTTGCGCGATTTTGCCTTGTCCCACACGTGTATCAGGATCTTCTATGCCATGATCGACACTATTTCTCACCATATGAATTAGTGGGTCAACCAATACATCAACCATCCCTTTATCAATCCGGACTTCTTGGCCAGAAAGTTCTAAACGAACTTGTTTCCCTTGCGATTGCGCTAAATCACGAACTAAACGAGGAAATCGTTTAAAAACAGTATCAATCGGGACAACGCGTAGATCCATGCCGCGCTCTTGTAATCTTCCAAGTGCGCTATAAAGCTGTAAATCAGCTTGAATTAATTGATGTTGTTGTTCTTCTAATGCTTCAATATGTTGTAGGCATTCCTCAAGCTCTGCATGAATTTTTTGCTGTGTTGGATTAATTTGGGTTTCGGTGCGAAGACGTTCTAATGCTGCGTGAAGATGTGTTAATGCATTTTTGGCTCGCTCATCATTGACTGCATGTGTCAACATGCTACGGGCAAGGACCATTTCACCAATTTGATTCATGAATTGATCTAGCGTTGCACCGTCCACACGAATAACACTATTGGCTGCTTTAGAAGTATTTTCTGTTGAAGGATGAGATTCCCGTTTCTGACTTGAGGCGGTTTTTGTAGTAGAACTAGTAGAAGTGGTTCGAGAAACGTTAGATGTTGTAGCTGGGGCGGAGGTCACATTGTGAGATAACGTCGTCTCTGTTGTGGCCACAGGAAGCCCTGAATGATTTTGATCATCGAGGATATTACATGAATTAAGTTTGAGGTAAAGTCCATCTGGGTTAATTTGCTTTAATTGAGTGGCGAGCGTTTCCTCGTCAAATTTTGAAACAATCAGAAATTCAAACCAACTTTGTTCTTGAATATAGACAGTTCGATTTGTAATAACAGAACCAACTTGTTCGACCCAATTAATAAAATTCATGGCTAATTCTTCAGAGGATTCAAGATAAGCCATAATTTCAAATAAATGTAATCCAGATTTAATTGCAGTGATGAGATCTTGGATATTTTGTGGCGAGAGAATTTCAACTAATTCAGGTTTAATATTTACTTGAGACATAAATTGTCTAAATACTGTAATTAAATCTGAATTTTCCTCTTCATGAACTTTATTGCCTCCTGCATAAATACATGTTCTAAAATTCTGAATGAGGCGTTCAACTTCAGGTAATTCCCCTTCAACAACATGTGCGCCTTCATGCAAAGCCCGATTAAAGAGTCGTTGTGCAGTAATAATAGCTTCTCGGGTGAGGTCAAGCATTTCCTGAAAAATATAGAGTTCACCCAAAACGATCCGATTGTAAACATCTTCTAGCATTAACATCAAATAACTAGGTGATTTAAATCCTAAAAAAATGAGGTAACCATATGCACTAGCTGCTAATTTTGTGATGCGTGCTGCAAGTTGTTCGTCTTCTTCTGTTAAAACTTCCCCATGACCATTTTCAAGAGCAGAAATGACTAAATGAATTTGATCAAGTAATCGATGAAATCCGTCTGCAATTGCATCTTTGAGGGCTTCTGCAATTGTGTTTTTGCCAGTGTCAAGTTTGGCTTCAGTTTCGATATGTTCAACAAAAGCCATAAAACGGGTAAAGACATTAATCAGATCTTCCCATGCTTCTTCTTCAACGGGAGTGGCTTGTGGAATTAATGTTTTTAATTCTAATAAAGTGTCCCGCATATGGTCATAGCCCATCACTTCGGAAGCATGGGCAAGCGTTTCAGTTGCATTAACAATATCCTGATATTTATCTATATCAGTGTAATATTCTGGAATAAGGGCATTCCCAATCACAACAAGATTAGATTTAAGTAACTCCGCAAAAAATTGCAGCATTTCAGGATCATCATGCAATGAAATGGGGGCCGCTTCTTGTTCAAGTTGCACAATGGCTTGCGTACTAACGCTAAAAGGTTCTGTAACTTCTTGTTGGATAGCAGGCGTTTCTGGAATAATTGCCGGGGTGGGAGGCACCACATGAAGTGGGATAACAGGCGGGTGCGTAATTGCATCCTGTTCTTCAACAGAAGATCCAGTTTCTTTTTTAGGAGCCAGTGTTTGAACTTTTTTAGGAGGCGGTGCAGTTGGTTTTTCTCCTGAAGCTGTTTTAAAAGCGTTTTCTAAGAGGTGTAATAAATGCTCAGGACGTGGGCTATCTTGCTTATTGTCAACTGCGACATTGCGCATAGATTTCAGTGCATCAACAGCGTCTAATAATAAGCTGACTAAAGGTGTATTAAGGACTGCTTTTTTGTCGCGAACGAGGCCTAATAAATCTTCTGCCTTATGCGCAACGGCTTCCATAGAAAGCATATCCATGGCTTTGGATAAGCCTTTTATAGTATGAAAAGACCTAAATAATTGTGCGATATCATTATCATTTGAGCCTTGAATTTCCGCATCGACAAGAAGAGGTTCAATAATACTAAAATGTTCATCTGTTTCAACTGCAAATTGTTCCCAAAGGGTTTGTATTAAATCATCATCCATCGTTTTTTTCCATTGAGTGTGTTTTATCGTATAAAAACTGATTATATCATTGATGTTATTTAATTGAGTTGGGAGCTTCCGATCCTCAAATTTGAGGTAAGAAAGGCTACAAAATCGCAAAAAACACAAAACGTCATCTTTTTTGAGTTCATTGCGTTTTTATGTTAAAGGCAAAAAATCATTCTATTTTGAAGTAGTGAGAAATGGTATTTTTTCATAATGATAATAAAAAAAGTTGAATCTTTATAAGTAATCTGTCGATAATAGAATAATGAGCTTGCTATGGATTGATGATGAATCTATCTTTTTTTTATTATCTTCAATTAATAAGGATATAAAATGAATAAAAAAATGTTGGGAATCGTGAGTATTGGTTTTTTGGTGAATGTCGCTTCTTTTGCACAAGCGGCTGATTTTGTTGAAAATGTCAAAGTATTAACAGTCACACCAAATTATGTACAAAACGATCAACCTCGTCAAGAATGCTGGAATGAGCAGGTAGCACCAGGTTATCAAACTACATCCCAAAATACAGGGAGCACCCAAACCACAGCAGCAAATTCGAGCGATCGTTCTGTGAAAGGGGCGGTAATTGGCGGATTAGCGGGCGCATTATTGGGAAGTCAAGTTGGACAAGGAAATGGAAAAACCGCCGCGACGGCGGTTGGGGCGCTGGCAGGGGCAACTATTGGAGATCGTGTTGATAATAGCCCCCAACCTTTGTTTGGGACAAATTCTACGAGTACAACAACAACACCCACTTATGCCTCAACAACTGGGAAAAATCCACAAGTAGTACAGCGCTGCCGAACAGTACAAGGCGCGCAGAATGTTGTACAAGGCTATAACGTCAGTTATCGTTATGCCGGGCGAACATGGACTGATCTCTTATCCTATAACCCAGGCGTCGGCAGCACAATGCAAGTTCGTGTAAATATTACGCCTCAACAACCTGCCAATACATCCACAAATACGAATTCTCGATACTAATTCATTAGCGGCCGCTCCTATAAAAAGGAGCGGTAAAACTTCTTAAGTTCAATTAAATCAAATCAAATTAAATTAAATTAAGACAAACTATGAATGAGTTGAATTAAATCAAGAGGGTGTTGAATACGATAAGGCGCCGCCCATTTTTCAGGCTGAGCATTTGGATCAATATAACCATAAAGCGCAATAACTCCCTGCATATTTGCTGCGGTGGCAGCTTGCATGTCATGTTCTGCATCTCCAACATAAAGGCAGGATTCAGGGGCTAACCGAAGTGTTTCCGCGGCCAAGAGTAATGGATCAGGGTACGGTTTAGCACGACTACATGTGTCTCCGCCTACAACGCAGGCAGGACAAATCGGCAAAAATTGCAACAATTGATGTGTGAGTTTTTCAGGCTTATTGGTCACAATACCCCATTTAATCTTATTTTTTTCCAGAAATTCAAGCGTTTCTTCCATCCCTTGAAATAAGGTTGTCTGTTGGCAAATATGTGTTTCGTATTCAGTAATAAATTCGTGGCGATATTCTGGAAAATCCTGATGTGTAACCGGAATACCTAAACCTAAATCAAGTAATTTGGTCGAGCCAAAAGAAACGAGGGGGCGCATACAATGATGATCTAATGGGAGAAGTTGCCTGCGGGTTCGCATCCGATTGACAGCAGCACAAAGATCGTCAGCAGTATCAGCAATCGTTCCGTCTAAATCAAAAAGAATGCCCTGCGGCATAGAATGAGTGGATGCTTGCATAATTTTCTCAAAAAGATTAATTTTTCACAGTATGAACGATATAATTGACATCCGTATTAGAGGTAAGGGCATAGACTTTTGTCAATGGGTTATAACTCATACCGATCATGTCTGCAACACTGAGCCCCGCCTCACGACAAAAACGGCTTAATTCGGCGGGCTGAATAAATTTGGCGTAATCATGCGTGCCTTTTGGAAGCAAATTTAAAAGATATTCTGCGCCTAATATGGCGAATAAATAAGCTTTTGGATTACGATTCAGTGTAGAAAAAAAGACATGTCCGCCTGGTTTGACAAGCCGTGCGCAAGCACGAACGACACTGGCAGGATCAGGCACATGTTCTAACATTTCCATGCACGTCACACAATCAAAAGTAATTTGCTCTTTTTCCATTTGATCAGCAAAATCTTCTACTGCAACATATTGATAATTAACATCTAAACTAGATTCAATCAGGTGTAATTTAGCGACTTTAAGTGCTTTTTTACCTAAGTCAATGCCTGTCACTTGTGCGCCAATTTTAGCCATTCCTTCAGAAAGAATTCCCCCACCACATCCCACATCTAATACACGAATGCCTTCCAAAGAAATAAATTCTTGAATATATCCAATTCGTAATGGGTTAATTTCATGAAGAGGGCGAAATTCACTATTAGGATCCCACCATCGGTGAGCTAATTGACTGAATTTTTCTAGTTCTGCTTGATCAACATTTTGTTGAGGTTGTGTTTCTGGTAAGCGCATGTCATTATTCCTGTGGATTATAGCAAAACAAAATAGTGCTTATTGTAGTACAGCCATCTAGAAAAAACATTGTTTTTAGCAAAGTTAACAAGTAAGAAATTATGTAAGTTCAATGTTTTTTAAAGAATAATTATGTGAGAGAAAAATAACTTAGAACAATTTTGCATAAAGATTCTTTTTTTTTGAAAATTTTTCAAATAATACTTTGATTTCTCAAAAAGATAAGTTATAATCTTGCGCTTATCTGTATCATTTAATGTTTTTCTTCGAGAATAAAACAGCCCGACATATGTGCTCCCTATTGCTGTGTCTAAAAAATAAATGATATAAATAGGAAAGAATTCTGGGCACGTCTGATTATCTTCTGCTCTTAGAGAGACTACAGTTCTTCAGAGTGTCATCGTTGTGGCGATAACGTCAGTAAAACGAAAAAATCCATTTAAAAGCATTAAAAATTAGAGTAGTTCATGTATATCACCAGTCAACCGTAACTGGTGCCTTACGAAATCATCGTAGATAAGGAAACGATAACAATGAGTTTAGGTCTTGTCGGTCGTAAAGTTGGCATGACTCGAATCTTCCAGGAAGATGGAAGTTCCCTTCCTGTTACAGTAATTGAAGTCGAGAATAATCGTGTCACACAAATTAAGACGCCTGAAAAAGATGGCTATGCTGCGATTCAAGTTGCCTTTGGCGAACGTCGTGCTTCTCGCGTGACTAAAGCCTTAGCGGGACATTATGCAAAAGCAGCGGTCGAAGCAGGTTCTGTTCTCCGTGAATTCCAAGTAGACAATATTGCAGATTTCGCATTAGGTTCTGTTGTCAGTGCTGAGATTTTCAGTGCAGGCCAACAAGTCGATGTGACTGGCACTTCCCAAGGTAAAGGGTTTGCTGGTGCAATTAAACGTCACAACTTTAGTTCTAATCGTGCTTCACACGGTAACTCTGTTTCTCATAACAAACCAGGTTCTATTGGTCAAGCGCAAGATCCCGGTCGTGTGCTTCCTGGTAAACGTATGCCAGGTCACATGGGTAATGCACGTCGCACTGTACAGAATCTTGAAGTTGTTCGTATTGATGCTGAACGTCAATTGCTTCTCATTAAAGGGGCAGTACCTGGCTCAAAAGGCGGTATTGTGATTATTAAACCAGCCGTCAAAGGGAAAACAGCGTAATGGAACTTACAGTCGTTAATCAAAGCGGTGCAAGTGCTGAGAAAGTAAGTGCAAGCGACGCCGTATTCAATCGTGATTACAACGAATCATTAGTACATCAAGTTGTTGTCGCTTATCAAGCCAATGCGCGTTTAGGTACACGTGCACAAAAAGGCCGTAGCGAAGTTGCAAAATCCACACGTAAACCTTGGAGACAAAAAGGAACAGGGCGTGCGCGTGCGGGGATGGCATCTAGTCCATTATGGCGTGGTGGTGGTAAGATTTTCCCAAATTCTCCTGATGAAAATTTCAGTCAGAAAGTTAACCGCAAAATGTATCGTGCTGCGATCAGTGTGATTTACTCACAATTGATCCGTGAAGAACGTATCAGTGTGATTGACTCTTTAGACCTTGAAGCACCTAAAACAAAATTATTTGTTGATACATTGAAAAATTTAGGTCTTTCTGACAACAGCGTATTGGTGATTGCAGATCAAATTAGTGATAACTTGTTCTTAGCGTCCCGCAATTTACCACGTGTTTTAGTCTTAGATCCATGGCAAGTTGACCCAGTCAGTTTGGTTGGCTTCAAAAAAGTGGTCATCACTAAAACTGCACTGAAACAAATTGAGGAGAATTTGCAATAATGACTGCTCAAAATTATAGCGAAGAACGCTTGCTTACAGTTATCCGCGCACCGCAAGTCTCCGAAAAGGCGACTTTTGTTGCGGAAAAAAATGAGCAAGTGATTTTCAAAGTTGCGTCAGATGCAACGAAAGATGAAATCAAAGCTGCGGTCGAAAAACTCTTTAAAGTTGAAGTAGATGCAGTGCAGGTTTTAAACGTGAAAGGCAAAGCAAAACGCTTTGGACGTGTTGAAGGACGACGTAAAGGCTGGAAAAAAGCTTACGTGTGTCTTAAAAAAGGTCAAGAAATCAACTTCGTTGGCGAATAATTTTTCCCAAACGAGGCAATTATTGGCTCAAACCACCAGAAAATTGGTTAATTTGAACTTAGGTTACTAATAAAAATGGCGATTGTTAACGTAAAACCAACGTCTCCAGGACGTCGTGCGGTTGTCAAAGTCGTGACGGAAGGACTCTATAAAGGTCGTCCTCATGCTCCGCTCGTCGAAAAACAAAAATCTAACGCGGGACGTAACAACTACGGTCGTATTACCACCCGTCATCAAGGTGGTGGTCACAAACATCACTATCGTGTTATCGATTTTAAACGTAACGACAAAGACGGCATCGTTGCTAAAGTAGAACGCATCGAATATGATCCAAATCGTTCTGCAAATATTGCATTATTATGTTATGCAGACGGTGAACGTCGTTATATTATTGCACCACGTGGCATCCAACAAGGTGCTGAACTCTTCAATGGTGCAGAAGCTCCTATTAAAGCAGGGAACTGCTTACCTTTACGTAATATCCCAGTTGGGACGACAATTCACTGTGTTGAATTAAAACCACGTAAAGGCGCGCAAATTGCACGTTCTGCTGGTGCTGGCGTTCAACTTCTTGCAAAAGAAGGCGTTTATGCACAATTACGTTTGCGTTCAGGCGAAATTCGTAAGGTTCACATTGACTGCCGTGCAACAATCGGTGAAGTCGGTAACGAAGAGCATTCATTACGTTCTATTGGTAAAGCTGGTGCAAACCGCTGGCGTGGTATTCGTCCAACCGTTCGCGGTGTGGCAATGAACCCGATTGATCACCCACATGGTGGTGGTGAAGGGAAAACCGCAGCTGGTCGCGATCCAGTTAGCCCATGGGGTACTCCAACGAAGGGTTATCGTACCCGTCGCAATAAGCGGACTTCTAATATGATTGTTCGTCGTCGTTACGGCAAATAGGGATTAAATTATGTCACGTTCTATTAAGAAAGGACCTTTTGTCGATGCGCACCTTATCAAAAAAGCAGATACAGCGCGTGAAAAAAGTGACAAACGTCCAATTAAAACATGGTCTAGAAGATCAACAGTGATTCCAGAATTTATCGGTTTGACTATTGCGGTGCATAATGGTAAAACCCACGTTCCAGTTTATGTGACAGAAAACATGGTCGGTCACAAATTGGGTGAGTTTGCCTTGACACGTACCTTCAAAGGTCATGCAGCTGATAAGAAATCTAAACGCTAATCAGGAGGGTTAAGGAAAAATGGAAGCGAAAGCGATTCATCGTGGTGCGCGCCTCTCCGCACAAAAAGGGCGTTTAGTTGCAGATCAAATTCGTGGCATGCAAGTGGGTAAAGCACTTGATTTGCTGACGTTCAGTCCTAAAAAAGCAGGTGAGTTAATCAAAAAAGTATT
Source organism: uncultured Burkholderiales bacterium (assembly GCA_964504875.1). Classification (GTDB taxonomy): domain Bacteria; phylum Pseudomonadota; class Gammaproteobacteria; order Burkholderiales; family CAZDFJ01; genus CAZDFJ01. The sequence continues at coordinate 1,650 of CAZDFJ010000034.1, read as the reverse complement.
ACTTTCTGCGATTGCAAATGCTGAACATAACGAAGGTGCTGACATCGACGAACTCAAAGTTACAAAAATTTATGTTGATGAAGGCATGACTTTAAAACGCTTTACCGCACGCGCAAAAGGGCGTGGTAACCGCATTTTGAAACCAACATGCCACATTACTGTGTTTGTTGGCACAAAATAATGCGCCGTCAGGCAAAAGGATAAACTATGGGACAAAAGATTCATCCAATTGGATTCCGTCTCGGGGTACTGCGCAACTGGTCATCTAAATGGTATGCTAACAGCAATAAATTTGCTGGCATGTTAAACGAAGATTTAGAAGTACGTAAGTTCCTCAAGAAAAAATTAGCACATGCGGCAACTGGACGTATTGTTATTGAACGTCCTGCACGCAATGCACGAATCACAATTTATAGTGCTCGTCCAGGTGTCATTATTGGCAAGAAAGGCGAAGACATTGAAGTATTAAAAGGCCAACTTCAAAAAATGTTAGGTGTACCTGTACATTTGAACATTGAAGAAGTACGTAAGCCTGAGTTAGATGCACAAATCGTAGCAGATGGGATCGCAGCACAATTAGAAAAACGTGTCATGTTCCGTCGTGCAATGAAACGCGCAATTACTAATGCAATTCGTTTGGGCGCGCAAGGGATTAAAATTGCAAGTTCTGGACGTTTGAATGGGATTGAAATTGCACGGACAGAATGGTATCGCGAAGGTCGTGTGCCCCTTCATACATTGCGTGCTGATATTGACTATGCTGTGTCAGAAGCCAATACCACTTACGGGATCATTGGGATCAAAGTGTGGATTTACAAAGGGGAAGTACAACCAGGTGCGCTCCTTGTAAAAGAAACACCTTCTCAACCAAAAGCAGCTGAGAAGAAACACCCAGAAGAACGTAAACGTAGAAGAGGAAATAAACATCATGCTACAGCCAGCTAGACAAAAATATCGTAAACAGCATAAAGGACGTAACAAAGGGATTGCTACACGTGGTACATCCGTGTCCTTTGGCGATTTTGGTCTCAAAGCAGTTGGTCGTGGTCGTATTACTGCCCGTCAAATTGAAGCAGCGCGTCGTGCGATGACCCGTCATATTAAACGGGGTGGGCGTATCTGGATTCGTATTTTCCCAGACAAACCAATTTCCCAAAAACCTGCTGAAGTGCGGATGGGTAATGGTAAGGGAAGTCCAGAATACTATGTTGCAGAAATTCAACCAGGTAAAGTGCTTTACGAAATGGATGGTGTGGATATTTCCCTCGCCCGTGAAGCGTTTCGCTTGGCTGCTGCAAAATTACCAATTCCGACTGTTTTTGTAAGCCGTCAATTAGGAATGTAATGAAACTTTCCCCATCTTGATCTATAATAAAGACTTCTTGATGGGGAAAGTGGAACTGAGGAAAGAAAGATGACTGCAAAAGATTTGCGTGCAAAATCTGTAGAAGAATTAAATCAAGAGCTGGTCGAAGCGCGTAAAGCTCAATTCGGGTTACGGATGCAATTAGCCATGCAACAACTCACTAAAGTCAGCGAAATCAAAAAAGTACGTCGTGATATCGCGCGTATTAAAACCGTTTTAGCTGAAAAAGCCAAAGCTGCTGCATAATAGGTTATAACGATGACAGAAACTGCAGAAATTAAAAT
>CAZDFJ010000033.1:24910-26792 GCA_964504875.1 uncultured Burkholderiales bacterium | reverse complement strand
CATTTAACCATTGATTTAAGTAATAAAAAAGTGTTTGTAGGTCATGGAACAAACCAGATTGAAATCAAAAAATTCTCTGATAAACCATTTGGCTGGTTGGCTTGGTTTGCATACAGAAAAAAATACTCCAACGATTCTGCAATTCATTGTGTTTATGAAAAAGTTGTGGATGAGAACATTGAGGTTTCAACAACAAAACCAGAAGAATTTTTAAATTTTTTAGTGAATCAAAGAATTTATAACAAAAATAGTGGCTTATATGAACGCCTTGAAAAATCATTAGAAAAACGCTTAACGCGCCAGTATATTGACAGTTCTAACAATGACGTGAATGACCTATTTAATAATCAATTGAGTAAAGGCCCCGCTTCTCCTTATCTAATTACTGCCACAAAAACAAGAAAAGGCACTTTTGATCTTGGTCTGCTCCCTACACAAATTACGATTATTTAAATAAAAAATTATTCTTTTTTCAGAGAGATAGCAGATTTTATACCACATTTTTCTCTTCATTTTTAATCCCAAAAGGCGCAATCCTTTATGAAAACAATCACTGCGAACTATCAGATTGTGACGCCCATGTTTATTGGGGATGCCGATCAAAAAGCGACAACGATTCGCCCCACCTCTGTGAAGGGCGCCCTGCGCTTTTGGTGGCGCGCTCTCTATTGGTCTTCTTTTTTGACACAAAAACAAAATGATGCTGTGAAAGCGCTGCATGCGCTTCATGAGGCAGAGAATCGACTATTTGGATCTTCTAATGACGGCATTGGGCAAGGAGTATTTTTATTACGCATTACAGAAGACCAAACGCAACAAATCTTAAAAGAAAGTTTGCCTAAAGCTGGACCAGGACAGGCTTATTTATTAGGACAAGGTGTTTATGATACACGGGCCACCTCCTATCAACGCACAGCGCTTGGTATGGAAGGGCATTTCTCTGTTGAACTTTGTTTTAAGCGGACCGCTTCTGATGAAGAGATGAAACAGCTTGAATTCACGCTGTTTTGTTTTGGTTTGTTAGGCGGATTAGGCAGCCGTGCCCGCAAAGGCTTTGGGTCGATTGCGCTTCGCAAAATTGACTATCAGCATGTCACACCGCATTTTCAAATTCCAAAAAACGCTACGGAATATAAACAATTTTTATTAGAACATATTTTTAACGCCAATCTTACTACACAAAAACCGCCTTTTTCTGCTTTTTCAAAACAATGTCGTTGTGATATTTATGGGGACAAGAAGAAATCCAAACCATGGGATCTCCTCAACGAAATCGGTAAAGAAATGCAAGCCTATCGCAGTTATGGACAACGCGATCCACGCAGTGGAACACATCTCGTGCAAGGTCAACCCGCTGAACAAAATTTCAAAAAAGATCATGATTTAGTCTATCACTTTTTGAGAACACGTCGTCTTGACAGTCATCAACATCCTGAGAGAGTCATATTTGGTATGCCGCATGCTTATTTCTTTACTTCACTGACAGCAAACAAAAAAGCAGATGTGATTCCAGATGGTGCCAAGATCGAACGACGGACTTCCCCTCTGTTCATCCACGTGCATCAAACACCAGATGGCACAAATTTTGTCACACAACTCATTTTGCATGCTGACTTTCTACCAACTGGCGTGAATATCAAAATAAAAGGGACAGGACACTCACAAACAGTGCCCCTCAAAGAAAACTGGACCGTCTTAACGAATTATTTAGATCGATTTCTTCCCAGAAGCGAGGTGATTTATGTCGGCCAATAAGCCATTTTTTTTCCATTTTACGTTGGGGCCGGTGCAAGGTTTTGTCGCACAAGCCCGCCGCACCCGTGACTTTTGGGCCGGATCTTTTTTACTTTCTTGGTTGGCAGGGGTCGCCATTGCTGCAACA
>CAZDFJ010000033.1:0-24810 GCA_964504875.1 uncultured Burkholderiales bacterium | reverse complement strand
TTGGGCCGGATCTTTTTTACTTTCTTGGTTGGCAGGGGTCGCCATTGCTGCAACAAAAGCCCAAGATGGGGAAATTAATTTTCCAGAACCAGACGAAACATATCTGAATTTTATCACAGGGAAAAAGAACGACAAGGAAGCGCCACAACAAGGGGGCATTCCCAATCGTTTTAAAGCACTCTGGGCACAGGTCCCTGCTGACTTCAATGCAGAACTTGTTGTTCAGGCTGTTAAAAAAGCCTGGAAAAGTCTAGCCGATCAAATCTGGGCACAGGATTTTGAAAATCACCTGGCCCCCGCACAAAAAGAAATCACAAAAGCTATTTGGGATCGGCAAAATGAGAATTTCTGGGAAATCAGTTGGGTTTTGACCGAATCCGATGCGACGAATTTGGTCGACCGCCGCAAAAATTGGCGCACCCACACTGGCGCTGAAGAACCCGGCGTCAAGTGTACCCTCATGGACGGGTATCAAGAACTCTCTGGTACGATCACACCTCATGTACAAACGTTAAACCAATTTTGGAATCCGTTACGTAAACGAGTAGGGACACTTGATTTAGGCGAAGGCGAAAAATTATGTGCCTTGGCCTATATCAAACGCCGTTTTTATAAAGTTTTTCCAAAATTAGCTGTCCCCCTTGATCATCTCAATCAAACCATTTATGGATGGAAAGTGTCACCGCGTGTGCCTTCTCTCAGTTATATTGCGGCCGCTCATTGGTGGGCAAAGGCACTAGAATACGCTAATGTTTCAGATTTGAACGCGTTAATTGAGCAAGCCAATCAATTAAGTGCGCTTTCTGATAGCACTACAGTGTATGGAGATAATATTAAAGACATTCATTGTGTTGAAAATGCTTATAAAAAACAAACGGACATGGCTTCCAAACTCCAATATTTAGAAGGCGGTCTCTTCTTTGCGGATCAATTAGAAAGCGTGCGTTTGGATCGCATTCACGCAGCTGATGAAGAAAAACGCCCACAGATCAAAGCTATTTTTCAGAAAGTGACTCAAACCTTAGGTCGTATTTGCAAAACCATTGAGGCGACCCCCAGTCCGTTTTATGCCATTTTGCTCATGGATGGCGACAGCTTAGGCTTACATATGAGTAAGCGCGCTTGTCAACTTGTTATCAGTTCTGGCTTAAACAAATTCACACAAGCAGTGCCTGAGATTGTGAAAAACAATAACGGCTTTTTAGTCTATGCAGGGGGCGATGATGTTCTTGCCTTGCTGCCTCTTGAAGATGCCTTGAAGTGCGCTGCCCACATTCGGACAAAATATTTAGCCTGTTTTGAGGACGCAAAAAACGAGGCAAAAACAACAGATAAAAGCAAAGATGAGATTGAGCAAATTGATAGTCTACGCTCTACGATCTCGGCAGCGATTCAATTTGTCCACGTGAAAGTGCCATTGAAAAAAGTACTGGCAGATGCCCATCGCCTTTTAGATGACGAAGCCAAAGACGGTTGTGGCCGAGATGCAGTGGCTGTTCAAGTATGGAAACCTGGTGGGATTAATTTACGCTGGGCTCAACCCTGGGAAATTGCATTAAACGCATCACCTGAAGCAGAAACAACTGTGATTGAAGAAATTGCTCACTCCTTTGTGCATGATGATCCGTCGCTTCAACTTTCAAATGGTTTTTTCTACAAAATTCATGACAAACTGAATTTCTTCAAAGCGGACAAAACGTCAACCAAAGAAGAACAGAAAAAACTTTTCGAGAGCTTGATCACGTTACTGGCTGTTGACTATGCGAATTCTATGAATTATGGCGCGCGGGGTCGTTCAACACATGTTTCTTTACTCGAAGCGAAAACAAAGATTGCCCAATTAGTAAACCAGTGTACACGTTACAAACGCTTTCTCGATAATCCTGCTAAACCACGTATTGAAAAAGAAACAGAATATCAAGCAGATGGGGCGCTAGTGATTCGCTTTTTAGCACAAAAAGGAGTCCATTTATCATGACAAAACCCAAAAAACCTCAAATCACGACACACGCAACGCCCCCTGCTGTCACACCAGTTAAAACTAACGTAAAAAATAAAATGTTTAACAAACAGCATGCCTATCAAGAATGGACGTTTGATGCGATTGATTCATTCTTTTTTCGGGAAGCACGCCAAATGGATAATATTGGAGGAACGGGGGTCAATTCGATTTTTCCGCCTTCGCCTTATACTGTGGCTGGGGCTTTGCGCAGTCTCATTGGCGATAGCCACGAAATCAATTGGTTAGCCTTTCGGCAACATCAAGATGATCCTATCTCTGTGCATGGCCAATCCATCCAGCTGAGTGATTTTTTACGGACAGATACACTGTTTGAAAAATGGCAGCTCTGTGATGTATTTATTCAATACAATGGTGTGCGCTTATATCCCTTGCCCTTGTTTATTTTACATAAAGCAGAAGCACATGATCCCGAAAAAGACAAATGGTATCATCTTGAAATTCCAGAAGATTTGATTCAGTGCGATTTAGGTACTGTCCGCTTGCCAAGTCTCCCACAAGAAGCAGAAGCGGGTTCTAAACCCCTTGAAAATACATGGGTGACAGAATCTGTTTTTAAAAAAATACTGAATCGGGAAAAACTAAACGGGCTCAAAAAGAATAAAGATTATTTTAAAGCAGCAGATTTGTATGATACTGAAGAGCGTTTAGGTATTGCGATTGATGCACAACGCAAAGCAGTACACGAAGGTATGTTGTATCAAACACAGCATTTACGCCTAAAAGAAACTGTCCAAATTGGGGTAATAACTCAGGGACTACAAACGGTTTTAATGCCCAATCAACAACATTATATGGTCCGTTTAGGCGGCGAAGGACGGATTGCTGCAGTCGAGCTCGCTTCTTGTCAAGAACAACCATTTATTGACAAACCGCATGTTGACAAAAATGACACGGGCAACAGACTGATTTTAACCCTTACAAGTCATGCTGATTTTGGCAATGACTGGATGATCCCTGACTTCAAAGAAGCGATTTTAACATCTAAGCAAAAAATATGGCAGGGCACACTATATGGGGTCGAACTTGAAATTGAAGCTTGTGTGTTGGGTAAAATTCAACGTGAAGGCGGCTGGCAACAAAAAGGTCAAAATCATCGTACAGGACAACCCCGCGCTGTAAAAACACTCGTACCCGCTGGTAGTGCTTATTATTGTCGGGTGAAAAATAAAACCGTATCCGAAGCGATCACCGCCTTGCATGGTCAAGCCATTGGCAATGACACCCAATTAGGGCGCGGACGGATTGCTGTCGGTTTATGGAAATAATTTAATTGAATTAATATTCTCGAGGGATGCTTTATGAAAAACGTTATTTTAGGTTTGTTTGCTGAAACATCGATTCATGCTGGGGCAGGATCGTCATTAGACGTCATTGATTTACCGATTCAACGGGAGGCACACACTGGTTTTCCCTGCATTTTTGGATCGGGCATGAAAGGCGCAATGCGGGCAAAAGCAGAAGTCACCCTTGCTAAAGAAGATGTTATTTTAATTTTTGGTCCAGAAGCAAAAGGACAAAAAGATAATCCCGCTAACGAAAGTGCAGGATCTGTCAATATCAGTGATGCGAAATTATTACTGCTTCCAGTGCCTTCTTTAACTGGTTATTTTAAATGGGTCACATGTCCTGCATTATTAAATCGCCTGAGTCGTGATCTCAAACGTTTAGGCTTTAAAGGATTAGAAGATGATCTTGACCAGGATGTCCAAAAGGTACTAGAACAACTCAACGAACAAACTGCCCTTGTCGATGCAACAATCTCTGACAAAACATTATTTCTAAATGAATATAGTTTCGAAACGAAACACGCAGCGTTTCTAGAAAAGTTATGTCCCCATTTGGAAAAAATTATTGGCTCTGACTACTTACCACAACACCAATTGCGTAAACAAATTGTGATTTTAAGTGACAATCAATTTGCTCATTTTGCACGGTATGCTCCCCCAGTTCATCCCCATATCGCCCTCGAAAGTGAAACCAAAATGACAAAAAAAGGGGCCTTATGGTTTGAGGAAATTTTACCAGCAGAAACAGTCCTCTATACATGTGTTAATGCTAATCCAGCACGTAATCAGAAAGAAAAATATGATGCGGCAGCTGTCATGGATAAATTTACAGCGCTGTTCCCTCAAGGCAAAAATTATTTGCAAGTGGGTGGTAATGAGACCGTTGGCATGGGTTGGGTTCATGTCAATATTTATGAAGAATAACAATCATTCCAAATCAGCAAAGACTTTTTGTGAGGTTTTAATGACATGACTCAAACACTTGAACAAAAACGCGCCCAGTTTGCGCTCACCGAAATTGAAAGATTAAATAATGCCCCATTTCAAAAAGAATGCCGCGCTTATTTATCCAATTTACCTGCGATGGTCCGCATGAACGGACTTGGACAAACCATGGCTTTTTGCCTGATGAAGTCCAAAGAAAAAAATAGCTTAGGTTATGCCTATAATGCAATTTATAACATCATTGAAAAATGGTTTCAAAACGAAAATAAAATGATTTTAAAAAATGTCACCCCAGGACAACTCATGCATGCCATTACCCGTGCCGACATGCTGACTTATCGCCAAGCTGAAATTGAATTATTACAACTGCTTGACTGGTTAAAAAAATTCGCGCGTGCCATGCTCTCAGGAGAATAACATTATGGTCAGTCCACTTTATAATCATGGACAACAGTATGATGTGCCCCCTAAAGAAGCACATCAAGGCTTATGGTTTAACCGCTTTTTTGATCGTTATGACCCCTCTTTTTCTAAACTCTCAAGTGATGAAGAAAAACGCAACTGGATTGAATTGATTATTGGTCATCAAGATAAAGTGACTGGGTTATTAAAAGATATTGTGTCCCGTCAGATTTTATTATTAGATCATTTCGAATATCAATATCATGGTTTTTATCAATCAGAAGGCCGGTTTGCTACTGGGTTAGGCAATGAACATCCTGTTGAAAATGGCTTTACTTTTCATTCAACTTTAGGCACGCCTTATTTATGTGGAGCGGCCGTCAAAGGCCTCGTCCGGAATTATTTTGAAGAATGGCATGATTTTTCTTGCGAACAAGAACGCCAGGAAAAATTAAAATTATGGTTTGGAACAGCCCATAAAGGCGATGTGGCAGAACAAACAGGGGCCTTTGTCTTTTTTGATGCCTTGCCTCTTGATTACCGATTTGCCGTGGATGTCATGACACCCCATATGGGCAAATGGTATAGTGATGGACAAGATATAACCAGTCTCCAAGCGGCCGAAAAACTCCCTGGTGATTGGCACTCTCCCGTCCCGATTCCCTTTTTGACAGTCAAAGATTTAATATTATTATTTAGTTTTGCCATTCGGCCAACTTTAGGACAAGCAGAAGCGATCCTCGCACAAAACGATTTTCAGACAATGCAAACAGGGTTAGCCAATGCGTTATGTCATTTGGGGGCGGGCGCAAAAACAGGAACGGGTTACGGCCGTTTTATTGCAGCCCGTGATAGCCATCTCAATGATTTTAATAAATACCATGATCAACGCTTAAACAATCTAAAACGCGCCTCTTTATCAGAAGAAGATCGCATTTTAGACGATGTGCAAAAACTAAAACAAGATGAAAAAGCGCTGATTCAAGCCTTCAGTGTCGATTTGAAAAAAACTAAGGCAAAATATCTTGGAGAGAATCTAGAATTATTTATCATGCTTGTGAAAGAGGAATGTGCAGACATCATTGACTCATGGAAAAATATCACCAAATCACAAGAAAAAAATAAAAACAAAGCCTACCTCAATTTGACAAAAAAAGACTTACTTAGTGATAGCTCACCTAAAGAATAATTCATTTTTTAATTTTTTCCGTTATTGAGAAGAATACAAACCATGCCAATGAAATACATTCGCACTTTTTTAGTTGCAAGCTGTTTGATTGGCATGTTTTCTCTCGCTTCTGCCACCTCCCCCCTCCCCCTCACCGCCTTGGCACAAGCATGGCAGTTTCCAAAAGAAGCAATCCAAATCAAGCCGACGGCTTTTTGGTGGCGTTTTCAGCTCGCGCCGCCCGCTTTGCGAGCTTATTTTCAAGAAACATCGGGAGAAACAAGCTTACCTGATCACGCCTGGATAGAAAGCACAGTGCTTGTGCAACATCCCTATACACAACAAGGACAACAATATCTTTTTATCTTATTAAAAAATCAGCCCGTTTCTAAACAGGTGTTTGGTGAACAGGTGACAGGTTGGCTTTCTGGGTTGGTTTTTCAAAAAAAGGTCGGTCGGTGGCACGTCATGGCCACTGGGCAAGCATTAGGCTGGCTGAGCACTGCGTCAGTGCCATTACGACAATTTCAACACATTGCATTAGGAACGCAACAAATTGGTTTTCTCTGCACGATTGATTTATCCCTTCCCAAAACGGCGCATCAAGAATATCGCACTTATTTGATTACACAAAAAAATAATACGCTCTCACAAATTGGTATTTTCCCCATTAAAACAGCCCGTTTCAATGATGAATTCACACAGTATATTGAACAGCAAGGACGCCTGATTATTTCCCCTTTTGTGGGCCCCGATTTTTCACCAATCACTGTCCAGATGACAACAATTTTTCGAGAAAACCCCCACGGAAAAATACTGCGCCAAGAAAAAGAACAAATTATTTATCATTACAACATAGAAAAAAACTTGTATTTTTCGCCTTAGCTTTCCCCATCGTGCTTTTTTTTGAATACAATAAGAAATAGGATGTTCAAATCTTGATGGAGGAAAAAAGAATGCGTCCTTTTTTGACTTGGGCAATCAGCATCATAATGATACTTAGTATGCCGATCATGACAGCTGCCGCCCCCAATACAGACAATACCTTATTATTTACACGGGCACTGGTACAAGAATATTCCCCGCGTACATTGACCCGTGCCCAAACAAAAACGGGATTTGAATGGCAATTTAATAGCGCTAATCTCACCATTCAAAAACAATTTGAAGACACTATTGACAAAAAACACTGGATTAAAGCAGAAATTTTGTTGATTCATCCATTTGTCGAAAATGGTGTATCCAAACGCTTTATTCTAATCAAGCAACAGCCAGTTCAATTTAAGCAAGCATTGGGAGAAAACATTGTTGGATGGATTGACGGTATAATTTTTGCGGAAAAAAACGGCAAATGGGAAAAAGAAACGAGCGGTTACAATTTAGGCTATGTTTCTGGAGGACATTTTAATCCAAAAACAGATTTTCGAATGACTTCACTAAGCGCGAAACAAAATGCTTTTATTATTCGTCAAGAAACAACCTCTGGAGATGTTTCACTTGAACTGACTGAATATTATATTACAGCGATTAATCATACTTTAAAAAAAGTCGCGGAGATTATTGTCGCGCAAAATATCGCTTCTCCCGAACCTGACGGCACTTTTCGACATGATACTGCCGTAGTCGAAGCGGTGGCCCCCCAACTTGAAACCTTTTCTCCTTTGCGCGTCAAAACGACATTACAATGGGTCAGTTCCCAAAATAAAGTAGTCCGTCAACACGTTGATGCAATTTTTTATCAGTTTGATCCACAAAGCAATGAATATATTGTCCAATCTTTTCGATAAAAAATTGTATCAATTTTTATTACAAAAAAAAAGCCCCCATATGCTGGGGAGCTCTTTTCATCCGATCGATAAAAACGCTTACTTATTTGGCAGCAGCTAAAGCTTGTTCCAAATCGGCAAGAATATCATCAATATGTTCAATCCCAATAGAGAGACGAATCATATCTTCACTGACGCCCGCATTTGTTAACTCTTCGGGATTCAGTTGACGATGTGTTGTACTTGCTGGATGGCAGGCCAGTGATTTTGCATCCCCAATATTAACTAAGCGGACTAATAGTTGCAAAGCATCAATGAATTTTGCGCCCGCTTCTCGACCGCCTTTAATACCAAAGCTTAAAATACTGGATGCTTTACCATTCAGATATTTATCCACCAGAGGTTTACTTGGATTATTGGGTAAGCCTGCATAGTTTACCCACGCGACTTGTGGATGATTTTGTAAAAATTCCGCAACTTTAATGGCATTGTCACAATGACGGTCCATCCGCACCGCTAAAGTTTCAATCCCTTGTAAAATCAAGAAAGCATTAAAGGGAGATAACGCTGCACCCATGTTACGCAATGGCACTACACGCGCCCGCCCAATATAAGCCGCTGGGCCAAAAGCCTCAGTATAAACCACACCATGATAAGATACATCAGGAGTATTTAAACGCTTAAAGCGTTCTTTATGTTCTGCCCATGGAAATTTACCAGAATCCACAATTGCGCCCGCAAGGGTCGTCCCATGTCCCCCCATATATTTTGTCAAGGCATGGACCACAATATCGGCCCCAAAGTCAAATGGACGACATAAATAAGGTGTCGGCACCGTATTATCTACAATTAAGGGCACACCATGACGATGGGCAATCTCTGCCAACGCGCCAATATCGACCACATTCCCTAATGGATTTCCCACAGATTCACAAAAGACTGCTTTGGTTTTGTCATCAATGAGTTTTTCTAAACTTTCTGGTTGACGATAATCTGCAAAGCGAATTTCAATGCCATATTGTGGAAAAGTATGGGCAAACAAATTATATGTCCCGCCATATAACGTACTCGTCGTGACAATATTATCGCCCGCTTCTGCAATGGTCATAATAGAATAAGTTACCGCAGCCATACCAGAAGATAAAACCAAGGCTCCGACCCCGCCCTCTAAAGCAGCGACTCGCTTTTCAAGCACATCATTTGTAGGATTCATAATGCGAGAATAAATATTGCCAGGCACTTTTAAGTCAAATAAATCTGCGCCATGTTGCGTATCATCAAAAGCATAAGACGTTGTTTGATAAATCGGGGTCGCTACAGATTTTGTTGTAGGATCAGGACTAAAACCAGCATGGACGGCTTGTGTTTCAAATTTCATTTGTATTTTTCCTATCACTATTTTAATGATTCATGCTCTTTTATTATAATAAAAGCTAAGCTTAATTCTTTTAGTTATAACTAATGATTATAAACAGAACGCTTAGTTTAGCATAAAAAAACTTTTTTTTTGATAGGGTTTTGATAATAAAACTCACTATTTTTTTGATTGAGCCCGAGATGTGGGTTGCAATTTGGCGCGACACATGGCCTCATTCATTCAGGATTCTTATCGTAAAAACCCAAAAAAAAACTGGACTTTGCGAGCCCAGTTTTTTTATAGATTACAAATATTCATTAATCTTAGATTCTGGGTAACGTGACGCCCATTTGACCTTGATATTTACCGCCGCGATCTTTATAAGACGTCTCACAGACATCATCAGGGGCACACTGTAAAAAGAGGACTTGGGCAATGCCTTCGTTTGCATAAATTTTGGCAGGCAGCGGCGTGGTATTGGATAATTCTAGCGTAATATGTCCTTCCCATTCTGGTTCAAGTGGCGTGACATTCACGATAATGCCACAACGCGCGTACGTTGACTTCCCCAAACAAACTGTCAAAATATCACGCGGAATTTTGAAGTATTCCACAGTACGGGCGAGCGCAAATGAATTCGGCGGAATAATACACACATCGCTTTGAATATCCACAAACGAATTGGAATCAAAATCTTTCGGATCAACAATCGTATGATTAATATTCGTGAAGAGTTTAAATTCATTGGAACAGCGAATATCATATCCATAACTAGAAGTGCCGTAGGAAATTACGCGATTTCCTTCCGCATTGGTCCGCACTTGATTCGGCTCAAAAGGAGAAATCATTTGTTGTTCCAAAACCATTTGACGAATCCAGCGATCAGATTTAATGCTCATTTTTTTTCCTATAATTCTATTTTTATTTATAATAAAAAAACTGTATGAAAAAAATTTAATTGCTCAATATTCTCTATCTTGTACATAAAATTTGTCAAGTTTTTACTGTGGTCATCTAAAAAAAATTTTTTTCATTTTTATCACATCAATCTTGAAAAACCACAAAAAAACTTTTTTTTTTCAAGAATATTTCACGACTCAGTCTTTATCTTAATCTCAAATGGTCGATAAGGATTAAAATAAAGAATTCATAAAAACATTTAATTTTGAGGAAAAAAAAATGAGCTTCTCTTTAATTAATATCGGATTAACTGGACTGGATGCAGCACGAGTTGGACTTGATATCACAGGTCATAATATTACAAATTCAAATGTGGAAGGCTATCGGCGTCAACAGGTCCAACAGGTCAATGTTCCTTCTCCTGTACAGGTGAATAATGGCTTTCTAGGGGCTGGAACCAATACAGATTCGATTCGAAGTATTTATAGTAATTTTTTAGATATGCAGGTGATGCAAACGCAATCTAATAAAGCGGATGCAACCCAATTTTATTCTTATGCTAATCAACTCAATACATTGATGGGGACATCCAGTACAACGCTGGCTCCGGCTGAACAAAACTTTTTCAATTCGATTCAAAATATGACCGTTGCGGGAGCAGATAAAAGTGTGACCCGCACCACTGCGCTCGCGGCAGCTAATACTCTTGTGGATCGCTTTCATACGATTAACACACAAGTTGAACAACTTCGTCAAACCGTAAATTCAGATATCCAACGGTATGCAAAAAGCATCAATGATTATTCCGCTCAAATTGCTGCATTAAACCAAAAAATCGTCAGTGCAAATTCAAATGGGACCCCCAATGATCTCATTGACCAACGCGATAAATTAGTCTCTCAATTAAATGACATTACGCGTGTTCAAGTTTTGAAGCAAGATAACGGAACAGTCAATATTATGTTGAGTAATAATTTATCTCTTGTTTCTGGCCTTTCTTCTGCAACTATTACTGCTCAACGTAAGGCAGATAATGCCGAAGAATTTCAATTGGTGTATAACAACTCCAAAGCAATTGATGATTCTGATCTCAAAAATGGGGGGACGCTCTCTGGTTTGCTTCGTTTACGTGATGATTTACTCAATCCTGTTCAAAATGATTTAGGGCGTTTGGCAGCTGGTGTCATGAAATCCGTTAATGACCAGCAATCATTAGGGGTTGACCTTTATGGCAACACGGGCGCAAGTGTACAAAACTTTTTTACGAATATCCAAGGTAAAAATATTCCAAATGGCAATAATACAGGCAATGCCTCATTAGGTGTCAATATTAAAAATACGCAGTCTCTCACTGGAGATGACTACCGTGTGACATATGATGGGACAAATTGGGGTGTCATGAATACGCGTACCAATCAGGCAGTGTCACTGGCCTCTGATAGTACAGCGACCCAATTAAATTTCGATGGCTTAAGCATTGATGTTTCTGGAACAGCAGCAGCAGGCGACAATTTTTTAGTCCAGCCAACACGTAATCTTGCCCGTGATATTTCTGTCAATATTACAGATACCAGTGCCATTGCTAATGCCAGCCCAGTATTAGGTAGCAAAACAACAACGGGGACAAATTCCACAGCCCAAATGAGTGATTTGCAATTAAGTTCTCCTTATGAAAAATTACAACTGAAATTTACGAGTGCCACAACATTTGATGTGATGAACCTCACAACAGGCGCCACGCTAGCAACTTCACAAAGCTATACTGCTGGCAATGCAATTAATTTTAATAATATTGAGTTCAAAATTGCAGGAACCGCAGGCACAGGGGATACATTTTTAATTGACAATTTGAACGTTTCAAAAACGGCGATTGGGGCAGGAAGCACGACCTCTATGAACAGCCCTATTGTCAAAATGGATTCTAATGCAACAACAACCGCAACGATTAATTTTACGAGCGCTACCACCTATCAATTGAATGGGGCAGGAACAGTTTATACTTATCAACCCGGTCAATCTATTTCATTTAATGGCTGGAATTTAAAAGTCTCTGGGGATGCGCAATCTGGCGATGTATTTACGGTTCAAAAAAATACAACCAATATGTTGGATAACCGCAATGCTTTAGCGATGGCAGGATTACAAAATACGCGTATTTTTGATAATGGTGTTTCTACCATTTATGAATTACATGCACAGATTACAGGAAATGTTGGGACGCAAACAAAACAAGCCGACAATATGCAAACTGCGCAAACAACTTTATTACAACAAACCACAGATGCCCAACAGTCCGTTTCTGGCGTTTCTTTAGACGAAGAAGCTGCCAATTTAATTCGCTATCAACAAATGTTTATGGCAGCAAGTAAAACAATTCAAGTGGCCAATTCTGTGTTTGATTCTATTTTAGCCTTACGTTAAGATTATTAAGATTCATTATTGAGACTAAAACAAAGCGCATCGTCCATCAAAATGATCTGTTTTAGTCTCGCATAAATTGTCATTTTACTTATATTTAAATCATAAAGGATATTATCATGCGTATTAGTACTTCTAGCTTTTATAGCAAAGGCGTTAATCTTGTAACTGATCAACAATCTCGATTATTGCGCTCACAAGAATCATTATCCACGGGTAAAAATGTGCTCACACCAGCAGATGACCCGATTAAATCGACCAATATTCTACAATTCTCAGAGCTGCAAAATCGAACTGATCGTTATATGACGAATGCGAACACGATAAAAAGCACTTTGACCATTGAAGAATCAACCTTGGCACAAGCAAATCTTGCTGTTCAAAATGTAAAAACACTGGCCATTCAAGCACGGAATGACTCTCTGAGTGCTGACAATAGAGATAATATCCTTAAAGAAATGGAATCTAATTTCAATACGTTATTATCTCTTGCGAATACAAAAGATCAAAATAATGACTTGATTTTTTCTGGTTTGAAAGGGGGCATGCAAAATGTTTTTACAACTGGAACCATTTCTACAGGTACCTATGTCCCAGGTCAACAAAATGTTTTTCCCGATGTCACCTATAGTGGTACGGAAGGACAACGGACGGCTTTAATTGGAGATAATCATACTGTTAAGGTGGGCGATTCAGGTCAAGCTGTTTTTAATACCCCCTCTGGACTCAATGTTTTTGGCACAATCAATGAAGTGGCTACATGGTTGAAATCAGGTCAACTGAGCCCTAATTTTGATACAGCAATGGGAAAATTAGATCAACTTTCTGCCCATCTTACAAACGTTCGCGCCAGTGTCGGCACGCGTTTACAAGATATTGATAATTCGATTGATTTACATACTGATGCAAATATTCAATATGAAAAATCTATTTCCGAATTACAAGACGTAGATTACGCTAAAGCCATTTCTGATTTTTATCAACAACGTTCAGTATTAGATGCGTCCCAACGCTCTTTTGTCCAAGCACAAAACTTATCTTTGTTTAGCAAATTATAATTTTGCTTGAATTTAAATAAAAAAAAAGAGAGCCGAAGCTCTCTTTTTTTGCATCCATCCAAAAGAATTAACGTTTGGAGAATTGTTTGCGACGACGCGCTTTGTGTAAACCGACTTTTTTACGTTCGACTTCACGTGCATCACGTGTCACAAAGCCTGCGCGGCGTAATTCTGGTTTCAGTGCATTATCGTAATCGATTAAAGCACGTGTGATACCATGACGAATCGCACCCGCTTGACCAGATTCACCGCCCCCACACACATTAACTTTAATATCAAAAGTTGTGGCGTGGTTGACTAATTCTAAAGATTGACGAACGATCATACGACCTGTTTCACGAGAAAAATATTCATCAACAGGTTTGTCGTTCACAACAAATTTACCAGTACCTGGTTTAATAAAAACACGAGCTACCGCGCTTTTGCGGCGACCTGTACCATAGTAGTATTCACCGATCATGGAAAGAAACTCCCTTACCCAGAAAAATTAAATTATTGAATGTCTAAAGATTTAGGTTGTTGTGCAGCATGTGGATGTGCATCGCCAGCGTAAATTTTCAATTTTTTCAACATGGCGTAACCTAATGGTCCTTTTGGTAACATACCTTTAACCGCTTTCGTTAAGATGCGATCAGGGAAGCGCGCTTGTAATTTTTCAAAGTTTGTTTCATAAATTCCACCAGGGAATCCACTGTGACGGAAATATTTTTTCTGTTGCGCTTTTTTACCAGTCACAACGAGTTTCTCAACATTGACGACAACGATGTAGTCACCTGTATCGACGTGCGGGGTATATTCAGCTTTATGTTTACCGCGTAAACGTAATGCAATCTGACTTGCAAGACGACCCAAGACTTTATTTGCCGCGTCCACGACATACCAGTCGCGTTTTACTTCATGTGGTTTCGCAGAAAAGGTTTTCATGTTTATATCTTCCAATGGTGTGCAAAGACAACCAATCACCCAGAGTTAACGTTTTAATTTAACAAGATTTTGTGCGTTTAATAGGTTTCGCGTACCACCAGAATTAAGTGAGAAATCATGTTGCTTTCGTTCTGGCGCCAATAAAGCAACAGCGCAAGTTTACTACTGAATTGTATTATCGTGAGAGGCAAATACAATTCAAAGAATTGAGTGATTTTGTTTTTATTTGTCTAATATACTATTTTTTCAAAAAAAATGTCTAGACGCAATCATTCGATGATGTATTTTCATTCATCAAAGAAGCCCTAGCGTGATGCATCCTCATTCACGGCCTACAAAACAAAATAATCGCTGGGGGGAACACACGTTAGTATTGTCTGTATTTATCGTCCAAAAAACGACTTTCACAACAGCCAATATGATGAACCTAATTGACGAACACAAATGATAATAGGTTTTCGAATGAACAAAGACAGTTATTATATGATTTTCAACATAAAATTGTCAAACAAATTTAATAGACTAAGCAATGATTTTTTGTAGCAAATTCAAATCATTTTGTGATAAATTATAAAACCCATTATTTTAACGCGCTTTTAGAAAAAAACAATGTATAGAAGATTGATTTTTCTAATTTTTTTGAATAAACGGCTTTAAGTGTGAGGATGCTTTACTCATGACTACACCCAATCCTATCAAGCACAATGAATTTGTGCAAAAAAGCCTTGAACAAGTTGTCGATCTGTTGCAAAAACACCATCTTGTTGAAAACATCGTCCATAATCAATCCATGCGCCGCCACGATTTAGTTGAAACATTGGTGCACAAACAGCATATCAATGAACTTCGAAAAAAGCTTGATTCTTTACATCCTGCGGATGTTGCCTATATTTTAGAATCTTTGCCTTTGGATCAACGTTTAGTTGTGTGGGAACTCGTCAAAGCAGAACGCGACGGGGAAATTTTGATTGAAGTTTCTGATGCAGTTCGTGAAAGTTTAATCGCGAACATGGACACCGAAGAACTGATCGCAGCCACTGAACATCTTGATACAGACGAAATTGCTGATTTAGCCCAAGATTTACCCGACGAAGTCGTAGAAGAATTAATGCGGGCTTTAGACGCAGAAAACCGTGCAGAAGTCCAATCGGCCTTATCTTATGGAGAAAATGCAGTCGGGGCACACATGGATTTCGACACAGTCACTATTCGTGAAGATGTCACGCTTGAAACAGTCTTACGTTATTTACGCCGCAAAGGAGAAATGCCCGATCAAACTGACAAAATTTTCGTTGTGGATCGGCAAGATTATCTTCGAGGTATTGTCTCCCTAAAAAAACTGGTTCTGAATCCATCAGAAATGTTGGTCAAGGATGTCATGGCAACTGAAATTGTCTTTTTTCATCCTGAAGATGATGCGGCTGAAGCCGCCAAAGCTTTTGAACGCTATGATTTAATTTCTGTACCCATTGTTGATGCAGATCATCGTCTAATCGGACGATTGACGATTGATGCGGTCATTGATTTAATTCGAGAAGAATCCAATGCCGAAGTCTTAAATATGGCAGGGTTGAAGGAAGAAGAAGATCTTTTTGCAGGGGTGTGGCGCAGCGCTAAAAACCGTTGGACATGGATTGCAATCAATTTGGTGACAGCATTTACTTCTTCACGAGTTATTGGTCATTTTGAAGATACGATTGAAAAACTCGTTGCATTAGCGACACTTATGCCAATTGTTGCTGGAATTGGAGGGAATACAGGTAATCAAACTTCAACACTCATTGTACGGGCTCTTGCTCTCGGCCAAATCAACGCAACAAATACAGTCCCTTTGATTATTAAAGAAATTGTCATTGGTGCATTGAATGGGGTTATTTGGGGGGCGGTCATGGGCGGGATTACTTTTGCATTATATCAAAACCTAAAACTAGGTTTGGTGATGATGGCGGCAATGTTTTTAAATCTCTTGCTTGCTGCAATTATGGGACTGGCGATTCCTCTTGTGATGACCCGTTTTGGGCGGGATCCGGCTATGGGAAATAGTGTCTTGCTCACTGCCATGACAGATAGCATGGGCTTTTTTATATTTTTAGGCCTAGCAACTGTCTTTCTAGTTTAAATGAATCAGATCTAGTTCTGTCTCTCAATATGCTGACAAACAGCAAAGCCGTCCCTTGAGGACGGCACGGAAAAAAAGAATTGATTTAATCACATTATGGCTTAACAGTAGTTAACCCTAAACTTTCCCATTCTTGCATCCCGCCGCGATACCATTTAATTTTACTCGCAGGATAGCCAATTTTTAACAAGCCTTTAATATTATTAGGCGATTGACCACACCATGGCCCATTACAAAATAACACTAAAGTCTTAGCTTGGCTAAAATCAAAAAAGCCATCTCTTTGCACAACCCCTAATTGTTTTTCTAAAATTTCTTGTACAGTAATTGGGTCAGATTGACCGATATTTAATTTTTTCCAAGAAATATTAATTGATCCCGGAATCGTCCCTTTTTGTACCCAATCTTCTGTCCGTGAATCAATCACTAAATGGGTTTTGTCCCCATTTTTTATTTTTTTCAAAACATCTAGTAATTCCAATTCACCAATTGTGTCGACCCCTACTGCAATTGTTCCTTCTTGCACACAAAAAGGCGGGCATTCTCGTGAGGTCTTGGCATAATCAGGATTAATTGTATTATTTTTGTTTTGATTCCGTTGAACCTTAATCAGCTTTCCTTGGTGTAACACTTCAACAAAAGGCAAATCGGGGGCAATATTAACTTCCAATGCGTGAGCAGACAGCCCCCAACTTAAAAATCCAAGCGCAAGAATAAAACGTTTCATGATAAATTAGACTCTTTCTTGATTTAAAATAATTAAAATAAAGACTATTATGCAAACAAATTAATTTTTGTTCCAAATAGTTTTTTTTTCTATTTTTATAATTTTTTTATAGTTTTTTCACAAAGGAACAACACAAATGCCACAAGTTTATGCGATTGACGGTATCATTCCCGTGATTCATCCTAGCAGTTTTATTCACCCAACCGCAGTCATTATGGGCGATGTTATTATTGGAGAAGGATGTTATATTGGCCCCACTGCTTGCTTACGTGGTGATTTTGGCCGATTGATTATTGGAAAGGGTTGTAATGTACAAGACACGTGTGTGATGCATGGTTTTCCGGGAACAGATACTGTCATCGAAGATGAAGGCCATATTGGTCATGGGGCTGTTTTACATGGCTGCCATGTTGGGCGCAATGCCATGGTTGGAATGAACGCAGTAGTTATGGACGGGGCACGTATTGGAGAGGAAAGTCTTGTTGCTGCCATGGCTTTTGTAAAAGCAGGGATGGAAATTCCAGCACGAAGTCTGGTTGCAGGGGTACCCGCTAAAATAATTCGGACTGTTTCTGATGACGAAATTAACTGGAAATCCAAAGGGACCGCAACGTATCAAGCATTAGCCCGTCGTTGTTTTGAAACAATGGAACAAGTTGAAGCCCTGACTGAAGTAGATCCTAATCGCCCCCGTATTGAAATCGCGGATGTTATGCCCCTTTATCAACGAAAAATGAATCAAAAATAAATCAAAAATACCATAAAAAAAAGGCATCAAACAGATGCCTTTTCTTTTTTATACCTTAACACGCAGGCTCATTTAGATTTATTTAATAAAAATGATTATAATTGCTCGCCATGTTCTGATAAATAAGCAGCAACACCGTCAGGGGTCGCTTTCATTCCGGCTTTACCTTTATTCCAACCTGCTGGGCACACTTCACCATTTTGTTCATGGAATTGTAACGCATCAACCATACGAATAGCTTCGTCAACATTCCGGCCAAGTGGTAAATCATTGACAACTTGGTGACGAACCACACCGTTACGGTCAATTAAAAATGTTCCACGTAACGCAACTGCGTCATTGATTAAGACATCATAATCACGCGCAATAGATTTGGTTAAATCAGAAACTAAAGGAAAACGAACTGGACCTAACCCGCCATTGTTTACTGGTGTATTTTTCCATGCTAAGTGTGTAAATTGGCTATCCACACTCACTGCAATCACTTCTGTATTCCGTGCTTTGAATTCGTCTAAACGATGTTCAAAGGCTAAAATTTCACTAGGGCAAACAAAAGTAAAATCAAGTGGATAAAAGAAAACCAATGCATATTTATCTTTAATGAAAGAAGATAAATTAAAATTTGCTTCAATCGTGTTATCTGCTAAAACAGCTTGCGCAGTAAAATCAGGGGCTTGTTTACCAACTAAAACAGACATGAGCGGCTCCTCAAAAACTATTGTTATTTATATATTAAAACAAAATTTACATTGATAAATCATGATATTACTATCTATTCTTTATCAACTCAATGACATTTCTGTGACGTCTTTATTTCAAAGAATAGCTATATCCTAAAAAAGTCATGTAATTTTGTCAACTATTATTTTTAAAAAAGAACAAACATTTTTTTTTGGTTACAAACAATCACATGATAAACAAAGATAATAGAAAAACTGGGTTATTTTGACTGTATTTTCAAAGTTTAAAACGCAACAAAACTGAAGTCTCTCCTCAGGAAAAATAACTTAAGAGACCTGTCAGAATACCTTCATCAAGCGGAGGCGTTTGAATAATTTTTTGATAATGATAATTTTTTGCCAGTGTAACAATCCGCGGATGAGGCATAAATATAGGAATATTTTTAAAAATTATCTGATGCGATTCAGATAAGCGCGACTCAAATGCGCGTAAACTTTCACTACTCGTAATAACAATGCCATCCAGTTTTTTTTCTTTATATTTTTGATATAAAAAATTATCATTTTCCATGGGACAAAAACGCTCATAGCAAGTAAAATATTCCACATGCGCGCCGCGTTCTGTCAGTGTTTGTCCTAATAACGTTCTGCCTTCTTGCCCCCGAAAAATCAAAATAGCTTGATTTTCAATCTTATTTTTTTGCAAAATTTCTAATCCCAAAACACCCTCACTATCGAAACGATCGACTGGCACATTAATTTTTAGTTCAGAAAAAAGAGGGGTTTGTTCGATAGCACGGGCAGTTCCTTCGCCAATTGCAATACATTGTAGCGATGGCGGAAGCTTTTTTGGTAAATGCGAAGCCGCTTGTTCAACTGCATTGGGACTGACAAAAACGAGCGCGTGAAAAACCCCTTGATATAGTTGAGCTAATTGGTCATTCTGTTGCGCCGTTAATACAACTGGCTTAATCTCTAATAAAGGATAAATTAACGGAATGCCGCCGAATTGTTCAATCTTTGTCGCCAAAGAAATCGCTTGCGCTGACGGACGGGTAATCACAATTGTTTTAGCAAACATTGTTTTTTCTCGCTTTTTAATCACCGCTTCACTTTCTATTTTTCGTCATTTTTTTCTCGAGAGAAGCGGCTATTCATTGTTTTATAAAACTAGATCAGTTCCTTTGGCATCACAAAAACAACTTTTTCTTCCACCCCTTCTGCTTCATAAACCGCTTCTACCCCTAGCATTTTCAAATAATGAACAACAGAATTCACTAAAACTTCTGGCGCAGAAGCCCCTGCCGTAATCCCAATTTTTTTATGTTGTTTCACGACTATAGGATCAATTTGGGCAATATCATCAATCATAATTGCGCTCACGTTATGTTTTAAAGCGACCTCTCGCAAACGGTTCGAATTAGAACTATTTGGTGATCCTACAACAATAATAAAATCACAGACTTGTGAAAGTTGTTTGACTGCATCTTGACGATTTTGCGTTGCATAACAAATATCTTCTTTTTTGGGCGAAGTAATATTCGGAAAACGAGCCTGTAAGGCCGCCACAATTTCTTTTGCTTCATCGACAGAAAGTGTTGTTTGTGTCACAAAACCAATGTCTAATTCTGCTGGAAAAGCAAGTTCTGCAACTTGTTCTTTATTTTCAACCAAATAAATCTGGCCCGGAACTTGTCCCATTGTCCCTTCTACTTCTGGATGACCTGCATGTCCAATCATCACGATAATTTTACCTTCTTCGTACATTTTAATCACTTCTTTGTGTACTTTAATAACGAGTGGACAAGTGGCATCAAAAATTCGTAAAGACCTTTTTTTGGCCTCCTCTTGAACTGATTGAGAAACACCATGGGCACTAAAAACAAGGACACTTTGAGGCGGAACTTGATCTAATTCTTCTACAAAAATAGCCCCTTTACGTTTAAGGTCATTGACAACATAACGGTTATGTACAATTTCATGTTTCACATAGACAGGCGCGCCGAGCCTTTGCAGCAAGACTTCGACGATTGAAATCGCCCGATCGACACCAGCACAAAATCCTCTGGGATTAGCCAATAGAATTTCCATTATATTTATCCTCAATTTAAGCAAATTCTAATAAAGTTTGATAAAAAACCAATTTTTTTTAATTTTTTGGACTAAACGGTCGAAAAACTAAAAAAACACTTTTTTAATAAATTAGAGTTGAATATCCGAATTAACGCAAGATTGATGATCTTCATTATGATACAAAAAAGAGAGGTGGAAAATTGCACGTTATGTTCGTGAGAAACAGTACTTCTTTTTTTTGGGGAAGTTGTAAATTAATATGCTACAAATAAAATTTTAAGCAAATTTCACGAAAAAAACGAGACGAATTTTAAAATCATGCAAGATTTTTCGTTTTGTGATAGATTATTACTTGACTGTAAAAAGATATTTCGTAATATAGCTATAATCTCAATTAATTGGGGGTCAACATTTTTTCTTTACAAAAAATTATGTTGGCAAGATTATCAATTACTCTCATCGAGCGGATACCCTCATGAACGGTACAAGAACAGCAACTTTAAATTTCAATAACGGTACAGCCCCCGTCGAACTTCCTATCCTTGCTGGAAATGAAGGTCCTGATGTTATCGACATTCGCAGCTTAAGCAAACATAATATTTTCACTTACGATCCTGGCTTCCTCTCAACTGCAAGCTGCTTTTCAAAAATTACATATATTGACGGCGATAAAGGGATTTTGCGTTATCGGGGCTACCCCATTGAACAACTCGCAGAAGAACCAGACTTCTTAGAAATTTGCTATTTGCTTTGGAACGGAGAACTTCCAAATGCAAACGAATTGAAAACATTCGCAAAAACCGTTCGTTATCATACAATGGTTCACGACCAAATCACAAACTTCTTTAAAGGCTTTCGTCGTGATGCCCATCCTATGGCCGTGATGGTTGGGGTAGTCGGCGCATTATCTGCGTTTTATCATGATTCTCTTGATATTAACCAACCTGAACACCGTAAAGTATCCGCTTTTCGCTTGTTAGCAAAAGTGCCGACAATTGCCGCAATGTGTTACAAATATAACATTGGGCAACCTTTTATGCATCCACGTAATGATTTAAATTATGTGGAAAATTTCTTATACATGATGTTTGCAACACCCTGTGAAGCCTATCAACCTAATCCTGTCTTAGTGCGTGCAATGGAACGTATCATGATTTTACATGCAGATCATGAACAAAATGCGTCTACTTCGACAGTCCGTTTGGCGGGTTCTAGTGGAGCAAATCCATTTGCGTGCATTTCCGCAGGGATTGCATGCTTATGGGGACCTGCACATGGTGGGGCAAACGAAGCAGTCCTGAAAATGTTAGAAGAAATTGGGGATGCTTCTCAAATCCCTAGTTTTATTGAAAAAGTTAAAAACAAAACCGTTCGCCTGATGGGGTTTGGTCATCGTGTTTACAAAAACTTTGACCCACGCGCAAGTGTTATGCGCCGCACCTGCCAAGAAGTATTAGAAGAACTCGGTTTACACGATGAACCGTTGTTCAAAATTGCCCTTGAACTTGAACGTATTGCGCTTGAAGATGAATACTTCAAATCCCGCAAACTTTATCCAAATGTTGATTTCTATTCCGGCATTATTCTCCGTGCAATGGGTATTCCAACCAGTATGTTTACAGTGATTTTTGCATTGTCTCGTACAATCGGTTGGATTGCACAATGGAATGAAATGATTACCGATCCAGAACAGAAGATTGGTCGCCCACGCCAGCTCTATTTAGGCGAAACCGAACGCCGATATGTTTCACGAGCACAACGTGGTTAAACTATAAAGTATTTTAGTATTTGAGTTCAAAACAGCAAAAGCGTTTCAGATCCCCTCCTTTTGCTGTTTTTGCCGTCATATATGGCAAAACTATTCAACTTGAAAAGAAAGGCGAAAAACACACTATGATGAAAGAAATGTTGGCGAATTCTTACCTCTTTGGCAGTAATATGCCATTTATTGAGGAACTTTATGACGCCTATCTCGCGGATCCTGCTTCTGTTGAACCTGAATGGCGTGATTTCTTTGACGAATTACAGCAACAGCCAGGTGCAGCTTTACGCGACACAGCACACCATCCTGTCATTGAAGCTTTTGCAGAACGGGCTAAAATGGGTTTGTCTGCAACAATCGCCCAACTAGCTAGCCCTTCTACTGACAAAAGACAAGTCAGCGTATTACAATTAATTAATGCTTATCGCTTTTTAGGGGTTCGTCACGCGAAACTTGATCCGCTTAATCGCGCCTCTTTACCGAATATTCCAGAATTAGATCCAGCACACCATGGTTTGTCTGAAGCAGACATGGATTCTGTCTTTAATACTGGCTCTTTGGTTGGCCCTGAACAAGCGACATTACGTGAAATTTTAGACGCGTTGAAAAAAACCTACTGTGGTTCAATTGGCGCAGAATATATGTTTATCAGCGAAACAGCACAAAAACGCTGGTTACAAGATCGTTTAGAAGGCATCCGTTCTACCCCTAAATTTAACACAGAACAAAAGAAACACATCCTCCACGGTTTAATTTCTGCTGAAACCTTAGAAAAATATTTAGCCACGCGTTATGTTGGTCAAAAACGTTTCTCCTTGGAAGGGGGCGAAAGCTTAATTCCATTATTGGAAGAACTTGTCCAACGCGCGGGGAACTCTGGTATTAAAGAAACCGTCATTGGGATGGCGCATCGCGGCCGCTTGAACGTGTTAATTAATATTTTAGGAAAAGCCCCCAAAGAACTCTTCTCTGAATTCGAAGGCAAACAAGCCGCTGATCTCAGTTCTGGTGACGTGAAATATCACCAAGGGTTCTCCTCTGATATTAATACTCCCGGTGGTTCAATGCATTTAACTTTAGCATTTAACCCTTCCCATCTGGAAATTGTTAATCCTGTTGTAGTGGGTTCTGTTCGTGCGCGTCAAGAACGCCGTAAAGATCCAAGTGGCTCAGAAGTCTTACCTGTTTTAATTCATGGTGATTCTGCGTTTGCGGGTCAAGGGGTTGTAATGGAAACCTTGAACTTATCGCAAACACGGGGTTATGGCACAGGCGGGACAGTTCATATTATTGTGAATAACCAAATTGGTTTTACAACATCTGATCCACGTGATGTACGCTCAACAATCTATTGCTCTGATGTCGCAAAAATGATTGAAGCGCCTATTTTACATGTGAATGGCGACGATCCTGAGGCAGTGATTTTAGCCACACAAATTGCAATGGATTTCCGGACACAGTTCAAAAAAGATGTGGTCGTTGATTTAGTATGTTTCCGTAAATTGGGTCATAACGAACAAGATGAACCGTTTGTGACACAACCTTTAATGTACAAACAAATCCGCAAACATCCTGGTACGCCTAAGTTATATGCAGATCGTTTAGTTGCCGAAAATATTTTAGCCGCAGACGAATTCACTAAATTAACCAAAGCATTCCGTGAAGAATTAGACAGCGGTGAAATCAAAAATCAACCTGTATTGACAGATTTCAAACGTTCTTTTGCAGTCGACTGGAGTCCATTTTTAAATCAAGAATGGAAACACGAAGCAGATACGCGCGTTTCTTCAGAGGATTTAAAACGTTTAGCGGTCAAAATCACAACCGTTCCAGAAAATTTCAAATTGCATTCTCGCGTTGAAAAAATTATTGCTGATCGTCGCACGATGGGCAAAGGCGAAATGTTATTGGATTGGGGTATGGCAGAAAACTTGGCCTACGCGACTTTATTACAAAGTGGCTTCAGCATTCGTCTTTCTGGACAAGATGCAGGGCGAGGAACATTCTTCCATCGTCATGCAGTTTTACACGATCAAAACCGTGAAAAACCTGATGATGGCATCTACGTTTCTCTTCAACATCTTGACGAAAATCAACCTAAATTTACTGTCATTGATTCTGTTTTATCAGAAGAAGCAGTTTTAGGTTTTGAATATGGTTTTGCAACGGCCGAACCAAACACACTCGTCATTTGGGAAGCACAATTTGGTGATTTCGCAAATGGTGCGCAAGTTGTGATTGACCAATTTATCAGTTCAGGCGAAACAAAATGGGGTCGGTTATGCGGCTTAGTCATGATGTTACCGCACGGTTACGAAGGGCAAGGTCCAGAACATTCTTCCGCGCGTCTTGAACGCTACTTACAATTATGTGCAGAATATAACATGCAAGTTTGCGTGCCTTCTACGCCTGCACAAATGTTCCATATGTTACGTCGCCAAATGGTTCGTCCTG
>CAZDFJ010000032.1:0-27115 GCA_964504875.1 uncultured Burkholderiales bacterium | reverse complement strand
GAAATCGCTGCGGTAATGCCACATGCAATGAACCCAGAAACATTCAAACGGATGTACAGTGATTTAACAAAAGATCACGACTTATGGAATAATGTTTCTGCACCAGAAGGTCAAGTTTACACATGGCCAGAATCCACTTATATTGCTGAACCACCATTCTTTGATGGTTTCAAAATGACCACAGAAAGTGTTGGTGATATTAAAGATGCGAAAGCATTATTAGTATTAGGCGACTCTGTCACAACTGACCATATTAGCCCTGCTGGTTCATTTAAAGAAACAACCCCTGCTGGTAAATTCTTAACAGGTAAAGGCGTTGCAAAAGCAGATTTCAACAGCTATGGTTCACGTCGTGGTAATCATGAAATCATGATGCGTGGTACATTTGCAAACGTCCGTATCAAAAACTTAATGTTACCTGCAAAAGAAGATGGTTCCCGTATTGAAGGTGGCTATACACTCTTAGACGGTCAACAAACGACCGTTTATGAAGCAGCCATGGAATACATCAACCGTGGAACAGCTACCGTTGTTTTCGCAGGTGAAGAATACGGTACAGGTTCTTCACGTGACTGGGCGGCAAAAGGGACACAACTTTTAGGTGTAAAAGCTGTAATCGCACGTAGTTTTGAACGGATTCACCGCTCCAACTTAGTTGGAATGGGCGTTTTACCTTTACAGTTCAAAGGCGATGATAGTATCGAATCTTTAGGCATCACTGGTAATGAAACATATGAAATCTTGGGCGTGAGTGACGACATGAAACCACAACAAGATTTAACATTAGTGATTACTTATGCTGATGGCGCGAAGAAAGAAGTCGCAGTCAAATCTCGCATTGACACTGCAATTGAAGTAGAATACTACAAACATGGTGGTATTTTAACTTATGTTTTACGTGAAATTATTGCAAAAGCGTAATTGAACGAGTTTTAGTTTTTTACTAAAAGAAAAGGCGACCCCATTTGGTGAGTCGCCTTTTTCATTTATGCCATTTTTTATATTTAAGAAGCAGCCTGGCCATGTTCTAAACGCGCTTTAATTAAATGGGCCACTTTTTCAATAGTACGATAACCTTTCTCAGGATTATCGACATAATGTTGTGTAGTAAATAAGGTATCATCTTGCTTAAAGCCTTCTTCTAAATACCATGCTTCTTTTTGTTTCCAATGCCGATAGTAATTTTTATCATCAAGCATTCCTAAATGTTCCCAGATAATCACCTCTCCTACCGGCGTAAAAAAGAGAAAGTCCGGTAATTTATAATCCCCTTTTTTTCCGTGAAATTTATACTCATAATGATATGCGATGCCTAATTTAAAAAGTGTATTAGCAATATAGGCCTCACTTTTACTGCGTACTTTTTCACCACGATCTGTGGGAAAAATCAAGTTTTCCGCATGAAAAGGACTTTCTTTTGAAATAGCGATACGATCTGAAGATTGTTCCTGATTTTTTTCTTTTTGATCCACTTCCACGACATCGCCAAAAACTTCTTTTTCTTCCTGTTTTTCTGATGGAGTCGGTTTTTTGAAAGGAATAATTTTACGTTGACGCTCAAGTGGTGGAGGGGTCAATGTATTTTTTTTCAAAAAGTTCTTTATAACTAAATAAATTAAAACTAAAATACCTAATATACTTAAAAATTTAAACATTTTTTCACCATATGTCATAAAAATTAAGACAACTCTTTGTATTATATCTGAATGAAATCGTGCTGTTTGGATATTTTTAGGACAAAAAAAAGACCCAGTACATAGGATGTCTGGGCCAATCAACACTGGAGGAAGAATAATCAGCGAAATGAAAAGAGAAATACTCGAACAATCAACCTAAACTAGGTTGTACAACCATTTTTGAAACCAACCGTTTGACTAATGGTGCCAAGACCAGCACGCATGGAAAGGCTATCGACCACGCAGTCGGAAAAACATGACCCCATCGTAATAATGTTGCCATAGATAATCCAATATTTAATGCTGTTAAGGCCCCTGACATGATTCCGGCCATTAACCCTGACATGAAAAAGGCAAAGATAAATGGCGCAAATTTTACTGGAATTTTAATATCAATCATGTTCTTCTCCTTGACGCATTATGTCATGCTAAAAATAAGTTTCGAATTAGGTTCTATTCTACATAAAAAAATTTGTGAATAGAAGACAGTTTCGGGTAGAATAACTTTTAACTTAAAGTTAATAAAATACGGACATATGGAACATCTTAAAACGCTTATTTCTTTCGTGAAGGTAGCAGAATATCAAAGTTTCTCCGCCGCCGCGGCGCATTTAGGGATCTCCCCCGCAGCAGTGAGTAAAAATATTCGGAATTTAGAAACAGAGTTAGGGGTGCGTCTTTTTTATCGCACAACCCGACAAGTGACTCTCACTGAAATTGGTCATTTACTCTGGCAACAATGTCATCAAGCATTGTCCACCCTTGACGTGGCGATTACTCAAATTGCTGAAAGCAAAAATACACCAAAAGGGTTACTTAAAATTAGTTCTGTCGTCGCGTTCGGGCAACATTGTTTGATTCCAATTTTGCCAGAATTTTTTGAACGCTACCCACATATTGATGTTGAACTTCATTTTGATGACCACATTACAGATATTATTAAGGAAGGTTTTGATGTGGGTATTCGGGGTGGACGAATGCCTACGGAAAACCATCTCATTACCCGAAAAATATCAAATGTTCCGTTTGTTGTGTGCGCGGCCCCCGAATATTTCAGAAAATATGGCATACCTAAAACACCGGAAGATTTACTTAAACATAATTGTTTAAGTCTCCGTTTTCCGACGAGTGGGCGATTATTAAAATGGACTTTTGCGCGAGACAAACAAGTTTTTGAAATGGAATTGAAAGGCCAATTATTACTTAATAGTTCTGAAAGTTTGTGCAGTGCTGCTTTAGCAGGTTTAGGTATTGTACAATTACCTTATTATATTGCACGAATTTATGCTCAAAAAAATCAACTTGAATTGGCTCTTTTAGATTATTTGGATACACACTCTCGAGGAATTTATGTTTATTATGCAAATAAAACGCATCTCCCACTGAAAACGCGTGTTTTTATTGATTTTTTAACAGACAGGCTAAAAAATTTTCAAGAAGAGATGCAAATTACATAAATAAAAAAATATACAAAAGTATAACCGTAATTTAAAAATGGGTGGGTTTTATTATCTTTTGCTAAAATATGATAAGATAAGAAAATTTAATTTTAAAAAATGGCAATTATTTTCAACAGCATGATTTGGTGATAGTACATGTCTAATCACTTTCCACAGTCAACGAATCCAAATGATCCAGCACAAGGGGTCATTGACCTGTGTCATATTCGTTTTTTGGTGGTGGACGATCAACGTTCCGTTTGTGCACTTATTGTTGGCATTCTCAAAAATGGAGGCGCCAAACAAACAGTTAGTGTTCACGATGGACGGGATGCTTTTACACTTCTTAAAAAAACATACGATGCAGTACACAATCATGATTTGCATTTAGGAACCCCTTTTAATTTCATTATTTGTGACTACAACATGCCAGAATTAAATGGGCTTGAACTTCTTGAGAAAATCAGAACATCTGATGAGTTTCGAGATCTGCCATTTCTGATGGTCACGGCAGAATCCCATCGCGAATTTGTTGAAAACGCAATTCACAAAGGCGTAGACGGTTTTTTGATTAAGCCTTTTACGGCAAAGTCATTTACTGATAAAATACATGAAATTTTAAGTAAAAAGCAATTATTAAAATAAGAATGTTAAAATATTCATGAAAAAAACGTCTTCTTGCCTAACGCTTTCTAACATGTCTGATCTTTCAAAAGCACAGTGGTCTCCCAAATTACCACTTCTTGTTCTTGCGCTTATTGGCTCAGGTTTGCATACCTTGTCTTGTGCTGCTGAAAATAGCGCGGTTTCTGCTAGTCAAATTCAAAAAGAAATTCGTCATCGTGATCCTCCTCTCCTCATAGAAGGAGAACGGATTGATGGCATTACAGATAATCGTGTTTCTGCACAAGGGGATGCTATGTTCCTCAGACCGGGGGAACAAGCGGTTTTTGCTGATCAAATCGATTATGACCAATTAAATGAGCGTCTCAAAAGCCATAAAAATGTTCGTATTGAACAAGATGGGGGGATTATTACAGGTAATGATTTAGACATTATGATGAAAACCCGTCGCGGCTATATGACGCAGCCTCATTACTTCTTCGATGAAGAAGGAGGACGGGGGACAGGAAAGATGCTTTTTTTTGAAGGTAAAGATATTTATCGACTCAAAGAGGGCACTTATACTACATGCTCTTTGGGAAATGATGAATGGTTTATCAAGGCGAAAGAACTCAAAATTGATCGGATTGTACAAGAAGCAACCGCCCATAATGCTTCTATTGAGTTCAAAGGGAAAACGCTTTTATATCTACCCTATTTTGATGTTTCTTTAAATCGTGAACGGCGTTCTGGTTTTCTCACACCTAGTTTGTTGACTTCTGGAAATAGTGGTGTACAGATTTTAATGCCGTACTATTGGAATATCGCGCCCAATCGTGATATGACTTTCTTCCCGAGATTTTTACAAAAACGCGGGATACAACTTGGTACAGAATTACGTTATATTGAACCAAGTTATAAAGGGACTCTTAATGCTGAATATTTACCTAATGATCAAGTTCGGCATTTAAATCGTTATTCCTTGTCTTTATCACATGAACAAACGTTTAGCCCCTTTCTGAGAGGTTACTTAAATATTAGTAAAACCTCTGATAATGATTATTTTCGTGATCTAAGTACGCGTATTGCAACAACGTCTCAGACATATCTACCCCGTGAAGCCATTTTAGTTTATACCCGTAATGGCTGGAATCTGACAGGCCGCTTTCAACGCTTTCAAACCTTGCAAGATCCTGTCACACCGATTACACCAACCTACGATCGGGTCCCACAAATTACCTTAAACGGGACCATGTATGAACTTTTCGGCGGGGCTAATTTAAATATTAGCAGCGAATATGTCGCATTTCGGCGAGCGGGAGCCACTTCTACAGATGGGCAACGTTTTACGTTTTATCCTAGTTTAAGTTTGCCTATTATGACCACTTATGCGCACTTTACCCCAAAAATTGGGGTGCATATGACGCGTTATAATCTTGCAAATATTGATGTCAATCCTAATGATCCGAATTCAATTCAATATCCGACGAGTATTTCTCGGACCGTCCCAATTTTAAGTGTAGACTCAGGCTTGACATTTGAACGTAATTTAAAAATTAATGGCTCTGAAATGACGCAAACATTAGAGCCCCGCTTATTTTATGTTTATGCGCCTTATCGTAATCAAGAAAATATTCCATTGTTTGATACAGCATTAGCCGATTTTAATTTTGCACAAATGTTTAATGAGAATGTTTTCACGGGGGGCGATCGAATTGCGGATGCGAACCAATTGACTTTGGCATTGACATCTCGGTTAATTAATCCCCGAACAGGGGTAGAGGCCTTTCGGGTGGCAGTAGGTCAACGTTTTTACTTTAAAGATCAAGAAGTTATGCTGAATGCTACCACGCCACAACGCCAATCACGAACTTCTGATATCATTGCTTATTTGAATGGCCGCCTGACCAACAATTGGCTTTTAGATGCGACATGGCAATATAATCCAAATTTGCATCAAACTCAAAAATTTAACACGAGCGTGCGTTATTCACCAGAACAAGCCAAAATTATTAATTTGAGCTATCGCTATGCCCGCGATCCGTCATTGCTCCGTCAAATTGATATTTCTTCACAATGGTTATTTAACCAACGTTGGTCGACTTTGGCCCGCTGGAATTATTCTGTTCCAGATAGACAAGTTGTCGAGGCTTTAGCTGGTTTAGAATACAATGGTGGCTGTTGGGCCTTGCGTCTTGTTGCACATCGTTTAGCAACGTCAAGCACGCAAATTAATACTTCTCTCTTTGTTCAACTTGAGCTGAACGAAGTTTCACGATTAGGGACCAACCCATTTGACACCTTGAGACAAAATATTCCAGGCTACACAAAAACAAACGAAATGGATGTCTTCGGTTTCTCACATCAATCTGGGGTATTTAAATAATTTTTCCCACCAATAAGGTATTAAGGAATAATAAAAAAATGGGTGAAAAATATAATCATTTTCATGTTGCTGCGATTCAAATGGCTTCCGGACCTAATATTCAATCGAATCTTTTGGAAGCGGAACGCCTAATTAGTATGGCCGCACAACAAGATGCCAAACTTGTTGTTTTACCTGAATATTTTTGTCTGATGGGCATGAAGGATACAGATAAAGTCGCAGCAAAAGAACAATTCGGCAAAGGGGTGATTCAAAATTTTTTAAGTCAAACAGCATATAAATACCGTGTTTGGATTGTCGGCGGATCGATTCCATTAGAAGCCCTTGATCGCAATAAAGTGCGGAATGCCTGTTTAGTTTTTAATCCAGATGGAAAATGTGTCGCCCGTTATGACAAAATTCATTTGTTTAATATGGCACTAGGTAACGAAACCTATTGTGAAGACTATACAATTGAATCAGGCGATCAAATTGTTGTTGTTGATACACCCTTTGGACGTTTAGGGTTATCTGTTTGTTATGATTTGCGCTTTCCAGAATTATATCGTGCAATGGAAGAAGTCGATATTATTACTGTTCCAGCAGCCTTTACAGAAACAACTGGGAAAGCCCACTGGGAAACGCTCTTACGCGCGCGGGCCATTGAAAATCTTTCTTATGTGATTGCCGCAGGACAAGGGGGCTATCACTTGAACGGGCGTGAAACACATGGTAATAGTATGATTATTGATCCGTGGGGTAATATTTTAGATCGGTTACCGCGGGGCTCGGGCGTGGTCTTTGCTAATATCAATCGTGGATATCAAGCCAGTTTACGTTATAGTTTACCAGCATTACATCATCGGGCTGTTTATCATCTCAAAAAAATAAATACTGATTAGTTAATTCTATCCATCATGAATGATCAACAATTATTACGTTATAGCAGACATATTTTTTTGCCTGAAATCGACATTGATGGGCAAGAAAAAATCAATGCAGCCCATGTGCTCATGGTTGGCGCAGGAGGACTGGGCTCCGCCTGTGGCTATTATTTAGCCGCAAGTGGTGTTGGTAAATTGAGTGTTTTTGATGGAGATGAAGTTGATTTAAGTAATCTACAACGCCAAATTGTCCATTTATCTTCCTCGATTGGACAAAATAAGGCTGATTCTGCTAAAAATCAATTTCAGGCATTGAATCCAGAAATAGCAGTTCAGGCGTACCCAACCCCTATTTCTGAACAAGATCTGAATGAAATTGTTCCATCTTGTGACGTCATTGTTGATTGTAGCGATAATTTCAAAACACGCTACCTTGTGAATGCGGCTTGTGCGAGACATCGAAAACCTTTAGTCTCAGGGGCGGCTGTCCGTTTTTCTGGACAAATCTGTGTTATGGATTTTCGCGAATTTGCAACATCTGGTTGTTATAATTGTCTCTTTCCACAAGATGATCAGTATATCGAACAGGATCTAGATGAAATGCGTTGCATTAATGCAGGTGTTTTTTCGCCACTTGTTGGTCAAATTGGATCAATGCAAGCCGCAGAAGTGTTAAAATTACTATTGGACTTAAAAAGTCCCTTGTTACAACATTTATTTGTATTCAATGGCCTCACGCTGGAATCACGATTAATCAAACGTCATCGTGATCCACATTGTGAGATTTGTCAACCTTAATTGATTGATTTTCGTTACTAAAAGGACTTACGAAATGAGTGATAAATTAGCCGCGTTACATGGTTATTATTTAGAAGATTTATCTGTTGGCCTCTCTGCAACCCACGCAAAAACCGTGACTGAAGCAGATGTCATTTTATTTGCTGGCGTGACTGGGGATGATAATCCTGTACACGTAAACCAAGAATTTGCAGAAAGCACCATGTTCAAAGGTCGTATTGCTCACGGAATGTTAAGTGCTGGATTTATTTCGACTGTTTTAGGGACTAAATTACCTGGACCAGGCGCAATTTATATTTCTCAAAACTTAAAATTTAAAGCCCCTGTTCGTATTGGTGACACCGTTTATGCAACAGCAACTGTTAAAGAAATTGTGGCTGAGAAAAAACGCGTTGTTTTAGAAACCATTTGTACAGTCGGGGATACCGTTGTCACAGAAGGGGAAGCAACAATTATGGTTGCCCGCCGTCCTGCTGCATAATCTTCTGTTTACTCGATGACAAAACGCTTTCTTTTATATGCACCAACTTAATAAGAGAAAGCGTTTTATTATTTAAAAAACATCTTTGACCTAAAATATAAATTTTCTTGACGCCTTTTCAATTTAGTGACACTATAACTTTTCGATTTCTTACCATAAAAAGCAACTTATCCAAATAAAAATTTTTTTATTTGATCACCTATCCTAATTGATCAATTTCTTTTTTATATCATGTTTTTATCTATCATCGCGAAGCAGGTATGATCATTAAAAAATTAGGCTGTGTGCCTTATATCAATACGTTTGAAGCAATGAAAGCTTTCACCACTTCACGGACTAAAACACAAGAAGATGAACTATGGGTTTTAGAGCACGCCCCTGTTTATACAGTTGGTATGGCAGGAAAACAAGAGCATTTTCCTCGAGAAGACAATCAGATTCCCATTATCCGAATTGATCGAGGTGGGCAAATTACCTATCATGGTCCAGGGCAAGTTATTATTTATTTACTACTTGATTTGCGAAGAAGAACGATTAAGATTCGTGAGCTCGTTCGTCTGATGGAACAAGCCGTTATTAATTTATTAAAACACTATAACATTCAGGCAGAAGCGCGCCCTGATGCTCCTGGTGTCTATGTTGATGGGGCAAAAATTGCTGCATTGGGGCTCCGCATTCAAAATGGTTGTAGTTATCATGGGATTAGTTTGAATGTCAAAATGGATCTCTCTCCATTTCATGTGATTAATCCTTGTGGTTATGCTGGCTTAAAAGTGGTCCAACTCAGTGATTTTGTCCCTGATTGTGATTTTAACCAAGTGAGCCAAGCGCTTCTAGACGAATTGGTCCTCCTCTTAAAACCAACGGAAATTTTATTATAATGACAACAACACCAAACACTGAACAAGTCAAACAAAAAGGCGAAGCAAAAACTGCCCGAATTCCGATCAAAATTATCCCACAAGAACAAACATTAAAAAAACCCGCTTGGATCAAAGCAAAATTTCCAGGGGGCGAAGAAGTGACACGGATTAAAAATATTTTACGGGAACAAAAATTACACACTGTTTGTGAAGAAGCAAGCTGTCCTAATTTGGGCGAGTGTTTTCGCGGGGGGACTGCGACATTCATGATTTTAGGCGATATTTGTACCCGCCGTTGTCCTTTTTGTGATGTTGCGCATGGCCGCCCCAATCCACCTGATCCAAATGAACCACAACATTTAGCAGAAACTATTGCCGCAATGAAACTCCGTTATGTTGTGATTACCAGTGTGGATCGCGATGATTTACGTGATGGCGGGGCACAGCATTTTGCAGATTGTATTCAAAAAATTCGCGCGCTCAATCCACAGATTAAAATCGAAACGTTGGTCCCTGATTTTCGAGGACGTTTAGATCTTGCGTTAGATATTTTAGGGGCTTGCCCCCCTGATATTCTGAATCACAATTTAGAAACTGTGCCGCGTTTGTATAAACAAGCCCGTCCGGGGGCGGATTATCAACACAGCTTAGAATTATTAAAACAATTCAAAACCCGTTTTCCGCATGTGACAACTAAATCGGGGCTGATGGTTGGCTTAGGAGAAACGGACGAAGAAATTTTAACCGTCATGCAAGACATGCGCGCCCATCAAATTGATATGCTTACAATTGGACAATATTTGCAGCCAAGTAAACATCATTTACCTGTTGTACGTTATGTTGATTTAGAAACATTTGCCTTTTTTGAACAAGAAGGCAATCGGCTCGGCTTTATCAATACTGCCAGTTCGCCTATGGTGCGTTCCAGCTATCATGCGGATCAACAAGCCCATCAGGCAAAATAGATTGCCCTATAAAAAATCGCCAAACAACTAACAATTTGTTTGGCGACAGGGCGCAATATTTATTCTAAATTAAATATTACCGCAACCGAGGTGTCCCTTGCGTTTCAGTGGTTCCTAATAACCAATTTTGCATTGATGATTTAAATTCTGTGCCGAAACGTTTTGCTAAGCGTTTGGTAAAGTCTTCTTCTTGAGAATAATCAACAATTTTCTCAGCTTTAATAACAGTGCGGGCCACTGTTTGAATCGAACCAATATGATCTGTTAGACCTAATTCTACACTTTTTTCACCAGACCAAACCAAACCACTAAACATATCGGGGGTTTCTTTCAAACGTTTCCCCCGCCCTTCACGCACGGCACGGATAAATTGCTGATGAATTTCGCCTAATAAAACTTTCGCATATTGCTCTTGATTAGGATTGCGCGGTGAAAAAGGATCTAAAAATGCTTTATTCTCGCCCGCTGTCAAGACCCGACGTTCCACGCCCAATTTTTCCATGGTGCCAGTAAAACCAAAATTATCCATAATGACACCAATTGAACCAATTAAACTGCCTTTATCTACATAGATTTGATCGGCGGCCGCAGCCACATAATAGCCCCCTGATGCACAAATATCTTCTACCACCGCATATAACGGAATTCGAGGATATTTAGCCCGCAAGCGTTTCATTTCGTCATAAATTCGTCCCGCTTGAACAGGGCTGCCTCCCGGGCTGTTAATTCTTAAAATCACCCCTTTTGTGTGTGGGTTCTTAAAGGCGTTTTCGAGGCCCTCGATGACATTATCTGCACTGGCATCTGTTTCGGGAGCAATCACCCCTTTCAGCTCAACTAAAGCGGTATGATTGCTACTTCCTCCAATCGTACTTTCTTCTTTATCAAAAATGCCAGCCGACCAAAAGAAAATAAGAAATAAATACCCAAAAAAGAGTGTTTTGAAAAAAATACCCCAACGCCGCGCCCGCTTTTGTTCTTGAACCCCCGCAAGCGCGATTTTTTCGATCGTTTCACGTTCCCAGTTTTCAGACATATTCATTTCCTAAAAGAGAGAAAAAGACGATTATTGCCATTGTTCAAACCACTGGCGCAAGGCTTTCACTGAATCCACAAAAGCAACTGGCTCAGGGGTGCAACGCTTGAGCTCCTCTTCAGAATGCGCCCCATAGGTCACAGCAATAGACGGCACAGCGGCATTGTTTGCCATATTAATATCATGGGACGTATCCCCAATCATTAAGGTACGCCGGGATTCTGTTCCCATCACCTGCATTAATTCCATTAGCATCGCTGGATGCGGCTTAGAAAAACATTCATCTGCTGTCCGTGAATGATCAAAAAAGCCTTCCAATTCACTGACTGTTAAAGCACGATTTAAACCCCGGCGACTTTTTCCAGTCGCCACTGCCAGCGCATAGCCCGCCTGTCTCAAATTTTGAATGAGTTCCTTCATGCCTGTAAAAAGGGGAATGACATGATCAGAACCTAAATAATGATGGCGATATCGATCAACTAATTGTGGATACTGTTTTTCGGATAAGGCCGGAAAAAGCATCATCATTGCTTCTGTCAGTCCTAGCCCAATAATATGACGCGCCGCTTGATCGCTTGGAATAGGCAGCTCTAAATCCTGACTCGCCCGTTGTAAGGCAGAAACAATAGAAGAAGCAGAATCCATAATCGTGCCGTCCCAATCAAACACGATCAGATCGTAATGTGGACTTTTTTTCATAAATTTTTTACGTTTCACAAGAAAAATATAAAGAAGTAAAATTATTGACACGCAAAAAATGTCACATAGGCTCCCACTTTTGCAAGGCCGACTTGTGTCATTTGGGGAGCTAACATATTTTTGTTATGTCCGGAAGAATGTTTCCAACCCAAAAACTGGTCAGATCCTGTTTGATAATTCCATCCCACATTTTCAACACAAGAAGGGCGTTTTGCAGCTCGAAAACGTTCTTTGAACATTTTATGACTAAGTTCATTTTGTTGCTGCATAAAAGTACTATGTTGCACAGCAAGTTGATTTAAATGCTCATTTAGTTGTAATGGGGCTAAATTATTTTCCTGACGATATAAATTAATTTGATTCAATAAAGTGGTTTCATAGCTATCCGCGGCCATTCCCAGAGAGAAATTTCCCCATAAAACAGCAACGGAACAGCACGATAATAAAAATTTTTTCATATGCGTTGAGGTTCAAAAAATAATGAAACAATTGAAAAAACCTAAGGCGTAAACGGTGTAAGTTGTGCTAAAAATTGTTTCAGTTCCTGTGGCAAAGGCGCAGTAAATGTAATTTCTCGTTTTGTCACTGGATGTTCAATCGTCATTTGATAGGCATGTAAAAACATACGTTTTAATGGCGTCAATGTTTTTTCTGGCGTGACCAAGCCTTTTTCGATACGTTTGTTTAATTCAAAATCGCCGTATTTATCATCACCAACAATGGGATATTTTAAATGTGTTAAATGGGCACGAATTTGATGTGTCCGACCCGTATGCAAAATGGCTTCAATCAAACTGAATTGGGTAAAAACTGTTTTTTTATGAAATTCAGTATGAGAAGCTTTTCCTTCAGGATCAACTTTCACGCGGCGTTCGCCATCAGGTGTCATATATTTCAATAATGGCACGCGAACATGTTGTTTTTGACTACGCCATTTCCCCTTTACAAGGGTTAAATAACGTTTGTTACATTCTCGATCTCGCAATAAATCATGCAATGCATTTAATGCTTGGCGTTTTTTAGCAATGAGTAAAACGCCTGATGTCTCGCGGTCTAAACGATGGACCAATTCTAAAAATTTGACTTCTGGACGTTCCAGGCGTAATTGCTCAATGATTCCGCGATTCAGACCGCTTCCGCCATGAACAGCCATTCCAGAAGGTTTATTCAAAACAATTAAGACATCATCTTCGTATAAAATAAGCGGAACAAGTCGCGGCATTTCGGCAGTCAATTTCAGATTTTTCTGCGCAGGACTAGGCGTTGCCACCCGAACAGGCGGAATGCGTACTTCGTCACCCAGTGCTAAGCGATAATCATTATCAATACGCTTTTTATTGACACGGACCTCACCCCCCCGCACGATTCGATAAATATGACTTTTTGGCACGCCTTTTAAAATACGAATTAGAAAATTATCTAAACGCTGCCCTGCTTGCTCTTCATTAATGGTCAACAAACGGACATCAGGTTTATCAGTATTCATGTTTTCTTCAAAAATTAAAATAATTTAAACATTAGCCTAGTAAGAAAATAGCAGGCCGCTTTCCTAAATCCGGAATATTTTCTCGCTTTTGCCATGTTTCAATAGAATGGGTTTGAATCCATTCTGTCGGTAAGGTAATATCACACGCAATACATAATTTTCGATCAGGCGGACACGTTTTAATGATCAACTCAAAAAGTTTTTGATTGCGATAAGGCGTTTCAATAAATAGATGCGTCATTTTTTGAGTTTTCGCCGTTTTGGACAAATATAACAGTTTTTGCTTGCGGTCTTCAGTCCCAATTGGCAAATAGCCATGAAATTCAAAATGTTGGCCACTCAGTCCAGACGCCATTAATGCTAGCAAAATAGAAGAAGGTCCGACAAAAGGGACGACACGAATTCCTGAAGCATGCGCCCGGGCAACCACAAGTGAACCCGGATCAGCCACAGCGGGACAACCTGCCTCAGACATCACACCGACATCATGCCCCTCCCGCAACGGCGCTAGCAAGCTTTCGACCTCTTTCTCTGTCGTATGTTCATTCAGTAATTGAAATTTGACATCTTGAATGGGTCGGTTATAGCCTAAAATTTTTAAAAACTTGCGTGCTGTCTTCGCATTTTCAACAATAAAATAATCCAGCGTCTGAATCGTTTCAAGCACAACAGAAGGTAAATAGGTTTCAGCAGTAACACTGTCCCCTAATCCTACAGGAATCAAATAAAGTGTTGACATAATTGATGAACGTTCTCGTTCATGCCTCGTAAGCAAAAACTTAAAAATTAAAATAAGTGTTAAAATAAATGGAAATTTTCTTGTTGAAGCATCTCAATAAGTTGAATAATAGGTAAGCCGATTAATGCATTGGGATCTGATCCAGAAAGTTCTGAGACAAGTGCAATCCCTAACCCTTCTATTTTGGTGCCCCCTGCACAATTAAATGGCTGTTCTTTTTGAAGATAATTTTCAATGATTTCCAACGTTAATGGCCGAAATTTGACTTTAAAGGGAATTTGAGCCACTTGAGCACGGCCTGTTTCTGTATTAAATAAACATAATCCTGTATAAAACATGACTATTTTATCACTCATTTTGAGTAAATGCGTGACAGTTTTTTCATACGTTCCGGGTTTTGATAAGACTTCCGCTTCGCCATTTTCATGATACAGGGTGCAAACTTGATCTGAACCAATAATCAAAGCCTGAGAATATTTTGCGGCCACAGCACGGGCTTTGGCCTCAGCAAGACGCGTGGCCATCGCTTCAGGATTTTCTCCATCAAGACGTTGTTCTTCCACATCAGGTTGACACACTTCAAAAGGAACTAACAAGCGTGATAATAATT
Source organism: uncultured Burkholderiales bacterium (assembly GCA_964504875.1). Classification (GTDB taxonomy): domain Bacteria; phylum Pseudomonadota; class Gammaproteobacteria; order Burkholderiales; family CAZDFJ01; genus CAZDFJ01. Next base: position 12,471 of record CAZDFJ010000032.1, on the reverse strand, counting down.
CACGTCGATAAGGCGAACTGGAGGCTAAAACTAATGTAGGTTGCATATTTTTTTTCACTTCATAGAGAATATTATTCTTCAGTTAAACCTAAATGACTGATTGGGCCAAGACCTTTTCGAATTAATTTAGGTTCATCTAATGTTAAATCAATCACTGTCGTGTTCCCAAACTGGCAATAGCCACCATCGATGATTAAATCAACATGATGCTCCAAAACTTCTCTAATTTCATATGGATCATACAAAGGTTCAGCTTGATTCGGTAACATTAAGGACGTACTTAAAATCGGCGCATCTAATTCTGTCAGTAAAGATTGCGCAATAATATTATCTGGAATTCTGACACCAATAGTATGCCGTTTTGGTTGTAATAAACGGCGCGGTAGCTCCCGTGTGCCTTCTAAAATAAACGTGTAGCACCCTGGTGTATTCGCTTTGAGAAGGCGGAATTGACTATTATTGACTTGCGCATAGGTGCCCAATTCAGATAAATCACGACAAACCAAAGTTAACAAGTGATTGTCACCCAATTGGCGAATTGCACGCATTTTATCAAGCGCGTCTTTATGTCCTAAACTACAACCCAATGCATAACACGAATCAGTTGGATAAGCAATGACGCCTCCAGCATTTAAAATTTCGGCGGCTTGTTTCAATAGGCGAGGTTGGGGTGTCTCAGGATGAACAACAAAAAATTGTGCCATAATTAATTGATCTAGACTGAAAAAACAAATTAAAAAACAATTCTATTACAATAGCGGAAAATAAAAAAGAACGAGTTTTAACCCGTTCTTTTTTTTATATTTTATCTAATGAGGAGAATAGCGGAAAAATACTGCAAAAAGATTAACTTGTTCGATCAACAGCAAACTGGGCGAGTTGTAATAAGAAATCTTTGTGTGCAGAAGGAGGCAAAATTGATTCAATCGCCGCGCGAGCTTGGTCCACTTCTTTTTGTGCTTGAGCGCGCGTATATTCTAATGCGCCTGTTTCCTGAATCGCTTGTACGATTGTTGCAAAAATTTCCTGGAATGCAACATCAGATTGTTCCGGTGCCGCTCCACCTTGCTCAATGACTTGACGAACAAGAGCAACTTGCGCCGCATTTCCGTTCTTGAGCACATGAATCAATGGTAAAGTTGGCTTTCCTTCTGCGAGGTCATCGCCTAAATTTTTCCCAATTTCAGCATGATTTCCCGAATAATCCAAAATATCGTCAACCAATTGAAAGGCCGCCCCTAAGTGACGTCCATAACAAGTTAAAGCGGATTCTTGATCAGGCGTGGCATTGGCAATAACGGCGCCTAATTGGGCCGAAGCTTCAAATAATTTGGCCGTTTTATAATGAATCACTTGCATATAACGTTGTTCGTCAACATCAGGATCATGGCAATTTAACAATTGTAACACTTCGCCTTCCGCAATAATGTTCGTTGCGTCTGCCAGAATTTGCATCACCCGCATTTTTTCAATGCTCACCATCATTTGAAAAGAGCGAGAATATAAAAAATCACCGACGAGTACGCTGGCTGCATTGCCAAAGACAGCATTCGCTGTAGAGCGTCCTCTTCTGAGTGTCGATTCATCGACTACATCATCGTGCAATAATGTGGCTGTATGAATAAATTCAACAATGGCAGCAAGTTTATAATGATCTTGTCCTGTATAGGAAAAAGCCCCTGCGGTCAGCAAGACAAGAATTGGGCGAAGGCGTTTTCCTCCACTCTGAATAATATAATCACTAATTTGGCGGACGAGAACGACATCTGAATAGAGATTTTGCCGAATTACCGCGTTCACGGCATTCATGTCGTTTTGAATAAAATCACGAAGTTGATGAATAAACACTGTTTTTTATCGAAAGAGAATAAAAATAAAACAAGACAAGTTTTGAATTATACGCTGAAAATCCAAAAAGTGGAAATAAGCAGACAAAATGAAAACTAAAAGGATATTTCATCTACATTAAAATAAAAAATTTTTCTTTTTCAGATCGATCAAATAAGATTAAAATAATTATTTTTTTAATCAAATTATTAGCATTCGTCACGTTGACCTCACTTCACAAAAGTGAAAATCAACACACATGAAGCAGCCTCACTTTGTATTTGGAGACGCAACCGCGTATAAACAATATGATTTATAGCATGACTGGCTTTGCGAGTTCAAGCCACGAACTCGCCGTGGGACATTTTCATCTTGAAGTTCGAACCGTAAACCATCGTTTTTTAGAAATTCAATTCCGCATTCCAGAAGAATTTCGTATTTTAGAAAGTAAATTTCGGGAAATCATCAGCCGCAAAATTCAGCGTGGAAAAGTCGATTTCCGCCTCAATTTTACACCGATTCCAGATGCAACAAAACCCTTACAATTAAATCAACCGCTTGTTTTACAATTATTACAATTGGGTCAACAAGTTGAAACTTTATTGCCGAATGCCCGTTCGTTAGGCATTATGGATATTCTTCGCTATCCGCATGTGATTTTAAATCAAGAATTAGACTTAGAGCAATTTAGTCAAAACCTTTTTTCTTGGATAGAAAGCCTCTTGGATGATTTAAATCAATCTCGAGCCCGCGAAGGAGAAAAACTCAAAAACTTCTTAGAAACTCGCATTGAAAAAATGCAAGGCCTGGCTGAAGAAGTTCATCCCTATTTGCAACAGATTATAGCACTTTTTCAGGAAAAATTAAGAACCCGTTTGCGGGATGCCTTGATTGAAGCCAACGAAGAACGTATCCGCCTTGAAGTCGCGCTCTATTTGCAAAAAATCGATGTAGAAGAAGAACTTTCTCGACTAAAAACACACCTCTCTGAAAATTTACGGGTCTTATCCAAAGGGGGGCTAGTAGGAAAACGGCTTGATTTTTTAATGCAAGAATTAAATCGTGAAGCGAATACATTAGGTTCTAAATCAGTCTGCGCCGAAGTGTCACAAATCGCAATGGAGCTCAAAGTACTGATTGAGCAAATGCGAGAACAAATTCAAAATATTGAATAAAACAAACGTTTTTTAAGCTGTTGAGGTGCGGTCTCGTCTTTCTTAATGTCCAAAAATCGTTTTTTCTCAGAGCACCATCACAATACTAGACATCAATATGACATAAATACAACACCTCTTCTTGCTTTTCAATACATTTATATAGTCATTCTTTTTATAATTATTAATATAATATTTTTCATCTGGATTAAATATGTCACATGAAATATTTTCTTCTTCCTCTCCAATAATAGGCAAATTATTCATTGTTTCTGCCCCTTCTGGCGCCGGGAAAACCTCTTTAGTACGCGCATTACTTGAAAAAGATACTGCTGTTCATTTGTCTATTTCTTACACAACGCGCAGTCCACGACCAGGTGAAGTCAACGGAAATGATTATCATTTCGTTGATATAAATACCTTCAAAGAAATGATTGCCCGAAACGAATTCTTAGAATGGGCCGAAGTATACGGTAACTATTATGGTACGTCTCGTGTGTGGATTGAAACACAACTCAACCAAGGATTAGATGTTCTTTTGGAAATTGATTGGCAAGGCGCAGCCCAAATTAAACAAATCTTTCCAAATGCAATAAGTCTCTTCATTGAGCCGCCTTCTATTGAAGAATTAGAACGTCGCTTGCGTACGCGAGGACAAGATAGTGAAGCGGTGATTCAAAAACGTGTCCACGCTGCACAAGAAGATATGATGCATCGCAATGAATTTGATTATATAATTATTAATTCCATTTTTGAAAACGCCTTAGAAGATTTATTGTCTGTGATTAAAAAAGCCCGTGCTTAAAATGAACGTGATCACATTATTTTTTTCTATAATGAAAAAAGACTAGATTAAATCTATTATTTTTAATACTTTTTTTAGTGGAGAGTGCAAATGGCTCGTGTAACAGTAGAAGATTGTTTAACCTATATTGGCAATCGTTTTGAGTTAGCATTAACAGCAACATATCGTGCCCGTCAATTAGCAAATGGTGCAACGCCGCATATTGACATGACAGGCATGGCTAAAGAAAAACCCACTGTAACCGCTTTACGTGAAATTTCAGAAGGCAAAGTAGGGATTGAATTATTACATAGTCAAATTAATAATCCAAAGAAAATATAAATAAATCATTAAATACACTTGTACGGGTGATCATCATGTCCACAAACCTTGCTCCTATTTTTGCTGCAACAGAGATGCATGCATATGATCAAGTTGACGCAGAAGCCATGTCATTATTGAATGATTTACGAACCTATCTCAAAGAGGAAGATATTGAGCGCGTAAAAAGTGCTTTTGAATATGCAAAAGCAGCGCATGAGGGACAATTTCGTGCAAGTGGTGATGCTTATATTTCACATCCGCTTGCGGTGGCACGAATTTTGTCAGAATGGCACTTAGATGCACAAGTTATTATGGCAGCACTCATGCATGATGTTGTAGAAGATACTGAAGTCACGACATTAGAATTAGGTGTTCGTTTTGGCAAAACAGTCGCCTCTCTTGTTGATGGTGTCAGTAAACTAGATAAGCTCGAATTTCGTTCTGCAGAAGAAGCCCAAGCAGAAAATTTCCGCAAAATGTTATTGGCCATGGCCAATGACTTACGGGTTATTTTAATTAAATTAGGGGATCGTTTACACAATATGCGGACGTTAGGGGCTGTTCGGGCCGCTAAACAAAAACGCATTGCTAACGAAACACTGGATATTTATGCCCCTATTGCACATCGTCTCGGTTTTAATGATCTCTACCGAGAATTAGAAAATCTTAGCTTTCGTTATCTTTATCCTCGTCGTTATTTTACACTTGAGAAAGCCGTGGCCCGTTTACGTGAGCAACATGGCGGCTTGATTAAAGAAATTGAACAATCTATTCAACATCGTTTGCAAGAATTTAATGTAATCTGTGAAGTGATTGGCCGTCCTAAATCACTTTACCAAGTTTACAAAAAAATGATTCAGCAAAAAGCAAACGGGAGCGCATCTAGTGTGAAATTTAATAAGGTGCAAGATATCTATGGATTTCGCGTGATTGTTAAAGATTTACCCGGATGCTATTTAGCATTGGGGGCACTTCATACGCGCTATACGCCACAAGTTGGTAGCTTTAAAGATTATATTGCCATTCCAAAAGATAACGGATATCAATCACTTCATACAAAACTTTCTGGACCTTATAATACACTGTTAGAAATTCAAATTCTTTCTGAAGAAATGAATCAAGTAGCCAATGCAGGGGTCGCTTCTTATTGGCTCTATCAAAATCATACAGCTAAAGTGAAAGAATTATATGAACGAACAAATCGCTGGTTAAAAAATTTATTAGAAATTCCAAAGGACAGTATTGCTGAAACTGCCGAATTTTTGGAACATATCAAAGTTGATTTATATCCCGGTGAAGTTTTTGTATACACGCCCAAAAATGAGATTCTTTCGTTACCTCGTGGCGCGACACCCGTTGATTTTGCTTACGCGATTCATACTGAGTTAGGGAACAAATGTGTCGGATCAAAAATTAATGGCGAGCTTTTTCCCCTCCGCACGAAATTGAAAAATGGCGATCGCATTGAAATTATTACCTCTGATAATGCTCACCCCAAATCTGGATGGCTTTATCATGTAGCCACAGGAAAAGCGCGTTCACATATTCGTCATTATTTACGGACTGCACAATATGAACTCTCTGCACAAGCCGGTTTACGTTTTCTGAACCAAGCCCTGCGGCCGTTTAATATTCATTCTGAAAATATTACTGATCTTGTCTGGGACCAATTAATTAAAGAATTCAAAGTAAAAGATAAAAAAGATCTTTTTGTTGAAATTGGACTGGGTAAAATTTTAAGTATGATTGTTGCCCAAAAAATCGCACATATTTTAACAGGCCTTTATCCACAAGAAGGACCACAAAGTGAGACACCTCTTTCACAATGTGGCTCGCTCGTTATTCATGGAACAGAAGGCGTCTCTGTTCAATTTGCCCGATGTTGTTCACCTATTCCGGGCGATGCGATTGTTGGCGTAATTAAATCAACACAAGATTTAGAAGTACATTTAAGAGATTGTGCACATATTAAGCCGATTTTGTCAGATTATGACAAATGGTTTCATGTGGAATGGGCCAGTACATTACATAACTTGACTTTTGAAGTGGCGATTGAAGTCATTATTCGTCATCAGCGGGGTGCACTCGCTAGTGTGACAACACAAATTTCGAGTGCAGAAGCGAATATTAATGATGTTTCTATGTCAGAAGACGATAATAGTGGGATGGGTACCTCAAAACTTTATTTCTTAATTGAAGTGAAAGATCGTATTCATTTAGCGCGGGTGTTACGCGCCATTCGTCATGCCCCAGAAGTGATTAGCGTTCGACGAACACGCCAAGAACTCAATTCAGATTAAGCAGGTACACTTTGCTCTAATGGCATAACATCAACACTCACATGTAATTGATGTTGTGCCCCCCCACCTAAAATCACTCCTTTGACAGGGCTAATATCCCCATAATCTCGTCCATAGGCAACTGTAATATGATCCGTCGCAGGAATCATATCATTTGTTGGATCAAAATCAACCCAACCATATGGTGGACAATATACCTGTAACCATGCATGAGACATATCCGCTCCCACAAGGCGAGGTTGTCCAGGTGGAGGACGCGTCAATAAATAACCACTGACATAGCGCGCAGGAAGCTTGAGCGCACGCAAACATGCAATACTTAAATGAGCAAAATCCTGACAAACCCCTCTTTTTTCACGCATAATCACACTCAATGGCGTTGCAACGGTTGTTGCGGTGGGATCAAATTTAAAATCCCGGTATACACGATGCATGAGATCTAAACTCGCTGCCAAAATAGGACGTTCTGGTGTAAAAGAAGTTAAAGCATATTGACGAATCGCCCGGTAATTTTCTTGCGTTTCATAATAGACATAAGGAGAATGATAAATATATTGAATATAATCTAAATCACTGTCAGTAAAAGGCGCATTCGTTGCTTTAAATTGATCTCGAACGGATTCCCATGAGAGTGTTTGCTCAGGTGAGCCAATTTTGGGACGCTCCAACACCTCAACTTGATGCATTGCCACGACTTTCAAAATGGGATGCGGCTCTTGAATACTGAAACTCATGAGTTCATTTTTAAAGTAATCAGTAAAGAAAGAACGTTGAATGGCTTCTGGATAAATCTCAATCTTGGAATAAAACACATGTTGAAAATTTGTTTCTTTCAAAAGTAAGCAGGCAATATGATGCGACACCGATACAGGCTGCGCATATTCATATTGAGTAATGTGTTTAATTTGATAGAGCATTTTATTTAATTCTGTTTTTAAACATGCATAAAATAATTACGCTCGATTTGCATCGAAAGCGTGTATAAATTTTGTTGAACTTGGTTCAATAATTGATCCAGTGCTTTTAAGTGTGATTTATCAGTCAGTTGCTCAATATCTAGCAAGCGTAAATCCGTCAAAGAACGTGTGATAATTTTTTGCAATGAAGAAAGCAAAACCACTTCTCGATCACGCGGTAACTCATCGACATGTTCTTTAATCCGCATTAGCTGAAATGCAAGCGAACGTGGATTTGTTTCATCAGTAATAGCCAAATCCAATGTAGGAACAGGATGCGGTAAACTAATATAACGAGAGCGATAGGTCATTGAACTGTCAATTAATTCTAGCAATGTATCTAAATAACTAGGATCATGTCCATCTGTTAACGATAAATTTGAAACTTGTCCTTCCTCAGTCGTAGTATAAGATCGATACTGTTCTGACATTAAATATCTTACAATCACACACGTAAAAACAGCACGTTCAATACGGCGGCCCAAGCTAATGAAACGCCAGCCATAACTGCGGGTCATATTTTCATTTTCAAGCCCTGTCAAACTGGCCATATGTTCTAAAATATGATTGAGCGTATCGATCATTTCACTTTGATGAATAGGCTGGCCCACCAAAAATTGTAATGTGGTCAACATACGCCAATGATCAGTAGAAAGGCGATCTCTAACTGTTGAACTCGCCCGATAGACATTTTTGATGATTTGAATGAGTGAGGCTTGTGTTAATTCATGATGAATCGCTGACAGAATATTACTTTCTTCTTTGAAGTTTTCGAGGTTTTCGAGATATCCCAAAAAACTGGAAATCGTCAATAAAGGTCGAACCACGCCTATATCACTCGTCGTTAACCGTGTTAAAATAGAACGAAATAAACGGCTACTATCTTCACAACGTTCAATATAACGCCCTAACCAAAAAAGGTTTTCTGCAACACGACTAGATAAATCTCGCCCAATCCTTTTAATTTTAATTGATTCATTTTGACTGGGTAATAAACTAAAGGGTTGCATCGGTGCATCAGATAAAACCCATGTGTCTTTACTGCTTCCTCCGCGTTGCATGGAGACAATTTCACTTTCAGGATGTCCCGCTACTCGTGTGAGCCCTCCCGGCATAACACGATAACTTCCCAAACCATCCGCGACTAAAAAGACTCGTAACACCGTTGGGCGAGGCTCAAAATGTTCCCCTTGCCAAATGGGCGCCCGTGATAATAATAATCGTTCTTGCCCAACGTAATTTTTTGGATTCATTGAAATTTGATCAATAATCCGCGCTTGCTCGCATTGATCCATTCGTGAAGCAAAAATTGGCTCTTGAAAAGGATGATGTTTGCCTAAAGAAATACTTGAACCAACAAAAGTGGGCTTGATAATATAATGATTGATGTTTTCAACAACTTGTTTGAGGGCTTCACTTTCGCCACACCACCAACTTTTAACAGAAGGTAAAATCAAATTTTCGTTGAAGAAAAAACGCGCAATACTAGGCATAAATCCCATGAAAGCAGGGCTTTCTAAAGCACCGGTCCCCAATGCATTCGCAACAATGACATTCCCTGCGCGCACGGCCTGAACTAATCCAGGAATGCCTAATGTTGAATCCGAACGGAGTTCTAAAGGATCGCAATAATCATCGTCTAAACGCCGCAAAATAACATGAACAGGTTGCAAACCATCTAAACTTTTTAGATAAACTTTTTGATCCCGAACAGTCAGATCGGCCGCCTCAACTAAGGTATACCCTAAATAGCGCGCTAAATAGGCATGCTCAAAATAGGTTTCATTATAAAAACCGGGGGTGAGCAAGACCACACGCGGCTCCTGCCCATAACGAATAGGCGCGACCATTTGTAATGTATTTCTTAACGTTCTGAAAAACTCCGCAAGAAATTTAACATGACAGGCCCGATAAATGTCTGGGAAAGTCCGTGAGATCACAATACGATTTTCAAGCGCATAACCTGCGCCAGAAGGAGCCTGCGTTCTATCCGCTAATACTGTCCATTTTCCATTGGGAGAGCGGACAATATCTGCACCATAAATATACAAATAAGGTTGTTGATTATTTTCGTATTTATTAATTAATTTATGACAAGAACGCGAAAAATAAGGATTCGCAAAAATTAACTCATGCGGCAACAAGCCATTTTTAATTAATGTTTGTTCACCGTATAAGTCAGCAATAATTTTATTGAGCAAAACAGCACGCTGAATGAGGCCTATTTCAATCGTTTGCCATTCATTTGCAGGAATAATAAACGGTAACGAATCCAATCCCCACGCCCGATCCACTCCACTCGGATCGCTATACACATTATAGGTAATGCCATTATTATGAATTTGGCGTTCAACATGATTTCGATAATAATTCAGTTCACTTGAACCCAACGCACCCAATTTATCAAAGAAAAATTGCCAGTGGGGCCGTAAACCAACACCTAAATCGGTCATTTCATCGTAGCGATACTGCAATTGTTTCACCTTTGTTTAAAAAAAAACATTAAAACAAGCAAAATCTTGCTAACGAAATGCGGGCTATCCTATTTTTTTAAGAGAGCGATGCACCAAAATATTAAAGAAATATATTGGTACACTCTATTATTATTTGCAGAGTCAGCAAAGATTTATCTTCTTAAACTGACGGATAAACCTGACATTATACGCGAAATTTCTTCATATTTCAAGGAAGGCTCTCCCGTATTATTTTAGACAAAAAATTATCCTACTTCCCCCATTAACCTTAGTTTTTATTGGGCTTGTACAGCACTCAATGCTAATTCCGCACTGCGTTTGTAACAGGCATGCGCTTGACTTGCCTGATTTTGTTGCTCCAATAATTGACCTAAAATTAGCAAAGTCGCTGCCTCTTCTTCGATGCTAAGACTGGCTTCTAAATAGCTTTGGGCTTTCCCCCATAATTCTTTTTTAGCACAAAATTGTCCTAATAAACGCAAGAGGGCTACTTCATTAGAATGGGTTTTTAACCACGTTTCTGCTTGTTCAATTTGCTTGGTTAATTCTCCGTCTGGCAAAAATTGAACAATATGACAACGTGTATAGAGCTCTAAAATGCTGGGATCCCACTGGTAATTTAATGCTTGCTCTAAAATAATGCTGGCATTTTTACCATCTTCTAAGAGAATAAATTGATCCACAACAGTTTTGATGAGATAAGGATGTGCCCGCATAACTAATGGCATTTTTTCCCATACCTCTTTTAAACTTTGTGTTTCAAATGCATTATTTTTAATTAATTCGACATAAGCGGCAATGCGAGATTGTTCAATAACAATGGGTTCAATGGCTTTACGTTTTTCTAATTCTGTCAAGATTATTAAAACTTGATCCCAATTTTTCCGTTTCTTTTCTATCCGCAGACGTAACCGTAATAAGCTTGTATAGCCCCCACTTTCACCCAACTGAAAATCTTCAACTAATTTTGCCGCCTCATCCACTTTTTGCGCATCCACCAAAAACTCTACTTGCGATAAGGTCCGCGCGACTTTTTCGTTAGGCAATTGGACTTCTAATTGGTGAATATACTCATCTCGGGCCTGAACTTTTTTCGCACGATGGGCTGCATGAGCGGCAATCAAATAGGTGACCAATACTGAACCACCTGACTCATGTGATTCCATGGCTTTCTTTTCTGCCTTAACAAATCTGCCCTCAAAAAATGCAATAATAGACTGTAAAAGAGCTTGCTGAGCTTGTTTTGCCTTTTGTTCCGCCCGAAACTTTTGGACATAATCCGGTAAACTAATTGCTTTTAAAATCACTCGAACGAAAGCATAACTTCCCACAACCAGTGTTAAAATTACAAAAATCACAAGATTGAGCGAGATATCCATTCGATAGGGTGGATAGATAAATAATACATAGCCTTCGTTGTATTGGGCTAATACCGCCAACAAACTGGCTAAAATAAAAAGTCCTATAAACCAGAGTGCATATCTCATAAATTCGCCTCCGATCTTAACGCCCGAATAGCCAATACTGCATTAGAAAGATCTGGTAAAATCGTTTCAAATTTGACTTGTTTTAAGCCATTAACATGAGCCACGACATTTTTCGTCTTAGCTTGTTTTAAATCATAATATTTATTCAAATAAACTGAAGCTAATTGTAAATCCTGCATATAGATTTTTTCTTGTCGCTGTAACAAAGCAATTCGAGCACTCAGTAAACGTAATTTTAAATTTTCGCGCACAAAAAAAGTTTGATCAGGTCTCAATAATGTCAGACTAGGATCTTCCATTTGATGAATTTGAACCAAACTCTTTAATTCTCCCCAAATTTCATTCCCTAAATCAGAAAAAATTTCCAAGTTGATCATCGCATCATTGTTGGATTGAGCATGACGGGGCGCACTATACCGCTTCAATTGACTATCTGTCACAAGGGGTAGCGCATCGATTTGCTGAATTAAATAATCAATTTTGGCACTCAACGTCACCACATCTAAGGTATTGGCATTATTTAATTGAGCCAAGGCATCGCCAATCATTTTGCGTAGCTGAATCAATTCGGGCTTATCCAAATTATTTAAACGCTGATTAATGACTTCTAACGTGCGAATGGCAGAGCGGGGATCACTGAAAAGTTGCAGTTGTTGATTAGCAATAGTAATTAATTGTTCAAGCTCAGCAAGATGCCAGGCCTCACGACTTTTACTTAATTGGCTCACATTTTCAAATAAGCTTTTTGATTCGCTGTAGGCTTGAGACAATTCAACAACGCGCGTTTCTAACGCGTTTGCTTTATTTTGAGCTTCTTTTGCTTGCTGAATGGCTGCGTTTATAAAAATTTGGTTATCACGTTCTGTTCTGGCATTCTCAACGAGCCGCTGACGTAATGCTTGTTCTGTTTGTGTTTGTTTTTGTGTAGACAAACGATCTTGATAGAATTGATAACCGCTGACTCCCAATGCACTTAACCCTACAATTAAACTTAAAAAAGCTAATACTTTCCCTCCACTTTTTTGAGGGGCTGGTTTTTTTTCGGGTTCAGGACGTGCTGCGGTTGTCTCAGATTGCGCAGTTGGTTTAGGCAAGGCTTGTACTTCTTGTTGCTGTTCTTTTATTTCAGCCATGAAAAAACAGTTCCAAATCTAATTGATCATAA
>CAZDFJ010000031.1:12956-28571 GCA_964504875.1 uncultured Burkholderiales bacterium | reverse complement strand
ATATCTAAAATTTGATCATCTGCTTCAATTTCATCTAATGTTTTGATGAGAGCATCAGCAGATTCGCTAAAAGACTTCGCGCAGACGACATCAACAGGCAACGGTACTTGTCCGCCTTTTGCTTGAATTTTAGCAATAATTTGACGCGCTTCTTCAACCAAATCTGTTTCAGCGAGCGATTGTCCAATTTGATGACCTTGGGCCAATAAGAAAGTATTCGCGATCCCGCCCCCAACAATCAGATGATCGACTTTATCCGCAAGTGTATTTAATACAGTTAATTTAGTAGAAACTTTTGATCCGCCAACAATAGCGACCAGGGGATGCGCTGGTTGTTCTAAAGCTTTACCTAAAGCATCTAACTCGGCTGCTAATAATAATCCTGCACAACTCACTGGCGCAAAAGAAGCAATGCCACATGTAGAAACTTCGGCGCGGTGCGCCGTACCAAATGCATCCATCACATAAATATCGCAATGTTTAGCCATTTTTTGGGCTAATTCTGCATTATTTTTCTTTTCTCCAACCAAACAACGGACATTTTCAAGTAAAACAATTTCGCCCGCAGCCGGGGCTAAATTTTCTTGATCAATCCAATCTTGAATAATTTTAATTTCTCGACCTAACAATTCGCCCAAACGTTTTGCAACGGGCAGCAAACTATCTTCTGGATTAAAAATGCCTTCTTTAGGACGGCCTAAGTGAGAAACAACCATCAAGCGCGCATTATTTGCTAAAGCATACTGGATATTGGGTAAAGCGGCACGAATCCGCGTATCATCAGTAATTTCCCCATTTTTTAGCGGAACATTTAAATCTTCACGAATCAGAACCCGTTTTTCGGATAAATCTAAGTCTGTAATACGTAAAACTGGCATAATAATATGGCTCTATAAAAAGTCTGAGAAATAACCCCACAAATTTTTTGATTTTATCATAAGCCCCTTTGCTCGACAAAAAATTATGACGTTCATATGAAAAATGCTTTTTTAAGCGGAATAAAGACAAAAAATTGGGCTGATAAAAAAGGACGTGGAATTCCGTATTGTTTTCAAAAAAATCAGTTAAAATAATTATTATTTTTTGATTCATCCTATTTTATATTAGATTCAGTTAGATTGCGTTGTTTTATTAGTTGTATTATTTTTAAATTAGTGATAAATATGTTATTTCAATTAGTCTAATTAGGGAGTAAAGCATATAAAATGGATATTACAGAATTATTAGAATTTGCGGTCAAACATGGTGCTTCTGATTTGCATTTATCTGCGGGCCTGCCTCCAAAAGTACGAATTCATGGTGAAATTCGTAATATCAGCCCAGATGCGTTAAAACACCAAGATGTTCATAATATGATTTATGACATTATGAATGACTACCAGAGAAAACATTACGAAAGCCATTTAGAATGTGATTTTTCTTTTGAGATTCCAAATGTTTCGCGTTTTCGTGTCAATGCTTTTGTGCAACAACGCGGATCGGGAGCCGTTTTTCGAACAATTCCAACTAAAGTTTTATCATTAGAAGAATTGAAAGCCCCTCCTATTTTTAGAGAAATTGCAGAATATTCTCGGGGGATTGTGCTAGTCACAGGTCCGACGGGATCAGGGAAGTCAACCACATTAGCGGCCATGATTGATCATGTCAATAGCACACGGCGTGAGCATATTTTAACCATTGAAGATCCGATTGAATTTGTCCATCAAAGTAAACGTTCTTTGATTAATCAGCGAGAAGTCGGTCCACATACTCAAAGTTTTAGCAATGCCTTGCGTTCCGCGCTCCGTGAAGATCCGGATGTAATTTTAGTAGGGGAAATGCGCGATTTAGAAACAATTCGTCTCGCCATGACCGCAGCAGAAACAGGCCATTTGGTTTTCGGAACATTACATACAAGTTCTGCCGCCAAAACGATTGATCGGATTATTGATGTTTTTCCTGCGGCGGAGAAAGAAATGGTGCGGGCGATGCTGTCAGAATCTTTGCGGGCAGTAATTAGCCAAACATTATTGCGGAAAGCAGACGATTCAGGACGTGTGGCCGCCCATGAAATCATGTTAGGTACGCCGGCGATTCGTAACTTGATTCGAGAAGCCAAAATTGCCCAAATGTATTCTACGATTCAAACAGGTTCTTCTGTTGGGATGCAAACATTAGATCAGTGTCTACAATTGTTGGTCCGTCAACGTATTATTACTAATGAAGAAGCGCGTTCTCGCGCAACCAATCGCGAATTATTTGGCAATAACTAAGTTTTTATGTGAGAAAAATGTTATGGCATTAAATTCAGAAAATGTTTCACAGTTTGTGCTAGAATTATTGCGCGTGATGCGCGAACGGAATGCATCTGATTTATTTTTCACTGTTGATTTTCCGCCCGCAATGAAAATTGATGGCAAAATGACACCCGTTTCGTCTTATAAACTCAAATCAGAAGAAACAGAATGTGTGGCCCGTTATTTGATTGCGCAAGTGCCTTATTTGCTCAATTATACTGTTTTTGAAAAGGAACATGAAGCAAACTTTGCAATTCATCCTAGTGAGGCATTAGGTCGTTTTCGTGTGAATGTCTTTGTTCAACAAGGGCGCATCGGTATGGTGCTTCGGCCGATTACAACGACGATTCCTAATATGGATGCGTTAAAACTCCCCCCAATTCTTAAAGAAGTCGCGCTCACCAAACGCGGGTTAGTGATTTTTGTTGGGGGAACAGGATCGGGTAAATCCACTTCTCTCGCAGCTATGATTGATTACCGAAACGCCCAAACTCAAGGACATATTATTACAATTGAGGATCCCATTGAATTTGTTCATGAACATAAAGGCTGTTTAATTACCCAACGGGAAGTCGGGGCCGATACAAATTCATGGCAAAATGCCTTAAAAAATACACTGCGCCAAGCTCCAGATGTTATCTTAATTGGTGAAATTCGTGATCGTGAAACGATGGATTATGCCATTGCTTTTGCTGAAACTGGCCATCTTTGTTTAGCGACATTGCATGCAAATAGTGCCAATCAAGCCATTGATCGGATTATTAATTTCTTTCCTGAAGAGCGGCGGGCTCAACTGCTTATGGATTTGTCTTTAAATTTAAAAGCTTTTGTTTCGCAACGCTTGATCGCGCATCAATCTGGCAAAGGACGTGCGGCCGCTGTTGAAATTTTACTGAATTCCCCTTTGATTAGTGATTTAATCTTTAAAGGCGAGGTTCATGCTATTAAAGAAGTGATGGCGAAATCGCGCGAATTGGGCATGCAAACATTTGATCAGGCGCTTTTTGATTTATATACTGCTGAGCAAATTAGCTTGGAAGATGCCTTAAGAAATGCTGACTCTGTGAATGATTTACGCTTGAAAATTAAACTGGATGAGAATGCACCAAAATCCGCGCCCACAACGCCAGCCGAAGAAAAATCCAAATTTAGAATTATGTAATTTAATTAGCCCACTAGGAAAATTTATGTTTGATGTAAATCGCCTTCCAGCTGAAATTTTTAAGGCATATGATATTCGCGGGATCGTGGGGCAAACCCTCACAACACAACTTGTGACATTGATTGGTCAATCCATAGGTAGTGAAATCGTCGCGCAGGGTGGCAAAGAGGTTGTCATTGGTTATGATGGGCGCTTATCTAGTCCAGACTTGGCCGCGGCTTTAGTGCGAGGGTTGAGCATGACGGGATTAAATGTGCATGATATTGGGGCAGTGATGACTCCGATGCTTTATTTTGCCGTTCATGCCTTAAAAGTGGGATCAGGCATAATGATTACAGGAAGTCATAATCCGCCTGAATACAATGGGCTGAAGATGGTGATTCAAGGCCAAACGCTTGCGGGCGAAGCCATTCAAAAGTTAAAACAGCGTATTTTAACAGGTGATTTGGTAAGTATAGACGGCAGTGGGCATTATCATCACCATGATATTGAACAAGAATATATAGATTATATTACGGATACAGTCCATTTGAAACGCCCCCTTAATGTCATTGTTGATGCAGGAAATGGCATTACTGGACGTTTTGCCCCAAAACTTTATCGGGCACTGGGTTGCACAGTTCAAGAATTATTTTGTGAGGTCGATGGTTTTTTCCCCAATCATCATCCAGATCCATCTCAACCTAAGAATTTACGGGCGCTTATTAGCGCGTTATGGGAATCTGACGCAGACATTGGACTGGCTTTTGACGGGGACGGGGATCGTTTGGGTGTGGTCACCCGTGATGGCAATATTATTTATCCGGATCGTCAATTAATGCTGTTTGCCCGCGATATTCTCAGTAGAAATCCGAATGCAGATATTATTTTTGATGTTAAATCAAGTGGTTATCTCCCTAAAGAAATTCAAAAATTAGGGGGCAATCCTATTATGTCTCGGACTGGACATTCTTTCATTAAAGCAAAAATGAAGGAAACTGGAGCATTATTAGCTGGCGAAATGAGTGGCCATTTATTTTTTAAAGAACGTTGGTTCGGTTTTGATGATGGTCCTTATGCAGGGGCCCGTTTACTTGAAATTTTGAGTCAATACGACAGTACTCAGGCGATTACAGATTGTTTGAATCAATTACCACAGGGCGTGAGTACGCCAGAATTAAATGTCACAATGGCTGAAGGAGAACATCACGCGCTGGTTGCGCATCTTCAGGCTCATGCTTCTTTTCCGACAGCGAAAGAAATTATTCAAATTGATGGATTACGGGTTGAATATGACAGTGGATTTGGATTAATTCGCGCTTCGAATACGACGCCGACATTAATTTTGCGCTTTGAAGCCCATAATCAAAATCAGTTAAGCCAGATTCAAACTGAATTTCGGCACGTGTTACAGCAGCTGGCCCCTGCTGTGAAATTACCCTTTTAATTGATCATCCCAAAAATGTCCTTTCCTTTTGTGCCATACAAAGGGAAGGACGTTTCATGTATGATTGTATACAGGCATGTCATTTTCTTCTGAATCTTCCATTCGTCTTTGTCCAACTCAACGTGATCATGAAATTGCGCGGCTCACGGCACTTGCGTTAGTATTTGTTGTCCTAGAACAAATGATTCCGAGCCCGCTCCCCGGCGTCAAACCCGGCATTGCTAATATTGTCACGCTTATTTTAATAAAAAAATATGACTTTAGAACGGCCGCATGGGTGCAATTATTACGCGTGATTGCGGGCGGGTTACTTTTTGGCTATTTTTTAACGCCTAGTTTTTTTCTTAGCTTGTCAGGGGCAATAGGTAGTTTATTTATTTTATTTTTTACAAAATCTTTGCCAGAACGTTATTTTTCATTAATTACAAGTAGTTTACTAAGCTCTTTTGCACATATTATTTGTCAATTACTCGTTGTTTATTTTTGGTTGATTCCCCACGAAGGATTACGCTATTTTTTACCTATCTTTGCGACAAGTGCATTTATCTTTGGAACCATCAACGGAATAATTTCATCTTTTTTGTTAAAAAAGATTGAGCAAGATAGTTTCGAAAAATAGGCTAAATCAATGCGAATCAACATTTTTTTGTTATAATCAAAGTTTTGAATTTGTAAAAGTTAATTCCGTATGAGTCAAAGTTTAAAAGCAATTCGTGGCATGAATGATTTATTGCCACAAGAAAGTTTTCAATGGGAAGCATTAGAAAATCAACTCCGGGCGTGGTTACGTCAATATGGCTACCGTGAAATTCGTACACCAATTTTAGAACGGACCGAATTATTTTGCCGAGCGATTGGCGAAGTCACTGATATTGTCGAAAAAGAAATGTATACTTTTGTCGACAGCTTAAATGGTGATAGCTTAACCCTCCGTCCTGAAGGAACGGCGGCTTGTGTTCGAGCTGTTTTAGAACACCATTTATTGTATAATCAAGCACAACGCTTATTTTATATTGGCCCAATGTTTCGTCATGAACGTCCCCAAAAAGGGCGTTATCGTCAATTTCATCAGCTTGGAGTAGAAGCATTAGGTTATGCTACCCCCGATATTGATGCTGAATTGCTCATGATGACGGCTCGTTTATGGCGTGCTTTTGGTCTTGAAAAATCAATTCGCTTAGAGATCAATACATTAGGAACGAAAGCGTGTCGTTTAAAACATCGTGAGGCTTTGATTCAATACTTGGAAACGTATCAAGAAGTCTTAGATGAAGATGCAAAACGACGACTTTACAGCAATCCATTACGAATTTTAGATACAAAAAATCCAGCTTTACAAACGATTGTACAAAATGCCCCGCGTTTATTAGATTATCTTGACGAAGAATCTCAAACCTATTTTGAAACAGTCAAACAGTTGCTAGATAATGCAGGCATTGCATATCTTGTTAATCCGCGTTTAGTCCGTGGATTAGATTATTACAATCATACTGTATTTGAATGGATTACGGACTCATTAGGAACACAAGGAACTGTCTGCGCCGGGGGACGTTATGACGGTTTAATTGAACAAATGGGCGGCGAAAAAAATGCGGCTTGTGGTTTCGCAATTGGACTGGAACGCTTTCTTGCTTTATTGGAAACATGTCAATATGCTTTTTCGCCAATTCAACCAGATGTCTATTTAGTCAGCGCAGGACATCACCCTGAGCGGGTGCAATATAGCCTCAAAGTAGCAGAAACATTGCGAGATTGGGGACTAGATGTCGTCCTTCATAGTGGCGGTGGAAGTTTTAAATCCCAATTTAAAAAAGCAGATCAGAGTCAAGCGCGTTATGCGGTGATTATTGGCGATCAAGAATGTGAAACCAAAACGGTCATTTTGAAATCTTTGCGGGAAGAAAAACCACAAGCGACTTATTCGTTAGAAACATTGCAGACACACTTGAGACAAGAATAACATTGCTGTTTTTTTCTCTTATTTTCACTCAAATCATAGTAGGGTTAGCGTGATGCTTGCACATAACATGATTGAAAAATCACCTTCTGAGTCCACTTTTTTCCAACGTTTTGGCAAGTGGATTATTGCAGTTGTGCTTGTAAGTGCAGCGGCGGGGGGCGGCTATCAATATCACCGCCATCAAACAGAACAAATACAATTAGAAGCCGCCCAACTTTTTGAACGTTTTGAAGATCTCGCCGCACAAAATGATCATAAAAAAATGCGAGATGTGGCGGGCCAAATTATTTCTAAATATGCAGAAACGGCTTTTGCGCCCAAAGTCGCCTTAATGATTGCAAAGAGCAATATTGAGCATAATGACATTAAAAGTGCAATTGAACAGTTAAATTGGGTATCCGAGCATACCCAAGAGCGCGCCCTAATTGCCATGGCAAAATTGAATCTTGCCAGTATTTATCTCGATCAAAAAAACTACGCCACTGCACTCAAACAAGTTGAAGAAATGTCTGAGAATCCATTTGCCGCTTTTTTTGCGGATACGCGCGGCGATGTCTATATGGCCCAAGGACAGAAAAAACTTGCTAAAAAAGCATATCAAACCGCTTTGGATTTATTAGGTCCAAATAGTCAGTATCGTGAATTGGTTCAAACCAAATTGGATGGCTTGGGAGAAGATGTATGATTTTAAAGAAAACTGCGCGTTTTGGCTTAATTCTTTCTTGTCTTCTCGTTTTAAATGGTTGTAGTTGGTGGAGTAAGGACGATACGCTCAATACAGAAAAAATGAGTTCGTTACCCGAGATTAAAGCAAGCGTGACGCCTGGGGTAAATTGGCGTTACGCGGCCGCTGAAAATCAAAAATATACATTTAAACCCGCGCGGGTTTTGAATGATGTTTTTGTTGCATCAGAAAAAGGAGAGTTAACACGCCTTGATTATGAAACAGGACGTGTCAAGTGGCATATTCAAACCCCTACCCCGCTTTCTATGGGGGTTGGCATTGGCGAAGATATTCTTTTGGTTGGAAATACAAAAGGAGTACTTTTTGCCTACGATTTTTCTGGAAAAAAATTGTGGGAAAGCCAATTATCGAGTGAAATTTTGAGCATCCCACAATGGGATGATCTAGAAAATCAATTAGTTATTCGTACTGCAGATAATGCGATTCATGCCGTTAATCCTAAGACAGGAAAAAAAGAATGGATTTACCAGCGAGCAGGGTTACCTTCTTTAGCTATTCGGAGTGATGCTGGATTATTAGTCACACGAGGCGGTGTTTTTGTCGGATTTCCTGGTGGAAAGTTAGTGGCATTAAATAGCAAAGACGGTTCAGTTGGTTGGGAGGCTGTCGTCGCGCAACCAAAAGGTCAAAGCGAAGTAGAACGCATTGCAGATGTCACGAGTGAACCTATTTTTAATGATGGCCAAATTTGTGCAGTCGCCTATCAAGGGCGTTTGAGTTGTTTTGAAGTCCAAAGTGGTCGTTCAACATGGTCGCGAGATATTTCCAGTTTGACTGGATTAATGACCGATGGACGCGCTGTTTATGTTAGCGACGACAAAGGAACAATTTGGGCTTTAGATAAATTTAATGGCAGTACGTTGTGGAAACAAAATAAATTACGTTATCGTGAATTGACTGCGCCGCTTAGTCAAGGGCAATATGTCATTGTAGGGGATGTTCAAGGTTATTTACATTGGATTAACAAAGAAGATGGGACACTTGTCGGTCGCGTTGCGACAGATGGAAGTCGTATTCTTAATTCATTAAATACCCAAGTAAATACAGAGTTTTTGGCACAAACTGCGGCTGGTCATGTTTATAGCCTCAGCTCAATGATCTCAAAATACTAATAAATAATATAAACAGATTGAGTTATAAAATTATCATATGAAACCCGTTCTTGCATTAGTTGGTCGCCCCAACGTTGGGAAATCAACGCTATTTAATCGTTTGACAAAAACAAGAGATGCTATTGTTGCAGATATTCCTGGTTTAACCCGTGATCGCCATTATGGACATGGTCGGGTAGGAGAAAAGCCATTTTTGGTGATTGATACAGGTGGTTTTGAGCCAGTTATTAAAGATGGCATTATGAGTGAAATGGCACGGCAAACGATTCAAGCGATCGATGAGGCGGACGTGGTAGCCTTTCTTGTCGACGCCCGTGCTGGTGTGACCAATCAAGATAAACAAATTGCAGATCATTTACGGCAAAGCGGGCGAGAAGTTTTCTTGCTGGTCAATAAAGCTGAAGGGATGCGTCGTGCGGTTGTTGCTGCCGAATTTTATGAATTGGGATTGGGGGATCCTTTTCCAATTTCGTCAACACATGGGGACGGCATTCGAGAATTTGTCGACGATGCATTTGCAAGTTATCGACCAAAAGATATTCTGGATACGGAATTAAGTGAAGAAGAACAAAATAAAATTCCACATATTGCGATTGTCGGTCGTCCTAACGTTGGAAAATCAACATTAATTAATACCATTGTTGGTGAAGAGAGGGTGATTGCATTTGATCAACCAGGGACAACACGCGATAGTATTCACATTGAATTTACGCATGAGAACAATCCCTACGTCTTAATTGATACGGCCGGTTTACGTCGTAAAACACGTGTCAACGAAACAGTTGAAAAATTTTCGGCGGTTAAAACCTTACAATCTATTGAAGATTCAAATGTGGTTGTTTTAGTTTTAGATGCCCGTCAGGAAATTGGCGATCAAGATGCCAGCATTGCGAGCTTTATTGTGGAATCAGGTCGTGCTTTAGTCATAGCAGTGAATAAATGGGATAATTTATCACTGGACCAACGTAATCAAATTAAACGCGAATTTGAACGAAAATTAAATTTTTTAGGTTTTGCTGATTTACATTATATCTCTGCACTTAAAAATATCGGGATCAAACCGTTATTTGAATCAATTAATCATGCCTATCAGTCTGCTTTATCCAAAATGCCTACACCGAAATTAACACGTGTATTGCATGATGCAGTGGCGCGCCAACAACCGCCACGGGCTGGCTTGATCCGTCCAAAATTACGCTATGCGCATCAAGGTGGGAATAATCCTCCTGTTGTCGTGATTCATGGCAATGCGTTAAATTATGTTCCAGATAGCTATAAACGCTATTTAGAAAAAACATTTCGTGAAGTTTTTGATTTACGGGGCACACCGCTGCGGATTCAGTTTAAACATAATATAAACCCTTATGCACCACAAAAAGAAGTGAAAACAGAAAGCAAGAACGAAACACGGGATGCGAAACGGGCTTACAAAAAAGATAAAAAATCTGAAAAGAGCGTACCACCAAAATCAAAACGAAAATAATATTTGATTCCTAAAGAATAATCTCAATAACACGGTGATTTTCTTGAACTTGCCGTGTTTTTCTAAGTGGTCTATGCTAAGTCCACTTAGTTTTTATCCTGAGAAATAAAGATTTAACATTTTATAAGTAATCATTATCTGCTAAACTAATTTAGTCTTAATTTATCAAAATATAATTATAGATAGATAAATCATGACGTATTACATAATAATAAATATGGAGTGTTTCATATGAGCACAAATAAAGGACAATTATTACAAGATCCTTTTTTAAATACCTTGCGAAAAGAGCACGTGCCTGTTTCTATTTATCTTGTAAATGGAATTAAATTACAAGGACAAATTGAATCTTTTGATCAATATGTAATTTTGTTAAAAAATTCCGTGACACAAATGGTGTATAAACACGCGATTTCAACAGTTGTCCCGACACGTAATGTTCAAATTACGCATGATCAAATTAGCTATACAATTACAGGTGGCATCCCAGAGGGACAGTAATTCGCTGCTCCACAAACGGTATTTTCAAGCTTTGGTTTTGGTAAAAGACAGCAAATGCATGACGTTTTTGCTGTCTTTTCTTTATTGGATTGAATTTTTGGCTATTTAACCAAGAGTGTTTTTCTAGGGGGAATATCTACAATGATTGAACAACCTAAAGTCATGCAAGAAGGGGAACGAGCCATTTTGGTCAAAATAGATTTTGGTGAACTCCCCGTGACTTATGTAGAAAATCTCAATGAATTCAAAGAATTAGTGAGAAGTGCGGGCATTCAGGATATCGCGATTGTTGAGGGCAAGCGTCAGCGCGCGGATGCGGCTTTTTTCGTTGGAACAGGGAAAGCTGAAGATCTCAAAACGCTCGTGAAAGCTGAAGAAGCCGAATTAATTATTTTTGATCATACGCTTTCACCAGTGCAACAGCGTAATTTGGAGCGTTTGTGTCAAGCACGAGTTGTCGATCGGACGGGATTAATTTTAGATATTTTTGCCCAACGGGCTCGTAGTTATGAAGGAAAATTACAAGTCGAGTTAGCCCAACTTGACTATTTGTCTACCCGCTTGGTCAAAAGCTGGACGCATTTAGAACGGCAACGAGGCGGGATTGGGTTGCGAGGCGGACCGGGTGAAACCCAGCTTGAAGTTGACCGCCGTCTTTTGCGAGAGCGCGTTAAAGGTTTAAAAGAAAAATTACAAAAATTAGAACGACAACGGACAACACAACGCCGCGCCCGCCATCGGGGACAAGTTTTTTCAGTGTCTTTAGTGGGTTATACAAATGCGGGGAAATCCACTTTATTTAATGCCCTGACACATTCTAAAATTTATGCCGCAGATCAACTTTTTGCGACTTTGGATACCACGTCGCGCCGGTTATTTTTGCCCGTTGTGCAACGCGAAATTGTTATTTCTGATACAGTAGGATTTATTCGAGATTTGCCTCATACTTTAGTTGAAGCGTTTAAAGCGACATTAGAAGAAACAGTGCATGCTGATTTGTTATTACACGTTGTGGATGCGGCTAACCCACAATATTTACAACAAATTGCAGAAGTCAACAAAGTGCTGACAGAAATTGGAGCAGATCAAATTCCGCAAGTTTTAGTCATGAATAAAACAGATCGACTGGATCCGCCAATGCCCCCCCAAGTGCGCCGGAATGAACAAAACCAATTTGACCAAATTTGGTTAAGTGCGCTTACTGGGGAGGGATTGGATTTATTGCGAGAGGTATTGAGTGAATGGCATTTAATTGCTTTCCCAAACCTGACGCCTTATTATAATGCCTGACCGTGACCCCAACGCCATAGCATCCAGCCGTAACCAGAAAAGCCATACATCGCAAAAAATGCAAACAAGATATGAGGCGGATTAATCGAAACCAGCGCAAAGGACATTACAATGAGTAAAATAATCATAAATGGAACACTGCGCCGTAAATTAATTTCTTTAAAGCTATAGTATTTAATATTACTCACCATGGTGATGCCAGCAAAAACAGTAATACCCCATGTTAAAAACTGGATATTCACCATGCTGCTTTTAAATTGATATTGTTGGACCATCCAGACAAAGCTTGCAACAAGTGCGGCGGCTGAAGGACTCGGCAATCCCTGAAAATAGCGTTTGTCTGCATTTCCAATTTGTGTATTGAAGCGGGCTAAACGTAAGGCGGCACCCGCACAATAAATAAAAGCAGCAATCCAACCCCATTGTCCTAAATCTTTCAAAATCCATTCATAAACAATCAGGGCGGGGGCGACACCAAAAGAAACCATGTCAGCGAGACTGTCATATTCTGCCCCAAATGCACTTTGGGTGTTGGTAAAACGTGCAACACGTCCATCTAATCCGTCTAAAATCATTGCAATAAAAATAGCAATCGCGGCAGAGTCAAATTGTTTGTTCATTGCTTGGACGATTGCATAAAATCCCGCAAATAATGCAGCCGTAGTGAATAAATTCGGGAGCAAATAAATCCCTTTTAGGGAAGGTTTAGTAGGGACGATTGGATTTTGATTTTGCATAAAAATCATTGTTCAATATTTTTATTGTCAGTAATCATTGCCAAAATTGTTTCGGCAGAAGTGACTTTGTCGTCAATTTGGACAAGGGGTTTTGCTTCAACAGGTAAATATAAATCAACACGCGATCCAAAACGGATAAAACCGTAACGTTGGCCTGCGGCCACTTTATCGCCAGGTTGGACATAATATAAAATGCGGCGGGCAACTAATCCTGCCACTTGTACACATGTGATTTGTTTATTATCAGGGGTTTGAATCCATAAAGCACAACGTTCATTTTCTAACGAAGCCTTATCTAAACTGGCATTCAGAAATTGCCCGCGATTATACCAAAGATATTTAATCTCGCCCGTATAAGGAATCCGGTTAGAATGAACATTAAAGACATTCATGAATACACTGATTTTCAGTGCATTTCGATGTAAATAAGGATCAAAAGTTTCTTCAATTGCAATTACACGGCCATCTGCGGGGGCTAAAATTGCCCCTTCTACTTCTGGAATAACACGTGGTGGATCACGGAAAAATTGTAAGACAAAAATGACAAGAAGCCAAAAAGGAACGGCAATGACCCAATTTGCAATGAGTGTAATGCCTAACGCTAATAAGACAGCCCCCCCTAAAATTTCCCAACCTTCACGGGCAATCATATATTGTTTGGGGGTATCTGCAAAATATGTCGTTTGGTGTTGTTCAGACATGTATTATTCTCAACTACTTGATTAATCAGATTAATAACGAGAAGTGGTTTAAAAAAAAAGGCCACTACATAGAGACTTAATGGTTGTAGTCTAACATGTTTAGACCAAAATCAAAAGCATCGCTTACGGCTTTCTCACTGCCCTTCAATAGTCCAATTTCGTTCATGCTCAGTCTTTTCAAAAATTTCGGGGAATTGTCTTTATCCTGCGATCATTTTGAGTTTATCTGTTTTGATCCACCCTGAAGCACAACGTCCTGCGTAGGGTTTTCTTTCGGCAACAGAAGTAGAAACCCCACATTGTTCTGGTTTATTCCGATTTGGAATCACTAAGATACCAGACCATTCATTTTTTTCGTCACAAACAAAGACAGTTGTTCCTTTTGTCAATGTTTTCAGACTTTTTTCTTGCATCATCGGCCCTGCTTTAAGTGTCGTTGGACGTTCTACGGAAGCAATACTTGCACAGGCATCAATTTCTGCTTCGCCACCAATCATCACAGGTTGGGCATGAACTTTAATGCACGAGAATAAGCTAAGACTGAATAAAATAAATTTGATTTTCTTCATTATTTTGATTTTTTTCCAGTTAAATATAAAAGTTTTTCTCATCAAGCATAGCATAATTCGTTATTTTGCAAGTTGTTTTTACAAGGGGATCCACATCAATGCGCTTTGAATGCTCGAAAAGAAGCGTGTTATTAAATAATTAGCCTGCTATCTATTTTTGTAGTATATTCTTAAAATAGTTAATTTTATTATTATTCATTGTTCAAGAGTGTGTCATCAAAATGACTTGTTTGTTTACTCCGCCTTCGTTTGAAATGTTATCTGCCCGCTATGGCGAGCGCTATCGATGGTTATTACTCATTGTGGTTGGAATGGGCACGGTTGCAGGCGTTTTATCCACTTCTAGCTTTAACGTTGCGGTCGCTATTTTAAGTCGAGAATTTGGACTGGGACAAGAACGCATTCAATGGGCAATGACTGGCTTTATGGCAGCCATGACGATTGCGATGTTACCTGCTTCTTGGTTACTCGATCGGTTTGGTTTTCGCCAAATTTTTCTTTTATCTTTAATGCTGTTAATTATAACGAGTGTTGCAGGCTATTTTTCGCCAAATTTTGGTTTTGTTGTCGGGGTCCGAGTGTTACAAGGGGCAGCGACAGGCATTTTACAACCATTGGGGATGTTAATTGTCATGCGCCATTTTCCTGCAAAAACGCGGGGAACAGCGCTAGGAATTATGACTTTCGGGATTGCTTTTACGCCGGCCGTGGCTCCAGCATTAGGAGGTATTTTAGTTGATCAATTTGGATGGCGGGCAATTTTTTTGCTGAATTTCCCATTTTGTGTGCTGGCTTTAATTTCAGGATTCTTTTTTATCCCAACCCCAAAAGAGCGCAAAAAACATCCTTTTGATCGATTAGGCACATTTTTGTTAGCCGTCGCGACTGGGACAATGATTGAAGGGGTGGCGAGTTTAAAGCATAGTGGCCTGATGTCATGGTCGACTTGGGGACATTTTGTATTATCGATCAGTTTAACGGTTATTTTTATTTTTCATGCGAGACGGACGCGTTTTCCAATTATTAGTTTAGGCCTTTTTCGGCAACGGACTTTTTCGATGGGAACCATTGTGTCTTTTACGTATGGTTTTGGTTTATTTGGCTCGACGTATTTAATTCCTGTCTTTTTGCAAAATGCATTGGGTTATTCAGCGACGGCAGCGGGAACGGCTTTGCTGCCAAGTGGCATTGCGCTTGTCGCGACAACACCCATTGCGGGTTATTTAGCCGATCGTTATGCGCCAAAAAATATTACAATCAGCGGCCTTTTTTTATTTGGGATGTCTTTTTTCATTTTTTCTGCGGTGGGCGGTAATATCACTTATGGGTTATTAATCAGTGCTACTATTATTGGACGCATTGGCTTAGGGTTGATTTTGCCTTCACTCAGTCTTGCCACCATGCACCATTTAGAACCGCATCATTTTGCCCAATCTTCAATTATGGTCAGTTATATGCGTCAACTGGGGGGTGTGATCGGGATTGCCATGATTGCGGTTTTTGTGGAATGGCGAGCCAGTTTATACAGTTTACACTCACCACAACTTTTTATTGCCTATACGCAAGCTTTTTTCTTGTTAGGCAGCGTTATGCTGGCCTCGATCGTGGCAGCGGGATGGATGCGTGGCGGAACAAAACAACACGCCACATAAG
>CAZDFJ010000031.1:0-12856 GCA_964504875.1 uncultured Burkholderiales bacterium | reverse complement strand
AGGCAGCTTGTTTTGCAAATCTGGTGGAGGCGGCGGGAATCGAACCCGCGTCCATAAGCTCTCTTCTGTTGGATCTACATACTTAGTTATATTGATTTCCAACGCTTTAATCCGAAACCGCCAATATAACAGGCTGTCTTTGGACGAGTCACCTACAGTTTAATCTTCTCTAAAGTAACCCTAAAAGAAAACGATCCTATTGAAATAACTCTGCTGTCAAGCAATGGCTGCATTGACACTCACTCATAGGCAAGTGAGGGCAGAGTCCCGCTGGATTAAGCAGCGAGAGCGTAAGTTTCGTCGTTTGCGACTAAAAGTTTGCAGCGGATTGACAAGGTAACTGCACCTTGGTATGCCCCACACAGCCTCAACACTCATGTCGAAACCATGTCGCCCCCAGATGATGGGATAACTTTTCATTCTAAATAATCAGACAGGCTTTGTCAAGCAAAGTTCATTTTCTGTTTTACTATTTTTGATGCGACGTTAATGTGTCATTGCTATTTGCGTATTATTCTATAAAAAACCGGATTTGAGACAGATGACAAGCTTGTCTTCTCAGGATTTGGTATCATTTATAAAGTTGCATGGTAGCCCTATCTTGGTCTGCCGCCGCTTGGTTACCCAAGATTTCATAGGCTAAAGCCCGATTTTCATAAGCAGCGTATATATTTGGGCGGAGCGCAATCGCCTGTGAATAATCCTCGATGGCTTCCTCAAAATATTGTAACCGGGCATAGACAATCCCACGAAATAAATAAGCAAATTCGCTTTCGGGATTATTTAAAATGACATGACTAAAATCAGCATGGGCTTCCTGAAAATGTTCTAAATCACTTAAGACTAAACCGCGTTCTAAATAAGCAATTTCTCGCTCTGGATAAGTCTCAATCAATGTGGTATAATCTTTTAAAGCAAGATCTAATGCATTGATTTTACTGTAAAGTCTGCCCCGACATAAATAAATTTCGTCATGCACTGCCTCTTCTTTGTCCAATTCAAAAGCGCGATTATATTCAGCAATGGCTTCATCGTAGAGATCACATTTTTCATAAATATCTGCGCGTTTCATATGAGGTTGATAGCGGTCTGGATTCAGGGCAATAACCTGGGCAAAATCTTCTAAGGCTTCGGGATAATTTTCACAAGCTTGATGGCAAATTCCGCGAAGCATATACGCTGAGTCGTTTTCTGGATCGTGAGCGAGTAAAAAATTCAGATCATCCAATGCGGCTTCGTAATTTTCCAAGTCCGCATACGTTGCGCCTCGTAATAAATACACTTCTTCTAATTCAGGGTCCAGTTCTAAGGCTTGGGAATAATCTTGAATAGCGGTTTCGGGTTGACCTAATTCAACATAAAGTTGTGCCCGCTCACAATAAATTTGGGCATTATCTGGTTCAAAATCAATGGCTTGGCTAAAATCAGAAAGTGCTTTTTCGTTATCCCCTAATTCGTTGTAAAGCATTCCCCGAATAAAATAAGCGGTGCTAAATTCAGCATAAAGCGAAATGGCTTGCGTAAAATCCGCAATCGCTTTATCTAAAAGATTCATTTTGCTATAAATCAGCCCGCGTCTAAAATAAGCAAAAACCGACTCAGGATTATGTTTAATCACTAACGCGTAGTCCGCAAAAGCCGTTTCAAAATCTTCTGCTTCAAAAGCGGCATCAGCATGAGCAAGGACAATATTTTCATCATAAGGAATGGCAGAATGCATGAGAAATTCCAAGTAATAAATAACAAAATATAAAAATATACTGTTTGATCATAACATACGTTTTGTTGCTTATTGGAAAAGTGTCATGTCATCAAAACAATTTATTAAAAAAAGATTTTTAATAATATTTAATTCAAATAGCCAAATTCTTGGCAAAAAAAAAGCCAGCCCGCTTGCTGACCTTTTTTTTCATTATTGTCATCGACCTAATTTATTCAGATAAAGCCTGATTTAAAATTATTTCAATCACTTCTGGTGGATAATTATGTTGCATTTCAAAATGAGCGATATCTTGATTAATTTGCTGGGCCAAAGGGGGAAGCGCAGACGCGCTTACCCCAATTTGTGCGAGGCGTGTCGGAGCACCAATGCGTTGAAACCATGATTCTAATGCTGTAATTCCTGCTTCTGCCCCTGTCACACCAAAAATTTTTGTTGCAAAGCGTTCAAATTGAGATATATTTTGTGTGCAATACCATTTCATCCATGCTGGAATAATGACAGCTAGTCCTGCGCCATGAGCAACTTGATGTAATGCAGAAAGCGCATGTTCTATCGTATGATTGGGATAACTAAATCCTTCTGAGCCAGCATAAATAAGACCATTTAATGCCTGGGTTGCTGCCCAAGCAAACTCGCCTCGGGCGGAGGTATCTGCTGGGTTTTTAAGCAAAATTTCAGTGGTCTCCATAACGGTTTTGATAATGGCTTCCACAAATCGTGAATTCAATTTCGGTTGGACTGTCGCTGTAAAATAGCCTTCAATAGCATGGGCAATAATATCTACAGCGGAATAGGCTAAATACTCAGAAGAAACTGAATGCATTAATGCAGGATTAATTATTGAAACCCGAGGATAAATTTTATCAGAAATAATGTGATATTTTTGTTGTGTCGCTTCGTTTGTAATCACTGCAAAAGCGTTCATTTCACTCCCTGTTGCAGCAAGGGTCATAATATCAAAAACAGGTAAAGCTGTTTCGATGATTGCTTTTCCTACAAAAAAATCCCACACATCCCCCGAATAATGCGTGCCGACTGCAATACTTTTCGCACTGTCTAAAACAGAACCGCCGCCTACTGCTAAGACTGCTTGAATTTGTTGAGTTTGTGCAAGCGTAATCCCTTCCTGTACTTTTGATAAAACGGGATTGCTAATAATACCACCTAATTCGACATAATCAATTTGGTGAAATTGCAAACTTTTTGTCACCGTGTTAAACAAGCCATTTTGCTTAATTCGATCGCTACCATAACAAATTAAAACTTTTTGGATGCCTAATGCTGCAATATGTTCGCCAATGTGCTCTTCTTTCTCTGCACCAAATTCAATCCGCGTTGGATTATGATAAGTAAAACTGATCATTTTGTTCTTGTCCTTAATAACTTTAATTAAAAAGATTTTTTTAATTTCAAAAATTAGACTTGCTTTTGCATGATAAAAATTATAGGCTAATTTGAGGAAAAATCGATAGCCTGATCTTCTATCATCTTTGCCTAATTCTCCAAATCAATAAAGAGCGTTTTCTATGCAAACAGATTATTATGAAATACTTAAACAAGAATTAATCGAAAAAACACGGTTTTTTTGTCAAAATAATGGATCATTTCAAACAGAAATTGATGCATTAAGTTTTTATAAAGAAACGCAACCTACTGAATTTTTATCTATGATTTATGAGCCGTCTTTATGTCTCGCCATACAAGGGACAAAAGCAGTCGGCCTTGGAACAGATTTATTTGAATATGATTTGTCTTCTTATCTTTTGGCGTCTGTTCATACGCCTGCCCGAGTTCGGGTTAAACAAGCCTCTCCTGCAGCGCCCTATTTGGGCTTAAAAATTGCTTTTTCATTAGAACAAGTTTTTGATATTATTCATGAAATGGATGGCAATACTTCCACAAAAAATAGTAAAAATGGGCTTTATTTTGGAAAAATGAAAATATCCTTATTGGATGCGATTGTCCGTTTAATTCGGCTTATTGAGAAATCTCAAGATAGAAAAATTCTTATGCCGTTGATTATTAAAGAAATTTTGTATTTGGTTATGCAGGAAGAAGGGGGAGACTTTATTCGGCGGTATGTGCAGGACGGGAAAATTGCGCACCAAGTAGTGAAGGCGATCTCACAAATTAAAAACCATTTTCGCGAAAATTTAAATGTCAGAATACTCGCCCATTCAGTGGGAATGAGTGAGTCCTCACTCTATCATCATTTTAAGAAAATGACGACAATGAGTCCCCTCCAGTTTCAAAAAACGTTGCGTTTACAAGAGGCCCGCCAAAAATTGTTAATGCAAAAAATGGAAATTTCAAAAATTGCATTTGACGTGGGTTATGAAAGTCCTTCGCAATTTAGTCGCGAATATACCCGCATGTTTGGCCTTCCTCCAAAAATGGATGCAAAAAAAGCGATCCCTTTTTAGAAAAACAGAAATGAAAATTAAATTAATAAATCGGCATGTTTTCTGTTTGATTCGAAAAGATAGCCACTTGATTGCGTCCTTGTAGTTTTGCATTGTAAAGCGCTTGATCGACTTCCACAAATAACTTTTTTGAATCACTTTGTGCGTGATATTCTGCGACACCAAAGCTGGCTGTTTTATGCCCGATCATACTAAATTCAAATGTATCTGTGAGCGTTCGGAGGGCTTCCGCCAGTTTTTTGGCGCCATTTAGATTGGTATGCGGACATAAAATAATAAATTCTTCACCTCCCCAACGGGCAAGGACATCTGTTTTACGTATATGATTTGTTAATAAACAGCTAAATTCTTTTAAAACACTATCGCCAACGTCATGGCCATAAATATCATTGACACTTTTAAAGTGATCAATATCTGCCATAATCAGTGACAAAGAATGGCCGTAACGCTCACAACGTAAAATTTCCTTTTTGATAGTTTCTTCAAATTTCGAACGATTATAAAGTCCCGTGAGGAAATCAAGTTGCGCATTACGTTTATATTGCACTTTATCGTCAATATTTTGATAAAAAGCAACATAACCAATAAATTTACCTTCTTTATTAATATCTGACGTGATTGTGACACGATACCAATTTGTCCCGCCTTTAAAATTACGGTTTTCAATCTCATTAATGAAAGTATGTCCACTTTGTATTGTTTGCCATAAAGATTGATAAAATTCTTGAGGCGTATAACCTGATTTTAAAATACTAATATTTTGGCCAATTAAAGCCGTTTTTGAGGTTTGAAAGGCTTCACATAAATTTGAACTAACTTGTGTAATGACGCCACTTAAATTGGTTTTAATATACGAAACATAATGATTAATAATATCTAAAAGTTGTTCATTTGTATCTAATGCGCTGTGTAATTCTCGTTTAAGTTTATCCGTTTCAATACGGTTTTTGACGCGGGCTAATAGTTCTTCATCTCGAAACGGCTTAGGAATATAATCCACCGCGCCACTATTAAAAGCCGTCGTAATCGTATGTTCCGAATGATCGCCCGTTAAATAAATAATCGGGATATTTTTTCTTTCGGGCAAGGACATCACCTGCTCAGCAACTTCAAATCCATTCATAACGGGCATTTTAATATCTAATAAGATTAAATCTGTGCCATGTGCTGTCAAAAAAGAAAGAGCTTCTTCGCCACTGCGCGCTAAATGCAATTCGTAGTAAGGGTTTAGGCATTCTGCGGCCCGTTTGAGATTAATTGGTTCATCATCAACAATTAAAATAGAAGATTTAGTCATACAGTTCCTGTTCTAATTTTTTTAATAACATCATCGCTGATTTAAAATCAAAAAAACTCATCGTATCATTGACTTGATTTCTAAACTCAACAGAAGTATAGGGGGCAATCATTGAGAGAAACGCTTGAATCATTTCATCAGTAATAAATGCATTCATCTCAAGTTGCTTCATTAAATGCTGCACAGCCGACAAGACCTCAGTACGTGAACGCTTTTCTACTGGATAAGTATCATCCTGTTTCGGGAGATAGTGCGTTATTCTCTCAATCAAATCTGTCATTTCTGTGCATAAAGTCATGAGCAATCGTGCCACGTGATCAGCCTCTGTGGTCATTTCAATTTGGGATGTTAAATCATGAATTTTGACCGCTGCAATATTACCACTGACCCCTTTTAACGTATGAATTATTGTTTTAAATGCATCGCTGCCTATTTTTTTTGTTTGAATATTAGCACAAAAATCTCGTTGTGTATCTACAAAAAGCTTTAAATATTTATCGATTTTTTCTTTTTGAGTAGTAATTTTTGCAAGCTGTTGTGTATCAATTCCTGCAATATTAAAATTTGTTAAAAAATCATCTGTTTTTTGATCAGTTTTTTCAGAATCAAGAAAAGTAGTGTGCAAATATTGGGAAAGCACATGTTGCAGTTCTTGTGTATTAATTGGCTTAGCAATATGGCCGTTCATTCCTGCGCGGAGTGTAAGCGCTTTATCATCTTGCATAACTGCCGCGCTTAAGGCAATAATGGGCAAAGACGCATTAAATGTCCGAATAATACGCGTTGCTTCAAAACCATCCATCAAGGGCATTTGCAAGTCCATAAAAACTAGATCATAGCGTTCAACACGGCATTTCTCAACGGCCTCAAGACCATTATTCGCAATGTCAATTTCTAAACCAAAACTATTGAGGATATCTTTACCTACAAGTTGATTAACTTGATTGTCTTCAACCATCAAAATTTTTCCGGAGGCCTTGAAATGTGTCAGGGCTGCCTGCTCTGCGATTGAAATTTGGTCGCGTCTATCTAAAAGCGCTTCTAATAATATAGAAGGGGTCACAGGTTTAGATAAAATACGATCAGGATGGACACGGCGTTCATCAGCTTTTTGTAACAAAGCTTCTCGCATTAAGGCACTGATCATAATAATTTTTGGAAAAGAAGTCAGGTGTTGCGTCCGAATTTTTTCAATGACATCTAATCCATCTAAACCGGGCATTTGCCAGTCAATTAGTAAATAATCAATGTGTTCTGTTTCCATAATATTTAAGGCTTCATAACCTGTTGCACATAAACGAGGCGAGGCATTCCATGAGCGAAGAATATCTCCAATCATGCGGCGTTCAATTTCATTGTCATCTACGACAAGAAAGCGTCGTGAATGAAATTGTTCAATTGAAAGCGGGGGTTGACGTGTTGAGGTCACTTGTTTGAGTAAAACAGTAAAATGAAATGTTGTGCCTTTTCCTTTTGTGCTTTCAACAAAAATGCCCCCGCCCATCATTTCAACAAGTTGCTTAGAGATAGCGAGGCCTAGTCCAGTTCCCCCATATTTTCGAGAATTAGAGGCATCTGTTTGGCTAAATGACTGAAAAAGTTTGCCTAATTCTTCTTCATGCATACCAATACCGGTGTCTGTTACAGAACAAATAATTCGAATCTGGGCATCTTCTTTGTCTAAAATTCGGGCACTAATTGTAATATCACCATGTTCAGTAAATTTAATCGCATTACCAACTAAATTATTAAAAACTTGCGTTAGACGTAACGGATCGCCTTCCAACATTTCCGGAATATCTGGGTCGAGCTCAATATGCATTTCAAGAGATTTTTGTAACACTGCATATTCAAATAAATCAGACGTATTCCGTAACAATTCTTCTATCGAAAAAGGATGATAGGACAATTCTAATTTTCCTGCTTCAATCTTGGAATAATCCAAAATATCATTAATGACTTCCAGTAAAGCATGAGAGGATTGCAAAGATTTTTGAATATAATCAGATTGTTGGGTATTTAATGGTGTTTTCAACATCAGGGTATTTAACCCAATAATGCCATTTAGGGGGGTTCGAATTTCATGACTCATATTAGCGAGAAATAAACTTTTTGCTTTGTCAGCTTGTTCTGCCTTTTCTTTGGCTTGAATGAGTTGTTCTTGAATTTTTTTCTCTGTAGTAATATCTCTAAAAATCCCGATCGTTTCAAGGACATTGCCCGCATGATCTCGCTTAGAAACTACTGCTTTCACATCTAACCAAATATATTGTTTTTCTTTGGTCAAAACCCGATGTGAAATATGATATTTTTCTATTTGTCCAGAGAGTAATAGGGCAAATTCTCTTTCAGAAGGCGTCACATCTTCTGGGTGAACTCGACTGCCCCAATTCATAGTGTCAGTGTCGAAATCCTGCATATCTTGATAGCCAAGTATGCGATATCCTGCGTCAGAGAAAGTGACTTTATTTTGAACAAAATCGAATTCCCAATAAGCCATGTCATTTTGATCTAAAGCCAGAGCATGTTTTAATGCACTCAAACGAAGTAATTCTT
The DNA here is from genome assembly GCA_964504875.1 of uncultured Burkholderiales bacterium. Classification (GTDB taxonomy): domain Bacteria; phylum Pseudomonadota; class Gammaproteobacteria; order Burkholderiales; family CAZDFJ01; genus CAZDFJ01. The sequence continues at coordinate 4,857 of CAZDFJ010000031.1, read as the reverse complement.
CATTTTCTTTCTGTTGAGTCATATCTTTTGCGGTGATCAAAATACGTTGTTGATCAGGCATTAAAGCTGCTGACAAAATCACGGATATAATTTTACCAAATTTTGTGCGATATTTTTTCTCAAAATTATCAATAGAGCCCCATTTTAAAATGTCATTTCGGAATTGTATAAGATGATCTGTCTCACTTTCAACCATAATATCTGTACAAGCTTGCCCCATTAAATCTGTTCGATTAAATCCTGTCATTGCTAAGTAAGCCTGATTAAATTCAAGAAAATTCAGATTTAAATCAAGAATCGCAATGCCATCTCGGGAGACATTAAAAATGGTTTCAAACTCTTCTTTTTGTGCAAAAATTTTTGCTTGGGCTTCAATTTTTTCAGAAATATCAATACCAATTGTGACAATATAATCAAAACTTCCGTCTGCTTTTTGGACTAATGTATTAGACCATTCAAACATATGTTCTTTACCTGTTTGAGCGATCCACGTATTTTGAAATTTACGAATCATTTCCCCTTGTTGTGCTTGGGTAATAATGCCCGCCACTTTATCATGCATGATTGGATTAAGAAATCGTTTCCAAAAATAAGGCTCGGTGGCAATTTCTTTTTGAGAATAACCAGTAAATTTTTGCGCATAATCATTCACGCGCGTCATTACGCCTTCTGAATTAATCACTGCAATAATCGCATTTGCACTATTAACAATAGTAGAGATAAAATTACGTTCATGAATGATTTGTTCTTTTAATAATTTTTCTTCAGTAATATCTCGAGCAGACGCATATAAATAATTTTTCCCAGACAAAACAATGCCTTTTGCACTAATTTGCATATCCACAAATGAACCATCTTTGCGCCGATGTTTAGTTTCAAATGTGGTGGGTTCTTTCATTAAATTTTGAATGAATTGAGGCAAATCCACCTTAGGAACATTCGCATCAATTTTGTCAATATTTAAATTCTTCAGATCGTCGTAATCGTAACCCAATTGCTCTGCAAAAGAATGGCTATACGATATAATATTGCCATCTTCATCTAATAAATGAATGCCATCAGAAGCATAATCCAAAATTGTTTGATAATATTGCTTCGCATTTTCAATGGCTAGATCGGCCGATTTTTTATCTGTAATATCAAAGATATAGCCATACCATAACACACTACCATCTTCTTGCTTTTCGGGTTTAGAAACACCTTTGACCCAAATAATCCCTTTTTCTGGATGGTAAACGCGATATTCATCCTCCCAAACGGTCAGATTCTCAAAAGAAACGGAAATCGATTGAGTGACATGGGGTAAATCCTCTGAATAGATTGCATGGAAAACTTTTGTCGCATCCTCATGTACGTCCTGTGGTTTTAAACCATAAATATCATTAATATGTTCTGAAACAAAAGGAAAACAGGCGTGCCCAGTTTGCGGAAAATACTGATAGGTATAAATCATTCCTGGAATATTTTCAGCAATATTGATCAATTTCTTGCTTAAATCAAAGAGTTGGTTTTCTAAAATTTTTTGGGCAGTAATATCACGAACAGCGGCATAAATATACTCTTTTTCATCTAAGTGTAATTTCACCGCTGTAATGGCCGCATCATAAAGTGATCCATTTTTTCTACGGTGTTTTGTTTCAAAATTAATGGGAATATCACTGAGTGAGGCGATTAACCCCGGCATTTTTTCTTGTGAAATTGAGGCGTCCCAATCAAATACATTAAGTGTTGTCATTTCTTCCATGGGATACCCCAAAAATTGGGCCGCCATATGACTACATTCGAGCAACGCCCCATCCATCCCCATAATAAAAATGCCATCTGACGAAGATTCCATCATTAGTTGATAACGCGTTCTTTCATTAATGAGCGTCGTTTCAAGCCGTTTTTGGAGGGTAATATCTTTTACGTTCGCATAAATATATTCTTGATCCTCAAATTTCACATATGTTGCCGAAATATCAACGTCAAAAATCTCTCCCGTTTTCTTCTTGTGCTGAGAAGTCAGCGTCAATGCGCCTTTGATTTTAGCGGCTTCCCAGATTTTCTTCCATTCTGCTGGCGTAATAATGGCATTGAGTTCAAAAAGGCCACGAGATAATAACAGTTCTTTGGTATAACCGGTCATTCTCACAGCCCCGTTATTACATGCTGTAATTTGACCATTTTCTGTGATCCAATAAGAGGCATCTCTTGAGAGCTCAATCGATAAATCAGATAAATAAAGCTGTTTTTGCAGCTTTTTTAGGTCAGAAATATCACGGATAGCCCCCAAAATGATTGTTTTCTTATCCAATTGGATTGCAGAAGTGGAGACAGACGTCCAAAATGGTTGACCTTCTAATGTTCGATGAATCCATTCAAAAGTATGATGGCCATTTTGAAGCGTTTGTAGAATAATTTCCTTGGAAAGATTTTTGGAAAGAATGCCATTTTGTTGAGTTTCGGGAGATAAAATGTCCGGAGAAAGCCCAATAAATTGCGCGTGGGTGCCTTTAAACATTTTTTCTGCGGCTTGATTACAATCTGTAATCACACCTGTACTGGCATCCACGAGGAGATAGGCATCTGAAGAATTTGAGAAGAGCGCCGCATAACGTTGTTTTTCTATTTCGAGCGTTTTTTTCATATTTTTTATGTTCGAAATATCCATAATGACGCCAATAGTCTCACCAATCGTCCCTCTTAATGGAGTAAAATTTGCCATTACCCAAAAGAACGAGCCATCTTTTCTTTTTGATTCAACTTCTGCTTGGTACACTTTATTTGCTGCTAAAGACTGATAAATTGCTTGGCCATGTAGTAAATAATCACCTTCATGTGCATAAACCTTTTTAGTGTCCATGCCAATCATTTCAGTAGGATCATAACCTAACATTGCTGCCAACGTTTGACTCACCCAAATGAATTTCCGATTTTTAGCATGAAAAAAACCAGCAGTCTCAATCTTCAGTAAAGCTTCGTGTTCATCTAAAATAGCGCGCAAATGAAGTTCAGTTTGTTTAAGCTTTGTGACATCTTGGACAGTGCCGACAACTTTAATAGGCAAATGATTTGCATCGTAGATTACTTTCCCTTGAGCATGTATATACTTTATGTGGTCGTAATCTATTTTGAGGCGATAGATAATGTCATATTTTTCGCCTGTTTCTATGGTATTTTTAAAATGATTTTGCACGACTATTTTGTCATCCTCATGGAGACGATCAATAAAGTCATTAAACGTTAAATAAGGATCGTGATCATAGCCAAAAATATCCAATGTCATTTCTGTAACATCAAAACGCGCTGTTTTTAATGTAAAAGTCCAACTACCAATGAGCGCAATTTTTTGTGATTCTGAGAGCTTAGATTCACTCTCTCGTAATTGCTCTTCTTTTTCCTGTTGCGTAATTTGATCCGTTACATCAACAGCGGTGATAACAATTCCACCAATTTGATTAGTATTATTATACCATGGTTTAACTTCCCAGTCATTATAATGCACCTGCCCATCTACCCATACAAATAAATCGGCTTTTTCGCAAACAATTTTGCCACTTAAGGCCTTTTGATGACTTTCTTTTAATTTTTCTGGAATTTCTGGAAATAATTCATAATGATTTAAACCGATTAAGTCACCGGAAATCTGGGCGGCATAAGATTGTGCCCATTGCCGACTATGGGCAATATAGTTCATTTCCTGATCAAAAATCGCAATATTGATAGGTAAATCATATAAAATTTCTATATACGGTAAGGATTTTTTTTCTGAATTCATTATTTTTTATTTTCACTTAGTTAATAAATTAATAAAATTATTTATTTTTGTTTATTTTTATAAAATTTTATATCAAAAAAATTAAATTTAAAAGAGAAATATCATTTTTTATTAAAAATTTATGATAGAAGTCAGTTTTTGAATAAGAAAATGAGGGAAAGAAACAGGAATCTACCCGTTTCCACATAAAAGAACAAGTTTTATTCGAAAAATTAGCGCAAAAAAAGACAAGATATTTTAAAGAAAAGAAAACAGAATAAGCAGAAAATTTAATGAATGCAGGAAAATGTGATATTTTTTATTTTTTTTGAAAAAAATGAGGGATAACTGGTATTTTTTTCTGAGAAGGGTAAACGGGCGAACTATTCCCGAACAGGGTTTTTACTGTTCAGTTTGCGTTGTAAAGTGCGGCGATGCATCCCAAGCGCCCGAGCAGTTGCAGAAACATTTCCTTGATTTTCATGTAAAACCCGTTGAATATGCTCCCATTCAAGCCGATCTACACTTAATGGTTGTTCACGAATTTCTTGATCAGGGTTTCCTGCGGTATATTCAAATGCTTCTAAAATCGCCTGCATTTCGGCGGGCTTTGCCAAGTAATGGGTTGCCCCCAATTTAATCGCCTCAACCGCAGTACTAATGCTTGCATAGCCTGTCAATACCACGATTTTGACATCCGGATTTTTTTCTTTCAGGGGCGCAATGAGATGTAATCCTGAATCCCGATCCACTTTGAGATCTAAAAGGGCATAATGGGGGGTATATATTTCAAGTTGCTGTTCGGCTTCAATTAATGTGGTTGCATGAACGACTTCAAAGGCGTGTTGGGTAAAACGACGAATGAGTAAACGGCTAAAAGTCGCATCATCCTCAAGAATAAGTAAAAGCGGCTTGGACATGATTCTGCTCTATTCAAAACAAAATACGTAAGATTAAAATCCTGCAATCATATCATATCTTAATAGAAAAAGAGGGAAGCATAAAAAGCCTCCCTCTCAAAGCTAAAGATTGTATGAAAGAAACGAACGCAAATAAACTTAGAAATCTTGAGACACAGAGAGATACACAAAACGACCAGCACCTGGAAGACGCTGTCC
>CAZDFJ010000030.1:0-30668 GCA_964504875.1 uncultured Burkholderiales bacterium | reverse complement strand
ATGGTTGTGCCAGAACGCCTCGCCGTCCTTGTGTAAGTTTCTGGCAGATGATGCATGGAGGTGCGACCCTTTTTGGTTAAAATCTTAAACAAAAAAGTTAGTCGCAAAATATTGGATGACAACAAATAGCGGGAACAAATTCGCTGAACTCAAACGTCGTTTGTGGTTTTTAATCGGAGCTTTGATTGTGTACCGTATTGGTGCGCACATTCCGGTTCCCGGTATTGATCCTGTGGCACTCGAGGCCCTGTTTAAGTCGCAACAAGGCGGCATTTTAGGCATGTTCAATATGTTCTCCGGTGGTGCGTTATCTCGCTTTACGGTGTTTGCATTAGGAATTATGCCTTATATATCGGCATCGATTATCATGCAATTGCTCACTGTAGCGATACCACAACTTGAACAACTCAAGAAAGAAGGCGAAGCTGGACGAAAGAAAATTACCCAATATACACGCTATGGCACGGTTGTTCTCGCTCTTTTCCAAGGATCGGGCATTGCTGTAGCACTTGAAGCACAACCTGGTTTAGTTTTTGAGCCTGGTTTGTTGTTTAAATTCACGACGGTTATTACATTAGTAACAGGTACCATGTTTCTCATGTGGTTGGGGGAACAAATTACTGAACGTGGATTGGGTAACGGCATTTCAATGATTATTTTTGCGGGGATTGTTGCTGGGCTTCCTAAAGCTATCGGTGGCACATTAAGCTTAGCAAGTACTGGGGCTTTTTCTATTCCTGCTGTCATTTTCTTGCTTTGTGCTGCAATTGCCGTAACAGCTTTTGTTGTGTTTGTCGAACGCGGTATGCGCAAAATTCCAGTGAATTATGCAAAACGTCAGGTAGGACGGCATATCTACGGTGGACAATCTTCGCATTTGCCATTAAAGATTAACATGGCTGGGGTCATTCCTCCCATTTTTGCTTCAAGTATTATTTTGTTTCCTGCGACCCTTGCGGGTTGGTTTGGGAGTCATGAGCAAATGGGATGGTTAAAAACTGTCAGTACGACTTTGTCACCTGGACAACCACTTTACGTATTACTTTATGCGGCTGCGATTATCTTTTTCTGCTTTTTCTATACCGCTTTAGTCTACAATCCAAAAGAAACGGCAGATAATTTGAAGAAAAGTGGTGCATTTATTCCCGGCATTCGTCCTGGGGAAAACACCGCGCGTTACATCGATACGATTATCACACGTTTGACGTTAGCCGGTGCAATCTATATTACGCTAGTTTGTTTGCTGCCTGAGTTTTTAATTGTCAAATGGAATGTACCTTTCTATTTTGGGGGGACGTCGCTTTTGATTATTGTTGTGGTGACGATGGATTTGATGGCCCAAATTCAATCGTATATCCTCTCACAACAATACGACAGTCTGCTCAAGAAAGCGAATTTCAAAACTGGTGGTAAATAAACTAATTTAGTCGAGGGCAAAAGGACAATGGCAAAAGAAGACACGATCCAAATGCAGGGAGAAGTGTTGGAAACATTACCGAATGCGACATTTCGTGTCAAGCTCGAAAATGGACATATCGTCCTAGGGCATATTTCAGGAAAAATGCGGATGCATTATATTCGTATTTTACCTGGAGATAAGGTGACAGTGGAACTGACGCCCTATGATTTGAGTCGCGCACGGATTATCTTCCGCTCAAAGTAATGTCTTTGCTTTATAATTAAGGTGTAGTAGCATAAAGCAATCATTTGAGAACGCGAATCGCCATGTGGCGATGATTGAGGTTAAAAAAATGAGAGTACAAGCATCTGTTAAGAAAATTTGTCGGAATTGTAAAATTATTCGACGCAAGGGCGTTTTAAGAGTGATTTGCTCTGACCCACGCCACAAACAACGTCAAGGTTAATCGCGGTTTAAATTAAAAAATTTTAGGTTTTGGAGTGAGTTTATGGCTCGGATTGCTGGGGTCAACATCCCAAATCACCAACATGCTGAGATTGCTTTGACAGCGATCTATGGCGTTGGGCGTTCACGTGCACGTCAAATCTGCGAAGCAGCTGGTGTGAACGTAACAACAAAAATGAAAGATTTGTCTGAAGCAGATTTAGAACGTCTTCGCGACGAAGTAGGTAAATACGCTGTTGAAGGTGATTTGCGTCGTGAAGTGACGATGAACATCAAACGTTTGATGGACTTGGGATGTTATCGTGGTCTTCGTCATCGTCGTGGGTTACCAGTGCGCGGACAACGTACCCGTACGAATGCCCGTACTCGCAAAGGTCCACGCAAACAAGTTCGTGCGAAATAATAAATAAACAAAGAAGCAATAGCGTTTTACATTATTGATAGATTGATCGGATTAACTGAGTATGGCAAAAGCTAATTTACGCGTGCGTAAAAAAGTCAAAAAAAATGTTGCTGAAGGCATTATGCATGTGCATGCAAGCTTCAACAATACGATTGTGACAATTACAGATCGCCAAGGCAATGCATTGTCATGGGCAACTTCTGGTAGCAGTGGTTTCCGTGGTTCCCGTAAAAGCACGCCTTTCGCAGCACAGGTTGCTGCTGAACATGCAGGACGTATCGCGCAAGAATATGGCGTGAAAAACATCGAAGTACGGATTAAAGGACCAGGACCTGGTCGTGAATCCGCGGTACGCGCATTAAATGCGCTTGGGTTCAAAATTACGAGCATCGCTGATGTGACACCATTGCCACACAACGGTTGCCGTCCGCCCAAAAAACGTCGTATTTAATCAGGATCAGGAGAACGAACCTTGGCACGAGATTTAAGTCCAAAATGTCGCCAATGCCGCCGTGAAGGGGAAAAACTCTTTTTAAAAGGCGAAAAATGCTTTACAGACAAATGTGCATTAGAACGTCGCGCATACGCGCCCGGACAACATGGGCAAAAAAGCACATCTTCCCGTACTTCTGACTATGGCTTGCAACTGCGTCAAAAACAAAAAATTCGTCGTATTTATGGCGTGTTAGAAGGCCAGTTCCGCGGTTATTATGCAGAAGCAGAGCGCCGCAAAGGTGTGACGGGTGAAAATTTATTACAAATCTTAGAAAGTCGTTTAGATACAGTGACTTATCGCATGGGATTTGCCGCTTCTCGCGCAGAAGCACGTCAGGTTGTGCGTCACAACGGTATTTTAGTTAACGGTAAGCGCGTTAATATTCCGTCTTATCAAGTTCGACCTGGTGATGTCGTTTCCGTTGCCGAACGTGCGAAATCACACGGCCGCGTGAAAAATGCGATTGAAGCAGCCGAACAACGTGGCTTCTCTGAATGGATTGAAGTCGATGCGAAACAACTTTCTGGTACATTCAAAGCACGTCCACAACGTTCTGAATTACCATCAACGATCAATGAATCATTGGTTGTTGAGTTGTATTCCAAGTAATCTGACGATTAGACATTAAAAAATACTAAAGTAGGTAAGCGAATCATGCAAAGTGGTGGTAGCGAAAATTTGTTGAAACCGCGTATTGTTGACGTGGAAAATATATCCCCAATGCACGCTCGTGTTAAGATGGAACCCTTTGAGCGGGGATATGGGCACACGTTGGGAAATGCTCTGCGTCGCGTGCTATTGTCTTCGATGCCCGGTTTCGCACCCACTGAAGTGAGCATCGCTGGCGTATTGCATGAGTACACAACGATTGATGGGGTACGAGAAGATGTGGTGGATATCCTTTTGAATCTAAAAGGAATTGCCATTAAATTGCATAACCGCGATGAAGCGCGCTTGGTCTTACGCAAAGAAGGACCGGGAGTCGTCACTGCAGGCGATATTGAAACCAGTCACGATGTAGAAATTTTTAATCCAGACCATGTTATTGCCCACTTAACAGAGGGTGGTAAATTGGATATGGAAATTAAAGTAGAAAAAGGCCGCGGCTATCAGCCTGTCACAGCACGACGGATTCCAGAAGAAAACCGTCGTATTGGGACAATTATGATTGACGCATCTTTTTCGCCGATTCATCGTGTGAGTTACACCGTCGATAGCGCACGGGTTGAGCAACGTACCGACTTAGATAAGTTGATTATGGATATTGAGACAAATGGCGTGGTTGATCCTGAAGAGGCAATCCGTTATGCAGCTCGTATTCTGGTTGACCAACTAGCTGTTTTTGCTCAGCTCGAAAGTACGCCTTCCGCAGTGGAAGAACCAAAAGCACCGCAGTTTGATCCAGTCTTACTTCGTCCAGTAGATGATCTTGAATTAACAGTACGTTCTGCAAATTGTTTGAAAGCGGAAAGTATTTATTATATTGGTGATCTTGTTCAACGTACCGAACAAGAATTACTGAAAACACCTAATTTAGGCAAGAAATCTCTGACGGAAATCAAAGAAGTTTTAGCGTCTAAAGGCTTGACTCTTGGGACAAAATTGGAAAACTGGCCACCTGCTGGACTTGAAACAAAATAATAAAGCACTCTAGCATTATAGGATAACGAGATTATGCGTCATCGTTTAAGCAATCGTAAACTTAATCGTACAACGAGTCATCGTTTGGCGATGTTACGCAACTTGACGAGTGCACTGTTACGCTACGAAGTGATTAAAACCACTTTACCAAAAGCGAAAGAGTTGCGTCGTGTTGCAGAACCAATCATTACATTAGGGAAAAAACCCTCTTTAGCGAATCGTCGTTTAGTGTTTTCTCGCTTGCGCGATCGTGAAATCGTTGTTAAAGTTTTTGATGAACTTGGACCGCGTTACCAAAACCGTAATGGTGGGTACATCCGCATTTTAAAATGTGGGTTCCGTGATGGCGATAATGCGCCTATGGCCTTGGTCGAATTAGTTGATCGCCCAGAAGCGATTGAACCAGTCGAAACAGAAGGTTCTGCGGAATAAGCAATTTGATTTTCATAAAAGAAGGCCAGCATAATTATGCTGGCTTTTTTTTTGATTAGTTTTATTCAAAAATTTTTAAGTATCTATATCTTTTGACAGAAATTTTAAAGGACGGAAATACCATAAATCGAGTAAAATCTAGATTTATTTGTTCATTCTCAAGAGATTTTTTCATAATGCCTTCTGTATTTTTTCCTATCATATTGTTGTGTCTTGTTTTAAGTTTCCCCAGCGCAGCACAGGAACAAACATCACAAAATAATGTAGAAACAGAACGCCCTCTTTCTTCTTTCTTACAAAAAACAAAAAATTTATTCAGCGATAAGAAAAGTCTTATCAAACCACTCATTGAACAGAGTATTACACTTTATCAACAGAAAGATTTCCAAGGTGCATTAAAGAGCATTAATCAAGCCATTGAAATTGATCCTGAAATGGCTCCACTTTATAATGACCGCGGTATCATTCAGCTTGCTTTAGATAATAGCAAAGACGCCCTTCATGACTTAGATCAAGCCATTAAACTTTCCCCAAATGTCGCCATTTTTTATAATACACGAGGGACAACATTACTCAAGCTAGGTCGTTATCGACAAGCTTTGAGTGATTTTGACCAAGCATTACGCCTTGAACCTAATTATTTAGTTGCATATAATAATCGGGGGTTGGCTCACGTCGCATTAAGCCAAAATGAACAAGCTTTGAGTGATTTTAATACTGTGATTCAGCGCGATCCAAAAAATACCGCTGCCTACAATAATCGTGGACTCGTTATGCTGGATCAACAAAAAATAACTGAAGCGCTCCAAGATTTTCAGGCAGCAATTCAAAGCAATCCTATTGCAGGCATTCCATATAATAATCGCGGAATTATTCATCATCTTTTAGGACAAAAACGAGCTCGAGATGCCGACTATCAAAATGCACTCACATTTGATCCTGTTTATTTTTCAAAAAATGCCAAAATTGGAGACGCCACTTATATTTTTGATAACGATCTGGAAAAAGCCTTAGTTAATGAAAACGCCCTTTCTCATGATCCTAAAACACAAAAACAATTTACGCGCTTTTCAACAGAATTAGAACAAACCGGAGGCGAACAAGGAAAAATAAATACTGTCTGGGAAAACGAATTCAAGGATAAAATTTATTATCTTTTTTTGATTCCAATTTTTATATTATTAGGTGGGCTAATTTTTCTCTGGTGGAAACATCGATCTGAGCCAAATATGCCATTTTTTCCTTTTTGGAAAGAAAAAAAACCAAAGGAATATGTTTTTACTCCGCGAGATGAAGCAGCAGAATATGTTAAAGTAGGGCTGCAAAAAATGAAGCATCAACCTGATTATAAAGCGGCGATTACAAACTTTACATATGCGATTGATATTGAAAAAAATTATATGGAAGCTTATTATTATCGGGGGATTTCTAAATTAGAAATCAAAGATTATAAAAGCGCGCTGGATGATTTTACCAAAGCAATTAAATTACTCCCTGAAAATCCTAAAGCATTTAATAATAGAGGCTATGCTTATGCGGAATTAGGCATGTTTCAAGAGGCTCTGAAAGATTTTTCTAAAGCGATTGAAATGAAAGTTGATTACGCATTGGCTTACAATAATCGGGGAAATACCTATAGCGATTTACAAGATTATCAAAAAGCAATTGAAGATTATGATCAAGCTTTGACCTATGACAAAAAAGCAAATGCACACGTCTATTATAACAATCGTGGTAATGCAAAAGCATTTTTGAAACAATATCATGAAGCCATTGCTGACTATAATGAGGCGATTCGCATCGCGCCGAGTTATATGACTGTTTATATAAACAGAGGTCACGCCAAATATGAACAGGGCGATCAACGGACAGCCATGTTAGATTATAATCGGGCGCGGCAGCTCTACCCCAATGAAAACTTTAGTAATCGTGAACGTAAAAAACAAACATTAATTGATTTAACTTAGACAAAAAAATAGCCCTTTTTATAAAAAGGGCTATTAAAAAATTTAATATTTTTTACTGCATGAATAATATATTAATTATGCAGGAATAATACTGACAGTACGGCGTTTTGCAGCGCCTTTAATTGCAAATTCAACTTTACCGTCAACTTTTGCAAATAAAGTATGATCACGTCCAAGGCCAACGTTATCGCCTGGATGAAATTCTGTACCACGTTGACGAACGATAATGCTGCCTGCACTCACTAATTCGCCACCAAAACGTTTCACGCCAAGACGTTTACTTTCTGACTCGCGCCCGTTACGTGAACTACCACCGGCTTTCTTATGTGCCATGATCTACTCCTCAGAGTCTCAAATTAGTTATTGATCGCTAAAATTTCAACGAATGTGTAGTTTTGGCGATGACCTTGTGATTTACGATAATGTTTACGACGACGCATTTTGAAAATACGTACTTTATCGCTACGTCCTTGCGCCACAACTTTCGCTGTCACTGTTGCGCCGCTGACTAAAGGATTGCCAACCGTAAGTGTTTCGCCATTTGCAACCAATAAAACTTGGTCGAGGACGACTTCACTGTTAATGTCTGCTGGTATCTGTTCTATTTTAAATTTGTCGCCGACTGCAACACGATATTGTTTGCCACCGGTTTTTATGACCGCATACATGCTAGTGACCTCTAAATCTGTTCTGTTAAAAATTTTAAAGCGATGTCCAAACAGACACCGCTATCTCGAATGAAGCGGGGATTATATCAAGAAATACGAGAAATATCAAGTATTAACGCCAGTTTTTAATTTGAGTGACATCACGCACGCCCCCTCGGGCAGCACTGGTTGTCAAGGCCGCATAAGCTTGCAAAGCGGGAGAAACCACCCGTTCGCGATTAACTGGTTGCCACGCAGTTTGGCCACGGGCTTGCATCGCCGTACGCCGGGCCGCTAAAATTTCATCTGAGACATTCAAATGAATCTTACGATTTGGAATATCAATTTCGATAGGGTCCCCTTCTTCTACTAAACCAATCAAGCCCCCTTCTGCCGCTTCTGGAGAAACATGCCCAATGGATAAACCAGACGTCCCACCAGAGAAACGGCCATCTGTAATTAAAGCACATGCTTTGCCCAACCCTTTGGATTTCAAATAACTTGTTGGGTAGAGCATTTCTTGCATACCAGGTCCACCACGTGGTCCTTCGTAGCGAATCACAACAACATCGCCAGCTTGGATTTTATCACCCAAGATTGCATCGACTGCGGCCTCTTGACTTTCAAAAATGCGAGCAGGTCCATTAAATTTTAAAATGCTTGCATCCACTCCGGCTGTTTTGACAATACACCCTTCTTCTGCCAAATTACCATGTAAGACCGCTAAACCGCCATCTTGACTATAAGCATGCGCTTTATTTCGTAAGCAGCCTTTTTCACGATCATCATCTAATGAAGCATAGCGCGCAGATTGGCTAAATGCTACGGTTGTTGGAACCCCTCCTGGAGCCGCACGATAAAATGTTTTTGCCGCCTCAGAAGAGGTTTGCATTACATCCCACTGGGCAAGTGCCTCACCTAATGTGGTACTATGTACAGTTGGGACATCACGATTAATTAAACCTGCACGATCCAACTCACCCAAAATCGCCATCACCCCACCTGCACGATGTACATCTTCCATGTGATAAAGTTGCGTACTTGGTGCGACTTTACATAAATGTGGGATTTTTAAAGACAAACGATCAATATCACGCATTGTAAAATCAACTTGTCCCTCATTGGCAGCTGCTAACAAATGTAATACTGTATTGGTGGACCCCCCCATTGCAATGTCTAAACACATCGCATTTTCAAAAGCTTGGAAAGTTGCCACATTACGAGGTAAAACACTGGTATCTTCTTGTTCATAATAGCGTTTTGCTAATTCAACAATACGGTGTCCTGCTTCCACAAAAAGTTTTTCACGATCCGCATGAGTCGCAACTAAAGAACCGTTTCCTGGTAAAGATAACCCCAGTGCTTCTGTTAAACAATTCATAGAGTTAGCTGTAAACATTCCTGAACATGACCCACAAGTAGGACAAGCAGAACGCTCAACAGTTTGTACTTCTTCATCAGTCACTTTGCTATCTGCCGCAGCCACCATCGCATCAATCAAATCCAAATGAATGACTTGCGCTTTTAGTTCTGCTTTGCCTGCCTCCATAGGACCGCCCGAAACAAAAATTGCAGGAATATTTAAACGCAAGGCAGCCATTAACATTCCGGGGGTAATTTTATCGCAATTAGAGATACAAACTAAAGCATCGGCACAATGTGCATTCACCATATACTCAACAGAATCTGCAATAATTTCACGAGAAGGCAAGCTATACAACATCCCGCTATGTCCCATTGCAATGCCATCATCAATGGCAATGGTATTAAATTCTTTTGCGATTCCCCCCGCTTTTTCAATTTCACGGGCGACTAATTGTCCTAAATCTTTTAAGTGAACATGTCCTGGCACAAATTGCGTAAACGAATTGACCACGGCAATAATGGGTTTACCAAAATCGCTTTCTTTTACCCCAGTCGCACGCCACAAAGCCCGTGCGCCCGCCATATTTCGTCCATGTGTTGTTGTTTTCGAACGATATGCTGGCATGATGACTCCTTATTTTTTAATCAATTTAAATTATCATTAATCATTTTAATAAATCATCTCTTTTCATCAGTAAAGATCATTTATAAAAAGTGTGTTTTCATGAGTTTATTGTAGCACATTCATCTCAAAGACAAATTATCTTACAACAATTCAAGCGACCTACAAAAAAAAAAGGGACCAAAAAGGTCCCTTTTACTTTAATACACCTGATGCAAGCGTGGATTACATGCCCATGCCCATTGGATCCATACCACCCATTGGAGGCATTGCTGGTTTTTCAGATGGGATTTCTGCAATCATGCAATCTGTTGTCAACATTAAGCCAGCAATAGAAGCCGCATTTTGTAATGCAGAACGGGTCACTTTAGTTGGATCTAACACGCCCATTTCAACCATATCGCCATATTCACCAGAACCGGCGTTGTAACCATAGTTACCGTCTTTAGATAACACTTCGTTAATAATGACAGAAGGTTCGTCACCAGCATTATCAACGATTTGACGTAATGGTTCTTCAATCGCGCGGTAAACAATTTTGACACCCGCTTCTTGATCAACATTCTCTGCTTGTAATTCAGCAACACGCGCGCGCGCACGGAGTAATGCGACGCCACCGCCAGGAACAATTCCTTCTTCTACAGCAGCACGGGTTGCGTGTAATGCATCTTCCACACGGGCTTTTTTCTCTTTCATTTCAACTTCAGTTGCAGCACCGACTTTAATCACAGCAACGCCACCAGCTAATTTCGCCACACGTTCTTGTAATTTTTCACGGTCATAATCGCTTGTAGCTTCCACGATTTGTTTACGAATTTGTTCCACACGGGCTTTGATGTTGTCTTCAGAGCCAGAACCATCAATAATGGTCGTGTTTTCTTTACCGATTTCAACACGAACAGCTTGGCCTAAATCTTCTAATGTTGCTTTTTCTAATGTTAAGCCGAGTTCTTCAGCAATCACTTGTCCGCCAGTTAAAATCGCGATGTCTTCGAGCATGGCTTTACGACGATCACCAAAACCTGGGGCTTTTACTGCGCAAGTTTTTAAGACGCCGCGCATATTGTTAACAACTAATGTTGCTAATGCTTCGCCGTCTACATCTTCAGCGATAATTAATAATGGACGGCCTGCTTTTGCAACTTGTTCCAATACTGGCAATAAATCACGAATGTTGGAGATTTTTTTGTCGAATAACAAAATAAATGGACGTTCTAAAGTCACATTTTGTTTTTCTTGATTGTTGATGAAATATGGGGACAAATAACCACGGTCAAATTGCATCCCTTCTACAACATCTAATTCGTTTTGTAAACTTTTGCCATCTTCAACTGTAATAACGCCTTCTTTCCCTACTTTTTCCATCGCATTAGCAATAATTTCACCAATGGAAGTATCTGCATTAGCAGAAATGCTTCCCACTTGTGCAATTTCTTTGCTGGTTGTGCAAGGTTTAGAAATCGCTTTGAGTTCAGAAATTAAAGAAGCAACCGCTTTGTCGATCCCACGTTTTAAATCCATTGGGTTCATACCGGCTGCAACATATTTCATCCCTTCGCGAATGATCGCTTGTGCTAAAACAGTTGCAGTAGTTGTTCCGTCCCCAGCGACATCAGAAGTTTTGCTTGCTACTTCTTTGACCATTTGGGCGCCCATGTTTTCGAATTTATCTTTTAATTCGATTTCTTTAGCAACGGATACACCGTCTTTAGTAATAGTTGGAGAACCAAAAGAACGATCGATTACAACATTACGACCTTTTGGTCCTAAAGTCACTTTCACTGCATCGGCTAAAACATTCACACCGGCAACCATTTTAGTACGGGCTGCATCATGAAATTTCACTTCTTTTGCTGGCATTTTTACTTTGCTCCAAAAATCTTAGATATTTTTAGTTAATTTTGAACAATATGCTTTATTTTTATATCGTTTGAACAGAAAATGAAGATTCTTATTCTTCAACAACTGCCATCACATCATCTTCACGCATAACGAGTAATTCGTCGCCGTCTACTTTTACGGTTTGGCCAGAATATTTGCCGAAAATCACACGGTCACCGACTTTGACTTGAAGAGGACGGACGCTTCCATCTTCTAAGACTTTACCATTGCCAATTGCAACAACTTCGCCTTGATCTGGTTTTTCTGTTGCATTGCCAGGTAAAACGATACCGCTTGCTGTTTTGCGTTCTTCTTCCATGCGTTTAACAATGATACGATCGTGTAATGGGCGAATTTTCATGATTTTCTATCCTTTCCGTTCCAAATCAAAATGAAATGAACATTAGTAATTAAACAAGTCAATCTTAATAAGACAAGTATCAGTAACGTTCTTATTATTTTACGAAATACTTATCTGTTTTAGTTGAGATTGATTTCCATATGGGGTTAGCACTCTTTAGTTTCAAGTGCTAGTTTGGATTTATTGCTTATATAAGTATGGTGTTTTGAATTTCAAGGGGTAAAAACATTTTTTCTTACGAAAATTTAGCATTCTTTTATTCTTATAAAATATTGCTTTTTTTTCAGACAGCGATTGAAATGTGCATTAAATCTGTAAAATCAGATCAAAAGGTAAAAGAAAAGTTTTTAATCTTCTTACTGAATGATTTAAAATTTACAATTAATATTATTTCTTTCAATTAAGATATTTTCTTTAGGGTTTTACTATGAAACGCCTTATCAACAAAAATGAGATGACAAAAGGATTCTGGATAGCTTGGATCGTTTTAATTATTTCATTAATGACCACTTTCATCAGTTGGTACATTATTAGGCAGAATATCATTGCCCAAGCAGAAGAACGCTTTAATTTTGCAACCCTCTCTCTCAAAAATGCGATTGAACAACGCGCCAAAGAATATCAACAAGTCAGCTCTCATGCCATTGGCTTATTTATGGCCTCGACGCATGTTTCTGGAAAAGAATGGAAACAATATGTTCAAAGTTTGAACTTAAGAGCCCGTTATCCTGCACTTTATGATATTGGTGTGATTGCATGGGTTCCTGACGAGAAAAAACAAACCTATCTCACTACAGTACAAGCCCGTGACTTTCATCAATATATGATCACACCGAGTGGCAGTCGGCCTTTTTATACACCGATTTTATATCTAGAACACTTGCATAATGTCAAAAAAAATAAAAATATCACCATTGGGACCGACCTTTACGCCTCAAATGCACACACTAGAAATATCATTGAAAAAGCAAAAAATTCTGGCAAAACAGCCATGACTGAACATGTATTATTCAACAAGGAAGATTCAACTAGTTTTCCTATTGTTGGTTTTTACACGTTTACTCCTGTTTATCTTCCCGACATGAACGATGCTTCATTAGCTCCTGAGTTTTTTGGCTTTATTTATACGTCTTTTACAATTCAAAATTTTATGCAGGAAATTTTGAACAATGGGTATTCATATTTAGATATTTCTCTTTCTGATCAAAATTATTCTAAAAAAAATAATATTATTTATTCAACAGGTTTATGTAAGATTCTTGATTTTAGCCCTCTTTTTTCAAAAGATCTTTTACTGAATGTCTATGACCGCACCTGGTTTCTTAAAGTCGATTCCCTTCCTGAATTTGAAAATTCAATTGACTACCAAAAAGCACATATTCTGATGACTTCTGGTATTTTAATCAGTTTTCTTTTATTTGGGGTCATGTGGGTGTTAATTAATACTCGTCAGCGCGCTTATCAATTAGCGCATGGCATGACTATCACATTACAAGAACGAGAACAGCAATTACGTGATCTGACCAATACAATTAAAGAAGGCATTTATGCCCTTAATCAAGAAGGCAAAATTACTTTTGTGAATCCAAATGCCGCCAAATTACTTGGCTGGTCTATGGAAAATATGCTAGGACGTAATGCACATTATCTTTTTCAATATCAACATGAAGATGGTTCTGTTTATTTGCCCGAACAAAGCCCTATTTTAAAAGTTTTGCTCAATGCAGAAACTTGCGAGCAAGTAGAAGATTTTTTCTGTCATAAAGATGGCTCAATTTTTCCTGTTTCTTTCAGCGCAACGCCGATTTTCCGTAAAAACGAAGTCATTGGTGTTGTCGTCTCATTTCATGATATTAGCCAACGTCTTTTAATGGAACGGGATCTTCGAGAAAATGAAGAGCGTCTTAATTTAGCTTTGCACGCCAGCGAAGATTATTTATGGGATTGGAATGTCGAAAAAGACATTATGTATTGGTCTTCCAATTGGTGGGATTTTTTAGGTTATACAGAAGGCGAGGAAGTGCTTCACACCCATGAAAAATGGGAAACGCTCATTCATCCTGACGATCGCGCCAGTGTTTATAATGTCATTCAACAACATTTTCACGGAAAATTGCCACATTATCAGTCTGAATATCGTGTACGCCATGGATCAGGTCAATATGTTTGGGTTTTTTCGCGGGGAAAAGTTGTCAAACGCAATATGCATGGCACAGTCACACGCATGACTGGCATTATCAGTGACATTAGCCAACGGAAGCAAAATGAAGAAAAGTTATTGCTGGCAGAATCCGTATTTGAACACACACTAGAAGGCATTTTTGTTACTAATCTATCCAATAAAATTATTCGTATTAACCCGGCTTTTACACAAATTACAGGATATCGTATTGAAGACACCATTGGACAAGATCCAAAATTTTTAGCCTCCGGACTTCATGATGCGGTTTTTTTCAACACGATGTGGGACACACTTCGGGAAAATGGGAGCTGGCAAGGCGAAATTTGGAACATCAAAAAGAATGGTGAACTTTTTGCCGCATTGGTCAAAATTAATGTGATTCATAATGAAAATCACGAAATTATTAACTATATTGCCACTTTTTCTGATATTACACTCATTAAACGCATGCAGGAGCATTTAGAAGGCCTCGCTAATTATGATCGACTCACTAAACTACCTAATCGAAATCTTTTTTATGATCGGTTAAGCCATGCGATTAGCCGTATTGAAAGAGAACGCGCGCAATTAGCGATCCTTTTTGTAGATTTAGATAATTTCAAAGCAGTGAATGATATTTTAGGTCATAATGCTGGTGATGAAGTTTTGCAACGCGTGTCTCGCGGATTGTTAAATTCTGTTCGTAAAAGCGATACGGTTTGTCGATTAGGGGGCGATGAATTTGTTGTATTACTAGAGGGCATTCATCCACATTCTGAATGCGATATGATTGGCATTATTGAAAGAATTATGCAAGCGACAAATTTGTATATTCCAACAGAGGAAACGATTATTCATGTTTCCGCTAGTGTCGGAATTGCAGTCTATCCCCACGATGGTAAAGATGCCAATACACTTTTAACGCATGCAGACGAAGCGATGTATATCTCAAAACGTCATGGCAAACATGGTTATACTTTTTTTAGAGACAAAAAATTTGTTGACTACGGTCATTTTCCGGCGGCCGAAATTATTTCTCAACAAGATGAACAACAACCCCTTTTTTAAAAAAAGCTTCTTGTTTGGAAAATTAAGATGAATTAGGTATAATGAAAACATTGTATTGATTTTAATATCATATTTTCTTTTTCACTGACAATTTGATGGCGCGCACTTATGAATCCTCACTTTGAAAAACCAATTGAAAAACTTGTCATTATTGGCGTTGGACTGATTGGCGGATCGGCCGCTTTGGCATTAAGGGAAGGCCGTCACGTAAAAAAAATTGTTGGCGTTGGACGCTCACTTCACAATTTAGAAATCGCGCTAAACCGTCAGATCATTGATGAAATTGAAACAAATTTATTGACAGCGATTCGTGGGGCAGAAGTCGTGCTCATTACTACACCCGTTCGTAAAATTGGGGAAATTTTGGCGCAACTTAATGCACAATGTGACCCGCATACACTAATTATTGACGCGGGTAGCACAAAGCAAAATATTATTCATGATGCAAAAGAATTCCTCCCAACACAAATTGGACAATTTGTGCCATGTCATCCGATTGCTGGCGCAGAAAAAAGTGGGGCGGAAGCAGCGTATGCGAGCCTTTTTCAAAAACGACATGTGATTATTACGCCTCTTTTTGAAAATGCTCCGGAAATGATTCAACGGGCTCACGCCTTTTGGGAGCAATGCGGCGCATCCGTGACATCTATGAGCGCAGAACAACATGATGAAATTTTTGCGGCAGTCAGCCATTTACCCCATTTACTTGCTTTTTCTTTCATGGAAACTGTCGGCCAATCACCTAATCGTGACGACTATTTTCACTTCGCGGGTACTGGATTTCGGGATTTCACACGGATTGCAGGAAGTCATCCGGAAATGTGGCGGGACATTGTACTCTCTAACCGTGAATTTATTTTAGCAGGGCTGAATGCATATCGCCAGACACTTTGTAATATTCAAGATCTCATTGAAACACGTGATTCAGAAGCCATTGTCCAATTTTTCAATCATGCACAAACCGCCCATCAGGAATTTATGCATCAACATATTAGCCCCTGTCGATCTTCTGAATAAATTTTCTGCCCAAAAATTATAATCTAAATTGATGAACAGCTTGTTTTAATTCTGTCACAATATTTTGAGTTTTTTGGGACGCTTCCGCATTACAAACCGTAACTTCTGCGGTTTCGTCTGCCATTTCGCTGATTTGGACAATATTTTGGGCAATTTCATTACTCGCTAAAGCTTGTTCTTGCATCGCATGATTAATCGCCTCGATATTATCCAAACTTGTTTGCATCCCGTTCCGAATTTCTACCAATGATTTCGTTGCGCCTTCTGACATTTTGACCCCAGTTTGAACCTGTTGATGTCCTTTTGTCATTGATTTGACAACGTTTTCAATTTCTACCTGAATAGCATAAATCATGGTCGCAATATCATTTGTTGCACAACTTGTTCGATCAGCTAATTTTCTCACTTCATCTGCAACAACTGCAAAACCCGCCCCATGCTGACCCGCTCGGGCGGCTTCGATGGCCGCGTTCAAGGCTAATAAATTGGTTTGATCAGCCACATCCCGAATCACTGTAATAATTTGACTAATTTGCTCCGATCGAGAAGTCAAACCATCCAAGCTTTTGACGACTTGGGAAGTCGATTCCATAATACGATTCATTTCACCTAAACTATTTTGAATATCTTTTTCTACAGAAAGACTCACATGATCGCAACGATTCGCAACATTCACAGCCTCTTCAATATTTGCGCCAATTTGCTCCATTGTTGCGGCAATTTCTTCAATCGTCGCAGAAGCTTCTGCACAAGCTTGACTTTGATTTTGCATCCATTCTGCAATTTGCCCCGAACTATTGGTTACTGATTCTGTTTCTGTAGAAACATGATCCGAAAGTGTCATAATTTTTGTAATCAAGTTTCGAAAATTTCCAACCATTTGATTAAAACTTTGAGCCACAATCTGGACTTCGTCACGACTTCTTAGTTTTACCTGCACGTTCAAATTACCTTGCGCAATTTCACTGGCCCCTTCTTTTAACGCATAAATCGATTCCATAATAGACAAATAGGATCCCATTAATACATAGCCCATAATTAATACGAGACCCAATGCTGAGCCCAATGCTAAATAACGGCGTTCATTGAGTTGATCTATTCTATTTTGTAACGCTTTGTCCACAATAGGAATACCTACTTGTATCAATTGTTGGCCTAATGTGCTCGCCTTATCCATCACAGCAAAATAATTTTCTGGCGTTTCATCAAAATCACTCGTTTCTATTACTTTTAGTGCGATAATTTCTTGTACCCGCAACATTTGGGTATTTAATTCTGCGTTGATAGGATCAAGTTGCGGACGTATTTGTGGATTTTGTTCATAAATTCGATCGAGATTGGTCCCAATAAAATTTAACAATTGGTCAAAAGAAGCCCGTGTGATTAACAACTGTGTTTTTCGTGCAAGAGACAAACGTTTTTGAACAATTGCACTGACGCCAACATCGCGCGTTTCACTCACACGCTGTAATAATAATGGCACATTTTGCGTCACTGTATTAATTAAATAATAGCTTAATAATTCATCATCTAGTTTGAGACTTGAATAATCTGTCAACAGATTAATTTGTTTCATAATATGAGACAACATTTCAGCATGCGCATCAAAATTTTCTTCGGGATTCGATTCTTTCGTAATAGATTTAATTTTTCCCCAATCGCGTTTCACTTGTTGCCACATTTGGGTTGTTTTAAAACTTTCTCCAAAACGCTGATCCTGTTGTTCCACTTCTTGGATACGCCCTTCAATTTGCTTCATTTTTTCTTGAGCCGGAACACTAAATTTAGTCTCTCCACTGAGCGTTGCGCTCATCTGCCCACTATGATTTTGAACATCAATTAATAACTGAACAAGAGGTCTATAATATTGTAACCCCTGCGTTTCTCGTACAGCTGTTTCAATTTGTCGATTCATCATCTGTATGAGTAAGACTAAAATCAGTGAAAGCGGCACAAGAATGAGCAATGCGTTTAAAATAAACTTACCGCGATAATGCAAACGGTCAAGTAAAAAAATAATGGGTTGAAAAATAACTTTCATGCTTTTTGGCGATAATGAAAAAAACAATTATGGAATGAATCGAGAGGTCTCGCTTCAATTTAAATTTTTTTTGTGACAATTTTCTTAAAATTGCGAAAAAATTAAATTATTACCCCAAAATTTTATTAATTTTTTCAATTTATTCAAAAGTAATCATAAGTTTTACATTTATATACTGAAATAAGGGAGGAAAAATGACAGTTAATTTAATCCTTTGGCGTCATGCGATTGCAGAAGACTTGACATTGATGCCTGAAAGCAAAAAAACAGATTTAGACCGAGAATTAACCGGAAAAGGACACAAACAAGCTCGAGTTATGGCCAATTGGTTACGCCATCACGCGCCAAAAAAACCGCGTATTTTAGTTAGTCCAGCTGTACGAACATGCCAAACCATTGCCCCTCTCTCTAAACAATTTGAAATTTGTTTGCCGCTTTCGCCCGTACATAATGCACAAGATTTATTACAATTAATTGATTGGAAAGATTTAACAGAAGGTAATTTCATTATCGTGGGGCATCAACCCACTTTGGGAAAAGTCGCCGCCTATTTAATGACAGGACAAGAACAAGACTGGAGTATCAAGAAAGGATCCATTTGGTGGTTTGTGAAACGGGAACGAGAAGGCCAAACACAAACAATTTTACGAACAGTACTAACTGCAGAACAAATTGAAATTCCTAAAGAAGCATCATAAATATGATTGCCTCCATTGAGTTTTTTATTTCATGACTCATGGAGGCTTTTGTCAAATTAAGACAAAATAACTGAGAAAAAGCTCAACCACCCTAAGGCAATTAAACCAATCACAACAGTTAAAGGCAATGTCGCTTTAGTAAACATGAGGAGACTCCTCTTTATTCAATCAAATAAAATCTAATTTCGGACGACGAGGTAGATTGATTATAGCATGAATTCAAACAGTTGCGCAAAAGATACATCTGACGTTTTTATCAACCGTTTTAAAATTAGGGTTTGATATAAATAAATCCTTCTTTTGCCTGCAAACGCGCCAGCTCAGCCACACCTGATGGAACAATTTTTATCTCTGAAATTAAATCTTTTTCAGAAAGATGGCGGCCTTGTAAGGTTTTCCGACATGCTTCAAAAACGACCCCTTTACGTTGTAATTCATCAATTTGCGCATCATAAGGATTTCCATTAACATCACGGGAACCTTCTAAGAGAAAATCAATGCCTTTTCCATGAACAACCACGACTATTTTTGCAGTAGGATCGACACTAAGATGATTAGCAATATTATATAAAGCCCCGCGCGCAACAGTCGTATCATTAATATGATAAACAGCTTTGACGGCTTCCTCTTTAACAGCCGCGGCGGCGGCGATGACTTGAGGCGTGGATTGCGTTGCGGCCATTACATTAAAAGTTGTGATCCCAAAAAATAAGCCTGTAACACACAAGAACGTCCGGCCTATTTTTCTTTTCATGCTTTTTTCCATCATACATTTTCCTTTATCTATAAATTTTATAGAAAAATATTTAAAACAGTTTTTTTACAGAAATTATTGCACTTTGACAACAACCCGTCCGCAAATTTCATTGCGCATTAAAGCGTGAGCGGCTTGAATACTTTCAGAAAGAGACACCGTTTGTGGCACGATTTTTTCAAAAAAGCGCGCATCTAATAAATCAGCCAAACGAGACCAGGCTTCTTGACGCACGGCTAAAGAACGATAAACTGAATCAACGCCAATTAAACGGACCCCACGTAAAATAAAAGGCATCACTGTCGTAGGGAGCGCCGCGCTTCCCGCCAATCCACACGCGGCAACAGGCGCCTCATAATGCATTTGGGCTAATAAAGAAGCCAGCATTTCGCCGCCAACTGTATCGACAGCCCCGCCCCATCGTTGCGCCAATAAAGGACGTTTCGTTAAAGCTAAGGTTTCTCGCCCTAATACCGCTTCTGCCCCCAATGATTTTAAATATGCCTCTTGTGGACTCCCCGTTACTGCAACAACGCGATATCCCAAACGGGCCAAAAGCGCTACCGCAAAACTTCCGACGCCGCCAGTAGCGCCCGTTACAACAATTTCTTTCTCTTTTTGCACCCCAAATTGTTCCAGCGCCATTACACATAACATAGCGGTGTAACCTGCGGTTCCACTCGCCATGGCTTGCCACGGCGTTAATTTTTCTGGGAGAGGAATCAGCCATTCTGATCGGACCCGTAATTTTTCTGACAAAGTACCATACCGGACTTCACCAACACCAAAACCATTTAGAATAACTTTTTGACCGACCTGAAACTGCTCTGATTGGGATTCAATCACAGTCCCTGACGCATCTACACCAGGAATCATGGGCGTCGTTTTGAAAATAGGTCCTGTCCCTGTTATCCCTAAAGCGTCTTTATAGTTTAAACAACTATACTCCACCGCAATCAGCACATCCCCTTCCGGTAAGCTACTTTCTTCTATTGTTTCCAATTGGCATGAAATTTTTTTATTTTCATCCTGACGGGCTATGACCGCTTGAAATGTTCCTGACATTCATATGCTCCTTTTTTATACGAGTATTCACACATGGATAGAGAACGCCCAAAAATACAAGGCGCTCTCTTTGTTCTATTTCGTTATTTGGACGCAGTAGAATGAAGTCCCGCTTTTAATTGCACAATAGTTTCATCAAATAAAGTGAATAAATCACGGGCTTTTTCGTTTCCACCCACTGTAAAAGGTAACACAACTACAGGGATTTTTGTTTGACTTGCCAACCAATTTGATGCACGCGGGGAATTATATGCAGCGCGAATGATTATTTTGGGTGCTGTATTTTTGACACGTTGTAATACTTGATTTAAATAAGGCGCGCTGGGTTCAATGCCTGGCTTAGGTTCAAGTGTTGCCACTTGATTAAAGCCAAGCCATTGATTTAAATAGGGATAAGCCTGATGCTGCACAACGATTGGAACTCCTTTGAGGACTTTTGCCTCTTGTTCCCATCGCTTGATTGCATTCTGCCACCGTTGATGAAACTGTTGCGCACGTTGTTGATAATACGTTGTATTTTCGGGATCAACCTCAACAAGACGTTGTGCTAAGGCCGTACTAATTTTTGTAATATTATAAGGATTAAGCTGAATATGTGGGTTACCAAAGGCATGGACGTCGCCTTCTGCGCGATCAAGCCGCTGGGGTTTTTCCAAAAGAGCGACATAACGACTCGCTTCAAAATAGCCTAATTTCCCTTCCTGAATTTGGCTATTTCCTGCATCCCGCACCAAAACAGGCAGCCAACCAATTTCAAGTTCTGCGCCAGTACATATCAACAATTGGGCTGAACGCATTTTTGCGATTAAACTGGGTCGAACTTGCACATGATGTGGATCTTGCAATGCAGTTGTTGCACTGGTTACTTTGGCTTTATCGCCGGCTAATTCTTGTGCTAAAGCCGCCCATTCTGGTTCACATGTCACAATATTCAGTGCAGCATTTGTGAATGTTATGTGTGACAAAAAAAGCGTGGCGGTTAATCCTGATTTGACATAATAATTCATTATTTTTTCCACGAGAAAAATTAAAAAGCATGCGCCCCATGAGACCCTAAGCTCATGATATATTGTAAGAAAATTTGATTATCTTTGAGACCTAACATTGATTCATCTCGTGTCCATTGTAGGCGCAAGCGACTATATTCTGTGGGAGAATAATCAAACATCATACTGGTACGTTGAGGGTTAAAGCGCGTCGTCAAATTTTGAAAAGATTCAGCATTAGCCAGTGAAACTGTCCCATAATTTAATTTTTCAGTTCGAAGGCCAATTCGCCAGCGGGGCATAAATTGATACACACCTTGCATATACCACCCAGATTGCTTGGCATAATAATCCCCGACAGATTGATTTCCTGTAAAATTATCACTATCATACGTTATCAATCCTTCTTCTACGCGTTTAAAATACTCTGCTTGAAATTTGAAATTTTGATCAATCGGATTCCCATTCGGCGCCCATTTCCACACAAAATGTGCATTCCAAAAACGGCTTTTTCCTGTTAAATCGCTTATAATCTCTGATTGATCAGAATTCATATCATTAAAAGAACGATGATTGACCGTTGTACTGAAATAGGCTAAACCCGCCCGCCAATTGTGGCTTTCATTTAAATCGCCTCCAATTCGTGCAAATAACGCGCCGGCCCCACTTCCATTTTTATCACGATTAGAGGCGGGAAAATTTCGACCCCCTGAAGCTTCCAATCCTAGTTCTAACAAAAACGGCGTCGGCGCTATCCATTTAAATTGGAGGCCCTCAGCCTTAAGCTGTCCGCCTAAAAAAGCGTTATACGCAAGGGGGCTGTCTACAAAATCCCACACATGTTTATGATGTTCATTCAAATAACCAATCCCAGAATAAAATCGCCCCGCTTTCAATGAAAACCCATTATCCAAGGCCGTTGTTTTAATAAAAGCTTCTTCGACTTCGCTGCCCCCTTCTGGCGCCTGGGCAACTGTCATTTGTCCATAAAAATAAGGATCAATATTAGCCCCGATGGTCAACTCAGATTCGGATAAGTTGAGACCTCTTGCTGTTGGCGCAACCGCACTGTGTCCACTTGTATCAATGGGCATAAAGCCATTCATTTGATAAAGCTGCCCATTATTGGACTTTGTTTTTCCCATTATTCCTGACAAAATAAGCGAAATCGCCGGATTAAATTGATTATTTGTTTTCTGAATTATAGGCGGCGTTCCCTCAGCCGAGGCTGATTTGATTGATTCTTGATCGACATCAATCGGTGTGACAGGCAACGTTGGACTGATTTTTTCAGCACGTTGTTGTTTTTGTTCTGCTTGAGCGAGGCGTTTTTCTAAAGATTGGATACGCGCTTCATAGACGGCCCGCATTTGTTGAATTTCAGATTGTAGCTTTTTAAGCGACACAGAGGGAGCCGCATTGGCATATTGAGATGACATGATACTGAACAGTGCAAAACTGACAAAAAAACTTGGCTTTACTCTGAAAGGACGCATATTCGTTCTCTCCAAAGATCATAAAATAAAGTGGATTATCAAAAAGTATTTTTTTATGTATGATGGAAAGAAATCGGCGGCGCGCGGGCGGCATAATAAACTTGTTGCAGTAATTTTTTTGCAGAATAATCGGTTCTTTTTATAAAAAAAGATTTAGAATGATAGAGGCACGTAAAAATAGCATAATGAAAGGGAGTGAGTTGAAAAACAAGACTGTTTTCGCAAACTAAACAAAGACTTTCTGTCTGTTTTGTCTCATGCTTATCATGGGTGACAGCTTTTGTGGTCTCTTGTGATTTTAGTACAATCGTACTGGATAAATGAGAAAGAACGTGTTCCCATACACCGAATGGCGTAAAAATGCTTGCCACAAAGGTATATAAATAAAAAAAGAAGAAAAATAATCGTTGATGAGAAGACGTCTGTTTCACTATATGTATAAATTTAGAATGCGTTTTTCTTTGCTAAGCGTTCATTAATCTGATTATAATTATCACAAAATATTAATCAAGTCGATTAAAAATAAGCCATTTTTCGAGGAACGGTTATGATTGATTTTTATCAACTCCCTTTTAGTCATTTTAGTGCAAAAGTTCGGATTGTACTGTTAGAAAAAAATTTGGAAGTGCATTGTCCTCCAATGCGTGTAAAAGACCTCAAATCTGAAGCCTATCTCGCAATTAACCCCTTGGGTAAAGTCCCTTTTTTAATTGATGGCGATGTCAAACTTGGCGAAAGCGAGGTCATTGTTGAATATCTTAATGAACAATATCCTCATCCCCCTTTAATGCCAAGTACGCCCGCTAAACGGGCAAAGGGTCGTTATCTGTCACGTTTACATGATTTGTATCTCGCCCCACAATTGAGCGTACTTTTTCGCGGTTTGATGGCGGGAAAACAAAATGATCCAAGTAAGCTTACAGAGATTGACAAACTTCATGATATCATTGATATGATTGAAAAAGAAATTCAACCTGAACCTTATTTTTTAGGCGAGCAATTTAACCTTTGCGATGCGGCTTACGTGTTGAGTTATTATTATATTCTCTTCTTGACAGAACAATACGGACATCATATCAATCCACAAACACAAATGCCAAAACTATCAGGCTGGTTTGATCATGTGAAGCAACGTCATTCTGCTCAAATTATTCTCAATGATGCTCAAACAGCCCTCGCGCAATTTGCGAATAAGTAATTTTAGTATATCTTCTATTTTAATAATATAAATAAAAAGAGTCGCCTATACCACGATGATGGATGCTGCAACATTTTTGACACTGTTCCCAAACAATGACGGACAAACAGGAAGACATTATTATTATCATGTTTTACCTGCATTTGAATGGATGGACACGCCTGTTTGGGTTTTTGACATTG
Source organism: uncultured Burkholderiales bacterium (assembly GCA_964504875.1). Lineage (GTDB taxonomy): Bacteria > Pseudomonadota > Gammaproteobacteria > Burkholderiales > CAZDFJ01 > CAZDFJ01. Next base: position 6,323 of record CAZDFJ010000030.1, on the reverse strand, counting down.
AAAAATCTAAAATGGTGTGGGCGAATCATGCTGGCATCGAATTATGGAGTGCGACCAGTTTAGCGGAACTATGCGCCCGTGATTTTTCACAAATGAGTCCCGGAACACATGAACGCCTCACAACGGCGCTGGATGTGATTAAAAATGGGGGCATCTATCGCGATCATTGGACCTTGTTTCCGAATGGGAAACCTGTCACAGTTCATGCAAACACAATTGGAATCATCCTTGAGGATGGCCGGATTGCAAGTATGCATGAGGGAATTGTTTTTCGACAAGAAGTCGATCCGAATATTCTACGCGGCATCCAAGCGGTACAACATACTAATTTGGCAATCTGTATGTTTACGATGCAAGGCACCGCAATTATGCGAAATCCCATTGCGATTCAAATGTTCGGAAGCCTTACACCTGGTTTACAAGAAAATGACTTCATGAACTTATTTGTGAGGCGAACCGATGCCAATCGGGCCGCTTTTATGGTCAGTAATGACCGCGCTTATCTTACAGAAGCAGAAATTAAAACGCTCAATACATCAATTTGGTGTAGTCTGGATATTCGCCCCATTATTGATCCCGTAGATAACATGCCTGTCATTTTGGTTAGCTTGCAAAATATGCAACATGTGAAAGAAACTGAAATGGCATTAAGTCAAGCAAAAGAAGCCGCGGAAGCAGCCAACCGCGCAAAAAGTGATTTTCTCGCTAATATGAGTCATGAAATTCGTACACCCATGAATGGTATTATGGGTATGACAGAACTCGCGATGACAACCACCAATGCTGAAGAACAAGCTGAATATTTACAAATGATTAAATCTTCAGCCGATGCGCTCTTAACCATTATTAATGATATTTTAGATTTTTCTAAAATTGAAGCGGGTAAATTAGAACTGGATCCTATTGATTTCAACTTGCGAAAAGTTGTACAAGAATTGGCTAAAATTTTTGAATTACGCGCCAAAGGAAAAAGTGATGATCTCGCTATTATCAGCCATATTGATGACACGATTCCCGAAATTATTTATGGCGATCCTGTCAGATTACGTCAAATTATCATTAATTTGATGGGCAATGCCATTAAGTTCACTGAGCACGGCAGTATAAAACTGACGATTAAACGCATGAAAGAATTCGAGCGTAAACTCAATGAAATTTGCTTACATTTTTCTGTGACTGACACGGGAATTGGCATTCCTCCTGAAAAACAAAAAACAATTTTTGAAGCCTTTAGTCAAGCAGATTCCTCCACCACCCGGCAATATGGCGGTACAGGGTTGGGCCTGACTATTTCATCCCGTTTAGTGTGTCTGATGGGCGGCGAACTTTGTGTAAAAAGTGAAGCTAATATTGGGAGTACTTTTTATTTTGGCATCACGCTTTCTCAGGCCCATTCTGTTTATGATAAACATCCTAATGAAATGGGGGTCACGCCGAATTCGCGTATTAATCATTTTCTTCTCGACAAACTTGAACAAAGTATTAGAATACTGCTTGTTGAAGACAATCTTGTGAATCAAAAATTGGCCACGCGGATTTTAGAAAAAGCAGGACATCATATTCATATTGCAAACAATGGAAAAGAGGCTGTCGAATATTTTACGATGAATCAAGGCCACATTGATTTGGTCCTGATGGATGTCCAAATGCCTATTATGGGAGGCTTTGAAGCGACACAGGCGATTCGTCAATATGAAGCAAAACATACGTTATCTCCTATTGCCATTATTGCCATGACTGCCCATGCGATGCAAGGAGACCGAGAAGATTGTCTTGCGGCAGGAATGAATGGTTATGTTTCTAAGCCCATTAATATTAAAGCACTTTTTGATGAAATTAAACGCGTTTTTGACGCATAAGACTCACTCAACTATTTCGCAAAAAAATTGCTTTATTTAAATTTATTTCATTTTTTGCATGCATATGCCTACTGAAAATTTGCCGGTCCCGCTTTCTGAGACAGATAATATTCTTAATCATAATAATCAACAACAGTTCTTAACTTTTAATGTCCAAGGAGAACTTTTTGCGATTGGCATTTTGAATATTAAAGAAATTATCGAATATGGAAATCTTACTTCCGTCCCGATGATGCCAGACTTTGTGCAGGGCGTGATTAATTTGCGTGGAAACGTTGTGCCCGTCATTGATTTAGCCCTGCGCTTTGGGCGACAACCCAGTGACATGACACGACGAACCTGCATTGTCATTTTAGAAGTCGCTTCTGACACTGAAAATGAAACGCAAGATATTGGCATTATTGTAGACAGTGTGAGTGAAGTTTTAGATATTGCAACAACTGATATTGAATGTCCGCCAACATTTGGGGCAAAAATTCGCTCTGATTTTATCATGGGAATGGGTAAAATTGGTCAGGCTAATTTTGTTGTTATTTTAAATATTCAAAATGTCCTCTCTGTTGAAGAAATTTCCTTTCTAGCACAACCCAATCTAGACGAAAAAGTCATTCTTTTTTGATTTTGCAAAATAAATTTTTACAAGCAAGGCCATGAGCGCTCATAGTTTCAATATTAAGACGTCTGCTTCTGCAGATATGCCTAAATTATCCGACCAAGATTTTAGTCGTTTTCAAAAATTTATTCACACCACAACAGGCATTTTTCTTGCTCCAACAAAACGCTTGCTTGTGACAGGGCGTTTGACAAAAAGATTGCGATTTCTCAACCTGTCTACTTTTAAAGAATATTTTGATCTGATTTTTCAACCTAATCAAAAACGAGAATTACAGACAGCGATTGATCTGATTACAACCAATGAAACCCATTTCTTTCGTGAGCCAAAACATTTTGATTTTCTAGAAAAATTATTAAAAAATCAAATGACGCATTCTCATTTGCCCACACAGAATGCGACGCATACATTACGCGTATGGAGTGCAGCGTGTTCTTCTGGCGAAGAACCCTACACATTGGCCATGGTATTAGCAGAATGTTTTCCTACCCTTAAAAATTGGGAAGTTGTCGCCACTGATTTGAGTACTCGCGTCCTTGAACAGGCGGCGCGGGGACATTATCGTATGGAACGCGCAAAAGATATTCCAACGCATTTGTTACATAAATATTGCCTAAAAGGGGTCCGAAAGCAAAAAGGCACCTTCTTGATTGAAAAAAATTTGCGCAATAAAATTAAATTTGTTCACGCAAATTTGAATCATCCTGAAACGCTCTCTTCATTGGGCGAATTTGACATTATTTTCCTACGAAATGTCATGATTTATTTTGATCCTGAAACTAAAATGCGGGTCGTGAATCATTTGCTCAAACAATTGAGAGTGGGCGGTTATTTTTTCATTGGTCATTCCGAAACCTTAACGGGTTTTACTAAAAACTTGAAAAGTGTCATGCCCACTGTCTATCAAAAAATAGCCATTTAATTGGCCACAAATTTTGCTTTTAATTGCATTAATAGCTTATCATGCAGGCCAGCAAAACCTCCGTTACTCATCACAACAATTTGATCCTGTGCTTGACTGGTTGCCACAATCGCATCAACCAACGATTCTATTTCAGCAAAACATTGTACTTTCTGGCCTAATGCGGTCAAAGCGGCTGGAACATCCCATGTCATACTCGCCGGCGCATAACAAAAAACCTGATCCGCGCTTTCTAAACTCTGGGGCAATTGTGCTTGCAACACCCCCATTTTCATTGTGTTAGAACGGGGCTCTAACACGGCAATAATCCGAAAGTCAGATTGATTTTCTTGCTCGAGACGTCGCCGCAAACCTAATAAAGTAGTTTCAATGGCTGTCGGATGATGGGCAAAGTCATCATATAGCGTGATGTGATTGATTTCACCCCGCTTTTCTAAACGGCGTTTCACGCCAGAAAATTTTGAGAGAGCTTCTTTACCTACGGAAAGAGGAACGCCCACATGCTGAGCCGCTAAGAGCGCAGCCTGCGCATTCCACGCATTATGTTTTCCTGTCAATGCAAAATTCTGGGTCAGCACTAACTGTAAAGTTTTGTCGATTTCGCCCCCAAAACATACCTTTTCAGACCAACACCCTTTTTCTAAAACGCGTTTTAAGGCGGCTTCATTTTGGTTTGAAATAATTAAACCTTGACTTGGCACCATTCTTACTAAATGATGAAATTGCGTTTCTATCGCCTCCAAAGTGGGATAAATATCTGCATGATCAAATTCAAGATTATTTAAAATCACAGTTCGAGGATGATAATGCACAAATTTGGCCCGCTTATCAAAAAAAGCGGTATCATATTCGTCAGCCTCGATCACAAAAAAAGGACTGTCTGTTAACCGCGCGGATACCCCAAAGTTTTGTGGCACGCCTCCAATCAGAAAACTTGGATTTAATTTTGCGTCTTCTAAAATCCAGGCCAGTAAAGCACTTGTTGTGGTTTTACCGTGTGTGCCTGCCACCGCAAGGACCCATTTGTCTTTGAGAATATGTTCATAAAGCCATTGTGGCCCTGATATATAAGGCAAGTTCTGGTTCAAAATTGCTTCAATAATGGGCATGCCCCGTTTCATCACATTGCCGACGATAAAGACATCCGGTTGAATGTGCGCTAATTGTGCAGCATCAAACCCTTGCGTAATTTCCACGCCCAAAGCTTCTAATTGCGTACTCATTGGCGGATAGATATTGAGATCACAACCTGTGACATGATAGCCATTTTGTTTTGCAAGTGCAGCAAGCCCCCCCATAAATGTGCCGCAAATTCCCAAGATATGTATATGTTTTTTCATGATTTTCTAGTCCAGATAGATAAAAAAAATCCCGCTTGCATTATGCCTTATACGCGTAAAAAAGGCAATTTGCAGCGGGATTGACAGCCAAAAACAAGAAAATGAGCGACTTTAACTTTCGTCAAGGAGATCGCTTAATGCATCTCTCACTAAATCAAAAACACAAAAACTCATTACTGCAATGAAATAAAATTCGTCCATGATTTTTGTCCTCTTATTTGCGTTAATTTTGAAAATATCTCTTCGAAAAAATTATAGAAAAAAATTTTTATGCTCTGCAACATCTGTAAAGCATAGATTCCTATTTTGAATAAAAAATTCCTATTTGTATTAAATTTTCTTAAAAAAAGAGCAAAAAATGCGCCAAAGTATTCTCAAGTGTTGTTTTTTTGTGAAAATTTGCTGTATTGCACAAAAATAAGACTGTCGAATAAAAACTAACGAAAAATCATGAGGTTGGTTGACATGATGGCAATAATTTGATGAGACTAGTCTGAATCCATTATTTAGAATAGAGAGAAAGACGCTATTCTGTTCAAGAAGTTCATCGTGATTTGATCAGAATAGCGCAAAAAATCAGGTTATTTTTCCAAAAAATAATGCATTTAGCTTATTCAATTGATTTTAATAATTCTGTTAAGAGGGTTTGCATTTTTTCTTCAGCCGAACGCGCCTGCTGAATTTTTTTAATGTTTGAACGATCTGCATGAGCTAATGCATTCCGTAAATTTCGTAAAAGATCATAATTTTTTTTGGCTTCTGAGCTTTTACTATTTGATTCTTCAAAAGATTTTTTTGCACGAGCCCGAATTTCATAGTTTTGAACATCTTCCCCTTGTGGCACGTTTTTTGTGATAAAAGATTCAAAACCCAAGGTCGCTGCCCGTAAATAATCGCGGTTATTTAAATAAAACATAGCGCGATTATGTTGACGCTGAAATAAATCAGGCTTCTCTACCCATGCCAACCGTTCTTTTAGTTTTGCTTCAAATAATTGCCCAACACCTGTGAAAGATTTTTCTGCAAGCGCTTGATTAAATTTCTTGAGAGGCGCCCGCGCACCGGCCACATCTTGATTTCGTTCCAAGAATGCCGCTTTTTTCAATAAATCCGTTGTCTCGTCCGCAACGTCTTCTAACGTCAATAATTGACAAAAAATTGAATAATCTCCATTGGTATTAAAACTTTGAATCGCAATAATCCATTCGACAATATGCAACAGCCCATCCAAGCGTAAAACTGGAGTCTTCTGATCTTCCGTCATATCCAATGCACCATAATATAAACCCACGACATTAATTTGCCGGGCGATTTTAAGATACACTGCGCTCACTAGTCCCAACATAGGCAGATGTCGAAATCCATGCGTGACATCAATAGAAACCTGATCTTGTGCATCAAGATGCTTGGCCATTGATTGTAAAATTTGAATTTGTTCGGCCTGCGTACGTCCATATGGAATAATTTCTAAATGACAAGTCACACCAAAATGTTTTTCCACCAAAGGTTTTACTTTATCTAGTAAATCTTGGGTCACTTTCTTCGCGTCCATCAGCGCTAAACGCTCATCTTCATAAGCGCTTTGGTCT
>CAZDFJ010000029.1:0-31199 GCA_964504875.1 uncultured Burkholderiales bacterium | reverse complement strand
ACCTAATGCTTGCTGTAAAAGTTATTATGCCTGTTCGAAATGTCCGCCTCTTAGAAAAATCCCATTTTATTATAATAGTAATATTTTTTATAATTGCATAAAATAAATAGTCTTTGTCCTCATGTATCAAAAATTTTGTTCTCAATCATTGATTAATTCTATCTTGTGATAAAAGCATGGCTTTTATAATAATGCTAGATTGAATTGACTTTAGGAACGATCATGTTTTTTGCCGATTGGTTAGCGCATCCCTTCTTCTTTTTTATTCCAGTGATTATTTTTGTTGCCTATATTATTTTTGGCATGACAGGATTTGGTTCTGCTGTGATTTGTGTGCCGCTTTTGGCTTATTTTTTTCCGCTCAAAATAGTCATTCCATTTGTATGCATGTTGGATGTACTTGCATCAGGTTGGACGGGATTAAAAAATATTCAACATATTGACAAAAAAGAAGTCAGCTATTTAGTCCCGTTTATGCTAATTGGGATTACGCTCGGTACAACACTGCTCGTTAATCTTTCGCAACGCCATTTATTGATTGCTTTAGCCATTTTTATTTTTAGTTATGGCGGGTATCTCTTTTTGAATCCACATATTAAAAAACAGATTGATCGCAAATGGGTTTCCCTTTTTGGAGTCAGTGGCGGGATTTTTGGCGCGCTCTTTGGGACGGGTGGGCCGATTTATATGATTTATTTATCTAATCGACTGACACATACAGGGCAATTGAGAGCGACGATGTCAGTAATTATTAGTGTGAGTACCATTTTAAGAGTCGCTTTATTCGCACTATCCGGTTTATTATGGCAAGAAATGTTTGTCTATGCATTACCCATTGCGATAATATTAATGTTTGCTGGTTTAAAAATAGGTCATCATTTTCATGCGATGCTTTCGCGGGCACAATTGATCCGTGTCATTGCGTTTTTACTCTTGGGAAATGGTTTATTATTAATACTAAAAAGTTTTAATTTTTTGTTCTAATCCATTTTGAGGGATTTAATACTTCTCCTTGATGGCGTAATTCAAAGTAGACGCCTGTTGTCGCATTCCCTCCACTGTTTCCCACAGTTGCGATTTTTTCACCGCTTCGAATTGTGTCGCCAACCCGTCGTACAAGGGATTCATTATTGCTATATAAACTCATATAATGGTCAGAATGTTCTAAAATAATCAAATTGCCGTAGCCTTTAAGCCAATTGGCAAAGACAACGCGTCCATCGGCAACGGCTGAAACGGCTGTTCCTGCGGTGGCTTGAATAAACCAGCCTTTCCAAGAAAGCCCACCCTCTTGGCGAGGGGCCCCAAAGCGATTAAGCAATTTTCCATTTTTGACAGGCAAAGATAAGATGCCGCGTAATTTATCAAAACTTCTTGACGTTGTTTTTTCTGAAGGAACAGGTTGATTATTTTTCTTGGCAAGTTCGCGTTCCGCTTCTTGTTTTGCGAGTAATAATTTTTGAATCCGATCGACTAGATTAGTTAAACGTTTTTCATCATCTTGTAAAGTAGAAAGTTGAGATCGTTGTTTTTCGATTTCTTTTCCAAGACGGACTAAAAGTTGTTCGCGGCGTTTTTGTTGTTGTTGAAGTTTTTGTTTTTGTTGGTTTTTTTGATCAAGAATGCGATCAAGTTCGAAATATTTGGCCCGTGTTCGACTGGAAAGATGTTTAAATTGTTTTAAATTTTCAGAAAGCCGTTGAATCATTTCTGTATGGGCCTGCATGAAATAACCATAATATGTCAAATGGCGTAGAAATGTTTCAGGATCTTTGTGATTCAGTACTAACTGAATAATGTCAGGGCGTTGATTATAATAACGACGTCGTAACCAATAGGTGAGATAAACTTGTTGTTTAGCGAGTTTTTCCCGAATGGTTTGCGTTTGTTGAAGTAGCGTGACAAGAGAATCATCTAATTGATTTTGTTGTTCTTCTAGTTCAAAAAGGTGACGATTGATCTCACTGATATTTTGTTCATAGCGACGCAAACTATCAATCGATTCATTTCGATTTTTTTCTTTTTGTTCAATATCATAAGTTAATGATTCAATATGATCACGAAGTTGTTTCAGCTCACGGGCTTTTTGACGTGCTTTTTCGGGGGCAATGTCATCCGTCGCGATGGCAGGAAGTGTCACGAAAGAGAAAAGCAAGCAAAACAGTCCTTTTTTTAGGAAATTCATAAAACTTTTTATATAACAGCGAATATTTTCGATGGGAATGAATCGATCATATAGTAAGAATAAACAAGATGGATAGAATAATACAAAAAAAGGACAAAAAAGGCGCACACCGTGCGCCAAAGTAGACTACATTGCGCCAACGGCGACCGCATGAAACCCGGAATCAACATGCGTGACATTTGCCGTCACACCACTAGCTAAATCACTTGTTAAAAATGCTGCGACGTTGCCAACTTCGTCAATAGTCACATTACGGTGCAGAGGAGCTTGTTTTTCAACCAGATCTAAAATTTTGGAAAAGCCACCAATCCCACTTGCCGCTAATGTCCGAATCGGCCCCGCTGAAATGGCATTCACCCGAATATTTTTTTCACCTAAACTTTGCGCCATATAGCGTACATTCGCTTCAAGGCTCGCTTTAGCTAATCCCATGACATTATAATTAACAACTGTGCGCTCTGCGCCCAAATAGCTTAATGTTAACAAAGCAGGATTATTGCCTTTTTCTAGAAGGGGTAACGCAGCTCGCGCCAAGGCAACAAAGCTGTAAGAACTGATGTCATGTGCAATACGAAAGCTTTCGCGATCTGTATTGAGTACATAATCGCCATGAATTGCTTCGCGCGGCGCAAATGCAATAGAATGAACCAGACCTTCTAAACCATCCCATGTTTTGCCTAATAAATTAAATAATTCTTCGATTTGTGCATCTTCTGAAACATCACATGGCAAAATTAGATTTTCAGGCGTATTGAATTCTTGTGCAAGGTCAATTACACGTTGTTTCAGTTTATCACTTTGATAGGTAAAAGCGAGTTGCGCGCCTTCCCGTTGCATGGCTTTCGCAATACCATAGGCAATAGAACGATTGCTTAATAAGCCTGTAATTAAAACACGTTTACCGTTTAAAATTCCCATTCTCAAAAATCCTTCACTGAAAGCAAAAAATTTAATTATAATTATTCTTTCACTTTTTTGCTGAATAATCTGCTTTTATGGCAATTCGTTCATTTTTATTGTTATGGATCAGTGTGTTATTATTTGGGTGTCATTCCCAACCAAACGATCCCTATAGCCGCTTAGAGCGTGAAGCGGCATCTCATGAGAAAATTTTATACAGTGCTTTTTCACAACGACCAAAGCATTTGGACCCCGCCTTGTCTTATTCGGAAGATGAAACTGTGTTTACGGGGCAAATTTATGAGCCCCCTTTACAATATCATTATTTAAAGCGACCGTATACATTAGTAAATTTGACTGCGCAGGCTTTTCCGCACATTACTTATTTTAATCAAAAAAATGAACAATTAGCAGAGAATGCGCCGCAAGATCAGATAGCCTATTCGCTCTATACACTTCGGATTAAACCGCATATTTTTTATCAGCCGCATCCTGCTTTTGTTAAAGAAAATTTGAATTTATCGGCTTCGACGCTGGGCAAAATTCAAACGTTATATGATATAAAAAAAACTGCGACACGAGAACTTGTAGCGGCAGATTATGTTTATCAAATCAAAAGGTTAGCGGATCCAAAATTGCAATCACCGATTTTTGGAATGATGCGCGATCAAATTTTTGGTTTTGATACTTTTGCTAAAAAAGTCTCTAATCATCGCAAACAGTTTGAGCCTAATGTTTTTACAAATTTGCATCAATTTGATTTAGAGGGCGCGCGCATTCTGGATCGTTATACTTATCAAATTAAAATTAAGGGAAAATCGCCGCAATTTCAATATTGGTTAGCGATGCCTTTTTTTGCGCCCATTCCCGTAGAAGCAGAACAGTTTTATCACCAAAAAGGTCTGAAAGAAAAAAATATTACTTTAGATTGGTACCCAGTCGGAACAGGTCCTTATTATTTAACTGAAAATAATCCAAATCATCGTTTAGTTTTGACAAAAAATCCATATTTTCATGCGGAATATTACCCCTCAGATGGGGAAAAAGAAGATAATGCGAATGGATTATTAAAAGATGCGGGAAAAAAACTACCTTTTATTGATAAAGTCGTTTTGACGCTTGAAAAAGAAAATTTATCGTATTGGAATAAATTTTTGCAAGGCTATTATGATGCATCGGGTATTAGTTCGGAAACCTTTGCTCAAGCGATTCAATTAAATTCTCTCACGAAAAAAAGTGAATTAAGCCCTTTTCTTCAGGAAAAACAAATCCGTTTGTCGCAGGCGAATACAACGACGCTTTCTTATTTGGGTTTTAATTTTTTAGATCCAATGGTGGGCGGTGAAAAAAATAAAAAATTGCGGCAAGCTATAGCAATCGCTTTTGATAGTGAAGAATTAATTCAAATTTTTGCGAATGGTCGGGGTGTTCCTGCACAAGGGCCGATTCCATTAGGGTTATTTGGCGTGCGGACAGGCCAAGAAGGAATGAATCCTGTTGTGTATACATGGAATCATCAGACGCAACAACCCGAGCGAAAATCACTCACTGTCGCAAAACAATTACTAAAAGAAGCAGGGTATCCGAATGGCATTGATCCGAAAACAGGAAAAATGCTGACTTTTTATTTTGATACGACCGGAAGCGGTCCTGATGATAAAGCCCGTCTTGATTGGATGCGGAAACAATTTGCTAAATTAAATATTGAGCTTGTCATTCGTAGTACAGATTATAATCGCTTTCAAGATAAGTTGCAGAAGGGGCAAGTACAGATTTATCAGTTAGGTTGGAATGCGGATTATCCTGATCCTGAAAACTTTTTGTTTTTGCTTTATGGGGGCAATGCAAAAGTGACAAAAGGGGGCGAAAATGCATGCAATTATGATAATCCGCGTTTTAATGTGCTTTTTGAACAAATGAAAAACATGGAAAACACGCCACACCGCCAAAAAATTATTGATGAAATGATAGCGATTGTCCGCGAAGAAACTCCATGGATTTTTATTTTTTATCCTGTGCAATACCGCTTGTATCATGCGTGGTATTCTAATATTAAACCAAGCCAAGTCATTAATAATCAAATTAAATATTTGAATCTAGATATCGAAAAACGTAGAACATTACGTTATCAATGGAATCAGCCGCATTTTCTCCCAATAATTATTTTTGTATTTTTATTGGGGATGATGTTAGGCGGCGCACGATATTTTTATTCGCAACGTGAAAAACGAATTCTTTTAAAGAGACAATAATATGTGCCAGCTTTTAGGAATGAACGCAAATACCCCAACGGATATTTGTTTTTCGTTTACTGGATTTCACCGACGGGGTGGAAAAACAGATCATCACTCAGATGGTTTTGGAATCGCTTTTTATGAAGATAAAGGCTATCGCTTATTTAATGATGCTAAAGCGGCGATTCATTCTCAGATAGCCAAATTTATTAGTGAGTATCCCATTAAATCATGTAATGTGATTGCGCATATTCGTAAGGCGACCCAAGGCGAAGTCAAATTAGTGAATTGTCATCCATTTGTCCGAGAATTGTGGGGACAGTATTGGATTTTCGCGCATAATGGTGACTTAGGGAAAAAACCTTTTAATCCCCCAATTTTTTATCGTCCTGCTGGGACAACTGATAGTGAATATGCTTTTTGTGCGTTGTTAGATACATTACGCGTCCGTTTTGGCGAAGTAGCGCCCCCATTAGAAGAACTTTATCGTGCAATCCGTGAAATTACCACTTTTTTAGCACAAAGAGGAACTTTTAATTTTGTTTTATCCAATGGACAATATTTATTTGCCCATTGCTCCACCAATTTATATTATGTGATTCGTCAACATCCATTTACTCAAGCGCATTTAGTTGATGATGAAATTGACGTTGACTTCAGTAATTTGGCAACCCCACAGGATCGTGTTGCAGTTATTGCAACATTGCCATTGACAGATAATGAAAATTGGATCCAATTTAATTCAGGTGATCTAAAAGTGTTTCAGGAAGGTCAATGTGTGATCGGCAATCCATTCGCATAAGTGTTTCATTTCTGCCTGCTTTATTATCTAACAAGCCATTATTTAAGAGGTTCTAAAATAGTTCGTCTGGTTTTTCAAAATCTCTTAGTTCTTTATATGGAACTTTAAGGTGTATTTTTGTCCTTTTTTTAGTTGTATGATAGAAAATACAAAAATAAATTAATTTTTATATAATAGAACAAATGGCTTTTTCTAAGTCATTCATGAACAAGAGAAATTGATTGATAACGTAATAAATTGATGGCGAGATTAAATTTAAAAAAATAAAAAAGGGAGCGCGTATTGAAATGACATTAACTGGAAAAACAGTGTTGATTACAGGAGGAGCGCGCCGTGTTGGGGCGACTATTTGCCGATGTTTTCACCAAAATGGCGCAAATATTATGTTACATTATCGCTCCTCTCAAGGGGAGGCACATCTTTTGCAGAGCGAACTGAATCAAAAAAGGGCAAATTCAGTGACGCTTATTCAAGCAGATTTATTGAATGTAGCCACTATTCCTAATTTAGTTCAAGAAACTTTGCGCTGCTATGGCCAATTAGATGTGGTGATTAATAATGCCTCAAGTTTTTTTCCAACAAAGATTGGCGAAATTAATGAAGAAAACTGGGATGATTTGATAGGATCGAATTTAAAGGCGCCCTTATTCTTGGCTCAGGCAGCGGCCCCTGCCTTGAAAAAAACGCATGGTTGCATTATTAATATTACAGATATCCATGCTGAACGGCCAATGAAAAACTATATTGTGTATAGCATTGCCAAAGCTGGATTGGTTGGTTTAACACGGACCTTGGCGCGCGAATTGGCGCCAGAAATTCGGGTGAATGGTGTCGCTCCCGGCCCAATTTTATGGCCAGAAGATAATATTCATTTTGATGATTTATCTCAACAACGCATTATTAATCACACGTTGCTGAAACGCGTCGGCACGCCTGATGATATTGCTGAAACCGTTTATTTTTTAGTCGCACATTCACCCTATATTACGGGCCAAAATATCGCCGTAGATGGGGGAAGAAGTGTTAAATTGTAACTTACAATAAGTATTCTTGATAAATTTCGTATGATGACAGAAGTATTATTACAAGAAAGTCTACCTGAGCAAATTACACTGAGTGCAATTAAACCCAGTCGTAATTTGTTACGTTTAACAGGAAAAGCAATTGGTGATCACCAAATGATTCGCGAAGGTGATCGTGTATTGATTGGTTTGTCTGGCGGAAAAGATAGTTTTAGTTTACTGATGACGTTGCGCGAGTTGCAGCGAAAAGCGCCCATTCGATTTGATTTAGGAGTTGTCACGATTGATCCACAATCGCCTGAATTTGATCCCAGTTCACTAAAAGATATTATTCCGACATTAGATATTCCATATTTTTATGAATCTTATCCGATTGTGGAACAAGCCAAAACTTCTATGAAGGGGGATTCATTTTGCGCGTTTTGTTCGAGAATGCGCCGCGGGTTAATGTATAAAGTAGCGCGCCGTGAAGGCTATAATGTTTTAGCATTGGCGCAGCATTTGGATGACTTGGCAGAAACTTTTTTGATGAGTGCATTGTATGGTGGTAAGTTGCGGACAATGCAAGCCCATTACACTAATGATGCCGGCGATTTACGGATTATCCGTCCGTTTATTTATGTTCGTGAAAAGCAAACGCGGGATTTTGCGATTCGTCATGCGTTGCCCATCATTCCAGAAAATTGTCCTGCCTGTTTTGGTAAACCAACAGAACGTTATCATATGAAACAAGTTTTAGGTCAACTTGAACAGAGTAATACAAAAGTATTCAATAACTTGTTGACGGCCATGCGCCCTTTGATGACGGTTCAAGCTTCCATTTAATTTTTTTCCCAAGTAGAAAGAGTATGAGGATCTCCAAACATACTCTTGTCTTGATTTTCACCTGCTTATTCGAACTATAAAAGGACTTATAAGTCTTTTTATTAAAGCACTTCAAGAAAAAATTGAAAAAAAGGGATAAAGCTGTCTGATATAACGCTTTGTTCTCAAAAAGAAAGATTTTTTTCTTAATAAAGAAATACAGAAAATTGCATTAAACAATAAAAAATAAAAAAAAAGATTTAATTTTAGGCGACAACACCTATTTTATTAAGTGTAAGGCGTATTTTTTTAATTTTTGTGCGTAGATAAATCATTATGGTTGCAGTCAGTGCTTCACATTTTAATGTCCTAAAAGACTCGGAAAATCCGGCAGAAAGTTGGCTCACTAGTTTGACAGAGCGTTATAATCATGCGGATATTGCACTCCTCTCAAATGCAGTAGCACTTGCCCGTGAATTGTACGGATCAGAATTTATTGTGCCTGACCGGCTTCGTTTTGAACATGCGATAGGGGTTGGAGGCATTTTAGCTGATATCCGTTTTGACGCAAAAACGATTGCTGCGGGGATCTTGTATGCGGCAAAACAACATTCTGCTCATTATCGTGAATTAATCCAAAAATGTTTTGGCGAAGAAGATTCGGGAACAATTTTGAATTTAGTAGAAGGTGTGGCGCAAATGGCGCAGATTCAAGAATTAGCCAAGCCCCAGCCGAATGCAAAACTTATGGTCGAGCAAGTTAACCAAAAAATTGATCAAAAAGAATTAATTCGCTTACACAACGAAGGGCTAAGAAAAATTCTCCTCGCCATGGTGGAAGATATTCGTGTCGTTTTGATTAAGTTGGCAGAAAGAACGCAATTAATGCGCGTCTTAAATCGTTTGGATCGAGAGCAACAAATTCACATTGCTCGCGAAGTCATGGATATTTTTGCGCCATTGGCAAACCGTTTGGGCGTGTGGCAAATGAAATGGGAATTAGAAGATCTGGCTTTTCGATATTTAGAGCCAGATACATATAAACGGATTGCCAAACTCTTAGATGAACGTCGGGTTGATCGGGAAGAATTTATTAATAGTGTGATTGATACCCTCAAGATTAAATTAGGACAACTTGGAATTGAAGCTGAAGTTACGGGGCGTCCTAAACATATTTTTAGCATTTATAATAAAATGCAAAAAAAACGGATTGATTTTGATGGCGTATATGATGTGCGAGCCGTCCGTGTTTTGGTTCCTGAAGAAAAAGATTGTTATTCAACATTAGGTATAGTGCATAGTTTATGGACCCCTATTTCAGGTGAATTTGATGATTATATTGCCAAACCAAAAAATAATAATTATCAAAGCTTACATACTGCGGTACGCGGTCCAAAAGATAAGGCCGTTGAAGTACAAATTCGTACATATGATATGCATGAACACGCTGAGTTTGGCGTTGCGGCTCATTGGCGTTATAAGGAGGGCACTAATAATGATGATAATTATGATCAAAAAATTGCATGGTTACGGCGGGTTTTAGATTGGCAAGAAGATTTATCGCAAGAAGATGACGAAGATTTAGCACAACAATTTAGAAACGAATTATTTAAAGATACGATTTATGTTTTGACGCCACGGGGGCAAGTAATAGAGTTACCTAAAGGCGCAACCGCTATTGATTTTGCCTATCATGTTCATACTGAATTAGGACATCGTTGTCGGGGCGCCAAAATTGACGGAAAAATGATTGCTTTAAATACGCCTTTAGAAAGTGCCCAGCGAGTACAAATTATTGCCACCAAAGAGGGGGGGCCGAGTCGAGATTGGCTCAATGAAGAAAATAATTATGTCCGGACAACCCGGGCGCGTAATGAAATTCGCCATTGGTTTAATGAACTCGCCGCGCAGCAAACGGCTATTCTTAACGAGAAAGAAGCCAAAGGAGAAAATAGCGAGCCACATTTAACAACGTCGGATGTGGTTAAGCAATTAGAAAATATTCCTCCCTTGCAGCATCTTTCTGCATCTAAGGCAAAAAGTCGAGGATCTTCAGATGCGATTGTGATTGAAGGGGTTCATAATGTTTTAACAACCCTCGCAAAATGTTGTAAACCAGTTCCATTTGATCAAATCGTGGCTTATCTTGCAAAAGGAAGAGGCGCGATTATTCATCGTCAAGATTGTATTAATTTGACTTATTTAAATGATGAACAGCGTCTGCGTCTTTGTGAAGCAAAATGGGAAAATGAAAAAAGACAACCTTCATTGATTGAGAGACATTATTATGCGGTGGATATTCAAGTAGAAGCGCGGGATCGACATGGTTTATTACATGATATTTCAAACGTTTTTTCTCGTCAAAAAGTCAATGTAACAAAAGTCAATACTTTGTCTTCTCAAGATAGAGCCCGAATGGCATTTACTATTGAAATTAGTAGTGTTGAGCATTTACGGTTTGTATTAGATCAAATTCGTGATTTATCGGATGTCTTACGTGCAGAACGTGTGATGTGATGTTGGATTGCAGACGTAAAAATTCGCGCTATTCTGCTTATTTGGTCTATATCGGACGCTGAGTAGCGTGAAAGTAATTTTAAGTCGGCGAGATGAATATCAATAATTTAAATATATTGGCAATTTTTGCCACATGGCAATTTTTTGCTTTCCACTTTTGCCTATCCCTTTGAATTTTTCTGCTTTTTTGGGGACAAATCCCCTATAATAAATAGAAAATCCATTTGAAAATAACAAAATTGAATTTGGCATAAATTGTGCTCTCGTTCCAACGTGAGAGGCGATAAATCAATGCCATGAGGATAATATGATGAGCAATTCCCATTTTGATTTTTTTGCGAATGCGCTAAAGTTGCGGGCATATCGACATCAATTGCTTGCATCAAATATTGCAAATGCAGATACGCCAAATTATAAGGCAGTGGATATTGATTTTAAAAAAGCATTGGAAAACGCAAGCAATAATAAACCACATACATTAGCTTTGAACACGACAAACGAAAGACATTTAGAAGGCAAACCTGTTAATCCACTAGAACAACAATTGTTATATCGAAGAAATGTACAGTCTAGTGTAGATGGTAATACAGTAGAGGCAGATGTTGAAACAGCAAAAGCGACAGATAATGCGGTACATTATAATGCATCAATGACTTTCTTAAATGATGAAATTCGCGGCTTACGTAATGTATTACAAAATCAGTAAAAACTTTTCTGTATGAAACCCTCGCTTATTAGCCTATATTAGGAGGATGAAAAATGTCTTTAGATAATGTCTTCAAAATTGCATCATCTGCAATGAATGCGCAGTCTTTGCGGCTGAGTACGATTGCAAGTAACTTGGCCAATGCAGAAAGTGTGACAAGCTCAAATGGTCAACCTTATCGGGCAAAACAAGTGGTTTTCGCAGCGATTCCAGTAGAAGGCCAAGCTGCGGCAAAAGGGGCCGCTCAAGTACGGGTTACAGAAGTAGTCGAAGATCCGAAGCCCCCGCGTTTGGTGTATGATCCCAAAAATCCCATGTCAAATGCTCAGGGCTATGTTGCGATGCCAAATGTCAACCCTGTGGAAGAAATGGTCAATATGATTTCAGCATCTCGCTCGTATCAAACAAATGTTGATATGATGAACACAACAAAATCGATGATGATGAAAACGCTCTCATTAGGGACATAATCATATTATCAATACTTAACAATTACATAGGTAACTCATTATGACAACGACAACAAATATGTCAAGTGGCACCTCCTCACTGAATTCAGCATTATATGGAACAAGTAGTAGTTCTGCGAGCACTTCAGGCATCTCTGCCCAACAAGATAAATTTCTTACGTTACTTGTGGCGCAAATGAAAAATCAGGATCCAATGAATCCGATGGATAATGCCCAGGTTACAACGCAAATTGCACAAATCAGTACAGTTCAAGGGATTGAAAAATTAAATCAATCGGTTGAATCATTGAGTACGATGATGACAGGAATGCAGGCAACACAAGCGGCTAATTTGATTGGCCGGAATGTGTTAGCCCAAGGAAACAACCTACAATTATCTAGTGGTATGGCTTCTGGTGGAGTTGAATTAGCCAATGATGCGACGCTTGTCAAAGTGGCCATTAAAGATGCGAATGGTAATCTTGTGCGGGAGCTCAATTTGGGTGAACAAGCTGCGGGAGTTGTCAATTTTGCGTGGGATGGAACCGATGGCAATACGCCCGCCACGCAACTCTCCGATGGAAAATATACATTCAGTGTTTCTGCCTATAATATTTCAGGAGATGCCGTCGATGCGACGCCACTAGGTTATGCGCGTGTTGATAATGTTTCCATTAATAAAAATAATATTCAAGTCAGTGTGAATGGAAAAGATCTTGATTTAAATAGCATCTATGAAATTCAAAACTGATATAGTAAATAATAGTGAAATGAATAATTTAGAATCATCACGATAATTTTTTGTGGGGAAAGAAAATGAGTTTTCAACAAGGTATTTCAGGCCTAATGGCTTCTGCAAAGCGTTTGGATATTACAGGGAATAATATTGCAAATGCAAACACGGTGGGTTACAAACGATCCGCTGCACAATTTTCAGATGTTTATGCAAAAGGGTTAACTAATGCAGCAGGGCTGGGGGTGGCGGATCCATTGAATGTCCAAAATTTTAGTCAAGGGGGTGTAACGAGTTCAGATAATCCTTTAGATATTGCGATTTCTGGCAATGGCTTTTTTAAAATGGGGAAAGCAGATCCACGTAATGATAATGCTCCTCTAAGCTATACTTATACCCGTAATGGGCAATTCCATGTTTCTAAAGAAGGTTATATTGAAAATACATCTGGCTTGCGTTTACAAGGCGTAAGTTTTATGAACTCGGATGGAAGTTCTAATGGCGTAACTTCCGCCAATGCTAATACAGCGCCTGTGAGTTCTCTTGTTATTCCGGGGCGTGTTCCTGGCTCAAAAGTGACCAGTCAAGTTAAATTAGCAGTGCAATTGGATGCGAATGCTGTCGCACCGTCAACGCCGTTGGCAGCGGGTGGAACACCTAGCACAAGTAATTATAATGCGTCTACTGGGGTTTCAGTCTATGACTCCTTAGGTAATAGTCACCAATTACAACTTTATTTTGTTAAAGATGCTGCTCCTGCAACAAATCAGTGGAGCGTTTTTGGGACATTAGATGGAAAAGATGCAGCGGGGACAGATTCAAATGTTGTTGATTTTGGTAAATTAGCATTTGATGAAAATGGAAATCTACAACGAAATGCAACAACTGGTTTGGTCGATATGACCAAATCAACAGCATTGGATCCAGCAACATTTGCGGCGGCTACAGGTGGCTTTACTTTAAGTAATGGCGCGGCAGCAATGTTCAATACTGGTGGCACAACATTAGCATTAGATTTAACGGGTAGTACTCAACTGGCATTACCTTCCAGTCAAATTACTGTGAGCCAAGATGGGGTGGGGCCAGGTGAGCTCAATGATGTCAGTGTCAATGAGTATGGCGTTATTTCAGGTAAATATAGTAATGGCGATATCCGCGAAATTGGGATCATCAAATTTACAGATTTCCGTAATCCAAATGGGCTTCAACCTGTAGGGGATAACCAATTTACGACCACAATTGCAGCCGGTGATCCAATCGATAATTTTGCTGGGGCCGGTGGAATTGGAACCGTGCAAGGAAATGCTGTTGAAGAGTCCAATGTCGATTTAACCAAAGAATTGGTTGATTTGATTCAAGCCCAACGTTTGTATCAAGCAAATTCTCAAACAATTTCTGCACAAAGTCAAATTTTACAAACCGCAGTGAACTTGCGTTAATTTTTGATTTGTTTTTTCTAGAAAGCACATGACTTGTGGCATCACGCGACGAGGATGTGCTTTTTTTTATGTATTTTATTTAGTGAAAGAATATGATTATTTTGACAGCAACAAAACGACTTGCATTAAAATATCAAAGACAATTGAAAAATATGCAATATGACAATCAATCTGTTGAAATTATACAATGGTTAGATTGGGCTCGTGTTTTGTTAGAAAAATATTGTCCCCATTTAATATGGCTCAGTGTTGAAAATACACTAATGTTATGGGAAAAATGCATTGAATCTTATCCTGCTTCACAGGCTTTTTTAGCATTACAAAAAAGTGAGCATTTAGCACAACAGGCGTTACAAGCATGGAATATCCTAAAATATTGGCGTGTGATACCTTCTGATCTTGATCCAACACTTTTTGACAAGGAAAATGTTATTTTTCTTGAATGGAAAAAGCTTTTTGAACAAGCTTGTTTAGAGAATCATTGGGTTAGCGATGCAATATTAATAGAAACGCTCTTAGCACAAAATATTTTTCAAAAAATTACGGATAAAAAAATTATTTATCTTGGTTTTGATGAGTTACCGCCCCAATTGGATTATTTTTTAGATTGTTGTCAACAGCAAGGGATGACAGTAACGGATCAATTTGAGAGTAATCAATCATTTATTTTGTCCCAACCAATTGTTAAATTATGCCAATTTGAGAATAAAAGAGAAGAATATGAACAAATTGCTGAATGGGCGTATGCTCTTTATCAAGAAAAAACTGACAAAAAAATAACGATTGTTGTCAATGAGTTAGAACAATCTCGGGCATTGATTGAAGAGATTTTTTTGAAAAAATTTCATCCTGATGCTTTTTTTAAATTAGATACAGAAAATTTAAAAAAAGATTTTAATATTTCATTAGGACGGCCTTTCTTTCAGTTACCTTTAGGCAAAACACTGATACAAATATCCCAAATTCATTTACAGAGCGTGCTTGAATGGGAGGCGATTAACGCGTTAATTTTAAATGCGTTTTTGGTGGGGGCTCAAAAAGAATTATTAGCCCGAGCGACTTTGGAAATGCATCTGAGAAATATCGCCCAAAATGAATGGACTTTTGAAAAACTCATTGATGCAATTCTGATATTACAAGAAAAAAGTGCGACGCCTATTTTGGTCGAAAAATTATTATTGTGGAAACAATTATTATTGGATCGTCCAAAAAAACAAACGTGGCGAGCATGGAATCAATGGTTTTTACAACTTTGGGGAGCGCTGATTTCACCTTATATTTTGAATCATAACAGTGATATAGAAAGCGAATCAACCAATCCATTTAATGCGATTGAAATGCAGTTAATTATTTGTTTACATGAACAAATTTTATCGAAACTAGAAGCATATGCCTTGATGGAAGAAACAGTTTCTGTTTCTTTTTTCTTAGGATATTTAAGGCAATTAGCCCAGCGCGTCTTATTTCAACCAAGTGGTAGTCAGCAATCTATTCAGATTTTGGGTTTATTAGAAAGCGCAGGGCTCACTTTTGATTATTTATGGATTATGGGGCTGACAGCCAACACTTATCCTCCTGCGCCTAAGCCACAATTATTTTTACCATTAAATTTGCAAATAAAATATGATATGCCACATGCAACGGTGGCGCGAGAACATTATTTTGCAACACAATTATTAACGCGTTTGGTTCGAAATAGTCAAGTCGTTTATTTTAGTTTTCCGCAGCAAGAAAAAGATGAAAGCATTTTGCCAAGTCCGCTTGTCGTTAATTTGGCAAAGACTTTTAATGCCAAATGGGAAAAGATTCATCAGCCAAAAACGGAGCCCGTTTTTTTAGAATTAGAAAAACAAGCTTATTTGGCGCAATTAGAATCAGATACCCAGGCTTTGCCATTGAATTTGCAAGAACATTTTATTTTCGAAAAAGAACAAAAACAGAGTGTTTTAGTGGAGACAGATCATCATTTTGTGTCGGGCGGAACAACTATTTTTAAGTTACAAGCAAACTGTCCGTTTCGGGCGTTTGCTCAACTTCGCTTAAGAGCGGTTGATTTACCTCTGCCCAAAAAAATAGACTCAATTAGGCCATTAAGAGGACTGATTGTCCATACTGTGCTTGAAAATATTTGGCGTGAAGTCAAAACAGTTGAGCAACTCAAAAAGAGAGATGAGCATTCGTTAGCACAATCTGTAATAAAAGAATTAGATTTTGTAATAAAAAGAAATGAAATTGTTCATGCTTTACCGATCCAGCTTGTGGAAATTGAGAAAAAACAATTATTCAATTTAATTTTCAAATGGTTAAAGTACGAACAAGATTCCCATGAGTTTATGGGGAATTTTCAGATTTTAGAGTTAGAAAAAACAATCCCTGCCCATTTTTGTGGATTTAGTTTCCGAGTGAGAATTGATCGGATTCATGAAGTCATGTCTAATAAGCTTGGGGTTGTAGATTATAAAACAAGTCAAAGTGAATTTCATTTAACTAATTGGTTTGATGAAAGAAATCGATTACAAGATCCACAGGTACCGCTTTATGCCGTGTTAATTTCTAAAATGAATCAAGAAATAAATATCAATCAAGTTTTAGTTGGAAAGATTCACAGAGCTAAGCCAAAATGGGTGGGGATTTATAAAAATAATGATAATATAGGTGTAATTGGATTTAGGACAAATGACCAAGTCAAAGTCATGTCGTGGAATACTATTTTTGAATATTGGGAAAAGGCATTAACGGCCATTGGAAATACGTTTCGTGAAGGATTTGCCCCTGTGGATCCTCATAAAAAAACCACTTGTGCATATTGTCATCTCCAAATTTTATGTCGGGTTCAAACATTAACAAAATCCAAGCCAATCGTTTTGGACATAAAAGCAAAAGACAATTAACAAAAATGAAAACTCTGTTAAAATAGCTGAAAAGTATTAAAACAAATGCGGAAAGTAAAATAATTCTTGATAGGAATAAAAAAATGAGTAGAAATGAATTTTTAACTTTCACATTAGGTGAAGAAGAGTACGGAATTGATATTCTCAAAGTACAAGAAATTCGGGGATATAAATCCGTAACCACCATCGCAAATGCCCCTGTTTTTATTAAAGGTGTGATCAATTTGCGTGGCTTAATTGTGCCCATTGTGGATATGCGGATTAAATTTAATCTGAATAATATTGAGTATAACCAATTTACAGTGGTAATTATTATTAATGTAAGTAACCAAATTGTTGGAATTGTGGTCGATAGCGTTTCAGATGTGGTGTTATTAAAAGACGAAGAAATAAAACACGCCCCAACATTTGGATCAGTTTTAGACACCAAATATATTTTAGGAATGGGGGTACAAAATGATCGCATGATTACATTAATGGATATTGAAAAATTAATGACAAGCCAAGAGCTAGCATTAATTTCCGAAGTCATGATTTAATCCCGCGCCATTTTTACCTATTCATTTGTTTCATTCTTTATGTACGATTTTAATCATAACCTTAAAGATATAGATTTTTCAGATCAGGATTTTGAAAAAGCACGGACATTAATTTACAGTAAAGCTGGAATTAATTTAACGGCTGCAAAACGGGACATGGTCTATTGTCGTCTTCTGAATCGAATTAAATCGTATCAATTTCATTCATTTCGGGAGTATTTGAAACTTTTAGATGATCCCAATCATCAAGAATGGCAAGAATTTGTTAATGCCTTGACAACAAATTTAACTTCTTTTTTTCGGGAACAATATCATTTTCCAATATTAGTTGATCATATTCGTAAAAATTGTTTGAGACAGCGTCAAATTACTATCTGGTGTGCCGCTGCTTCTACTGGTGAAGAACCTTATTCAATTGCAATGAGTTTAATTGAAGGATTGCAAGGGCTTCAACATCCTCCTATTTTTATTTTGGCAACAGATATTGATACAAATGTACTCAAAGTGGCAGATGCTGGCGTCTATTCTCTAGATAAAACCGAAAAACTTTCCCCCGAACAAGTCAAACGTTTCTTTTTGAAGGGGACAGGAAATAATGAAGGTTTCGTCAAAGTTCGTCCTGAAATCAAAAATTTAGTTCGTTTTCGACAAGTTAATTTATTGGATGATCTGTGGAATATTCGCGGTCCATTAGACGTTATCTTTTGTCGTAATGTAATGATTTATTTTGATAAGAAAGTCCAGTATGCTATATTAAAAAAATTGGCTCCATTACTGGCGCCTCATGGCTTACTCTTTGCAGGACATTCGGAAAGCTTTCATTTTGCAAATGATCTGCTCAGTCTGGTAGGACGTACTGTCTATCAATTGGCTGATCCAGAGAAAATAGCAACAAAACCACAATTTAATTACGAATCATTTTTTAAATAAATGCGGTGTAAAAAAATGGTTCACAAAAGAGATTAGGATAAAAAGAGAGAAATATCGTGCTTTGCCAATGTGAATATTGTAATAATATAGTTGGACAGCGTTGTATCAATAAAAAAGAGGCGGCTTTATTTAAAAATAAATTATGTTATGATTAAAGTACCACTCATATATGAGGGGATATAATCACACTAATTATGTTTTAAATTGGATAAAATGACTATGTCTTTTAATATTAATTTAAATAGCGATGGTGAGAAAGCCATCATAGAACTGTCTGGACGTTTTCAATTTGGATCCCATCGAGATTTTAGACGTGTATGTGACGAAGCGTTGAAATTAGAAGATAAAAAAGAAATTGAAGTCAATATGAAAAATGTTGAGTATTTAGATAGTTCTGCATTGGGAATGTTACTCTTGTTGCGAGAGCGGGCTATGGGTCAAGAGCGCAAAGTCATCTTGAGAGACTGTAGTTCTGCTGCAAAACAAGCATTAGATGTTGCCAAATTTGATTTAATTTTCACAATTTTGTGAGAATGGGGTGAGGATGGAAGAAAACTGTTTAAGAAAAAGAGCGCATTAAATATTCATGCGCTTTTTATCGGTTATTCACCGCGCATAAACCATTTATTTAACTCATCTAAAGTAATCTGTGACCATGTAGGGCGGCCATGATTACAATAGCTTGCATAATCAGTTCGTTCCATTTCACGTAAGAGCGCGTTCATTTCTATAAGAGTTAAACGTTTGTCGCGCTCCCGATAAGCTCCATGACAAGCCATTGTCGCTAATAATTTCTGATGAATTTCTAATACTCGTGCCGTACTCTGCCAATCATTCAAATCTTGTAAAATCGCCCGAATAAGGGTCGTCACATCGGTTGCTTTGATCAGTAAGGCAGGGAGTGCCGTCACGCGAATGGTTGGCGTCGTTATTTCTGTCGCGTGCTCTAAATAAATTCCTAATTCTGTAAGTAATGTTGTATGTTCTTGACATGCCGCGAGCTCTAACGGACTAGCATCAAATTCAATACTAATCAATAATTTTTGTGTAGAAAAATGGTGTTGTCCATATGCAAGTTTGAGTTTTTCATACAAAATTCGTTCGTGAGCGGCATGAATATCAACAATAATGAGCCCTTGTTCATTTTGGGCTAATAAATAAGCACTGTGTAATTGGGCAATAGCAAAACCTAAAGGGGGCAACTGATTATAAGAGGTAGCAAGCGGAACTGTTGGAATCGTTGTCGCTTGTTCAAAATGAGAGGCCGGGGGCGTTGTGATTTGGTTTGCAGAATGAAATGTTTGTAACGGTCTCGTTTTTTCTGGCGGGGGCGTTTGTTTTAAGACGGAAGATATGCTAGATAATGAATCTTCCATTGAAGTTGTTTCGTATTGTGAGGCAGGTTCAAAAGAAGGTTTAGAGGGAGAGGGAGAAGTAAACGCATGCGTATTCATATCTTCTTCACGAATAGTATGCATTTGCGCTAAAAGTGTTTGTTTTAATGTTGAAAAAACAAATTGATAAATCATCCGGTGATCGTGAAAACGAATTTGTGTTTTACTAGGATGAATATTGACGTCAAGATCTTCAACAGGAAGCGTTAAAAATAACACATATAAAGCGGCACTTTCTTGATGTAAAATATCCTGAAGGGCATTTTTGACTGCATGCTGCAAACTTTGTTCTTTGACGCTCCGTCCATTCACAAACCAATACTGAATATTTTTATAATTTTTATTAGGATGGGGTAAAATAATCCATCCTGATAAACGTAATGTATCATGATGGCTGGTTACTTCAATCAAGGGGGTTTCTTTTTCAAGATGAAAAAGTTGTTTCACGCGCTCTATGGGTGAGGTGGCAGCGAGCGTCCATTTATTTTTTTGATTATGTGAAAGACGAAAACGGCAATTAGGATAACATAATGCAATTTGCTTAAAAACTTCTTCACAATAATGATATTCGGTTGCTTCTGATTTCAGAAAACGCCGCCGGGCTGGAACATTAAAGTAAAGATCCCGACTATCAATAGTCGTTCCAATCGGATGGGGCGCCGGCTTTTTCTTGGAAAGCATTCCGTTGTTTGCATGTAAAGTCCAGGCACGATCAGCTTGTGGAGGGCGACTAGTCAGATCAAGTTCTGAAATTGCCGCCAAACTGGCGAGGGCTTCCCCGCGAAAACCCAGTGTTTGAATATGAGATAAGTCTTCTAATGTATAAATTTTGCTGGTTGCATGACGTGTCAGAGCTAATTCAAGTTCATCTTCAGGAATACCGCATCCATTATCAGAAACAAGCAGTTGTTTAATTCCGGCTTGTTCCAAAATGATATTAATTTCAGTTGCTCCTGCGTCAATGCTGTTTTCAAGTAATTCTTTGAGCGCAGAAGCGGGGCGCTCGACAATTTCGCCCGCTGCAATTTGACTAATCAGTAAATCAGAAAGACGTTGAATAGACATAGTAAAAATATTTATTATTTATTTCGAAGTATTGCGAGAGGATTGTTTAATTTTTTCGATGACTGCGGTCGTAGATCGTTGATGTTCAATAGGAATACTATAAACGTGTCCGCCCCATTCATGTACTTCTTGTGCGCCCACAATCTGTGACACGTCCCAATCTCCCCCTTTCACTAAGATTTCAGGATGACACGCTAAAATTAGATTCAGGGGAGTATCTTCTTCAAACGGGAGAATAAACGTTGTACTTTCTAAGGCTGCAAGCACTGTCATTCTGTCATATAAAGTATTAATCGGACGATCTTCGCCTTTTCCTAAACGTTTGACAGATGCATCGCTATTCACTCCTACGATTAGACTGGCGCCTAATGCGCGAGCTTGGGCCAGATAAGTGACATGCCCTCGATGCAAAATATCAAAGCACCCATTCGTAAAAACAACAGGCCGCGGCAAAGCCAATAAATAAGCTTGAATTCGTTCCAAAAAAGCAGCATGAGATTCATGCTGTTGTGGGTAAAGTATTTTTCGCTCAAAATAAGTCATAATAAAATTAATTTTTTCTAATTACTTCTAAATATTTTTTTCAAAAAAACGGTGCCAAGTCGACCTTTTGCGTCATTGTTGCCTTGTTCAGCTGCTTTTTTGTACCAATCTTCAGCAACTTGATAATTGCGATCCACGCCACTTCCCCGTTCATATAAACGCCCAATATTGAATTGCCCATCTGGATCACCTTTTTGGGCAGATTTTGTATACCATTTCGCGGCCTCAATAAAGTCTTGAGGCACACCGCGGGCATTTTCATACATCAAACCAATTTGATTTTCTGCTTTGCTAAAGCCTTTTGAGGCGGCAATTCTAAACCATTTCATGGCTTCAGGATTATTTTTGAGTTCAAGATGGGTTAATCCTAAATAATATTGTGGGAGCAGGGCTCCGAAACGGGCGGCTTGCATAAGTGTTTGTAGACTAGCATTATCCCCTTTTGTTGCTTTTTTCATCAAGGATTCTAAGTCTTTTTCACTTAAGGAACCAGAATAAGAACTTGTTGTGACAGCCGTTGTGATTTTTGTTGTAATGGGCGGATTGACTTTTTGTTGATTAACAGAAGAAGACGGCGTTGGTTGAATAGACCGTACTTCAGAAACAGTATTTTTTTGTAAAGAAGCAATCCGATTTTTAGCGAGCTCAGTAAAATTTCCACGGGGATATTTGCGTAAATAAGCCTGAAAATCAGCACTGTTTTGACTTTCTTTAATACTTTCCCAAAAGAGAAGTTCAATTCTCATGAGGTCGTTTTGTGAAGCACTTGTACTATTGGCGTTAACGCTAGTAGCGTTCTCTGTTTTTACAAAATAAAAATCGCCATCGATAGAGCTATTTTCCCATGGAATTTGATCTGCTGCTTCAGCCCGAATGCTTGCGCGGACTTTTTTGAAGACATCTTCGAGTTTAATATTAGGTTCATCGATATATTTTAAAAGATGTTTTGTATAGAGCCCATTTCGGCCTTCCCCATCAGAGGCCGTTTTACCTGGTGCGGTGGCAAATGCAATCAATACGCCAGAAGCACTGGTATTAAGCTGGGCTAATCCGCGAGATTTAACAGAGCGTGTGCCTTTGCCAGGATTATCGCGGCAGGCATCCAAAATCAAAATATTCAATGGATTGCGTGCGCCTTCCATTTTGTCTAGGATCAAATTGACATTCATAGATTGATAACGGATTTCATCTTCCCGATAGGCCCGAAAATCAACAGGAAGCAAATAATTTTGTCCATCAATTTGAACAGCATGTCCAGAATAATAAAAAAGGCCGACTGCTTTTTTTTGCTCAAGCATATCCCCAAAACGCCGAATCGCCCGTTCCATATCTAAAAGAGAAGCATCGGTTACACTAATAGTTTCGAAACCTAATTTCTTCAGTTTAGCTGTCATATCATTGACATCATTGATGGGATTATTAAGTTGCCATTCATTTTGTTTATAATGAGCATTCCCAATAATAAGCGCAACGCGAGGGGCATTTTGTCCCACTTGGCGGGCTTCTATTGCGGCGGCTTGGGCAACAGAAATAGGCCATCCTATTTGATTTTCGGAATGATTTCCAAAAGTTGCCAGATTGCTACAAGCGATTAATGCTGCAATAGATAAGATTTTTTTATAGTGCGTTCTCATGATCTGTCCCTCCACCTATGAAAATTAAGCCAGATGCTTAATCGAAGACGTCGCGTTTAGTCTTCTGTTGTCACAGTTTTTTGTGTTAATGTCTCAATATTGCTATCAAGTGGTAAGACATAATTATAAGTGGCCAATAAGACGTTATCTGTAGGTCTAACGAGTTTGACAGTGATATAAACATAGTTTTGACTAATTGCGTAATTTCCTGTCAAGACTGCTTGAGCTTCCGCCTGTGTTTCAACCGCATCCAATTGCACATTCTCGGAATGCGTTACGGGGGGCAATTGTCCATTGACCATATCTATCATTTTATACCCAGCTCTTGCAAAGCGGGCACTTAATTGTTCTGCGATCACATTTCCCAACATTGTTTTTTTATCAGCATTGGTTGTATTTGTTAATGGTTTAACAATGATGGCCCGTTGAACATTTAGCGGGTTTTTAAGATTTCTGAGTAAATTTTCAGCGGCTTGATAATTTGTTTCAATCAATTTGCTTTCCTTGGCCGCTTCATACGTGGGGGTAGCACATCCTCCTATCAAACCGAATGTACTCGTCAATAAGGTCGCAAATAAAAATTTTTTTATAAAAACGTTGATTTTCATGAACTCACACTTTATTTTAATAATGAAAAGAAATTACTAGTGATTTTAAGCGAAAAAACACAGATTTAAA
Organism: uncultured Burkholderiales bacterium; assembly: GCA_964504875.1. Lineage (GTDB taxonomy): Bacteria > Pseudomonadota > Gammaproteobacteria > Burkholderiales > CAZDFJ01 > CAZDFJ01. The sequence goes on along the minus strand of CAZDFJ010000029.1, from coordinate 7,734 downwards.
AATATTTATCTTAAATAAAGCGCTATTGAAAAATCTTACGGATGGGGGCATTCTGGCCTTTTGAGAGAATAATTTCTTTGTCTTTTCTTCTGATTCAATGTGAACTCGCTTCCTAATCAAGACTCTATTTTCTAAATGGGCTTGAGATGCATAGGATTTCAGGATGGGTTATTGAATTCAGTGTTTTTTAAATCGGAAAAGAACGGAAAGAATCGTGCAAAAATAACTTGATTTTTTTTACCAATGGGTTTTTAATGATAACGCCAATATAGGGAGTGAATTAAAAGCAAGCGACATTTATCCCCTTTTTAAATGTCAAATCATATTCGGATGATTTAGAGATAAAATCTGGTAAGAATATTTTTTGTGTCCACGTAAATGAAGAAGGCATGAATCAATAAATGTCCTCGTCGTTTTTGAGAAGCACAATGAAGGAAATTTGACATCTTAAGATAAAATCAATTAGCGATTTATCCTCATAGTCATGAGAAAATCAGGTTTGGATAGACATTGTGGTTAAACCTTTCTAATAGAATGAAAGGTTTAGTGGTATGGTTTTTAGATTCAATAGAGGCATTGTTCCCCTTCATAATCTGACTAACTCACTTTTCTTAATTTGTTTCAAAATGTAATAATTATCATTATCAATATATTGAACCAATAAAATTTGTGATATTTGAGCTGATTCTCACTTGGTTAAAACAAGGAAAATCTGTTCAAAACAGGACAAATATCTGGATTACGACGTCTTTACAACTTTATAAATCAAATCAAGATAAAAACGTTTCAATCCTCAGTCATAAACATGCCTATAAAAATTACCTTTTAAGACAATGATTGTCTTATAATAATCAAATAAATATCGTTGCTTTTTGTTGCAGGAGTAAACATTGAATAATTTAATAAAAAATGTTTTGATTTGGATTGTGGTTGCCTTGGTGCTGATGACAGTCTTTAATCAGTTCAGTGGGAAACATGGTTCGTCAAGCGGGATGGAGTATTCGCAATTCATTCAAGAGGTAAAACAAGGGCATATTGCAAAAGTCATGATAGATGGGCATACCTTGCGTGGGATTAAAACTGATGGAAAAGTTTTTATCAGTTATGCGCCCTCAGACCCGTGGATGGTCAGTGACTTATTGAAAAATGGGGTCGTTGTCGAAGCAAAACCAGAAGAAGAACCTTCTATTTTAATGAATGTGTTTATTTCATGGTTCCCAATGTTGCTATTAATTGGTGTCTGGGTCTTTTTCATGCGCCAAATGCAGGGTGGCGGCAAAGGCGGTGCCTTTTCTTTTGGGAAAAACCGTGCAAAATTATTAGATGAAAATAATAATCAAGTCACTTTTGCAGACGTCGCAGGGTGTGATGAAGCAAAAGAAGAGGTGGTTGAACTTGTTGAGTTTTTACGGGATCCAAGCAAATTCCAAAAATTGGGTGGGCGTATTCCGCGGGGTGTGTTAATGGTTGGGAGCCCTGGTACAGGGAAAACCTTATTAGCAAAAGCTATCGCAGGTGAAGCAAAAGTTCCATTTTATAGCATTTCAGGTTCTGATTTTGTTGAAATGTTTGTTGGGGTGGGGGCGGCCCGTGTTCGTGATATGTTTGAACAAGCGAAAAAAACAGCACCATGTATTATTTTTATCGATGAAATTGATGCCGTAGGGCGCCAGCGTGGTGCGGGATTGGGTGGCGGTAATGATGAACGCGAGCAAACATTAAACCAATTATTGGTGGAAATGGATGGTTTTGAGGGCAATATGGGAATTATTGTCATAGCTGCGACGAACCGGCCTGATGTATTAGATCCTGCCTTAATGCGTCCAGGGCGTTTTGATCGTCAAGTCGTCGTGCCGCTTCCAGATATTCGCGGTCGTGAGCAAATCTTGACAGTCCATATGCGTAAAAGTCCTATTGCGCCAGATGTGAAGCCAGATGTGTTAGCCCGAGGAACCCCCGGTTTTTCTGGGGCTGATTTAGCAAATTTAGTGAATGAAGCGGCTTTAATTGCGGCCCGCCGGAATAAGCGTTTGGTTGATATGGGCGATTTTGAGTTTGCAAAAGACAAAATTATGATGGGGGCAGAGCGACGTTCTGTTGTTATGCCTGAGGCTGAACGAACTAACACCGCTTATCATGAAGCAGGTCATGCAGTTGTTGCAAAACTTTTAGATAAAACAGATCCTGTTCATAAAGTGACGATTATCCCGCGCGGTCGGGCGTTGGGAGTCACAATGCAATTACCACAAGAAGATCGCTTTAGCATGGATCGTGATCAGATTTTACAGACAATCGCAGTCTTAATGGGCGGACGTCTTGCAGAAGAGATTTTCTTGAACCATATGACCACAGGGGCAAGTAATGATATTGAACGCGCAACAGATATGGTGCGCCGGATGATTACGCAATGGGGGATGAGTGACTCACTCGGGCCTTTAGCATATGGTGAAAATGAAGGTGAGATTTTCTTGGGTAGAAGCATTACAACACATAAAAATCTCAGCGAAGCAACTATGCAAAAAATTGATGGGGAATTGCGTCGCATTATTGAAGAGCAATATCAGCTTGCACGTAAATTATTACAAGATAACCGTGATAAAGTTGAAATGATGGCGAAAGCTTTGTTAGAATGGGAAACATTGGATGCGGATCAAATTAATGATATTATGGCTGGGTTTAAACCTCGGTCTCCCCGTCCTGTTTTAAGTACAGATAAAACGCCGCCTGCTCCACCTGCTCCTGTTGTGACAGAAGAGCCAACAAAAAATGAGCCAGCACAAGAGCATTAAGCTGTAATTTTATAGTTTAAAACCTCCGTTTTGAATAGTAAAAAACGGGGGTTTTCTTTTTTTTAGGAATAATTTGCGATGAATTTTTTTCAAAAGGCAAAATTTTATATCACAGTTAATGATCTTTTTTCCCTGCCAGAAGATAATCAATTTGAGGTTGCTTTTGTCGGACGTTCTAATGCTGGAAAATCAAGTGCAATTAATGTATTGGCCCAACAAAATCGATTAGCGTTTGTTAGTAAGCAACCAGGGCGGACTCAACATATTAACTTTTTTCAGATTAATGAAAATCGTTTTTTTGTTGACTTACCAGGATATGGTTTTGCCCGTGTTGAAGGAAAAATGAAGCAACATTGGAATGAATTAATTTCAGGATACTTAACTTATCGTCAATCGCTAAAGGGTCTAGTCTTAATGATGGATGTGCGTCATCCAAATACGGCTTTGGATTTACAGTTGTTGCGCTGGTTTCAACCACAAAATAAACCTGTTCATGTGTTGTTGACAAAAGCGGATAAGTTAAGCCGTGGTCAAGCTTTGCAAACCCTTGCAACCGTCCAAAAAGAACTCAATGCACAATTTCATAATTGTACTGTTCAGCTTTTTTCAAGCTTAAAACGCCAAGGAATAGAGCAGGCGGGCGAGCGTATTGCAACATGGCTAGAATTATTCCCTACGCCTCCTATAGCGACTGAATCAGACTATGTGGAATAAAGATTATTTCATAAAGTTTGTCTAATAAAGAAAAGAATGTATGTCTATTTTTTCAAATAAACTCATTGCTTGGCAAAAAGTTCATGGACGGCATCATTTACCATGGCAAAACACGAAAGACCCTTATCGGATTTGGTTATCCGAAATTATGTTGCAGCAAACGCAAGTGGCGAAAGTCAAAGAGTATTATGAGCGGTTTTTACAATATTTTCCTACGATACAAGCGCTTGCAGTGGCTCCTATTGATGACGTGTTAACTTTATGGAGTGGGCTCGGTTATTACGCGCGGGCGCGACATTTGCATCGTACTGCGCAAATAATCACAACACAATATGCTGGAGTTTTTCCAGAAGATATAGAAGTCATTCAAAGTTTTCCAGGTATTGGTCGTTCAACTGCATCAGCAATTGGCGCCTTTGCTTTTGGACAATGTGTGCCTATTTTAGATGGGAATGTCAAACGTGTATTAACACGTTATGGGGGTGTTTTTGGCTATCCCGGTGATAAAAAAATAGAACAGCAATTATGGCGTTATGCAGAATCTTTGTTGCCTGAACAAGAAATAGAAGCCTATATTCAAGGCCAAATGGATTTAGGCGCACAAATTTGTACGCCCCATCATCCTAGTTGTTTACTTTGTCCACTTCAAAAAGAATGTATTGCTTGTCAAAATAATTTAGTTGAAAAGCTACCTACGCCTAAACAACGGGCTCCCTTAAATGAACGGACAGAGAAATTTTATTTAATTGTTGTAGAAAAAGAACAGGCTGATTCAAAAATTTTGATGTATCGTCGTCCATTAAATGGTTTATGGGGGGGATTGTATTCATTGCCTGATGCGACCCATTTTGAGCAACTCCCCTTCAAAGCAACCCCGCCCCAGTCTTATTTGCAATTAAAACATCTTTTTACACATTTTAAATTAAATTTAATGGTATATCGTACGATGGTTGCGCAAGAATATTGTATTCCAGAGTTCAATTGGTATACAAAAGCACAAATTCAAACATTGGCATTACCTGTGCCTATCAAAAAAATTATTGATGCGTACTTTAATGTCGCGTCAAATCCTGAATAAAATCCTTTTTTTGGGTAAAGAAATTACCTCGTTTTGTAAAACGAGGTAAAAATATTCATAAATCGTCTTATTTTGACGTTTTAAACAAGTAAAATCATTCTAACAAAAAAAGAATTTCTTAATGACATGATATTTGACTAGTATAAAAATTTTTTAAATATAAAAAAGACTATTTTTATTAGTAATAAAAGATTATAATAATCTTTTTGAGGAGCAAAATAATGAATGAAAATAAAGAACGGGCCTTGCAAGCCGCTTTGTCTCAAATTGAAAAGCAATTTGGTAAAGGCGCCGTAATGCGCATGGATGATGCAAAAAATACTAGCGAAATTCAAGTTGTCTCAACTGGATCATTGACATTAGATTTGGCTTTGGGTGTGGGGGGCTTACCCCGTGGTCGGGTTGTTGAAATTTTTGGTCCAGAATCTTCTGGAAAAACAACATTAACATTACATGTCATTGCTGAAATGCAAAAGCAAGGGGGAACCGCTGCTTTTATTGATGCAGAACATGCATTAGATATTCAATATGCCAAAAGATTAGGCGTTAATATTAAAGATCTCATTGTTTCTCAACCGGATTCAGGTGAACAAGCGCTTGAAATTGCAGATATGTTAGTTCGTTCTGGTGCGGTCGATTTAATTGTGATTGATTCTGTTGCCGCACTGACGCCTAAGGCAGAAATTGAGGGCGAGATGGGTGACTCACATATGGGATTACACGCCCGTTTAATGTCTCAAGCATTACGTAAATTAACTGCAAATATTAATAAAACCAATGCATTAGTAATTTTCATTAATCAAATTCGAATGAAAATTGGAGTGATGTTTGGTAATCCAGAAACTACCACCGGCGGGAATGCCTTAAAATTTTACGCTTCTGTTCGTTTAGATATTCGTCGCACAGGACAAATTAAAAAAGGCGATCAATTTGTTGGAAGTGAAACGCGCGTCAAAGTTGTGAAAAATAAGGTGGCTCCACCTTTTGCTCAAGCTGATTTTGATATTCTATATAATGAAGGAATTTCTCGCGAAGGGGAAATTATTGAGTTGGGCGTCCAAAATAAATTGATTGAAAAAGCAGGAGCTTGGTATAGCTATGGCGGAACGAAAATTGGTCAAGGTAAAGATAATGTGAGAGAGTTCTTGCGTCAAAATTCAAGTATTACCAAAGACCTCGAAACAAAGATTCGAGAGAAAGTAAAAAATGACAACGCAATTTTAATGGGGCATTTGGAACCGGATCAAGATGAGGAAGGAGAATTTTTAGAAGACGGCGAAGGCACGGCATCATAATAAATAACAGATTAAAATAAAAGCGTGCCTCGGTACGCTTTTAAATGACAATAATAGTGGACAAGTTTGTCCTATTTAGTTAAAATTAAAGTCGTTTTTGAGCGGTTATTTTGTGAAATGGATAGTAATGTTCTGAAGGAATAGCGAGTTTTAGTGATGACAAATGAGGCTTCTTTTCAAGCAAAACAGGTTGAGTTTTTAAAAAATTATTGGCAAAAGCAACCCGCTTTTTTTGATGAGGGGGCGGTCGCTGATTTAGGTATTCAATTTAAGCCAATTATTGAAATCCAAGATTTGATGGCATTGGCCCAACGTGATGATGTCGAATCGCGGCTTGTTATTTTTGATGCTGAAAAAAATCAATGGATTTTAGAGCATGGACCATTTGAACAAAGAAAATTACGCCGTTTAGAAAAAATGAAGGGTTGGACACTCCTTGTACAAGGCGTGAATTTATATTCAAGTGAAGCAGATAAGTTGTTGCGTCAATTTTCATTTGTGCCTTATGCCCGTTTAGATGACTTGATGATTAGTTTTTCTCCAGAGGGAGGAACTGTTGGTCCTCATTTTGATCATTATGATGTTTTTTTATTGCAAGGTATGGGGGCAAAAAACTGGAAAGTCAGTGAGCAAAAGGATCGAACTTTATTAGAAAATGTGCCGCTAAAAATTTTGCGTTCTTTTGATACAACACAATCATGGAATATGCAAACAGGACAAATGCTCTATCTGCCGCCGCATTTGGCTCATTATGGGACAGCTTTAAATCAAGGTATGACATATTCAATTGGTTTTCGTGCACCAACTGCCCGTGAGGTCGCGGATTCTTTTTTGACTTATTTACAAGATAATTTAGATGAGCTTGCTCTAAAGGGTCAATATGAAGATCCGAATTTAGTCCGGCAGATTCATCCTGCTGAAATTAGTACAGAGTTGATTCATAAATATGGCCAATTACTCCAGCAAATTGTGTGGAACGAAAACATGATCACGCATTTTGTAGGGCAATATTTAACCGAACCTAAGCATAATGTGTTTTTCAATACGCCTAAAAAAGAACTCACTTTTTCGCAATTTAAGATGGAATTATATAGTGCTCACGTTAAGTTGCCACTCACAACTCAAATGTTGTTTTTTAACAACATGATTTTTATGAATGGGGAGGGGGTAATCTGTGCTGATGATGACATTGGGATTTTGACAGAACTAGCGGATAAACGTAACTTATTGATAAATAAAGAAATTTCTAAAGAATTAATGGCATTATTTTATGAATGGTACAAAAACGGATTTATTCGCATATTGCGCGCCGCAACATAAATGTGTATAGTGTTACTGAAAGATAGAAATTCGTATAAGTTTTAACGCATTTAGTTGATAGCTCAATCCAAATCAGTTATTATGACATTCAACGTGTAGGGCTAAATGCCAATGGTTGTAGCTTTTTTGTTGTTTGTTTTGTAAAAACAAACAAGCGTAAAAATGACGTTGTCATAATGACAAAAAGTTGTAAGTATTGGGTCATATTATTCTCGTTTTAATTCATAATATTGTAATAGGAACACTTCGATGAAATATTCCGTATTGCTTGCTGCTTTAGTAGCTGCTTTATCTTTATCTGCATGTGGTAAAAAAGAAGAACCAAAACCAGCTGAAGCTCCAGCTGCTGCTGCTCCAGCTGAAGGTGCTGCTCCAGCTGCTGACGCTGCTAAACCAGCTGAAGGTGCTGCTCCAGCTGCTGACGCTGCTAAACCAGCTGAAGGCGCTGCTCCAGCTGCTGACGCTGCTAAACCAGCTGAAGGCGCTGCTCCAGCTGCTGACGCTGCTAAACCAGCCGAAGGCGCTGCTCCAGCTGCTG